>NZ_JBIFXR010000001.1:0-933317 GCF_043558675.1 Halomonas sp. HNIBRBA4712 | reverse complement strand
TCGAATGGTGGCCAACCATATCAAAAGAGGTGTTAGACACTCCAGGCCCGATGCACTACGACCTTCCATGCAAGAAGCCCACCAAACTGAAAGGTCGTAAGAAAAGCCTCAAGTAAGTAGCTTTAAAACAGAAAACTTACTGTGACACATTAGGATTGTAAAGAGTGAATACTCCGCCTTCAAATAGGTACCATGCCGATGCCCTAGCTTCATTAGTAACGAAAGGATATAGCACCTGTCGATTAAATGGGTTTCCACCACCCTCACAAGTTATGCGATGTACAAAAATATTTTCGCTACTTAGTGTCATCTCATCACGTAAGACTATAAACCTTTCAAACTCAGGGTTAGCAAAAAAAGCATCATTATCATAGCGAGTATATGTTCCCGACTGACCTGCCGCGTTGCAATTGAGAAAATCGCCCTCAGAACTACCCCGCTGTATTCTCTGCGTGCTACCTATTACATCTTGCGGATTGATAAACCACGCTTCACCAGTAAACCCTACTACTGACCAATTAGCATCAACACTATCAGCGTTAGCAAATGGGACAGTTACAAGAAACAAGTTTAAAGCTATAACGAAACGATAAGATTTCATAGACACCCCCAAAAATTCATTAAAACAATCATTCTGATACCGAAAGAGCTGCCATTCTTATAAACCCTTGGTTATCTAGTAGGGCTAATCCTTCATCTTCAACTCTATACATATGACCAAATTTATCGTCTCGATGAAAAACATTCTCTGAGTCTTTCCTTAGCTTATACAGTCCCTCCGAACCGTCCGCGTTTCGCCTATGAAAAAAATACTCACCTTGCTCATTCATTTGTATCGCTATTTCTGCTGGCCCGATAGGATCGAACCATTTTCCAATGACACCAGTTTCGCCAATTTCCACGTAACTTGTTTCGCTTAACACCTCTGATACCACCGACTGATCAGAATGCGCGGCATTAGAAAAAGTAAAAAAGGCAGACATCAATACCGCTGTAGAAAGTATCTTATTCATTGCTCAATCTTCTCGTTATGATCACAAAGCACTCCCGACCAAACCACATAGCCGGTGTGGTCAGCTAAACTTGATTATGTACTACTGTTCTACCCAGCCCATCATGATCATTAGCACCGCAGCACTTTCACCCACCTTCACATTAGAAAATAGGCGACGATTCTCTGCTGAATCAGATTCTGGCTCAAAGGCGTCATTAAGCTGATTAACCAATTCCTGTGCTAACGGACGCAGGCTATTAACGTCACTAATTTGTCGGCTGATACCAGCTTTTAAATGGCCTCCTTGCTCCTTGATGCATGGTACTTACAAAATCAGCTGCTGTAGCTAGCTTGTTAGCGTCACCCGCTTGCTGCCATTCCAAAGCACTCGCAACGTGTAGATCACCGCCTGAGTACCAGTTAGGCTGTGCAACCAATGAAACACATAAAAGCCAGCCTAAAACAACGACTACCGTTACCTTTTTCATTCCCTCTCCCTTTTAACTTTCTAGATGCATCAAAACTCCCGATCACTCCAAATAATTGGTTTTTTTTGCTGTCGGAATCTTCTAAATAAGCGTTCCCACAACGCGTGCTTTTAAGCGACACCTCCACTGTGGCAAAGTTTGACTAAGATTCAAACAAGTTATTTCCCGTTACACAATGTAAGAAGATACTTACACCGCCCAGCACCGCGCCTGCTTCACCATAACTATTCTAAACTGCTCGGCCTTGATGAAACACCCCTCACCGCCGGTGGCAGGTAGCAACCGGCAGCGCTTGCCAACGCGGTGGGTTTTGAACAGCCGATACTCGCCGACCACTTCTGCGACCACCAGCTCCGCATGGCCATGCGAGTGGGCTTCGTCCACCACCAGCACGTCGCCTTCCATCCAAGGCCCGCCGGGCTCGGCGTCCTCGCCCACTTCTACCAGAAAATGGCTCGGTGAAAACCGGCGCCGGTCGAACTCCGCCACCGCCGGATGCGCCACACCCACCACGGCCGGCCCGAGGTAGTTCACTCGCATGTCGTCGTTCTGTGCTGCGTTTTTTATCCCGGACGAGTTGCCTATCGCCTTCCCTGTGGCTAATACTGTATAAAAATACAGTATTAGCCACAGGGAGGTTAAGAATGATTGGTTTGGTCGACTGCAATAATTTCTACGTGAGCTGCGAGCGCGTGTTCCCCCCCAAGCTCAAGGGCCGCCTGGTGGGCACCATGCCCAACAACGACGGCTGCATCATCGCCCGCTCGAACGAGCTGAGGACGCTGGGCATCGAGATGGGCACCTCTGCCTATCTAGTGCGCGACAATAGGAAATAAAAATAAAAATTAGTGACCTATGGGTAATCAATACCACCGTATGGATAACGACAACGATATATCCTTTTAATAGCCATTATCCAGCCTGTTAAAAAACCATATTTTTTTAGAGCAAGTAGTGCATATTCCGAGCAACCAGGTTCATAGCGGCAACAGGCGCGCAGCTTTTTCGAGGCCACGCGTCTGTATAAAAAAATCAGCTGTATTGAGAGCCTAACCAGCATCACTTACGGACTTGCGAAAAGTTATCACATAATAGTGCTACTGCTTGGGGCCATTGCCACCTAAACCACCTGGTTGCACATGAATACCTATCGCATCCACTCTCTGAAATTCCCATCCTTCACTTGCCAGTTCGTTCACGACATCTTGCAAATAATCAGCAGCTTCATTTCCTTTCCGACCTTTAGAAGCCACTGAAACATTGGGAGGCACTTGAACCATTTTATATGTATACATATCGTTCCCTTATTTACTTAATATCGACTTTCTGTCAGCAGCTACTTAAACCACATGTTAAGTCCAAATCTTATACCGCTTTAAATCTCCAGATCCACATATCCTGAGGTTTTATCATCTCTGGCTGGTTAAGCCCTTTATCACTAATCAGATGCAAAGCGCGCACGTCCAATCGCTGCACTCGCTTGATACGCGGCCACCTCACCATCAGCAGGTCCCCCTTTCCGCTTCGGATACGATCCGTCCGGTTCACCAATGTTCTATGCGATCAGCCAAGATGCCACCCGCAAAACCACTAGGCCTCAACACCCATTCAGATTTCGCTGTCATTCTACTCATCAATTTGTTGCCCCAGAAACTAGCCTAACGCTGGTTATTCTTCGCTTCTGTTAAGCGAGCTTAACTCAATAGCCCTCACGTCACTATCGTAATAGCACCCAATTTTGATCTCAATTGTCTCGCTCGAACCAAACATATATGGCTGGAGCTAACCCCCGAACCTGCCTGTCACCTTTCGGGCTTCTTACACTGTGAGCGCTCCCTTTTCTTCCGTACAATATCGCCCATCACATTTATCGTGCGAAACGATCCGCTATAAATCGGTCTTCAGGCGAGCCAAGGCCCGTCGCTACTGACACATGCTCGGGTCGTTTTAACCATGCTTACACTAAAGCTGTATATTTGAACAGCTAAAGAACCGATTTCCATGACCGATTTGACGAACGAAAATAGCGCCGACCGGGGTCGCCGCTTCTCGGTGGCCCCCATGATGGACTGGACGACCCGCGACTATCGCGCGTTCGCCCGCACACTGACCAGGCGCACTCTGCTCTACACCGAGATGGTGACCACCGGGGCGATTCTGCACGGTTCGCCCCGGGAGCGTTTCCTGGGCTACACCGAGGTGGAGCACCCGATCGCGCTCCAATTGGGCGGCAGCGACGCAGGCGAATTGGCCGAGTGTGCGGCGATTGCTGAGCAGTGGGGCTATGACGAGGTGAACCTGAACGTGGGCTGCCCGAGCGATCGGGTGCAGAACAACCTGATCGGCGCGTGCCTGATGGGCTACCCGGAGAAGGTCGCGGCGGCGGTGAAGGCGATGCAGGCGGCGGTGTCGATTCCGGTGACGGTGAAGTGCCGGATCGGCATTGACGACCAGGACGAGGATGCGGATTTGGCGCGCTTTATCGAGATGGTGGCGGGCGCAGGCTGCACCACGTTTACCGTGCACGCGCGCAAAGCGTGGCTGAAGGGGCTGTCACCGAAGCAGAACCGCGACGTGCCGCCGCTGAACTACCCCCGCGTGCACCGTTTGAAAGCGGCTAACCCTGAGCTTCATATCGGCATCAACGGCGGGATCAAGACGCTCGAGGAGTGCCAAGCGCAGCTCGAGCACGTGGATAGCGTGATGGTCGGGCGCGAGGCGTATCAGAATCCGTGGCTCTTGGCCGGGGTCGATCAGGCCATCTTCGGCGAGCCCGGCCCGGCGGCGAGCCGGCTGGAGGCGGCCCAGGCGTTTCGCCCGTATATTCAGAAGCGCCTCGATGAAGGCGCTAAGCTCAACCATATTACCCGCCACCTGCTGGGGCTTTTTCAGGGTTGCCCGGGCGGGCGGCGCTTTCGGCGCCACCTTTCTGAGCACGCTCACAAGGAGGGCGCGGGCCTGCGCCTTTATGATGACGCGCTCGGTCTGATCCGCGAGCCCGAAACCGCGGCATAAAAAACCCGCCACGGCGTGCCGTGGCGGGTGGGGCTTACTCAGCGTATGGAAAGGCTGGCTTACTGGCCGGCCTTCTGGCGGTTTTCCATCACGCCCTTCTCGACACGCTCGCCGATGGTCTGGTCGACGTTCTTCCAGTACTCGAACACGCGCGACAGTACCGGCTCTTCCACCCCGCCGGAGACGTGGCCGACGATGTTGTTTACCAAGCGGTCGCGAGCGGCGTCATCCATCACCTTGTTGACCAGATCGTTGGCCTGGTTGAAGTCGCCGTCGTCCGGGCGCAGCGTGTAGGCCGCGCGTACGAACTCGCCATCCGCTTCCCATACCGCGTCTTCCGGGAAAGCCTTCGGGTCGGCGTGGGGGCCGCCTTTGCTGTTGGGTGCGTAGACCGGGTCGGTCGAATTGGAGATCCGCATCCGGCCACCCTGGGCGTAGCTATTCACCTGGGTTTTCGGCGCGTTGACCGGGATCTGCTGGTAATTGACGCCCAGGCGAGCACGGTGTGCGTCGGCATAGGAAATGACGCGCGCCAGCAGCATCTTGTCCGGCGAGAAGCCGGTCCCCGGCACGGAGTTGCTGGGCTGGAACGCCGCCTGCTCGATCTCGGAGTGGAAGTCCGTCGGGTTACGGTCCAGCGTCATCTTGCCCACTTCCTGCAGCGGGTAGTCGTCGTGCGGCCACACCTTGGTCAGATCGAACGGGTTGATGCGATAGGTTTTGGCGTCCTCGAAGGGCATGATCTGCACGTGCAACGTCCAGGTCGGGTTGTCTCCGCGCTTGATCGCGTCGAACAGATCGCGGCGGTGGTAGTCCGCGTCGGTGCCTGCCATCTGGTCGGCCTGCTCCTGGGTCATGCACTTGATACCCTGGTCGGTCTTGAAGTGGTACTTGACCCAGAACCGCTCGCTCTTGTCGTTGACCCACATGTAGGTGTGGCTCGAATAGCCGTTCATGTGGCGCCAGCTCGCCGGCACGCCGCGATCACCCATCAACCAGGTGACCTGGTGAGCGGATTCGGGAGAGAGCGTCCAGAAGTCCCACTGCATGTCATGATCGCGCAAGCCGTTATCGGCGCGGCGCTTTTGCGAGTGAATGAAGTGCTGGAACTTGAGCGGGTCGCGCACGAAAAACACGGGGGTATTGTTACCCACCATGTCGAAGTTGCCATCTTCGGTATAGAACTTCAGCGAGAAACCGCGCGGGTCACGCCAGGTGTCAGGGCTGCCCGACTCACCGGCCACCGTCGAGAAGCGGGCCAGCATTTCGGTCTTCTTGCCCTTTTGCAAAAACTTCGCGCGAGTGTACTGACTGACGTCGTGGGTCACCTCGAAGTGACCGAATGCACCGCCGCCCTTGGCGTGAGGCTGACGGTCCGGAATCATCTCCCGGTTGAACGCCGCCATCTGCTCCATCAGGTAGTGGTCGTGAAGTACGATGGGGCCATCGGGGCCAACGGAGAGCGAATGCTCGTCGCTGGCGACCGGAATGCCGGCGTCCGTAGTGGTGTAGTTGGATTTACCGTTGGTCATGCCCTTCCTCCATGTCACGATCCGGGGCCTCTTGAAGGGCCACCTGGTGCTGGCTCTTGTTCGAGCCGATGATCCATTTCGCTGGCTATTTGCACAACAGTTATAGCCAGGATGAGGGCATCATGCCACGCCAGCCGCCGCCTTCGCGCCTATAGGGGCCATAGCCTTGAGCAATCATCAACGGCTTCTATTCAAGTCAACGGCTATGGCACGCCGGGCTCAACGGCTTCTGGCGTCATACCGCCATGAGCGTCAGTACCAGCGTCAGTACATGGGGTCCGTGACCGGGTCGAGGCTCGACTGGAAGCTCTCGATGGCGGTTTCCGCCTCCTCGATCTCGTCGAAACGAGCGATGTGGTAAAGCGCCTCGCCTTCGTTGGCAAGCGGCAAACGGCTCATGCCGATCACGATACCGTCGGCCATGGAGATCACGTCGCCTTCGTCGTTACCGAAAGGGTCGGATACTCTTCCCAGCACCTCGCCCTTGGCCACCCGCGCGCCCAGGCGCACCTTGGGGCGCAGGATGCCGTCGATCGGCGCTCGCGCCCAGCTCGAGCCGTTGGCAAGCTCCGCCGGCGCCGGCTGGCGGCGGCGCTGCTCGCCGGACAGCATGCCCAGCCGGCGCATCACGCGCAGAATGCCGCGCACGCCCGGGGCGATCGCCCACTCGTCGAAGCGCAGCGCTTCGCCGGCTTCGTAGGTGAGTACGGGAATACCGCGGTTCTGGGCGTAGTGGCGAAGGCTGCCCTCGCGAAGCTCGGCGTTGAGTATGACCGGCGCGCCGAAGGCGTCTGCCATACGCGCAGTTTCGCTGCCCGGTTCGAGCTGGGCGCGAATCTGCGGCAGGTTGGTGCGGTGAATGGCGCCGGTGTGCAGGTCGATGATATGGGTAGCGTGGTCGACGATCTCCTCGCGCAGAAGCGAGGCGATACGCCCGCCAAGCGAGCCGTTGCCCGCGCCTGGAAAGCAGCGGTTCAGATCGCGGCGGTCCGGCAGATAGCGCGTCTGCTGTAAAAAGCCGAACACGTTGACCACCGGTACCGCGATCAGTGTACCGCTCAGGCTATTGATCGAGCGCGAGCGCAAGAGCCTGCGCACGATCTCGACGCCGTTGATTTCATCGCCGTGAATACCGCCGCATACCAGCATCACCGGGCCGGGCTTGCGCCCGTGTACCACCTCGATGGAGATATGCAGCGGTGTGTGGGTATAAAGGCGCGCCACCGGCACGTCGATCTGGCGGCGCTCGCCGGGCTTGAGGGTGTGGCCTGCAATCTCGAACGGAACCTTGGGCATGAACACTCCTGATAAAAACAATGGGACGACGCCTGCTCACGCTAAGCGCGGCTTTACCCTTTTACCGCAAAGCCTGCGTTGGTTATCAGCGGTTATGACATTACTCAATTAACCATACAGTTTTGAATGTAAAGAGTCGGCGTTTCAGATAAAATATGCTCCTTTCAAGACAGTTACCAGGGTTGCGTGTATGGCTAGAAAAACAAAGGCTGAGGCGGCGGCAACGCGTGAAGCGCTGCTGAATGCGGCCGAAGAGGTGTTTTTCGATAAAGGCGTTGCGCGTACCTCACTCGAACAGGTAGCTCGGCACGCTGGCGTAACCCGCGGCGCGGTTTACTGGCATTTCAAGAACAAGGGCGATCTGTTCATGGCGCTGGTCGAACAGGTGCGCATGCCCTTTCAGTCGCTGGTCGATGAGGTCAAGAACGTCGACCCGGACGTCTCGCCCATGGACTCCCTGCACCGCGCATGCCTGGCCGGCATGCAGCGCCTGGAGCGCCCCCACTACCGTCAGATCCTCTCCATTTTGCTGCACCGCTGCGAGTTCTTCAGCGATATCAACCCGCTCGAGATGCAGCGCGAAATCAACGAAGAGTGCTACGCCGAAATGCTCGTAGTGTTCGAAATGGCGAGCCAACAGCACCAGCTCAGAGAAGAGATCGCGCCTGAAACTGCTACGCGGCTTCTTCAGGCCACCCTGGGCGGGCTGTTTCACGACTGGCTGAGAGCCCCGGAAAGCTACTCGCTGAGCGAGCGCGGCGCCGACATCATCGACGCCCTGATTCTGCTGTTGCGTCGTTAGACTCTCCCACGCAAAAGCCCGCTTTCCAGGCGGGCGTTTGCGTTACCCCTGCCAGGTAACCGCTAAGGATGCGCGGCTTCCTGGTGCTTATGACGAAGGCGCAGCTGGCTCAGGCGCTGGCGGGTCTCCATGTAGGCTTGCTCCTTCACGCTGCGGTACGCCCCTTCGCCCTTGAGGTATTTGACCAGCACGCGGCGCTCGCCGGGCGTGAAGGCGTCGTCCTCCTTGCAGTGCAGCCGCACTTCGCAGCCGGGGCGGTGTGCGATCACCGCGCGCGCCAGATCATCCCCTTCCAGCGACGTGACCTCGACAGTCACGCCCAAAAGGTTACGCCGCTTGAACGGCGCAAAGCGCTGAAGCCCGCGGCCCAACCCCTGACAGATGACAGCCGCCAGAGGCGAGGCCAGGGCGAGCGACGCCCATAGAATCACCACGCCTACCGGCACGCGCAGCATGCCAAGGTCGAACCAGCGCAGCACGAATAGCTCCAGCGCCAGCGTCATCGCGCCGGCCAGTAGCACCAGCACGGTGAGCGCGAGCGTGGCCGGTACGCCGATGAAACCCAGCGATACCAGGGTGCTTGCCGTATGATCGTCGCGCAGACTATCGCGCTCGAACAGCTCGAGCGGAGCGAGCCGGATCAGCACCAGCAGCCAATAAAACGCCAATAGCGCCAGCGCGAAAGCAAAAACGATGGTAGGAAATAGCAGAACGGCCGAAAGAATCGGTTGCATGGCGTGCCTCCTCCAGGATGTCCTGGTCGGTTTGGCCTGCTGTTATGGAGTTGGATGCAGACACAAACGTTTCATTAGCAAGTCTAGATCAAACGACGACTACATCAAATTAGCCGTTATATGCAGATTGTCGTTTGACCCGGATCAAGCGGGCATAAAAAACGGGCCCCGCAGGGCCCGTCAGTACAACCGTTCAGCTAGCGCTACTCTGCGCGCTGCTCCCCGGTCGGCTCCAGGTCGCGGCCGTCTTTATCGGCGCGCTTGTTACCCTTACGCTTACGCTCGATCCAGTCGGAGACGGTGGCGATCATGGCGTAGGAGGTGGGCACGAAGATACTGCCCAGAATCGCCACGGCGGCCATGCCGACAGCCACGGTCGTACCGATGTGGTGACTGCTCACGTCACTGGCGCCGGTGGCGAGCGCCAGCGGCAGCGTGCCGAAGATAAAGGCAAGCGAGGTCATCACGATCGGGCGGAAACGCAGCTCGGCGGCGGTGATCGCCGCTTCGCGAATCGACTTGCCCTGCTCCTTGCGCTGAAGCTCGGCGAACTCGACGATCAGAATGGCGTTCTTGGCCGCCAGCCCCACCACCACGAGAATGCCGATCTGCACGTACACGCTGGTATCGAGCCCGCGCAGCGCGATACCGCCCACACTGCCCAGAAAGGCGAAGGGCGTCGCGGTCAGTACCGCCAGCGGCAGCGACCAGCTTTCGTACTGAGCCGCCAGAATCAAGAAGACCATCAAAAGCCCGAAGACGATCGCCATGGTGGCGGCGTTACCCATGTTGGCCTCCTGGTACGCCGTACCCGTCCAGCCCATGCCCCAGCCGCTGCCCAGGGTCTCCTGCACGACCTCTTCCATCGCTTCGATGGCCTGAGCTGAGCTGTAGCCCGGCGCCGGATTACCCTGGAACTGGGCACCGGTATAAACCCCGAACCGCGAGATCACAGAGGCACCGACCTGGCGCTCGAGGGTCACGAACTCGGAGAGCGGGATACGTTCGCCGTTACCGCCACGCACGAAGATGTTATTGACATCCTCCGGGGTCTTGCGGAATTCGTCCTCGTTTTGCAGATACACCTGGAAGTTACGGTTTTGATAGCTGAAGAAGTTAACGAAACCATTACCGAAGGTGTTCGACAGCGCCGAGTTGATATTCTCCAGCGCTACGCCATAGCTCAGCGCTTTCTGCTGATCGATCTGAACGTTGTAGGACGGTACGTTCACGTTGAAGGTGGAGAATACCCGGTTGAGTGCCGGATGCTGGTTCGCCGCGCCCATGATTTGAAGCGAGGCTTCATAAAGCTCCCGGGTCGAGGCGCCATCGAAGGATTGCAGGTAGCCGGTGAAACCACCCGTGGTGGAAAGGCCCATGATCGGCGGCGCGTTGAAAGCCATGGCGCTGCCTCCCTCGATTTCGCCACCCAGCTGCATGATCCTTCCCACCAGCGCATCGGCGGTCAACTCCCGGTCCCCCCAAGGCAACAGGTTGACGAAGATGACGCCGCGCGCGGTATTGACCGAGCCCGCCAGCAGATCGTAACCCGCCACCATGGTCGAGTACTGCACGCCGTCCACCTCTTCGATCGCGGCGCTCAACTTCGACATGTAGGTCTGGGTACGATCGAGCGAAGCCGCGTCGGGCAGCGATACGCTGGCCAGCACGATGCCCTGGTCGGTTTCCGGTACCAGCGTCGAGGGCGTGGTGGTGTAGAGCCAGTACGACCCGGCAAGCGTGGCCACGGTCAGCGCCAGCGCCAGCACCCACAGGCGCACCAGCACCTTCACGCACCACATGTACATGGCAGTGAGACCCGCGAACATCCGATCGAACAAACGCAGCGGCGTGGAGATCGCGCGCTTGAACTTCGAAGGCCGCTCGTGGTGCAGGTTGTGCTTGATGAAGATCGCCGACAGCGCCGGGGTGAAGGTCAGCGCCATCAGCGCCGACAGCGCCACCGACACAGCAATGGTGATCGCGAACTGCTGGTAGATCTGCCCGGTGAACCCGCCAAGGAAGGCGACCGGCACGAACACCGCCGCCATGATCAAGGAGGTGGCGATGACCGGCCCGCCTACTTCGCGCATGGCCTGAACCGTCGCCTGATAGACGCTCATCTCCTCGTCTTCGCTGAGCACCCGCTCGACGTTCTCGACCACCAGAATGGCGTCATCCACCACGATCCCGATCGACAGCACCAGCGCGAACAGGGTCAGCAGGTTGATCGAGTAGCCCAGTACGTAGAACCCGGCAAAGGTACCGATGACCGCCACCGGCACCACCGACATGGCAATCACGGTGAAGCGCCAGTTCTGCAGGAAGATGAACAGAATCACGATGACGATCAGGAACGCTTCGATGAAGGTGTGAAACACCGTCTCCACCGAGGCATCGATGAACAGCGTCGTATCGTAAGGCGTCACGTACTCGAGCCCCGGCGGGAAGCGGGTCTTCAGATCCGCCATGGTGTCGCGCACCGCTTCGGCGGTGGAGAGCGCGTTCGCCCCGGGCTGCTGGTTGATGATGATCGGCGTCATGGTAGCGCCGTTCAAGCGCGCATCGATACCGTAGAAGGAGGCGCCGAGCTCGATACGCGCCACGTCTTCCAGACGCAGCGACGAGCCATCCGGATTGGTGCGCAGATAGATATTACGAAAGTCGTCGGGGGTGTTGAGACGCCCACCGGCGGTCAGCGTATAGGTATAAGCGCGAGGCTCCCCCTGGGGCGAAGCGGCCAGGTTGCCCGCCGGCACTTCCGTGTTTTGCGCGCGAATGGCGCTGGCCACTTCGCTGGGGGTGAAGTCGTACTGCGCCAGTTTGTCCGGGTCCATCCAGATACGCATGGCGAACTCGCCGCCACCGAGCACCTCGGCGTTACCTACGCCTGGGACCTGGCGTAGCTCGTCGAGAATGTTCAGCGTCGCGTAGTTCTGCATGTAGATGTTGTCGTAGTCGCCGTTGGGCGACGTCAGGGCAACGAGCAGCAGAATGGAGTCGGACTGCAGCTGAACGTTGACGCCTTGGGACTGCACCTCTTCGGGAAGCTGCGAAAGCGCCCCCTGTACGCGGTTGTTGACGTTGATGGTGTTGATATCGCCGTCGGTGCCGATGTTGAAGGCCACGCTCAGGCTCATGATGCCGTTGTCGGCGCTGTTCGAGGTCATGTAGAGCATGTCCTCGACGCCGTTGATCGCCTCGGCCAGCGGCGCGGCCACGGTTTGCGCTACGGTCTCGGCGTCGGCACCGGGGAACTGCGCCTGCACCGACACCGTGGGCGGCACCACGCTCGGGTACTGCTCGATGGGCAGCACCCGCATGGCCATGGCCCCGATCAGCGTCAGAATAATCGCCAGTACCGTGGCGAAGATCGGACGGCTGATGAAGAAGTTAGAGAAGTTCATTATTGCGCACCCTCGTCTCCTTCACCGGCGGGCATACCGCCCGGCCCTTGAGTCGCCTCTTCGGCCTGCTCGATCTCCTCGCGCTGCTCTTCGGCCTGCTCGCGCTCGGCCTCTTCGACGATGTCGTCGGCATTGCCGTCGAAGGGTTGCGGGTCGATGGTCATGCCGGCCTCGATGGCCGCGGGGTCACCGACGACCACACGCTCGCCCTCGTCGAGCCCGTCGCGAATGATCTGCCAAGGGCCGGCCACGTCGCCCAGTTGAACGGTACGCTCACGCGCCTTGTCTTCGTCGTCGAGAACGAACACGCGCGGCCCCATCAGGCCTTGGGTGACGGCGATTTCCGGCACCGCGATGACGTCGAAGCGCTTGAGGCCATCCAGGGTCACGCGCACGAACTGACCGGGCAGTACGGTGCCGTCCGGATTGTCAAAGCTCGCCCTGCCCTGCACGGTGCTGGTGCCGTCATCGACCCGCGAGCCGAGGAAGTTCAGCTCGCCTTCGAGCTCGGCGCCTTCCCGGCCGGAAAGACCCGGCACGCTCAGGCGCGCGATGATGTTCGAATCGGTACTGTCGTCGCGCAGCTGGCGGCGCAGTTCGAAGGCATCGTTCTGGGGCAGTTGAAAGCGCACTTCCAGCGGGTCGAGCGGCGTGATCGTGGCAAGCTCGGTGCCACTGGTGACCACGTTGCCCAGGTTGATCTGGCTCAGGCTGATCATGCCGCTGACCGGCGCGGTGACGTCCGAATAGTCGAGATCCAGATTGGCGGTGCTGAGCGCGGCTTCGGCCTGGGCGACGTTCGCCTGGGCGACGCGCTGGTCGGCCACCGCTTGGTCGTACTGCTGGCGGCTCACCGAGTTCTGGTTCAACAGCTGCTCGAAGCGCTGGGCGTCGCGCTGGGCGCGCGAAAACTGGGCCCGGGCGCTTTCCAGATCGGCCTGGGCCTGATTCACCGCGGCCTGATAGCGATCCGGCTCGATGGTGTAGAGCGAGTCGCCGCGCTCGACCATATCGCCGGGTTCGAAGTGGCGCTCTTCGAGCGTGCCGTCGACCCGGGCGACGATCACGACTTCATCGTCGCTACGCAAAAGCGAGGGGTAGGATTTGTTGATCGGTAGATCCTGACGCTCGACCTCGGCGACCTGGACCTGGTGAGGCGGCTGATCCTCGGCGGCCTGCTGTTGCTGCTGTTGGGGTTCATCCTCGCCCCCGCACGCGGCCAGCGTCAGTGCAGCTATCAGCGCCACCAGACTCGCTCGCGTTGAGTGAATCGCTCTCTTCATACGTCGAATTCCCATTCATTTCTTTAATTGTGGCGGATAGCTGTATGACGAAAAGCTTCATGACCAAACGCTTTTTGGCAGATAGCGCTTTGGCAGAGGGCTCTTCACAAGACAGCTACACGGGCTTTCCCGAGTCCGCGAATTTCAATAGCCAGCGGGCAGATCACCGTTTGGGGCGCCGCCGGGCCCGCCCATCTCGCCCGGGTAACCGCCAGCGCCGTAGCCACCTTCAGTGCCATAGCCACCCTGGGTGCCATAAACACCGGGCTGGCGGCGCGCTGGCGCGTACTCTTCAGAGGAGTAGCGGCTGGCCGGCGACGAGGCGCCGCGGGTGGGCGGCGCGCCGATATCCATGGCGCGCTGGTAGCGATCGTTATCGCTGGTTTCGGGCAGCGTGAAGTTGACCTGATCGCCGGTGAGCCAGGCGTTGACCTCTTCGAGCGCGGCGACATCCAGAAGCCCGGACTGCTGGCGCAGCGAAAGCAGGTTTACCACGTAGTCGTAGCGCGACTCGGCGTAGTTGGCGATGGCGTTGTAAAGATTCTGCTCGGCGTTGAGCACATCGACGATGTTACGTGTGCCCACTTCGTACCCGGCCTGGGTCGCTTCCAGGGCGCTTCGCGTCGAAACGATCGCCTGCTGGCGCGCCTCGACGGTTTCGACGTCGTTGCTTACCTGGGTGTAGAGCGAGCGAACCTGCTGGATGGTGTTGCGCCGCTGGGATTCGAAATCGTACTGGCTGCTTTCGAGCTGGAAGGTGTTCTGGCGAATGCTCGCGCTGGTGCTGCCGCCGGTGTAGATCGGCACGCTGGCGGAAAGCCCCAGCTGGCCCGAAGCGTTGTGGCCGCTGGTATAGTCGATATCGGTTTCGCTGTACTGATAGTTGGTGAACGCCTGGAAGGTCGGCAGGCGATCCGCGCGGGCCACCTCGACCGCGGCGCGCGACACCTCGATACCGGCGCGCTGGGCAAGCACCTGCGGGTTACGCTCCAGCGCCTGGTCGACCCAGTAATCGCGCTCGTCGGGTACCGGCAGGCCCACCGGCATATCGCCCAGCGACTCGATGTTGGCGTAGCGGCGTCCGGTCAGCTGCTCGAGAACCTCGAAGGCGACCTGCAGATTGCTTTCGGCGGCGATCCGCTCGGCCCGGGATTGATCGAAGGTCGCCCGCGCTTCCTCCACCTCGGTGATCGCGATCAACCCCACTTCGAACTGCTCGCTGGACTGCTCCAGCTGGCGGCCGATAGCGCGCTCCTGGGCCTGGCGCGCCTCCAGCACCTCGTAGGCGCGCAGGATGTCGAAGTATGCCGAGACCACGTCGAGCAGCAGCTGCTGCTCGGTGGCGGCCAGCAGGTAGACCTGCTGGTCGATCTGGCGCTCGGCCTGGTCGACCTGGCGGCTGACGGCGGCGTTGTAGAGCGCCTGGGTCGCCTCCAGCGACAGCGACACGCTGTTGTAGTTGTCGTCCTGAGAGAAGCCGCCCGCGCCCGCGCCGGCACCAGCGCCAACGCCGCCTTCAGCCCCCGGAGCTCCCGCGGTAGGACGCACGGTGGACTGGCTTTCGAACTGGCGGTTATGGGTCACGTTACCCGAGGCGTTCACCTGGGGCAGCAGATTACCGCTCACCACGTCGCGCGCCGCCTCGACCCCGGAGAACTCCGAGCGCGCGGAGGCGAGCTCGGCGTTGTTGTTGAGCGCATCGCGGGTAATGGTGATCAGATCCGCCGCCTGGACCGGCAGGGCGATCGAGCTTGTCAGTACGGCTAACATTAAAGGGCGAAGGGGGGCATTGACTGCCCAGTGTGCCAGTCGCATGGGAGTGCCTCTAGGTGTCAACGGGGGTGATTCCAAGCGCGAAGCGCGCGAAAGGGAGCCATTGTAGTTACATTCATGTATGTATGCTAGCCTTGAACTCGCCCATTTTATGTGTACAAGGGAAAGTCAAGACGTACGCCGCTTACTTTAGACGAAGGTAGCAAAACTGCTCTACTCGAGGCGCCTTTTCCGATGGATTTTATCCCCGCTAGCGCGGTTGGCTTCGAGTGTTGCCCCCCTGCTTCAAACGCTAAAACGCTCCAGCTTATTCAGACAGCGCTCGACCCCGCCCAGGTACATGCCCCCGAACAGCAGCACGTGATTGAGCAACGGATAGAGCTGAAAGAGCGCCTCGCGCCGGGGCCAGTCGTCCGGAATCACGCCGTTCCAGTAGGCGTCGAAGAAGGCAGCGCCAGGGTCGCCGAACAGCGTCAGCATGGCGAGATCCACCTCCGGGTAGTGGCGATAGACGGCGGGGTCGATGAGCGCCGGGCCGCGTGACGTATAGAGCACGTTGCCCGACCACAGATCGCCGTGCACGAGACTCGGCGAGGCGTCGGGCAGCCACCGCTCGAGCGTTTGGGCCTGGGCGTCGAGGCGCGCGAAGAGCCGATCATCGATCAGGCGCTGGTCGAGACAGACTCGCCCCAGCGCCAGCAGTCGGCGCTCGCGCTGAAACACACGGCCATCGGAAAGCGCTGCATTGGGTTGCGGCGTGCGCCCGCAGGCGTTGTCGTGAAGCCAGCCATGCTCGCTACCGATCACCGCGTGCAGCTCGCGAAGCCCCTCCCCCAGCGCGTAGGCCCCTTGAGTCGAGGGACGCACGGTGTGAAGCGCCTCGATCACCAGCCACTCGCCGTGCTGGCCCAGCACCTCGGGAATCACCAGTGACGTGCCCGCCCCTTTCAGTGCGCGCAGCCCCTCGGCTTCGCCGCGAAGCCTGGCCGGGTCATCCTGTTTGATCACCACCGGCCCTTGGGTCGTTTCAAGCTCGTACACCGCGGCGATATCGCCACCGCCAAGCGGCATCAAAGCACCGCGCGGCTCGAGCTCGAGCACGCGCAGGATATCGAGTAGTTCGGCATTCATGAGGCTCTCCCGGCGGCGGAGCGTGGACGACGACTCACGCGTCACCGATAAGCCTATATCAGGAAACCGCGTGGCGCTCGATGAGCGTTTCACGGTAGCGCCGGTAAACCTCCCGATACGCCTCGACGCGGGCGGGGTCGGGCTCGGCGAGCGACGCTGCGTCCAGATGCACCACCCGCTGGCAAAGCGTAGTTAGCGTCGTGCCTTGAGAACGCTGCTCGCACCAGGCCGCCTGTAGCGCCGCACCGAGCGCGGCGGCGTCGGTGATTTCCGGGCAAACCACTTCGATGCCGGTGATATCCGCCACCATCTGACGCCACACCGGGCTTTTGGCGCCGCCGCCGCTCAGGCGAATCTGGCTCGCCCCGGCGGTGAGATCGCCCAATAGATCCAACCCATAACGCAGTCCGAAGGTCGCGCCTTCGACCACCGCGCGGCACAGGTTGGCCCGGGTCATGTTCACGCTGGTAAGCCCCAGGAAATCACCGCTAGCGTTAGGCAGCATCGGCACTCGCTCGCCGTTGAAAAACGGAAGACACATCACGCCGCCCGCCCCGACCGAGGCGCTGGCCACCTGATCGCCGAAGGCCTCGAGATCGAGCCCGAACAGCTCGCGCACTCGGGTGGTGGCGGAGGTGACGTTCATGGTGCAGATCAAGGGGAGCCACCCGCCGTGGCTGGCGCAGAAGTTGGCCACCATGGCACTGTCGCCGATAACGGGTTCCGGCGAGTAAGCGCACACCGTGCCGGAAGTGCCCAGGCTAAGCGTCACAAGGCCAGACGTGATATTGCCGGTTCCGATCGCGCCGAGCATATTGTCGCCACCGCCGCTCGAGACCAGCACGTTTTCGCTCAGACCAAGCTCAGCTGCGATAGTCGGGCGCACCCGGCCCGCCGGCTCGAAGGGCTCGAGCAGGCGTGGCAACACGCGGCTCGGGTCGAGCTCCGGGGCGATCTGGCCGAACACCTCGGGCTGCCAGGTGCGGGTACGGGTATCGAAGTAGCCGGTGCCCGAGGCGTCGCCGGCCTCGGTGACCCGCTCGCCGCTGAGCCAGAAGTTGAGGTAGTCGTGGGGCAGCAGGATCGTTGCGATGCGCCGGTAGGCGTCCGGGTGATGGGTGCGCAGCCAGGCGATCTTCGAGGCGGTATAGCCGGTTTGCAGCGCAAGCCCGAGCTTGCCCAAACACCCCGCCTCGCCACCCAGGCGCTCGACCAGCGCGGCGTTCTCGCCGCTCGTCTCGGTATCGCACCAGAGCTTGGCCGGGTAAACCGGCACCCCGTCGGCATCCAGCGCCACCATGCCGTGCTGCTGGCCGGACACGCCGATGGCGCGCACCGCTCGGGCATCGACCCCGGCGCGCTCGATCGCCTCGAAAAACGCGCCTCGAAAAGCGGCGAGCCACTCGGCGGGGGCCTGCTCGCGGCGCCCGTTCGGTCCTTCTTCAAGTCGATGGGCGCGGCTGGCTTCACCGAGTATTCTGCCTTTATCGACGTCCAGCACCACCACCTTGGTACTTTGGGTGCCGCAGTCCACACCGATATACATCACGAGCTTCCTTTTGAGGCGAGCAGTGCTTGAAGCGTAGCGCGCGCGCCGCGCTCGTGCAGGAGTGAAAGCGCTTCGAGATAGGCCGCCATGAAGCGCGGGCTGTCAGCCAGGTCGCCAAAAAGATCGCGGTTTTCGACGAACGCCTCGGGCCGAGTGCGGTTGCCGCGCGCGATCGCCATTAGCGGCTCGCGCAGCGCGTCGACCACCTCGATCGGCGCGCCCTGCTCGTCCACGCCCTCGGCGTAGCGCGCCCAGCTGGCCACGACCGCCGCACTCAGCGCCACGTCGCCATCGCTTGCGAGCTGGTGGCGAATCACCGGCACCAGCCACTTGGGGATACGATCCGAGCTTTCGGCGCAGAGCCGTGCCAGGGTGTCCTTGATTTCCGGGTTGGCGAAGCGCTCGATCAGCGTGCGCTGATAGGCGTCGAGATCGATCCCCGGCACCGGGGAAAGCGTCGGCTCGCCCTCCTCCTTCATGTAGCGGCGCAGAAACTCGACGAACAGCGGGTCCTGGCAAACCTCGTGGGCGTAGCGGTAGCCCGCCAGGTAGCCGAAATAGGTCAGCGCCTGGTGGCTTGCGTTCAAAAGGCGCAGCTTCATCAGCTCGAAGGGCTCGACGTCGTCGACCAGCTGCACCCCGACCGCCTCGAAAGGCGGGCGGCCCAGCGGAAAGTGATCCTCGAGCACCCACTGGGTGAAAGGCTCGCACACCACTGGCCAGGCGTCCTCGACGCCGAAACGGCGCTCGAGCTCCTCGATATCGCCAGGGGCGGTGACCGGCGTGATGCGATCAACCATCGAGTTGGGAAAGGCAACCTCGCGCGCAAGCCATTCGCCGAGCTCGCTATCGCGCGCCGAGGCAAACGCGGTGAACATGCGCCTGGCCACATCGCCGTTGCCCTGAATGTTATCGCAGGACATCACGGTGAAGGGCGCCACGCCCCGCGCCCGGCGGCGCACCAGCGCCTCGACCACCAGCCCAAAAGTGCTCACCGGGCGCTCCGGGTCGGCAAGATCGCGCTGAATGAGCGGATTGTCCAGATTGAAAGCGCCGCTGACCGGGTGGACGTTGTAGCCGCCCTCGGTCACGGTGAGCGAGACGATGCGAATGGCCGGGTCCGCCATCGCCTCGATCACTGCCTCCGGGTCGTCCGGGGCGAAGAGATAGTCGACCATGCTACCGATCACGCGGGGCTCATAAGTGCCGTCAGCGTGTTTCACCACCAGCGTATAGAGGTGATCCTGGCGTGAAAGTATCTCCTGCATGCGCTTGTCGCCGGGCATTACGCCGACCCCCACGATGCCCCAATCGAGCGCCTCGCCCTGGTTCATCAGCGTGTCGAGATACATCGCCTGATGGGCGCGATGAAAGCCGCCCACGCCGATATGCACGATCCCGGCGCTCACGTCGCGACGATCATGACTCGGCACGGCGACCTCGGCGTCGAGCGAGGTCAGCGCCTGTTGGGTGAGCCTGGCCATGAACTACCTCCTGAGAAAAAGTCTGACGAACAAGGTCTGACGAAAAAAAGTCTGACAAAAAAAGTCTGGCGAAAAGAAGTGCCGAGCAAGCGCTAGCGTGACGAGCGGGCAGCTAGCCCATCCGCGCTCCAGAGCGCGATAAGCGACTCAAGTTCCTCCAGGTGCGCGATCACCCGCCAGGCGCCGGCATCAAATAGCCGCTCGGCCTGGCGCGCGTCCAAGTGGCTGGCGCCGACGAAGCCGACCACGGTCAGCCCGGCGGCAACGGCGGCGCGCACGCCGGCTACGCTATCCTCCACCGCCAGGCACGCCCTGGGTGAAAGCTCGAGCGTTTTGGCCGCCAGCAGGTAAAGATCCGGCGCGGGTTTGGGGTTTGCTACCTGCTCGGCGGTGACGATCAGCGCCCCATCGAGCGCTTTGTCGAGGCCCGTGACGGCAAGCGAGGCCTCGACCCGGCGCCGGTGGCTGTTGGAGACCACGGCGGTCATGAAAGGGCACGAGCGGATCGCATCGGCAGCGCCGGGCAGCGGGCGAAGCTCGCGGCTCAAACGCGCCTCGATAGCCGCATCCACCTGGTCGACGGCATCAAAGGCAAGCGTATGGCGGCTCAAAGTCTGCAGGTGGGCGATGATATTGGCGGTGGTCATACCGAGCGCCTGGTTCAGCTCGGCGGCGACGTCCACGTCGGGCAGCCACGCCTCGAGATGCGTTTGAAGGGTATGCTCGGCGAGAATTTCGCTGTCCACCAGCACGCCGTCGCAGTCGAAGATGACGGCGCTCATGGTGCCGCCTCTGCGCTTTGGGTTCCCGCCTCGGCACGGTTGTCCTGACGGGTGAGCCCGGCCAACGGGTGCACCTCGAGGCTTTCGAGCGCGAGCCCTTGCGAGTCGAACAGGTGCGCCCGGCGCGCATCGAAGCCGAAACGCACCGGGTCATGCACGCGGTAGGCGACGTCGCCATCGGCCATGATCGTCAGAAGCTGGCCGTCCATTTCGACGTAGAGCGAGGTTTGCCCGCCCAAACGCTCCAGCACCTGAATGGTCCCGCCGAGGGCGCCGCCCTCGTCGATTATCAGATGCTCCGGGCGAACCCCGAGCTCGAGCGTGGCGCCCGTTGTAACGCCTTCGCCGTTGACCGGCACCCGGCACGGGGCGCCGCCGGGTAACGTTACCTCGACACCATCGCCACCGGCGGACACTACCGTCACCGCGAAGAAGTTCATCTTCGGCGAGCCGATGAAGCCCGCCACGAAACGGTTTCGCGGGTGGTGATAAAGCGCCATGGGGGAGCCCACCTGCTCGACCACGCCGTCCTGAAGCACGACGATCTTGTCCGCCATGGTCATTGCCTCGATCTGGTCGTGGGTGACGTAGATCATGGTCGCGTCGAGCTCTTCGTGGAGCCTGGCGAGCTCGATGCGCATCTGCACTCTGAGCGCGGCATCCAGGTTCGACAGCGGCTCGTCGAACAAGAAGATGCTGGGGTTTCGAACGATTGCCCGGCCGATGGCCACCCGCTGGCGCTGGCCGCCGGAGAGCGCTCGAGGCTTTCGGTCCAGAAGCGGCTCGAGCTGCAGAATCTTCGCTGCCTCCAGCACGCGGGCGCGGCGCTTCTCCTTCGATACCCCGGCCAGGCGCATGGAGAAGCCCATGTTGTCCTCAACGCTCATGTGCGGGTAGAGCGCATAGCTTTGAAACACCATGGCGAGGCCCCGGTCGGCGGGGCCGACATCGTTCATCCGCTCGCCGTTAATCAGTATATCGCCGCTGGTCGCGCTTTCGAGCCCGGCGATCATACGCATCAGGGTAGATTTGCCGCAGCCGGAGGGGCCGACGAACACCACGAACTCGCGATCCTCGACGTTCAGATCGACGCCCTTGATGACCTCGGTGTCGCCAAAGCGTTTGACGATATTGTTGAGCGCAAGCGTTGCCATGAAAAACTCCTTACTTGACGGCGCCGAAGGTCAGGCCACGGACCATCTGTTTTTGGGCCATCCAGCCAAGGATCAGAATGGGCGCGATCGCCATGGTCGAGGCCGCCGAGAGCTTGGCCCAGAAAAGCCCCTCGGGGCTCGAAAACGAGGCGATGTAGGCGGTCAAGGGAGCGGCCTTCGAGGAAGTCAGATTGAGACTCCAGAACGCCTCGTTCCAGCTCAGGATGACCGACAACAGCCCGGTCGAGGCGATACCGGGAAGCGTCAGCGGCAAAAGCAGATAGACCACCTCCTGAAGCGTCGAGGCGCCGTCCATCCGCCCGGCCTCGAGAATGTCCTTGGGCATGTCCTTGAAGAAGGTGTAGAGCATCCAGACCACGATCGGCAGGTTCATCAGGGTGTAGACCAGAATCAGCCCGGTGCGCGTATCCAGAAGCCCCACGTCGCGAAAGATCAGATAGATCGGCACCAGCACGCCCACCGGCGGCAGCATCTTGGTCGAGAGCATCCACAAAAGCGTGCCCTTGGTGCGCCGGGTAGGCAAAAACGCCATGGCGTAGGCCGAAGGAATGGCAATCAGAAGCGCCAGCGCCGTGGAGCCGAAGGCCACCGCAACACTGTTGAGCGCGAAGCGCGCGTAGCCCGAGCGCGCCTGCACCGCCTGGTAGCTTTCGAGCGTCGGCGTGAAGATGAAACTCGGGTCGGCGATCGCCGCGGTTTCGGTCTTGAAACCGGTGAGCATCATCCAGAGAATCGGAAAGAAGATCACCAGCGCCACGGTCCAGGCCAGCAGCGCAAGCAGTAGCCGCTTGAAACGACCCGAGCCACCGGGCGCGGTGTAGGCGTTGGGCGTACTCATGAATAATCGCTCATGTCAGTCATCCAGGTTTTTGGCGACCATGCGCACCAGAAAGATCGCCACGATATTGGCCAGGATAATGGCGACCACCCCGCCGGCAGAGGCGATGCCGACATCGAAATCCAAAAGCGCGCGGATATAGATCAGATACGCCAGGTTGGTGGTGGCAAGTCCGGGGCCACCGGAGGTAGTCACGAAGATCTCGGCGAAGATCGTCAGCAGAAAGATCATCTCGATCATGATCACCACGCTGATCGCCCGCTTCAGATGCGGTAGCGTGATATGGAAAAAGATCGCCACCGGCCCGGCGCCGTCCATACGCGCCGCCTCGACCTGATCCTCGTCCAGCGACTGAAGCGCGGTGAGCAGGATCAATAGCGCAAAAGGCAACCACTGCCATGAAACGATGATGATGATCGAAGTCAGTGGTAGCGACGAGAACCAGTCGATCGCCGGCAGGCCGAACTGATTGGAGAGCCAGGCCAGCACCCCGCTTCCCGGGTGCATCATCATGTTCTTCCACACCAGGGCGCTTACCGTAGGCATGACGAAGAACGGCGAGATCGCCAGCACTCGCGCCACCCCTCGGCCGAGAAACGGCTGCTGGAAAAGCACTGCCAGAAGCGTGCCGCCGACCACGGTGATGGCCAGCACCCAGCTCACCAGCAAAAGCGTAGTGCCCATGGCGGACCACAGCGCCGGGTCGGTGAGCAGGTACTCGTAGTTTTCGAGCCCGGCAAAGCCGGTCATACCCGGCATCAAAAGGTTATAGCGCTGAAAGGAGAACCAGACGGTCATCCCCAGTGGTATCAGCATCCATAAAAGCAGCAGCGTGACGGCGGGCGCCTGGAGCGACAGCGCCCGAAACCCGCCAACTCTGCGCCCGGAGGCGCGTGTTCTGGTCATGGCAAACCCTGCCCGCAAGCGTGGAAACGAAAAGGCGCCCGCAAGGGCGGGCGCGCGTGAGGGTCAATCGTAGTAGCCAGCGCGCTGCATGGTGCGGTCGGTGGCGCGCTGGGCGCTATCGAGCGCCTGCTCGACGCTGGTGTCGCCGGTGAGCGCGGCGGCGATGCTCTGGCCGACCTGTGTACCGATCGACTGGAACTCGGGGATATTGACGATCTGCACCCCGGTATAGGGGTTGGGCTCGAGGGTCGAGTCGGTCGGGTCCGCCTCCTCGATGGCACTAAGGACGAACTCGGCAAAGGGCGCGGCTTGCTGGTACTGCTCGTTGGCGTAGGTAGATTCGCGGGTGCCCGGCGGCACGTTGGCCCAGCCCTGGGTCTCACCGACCAGCTCGATGTACTCCTTCGAGGTCGCCCAGGTGATGAACTCTTTAGCGGCGTCTTTCTTCTCCGAAGAGGCGGGGATCGCCAGCGCCCAGGTCCAGAGCCAGTGCGAGCCCTTGGGCGTTTCGGCCACCGGCGCCGGGGCGAAGCCAAGGTTCTCGACCACGGCGGGCTCGCCTTCGCTGTAGAGCGTGCCGGCGGCGGAGGTGGCGTCGACCCACATGGCGCAGTTGCCCCGGGCGAACAGCGCAAGGTTCTCGTTGAAGCCGTTGGAGCTCGCCCCGGGCGGGCCAAAATTGCCCAGCAGATCGACGTAGAATGCAACGGCGTTCTGCCAGGCCTGGCTGTCGATTTCCGGATGCCACTGCTCGTCGAACCAGCGCCCGCCGTAGGTATTCACCAGCGTGGTGACGAGAGCCATGTTTTCGCCCCAGCCGGGCTTGCCGCGCAGGCAAATGCCCGCCAGGCCCTCTTCGCTGCCGTGAAGCTCTTCGGCCCAGCCGCGCACCTGGTCCCAGGTGGGCTGGTCGGGCATCTCGATGTCGGCCTGCTCGAACAGATCCTCGCGGTAATACATCATCGAGCTTTCGGCGTAGAACGGCAGCGCGTAAGGCGTGCCGTCAAGGCTCAGCCCGTCGCGTACCGAGCCCAAAAGATCGTCGATATCGTAGTCGTCGGGCAGGTCGTCGAGCGCAGTCAGCCACTCGCGCTCGGCCCAGATCGGCGCCTCATAAGCGCCAATGGTCATGACGTCGAACTGGCCGCCGCCGGTGGCGATATCCGTGGTCATGCGCTGGCGCAGCACGTTCTCCTCGAGCACCACCCAGTCGAGGGTGATCTCCGGGTGCTCGCGCTCGAACGCGTCGGTCAAGCTCTGCATGACGACCATGTCGTTGTTGTTGACGGTGGCGACGGTGATGCTGGTCTGGGCCTGAGCCTGGCCCGCCAGCGCGATACCGGCGGCCAGCGCGCAAAGGGGAAGATGAGGGGCGAAACGCATGAGGCACTCCTTGAGCGGATCTTGTCTTGTTATAGCGCTGATGTTTTTGATCATCTTTCGAACAAATGATCGGCTTTAACGCAAAAAAAAGCAAAGCCCGCAGGCTAAGACTTTACGCTAATGCCATGCCCTACAAGACGATGACTCAGGGTGCATCGAGCACGTAGCGCGCCGCGGCTTCATCGGTAATCAGCCCCTTGAGCCAGCCGCCGCGCAGGGCAGCCAGAATCGCCGGCGCTTTATCCCGACCGCCGGCGATCGCTACCATCGTCTGCTGTGAAAACGCCGTAAGCGCAAGACTGGTGACGCGCCGTGTGATCGAGCACTCGATCAGCTCGCCCCACTCGTTGAGCGGCCAGCCCAGAAGCTCGCCGACGGCCTCGAGCGCTAAAAGCTCGTCGAGCTCGGCCTGGCTGATGAAGTGATCCTGATAGAGCGTGGCCTGGCGGTCGATACGCCCTACCCCGATGAACGCCGCTCTGGACACCGCGGCGACCGCCCCGATCGCCTTGAACAGGCGCTGGTCGAGCAGCGCGCGCTTCTCCTCGACGGACTCTGCCACCACCGGCGCCGGCAGCAAAAAGCGCTCGCCGCCGGTCTTGTCCGCCAGCGCCATTACCGCGTCGAAGCGGTTGGCCGAGCCGTCGCGAGCGACGTTGCCAATAAGCGACACGAAGCGGTGCTGGGGGCGCTCGATGCGATCCAGCGCCTCGACGGCGGCGCGCACCGAGCGCCCGGCGCCAAGCGCCAGGGTCAACGGCTCGCTCTGCTCCACGAAGTGCGAAAGGCGCCGGGCACCGGCCACCGCCAGATAAAAAGCTGCGCTTTCCGGCGCATCCGGATTCGCCGGCACGACGTCGCAGTAGCCAAGCCCGAAGCGCTCGCCAAGCGCGCGCCCCAGCGCCATGCACGACGAAATGGGATGGTCGATATGCACCTTGATCAATCCCTCCTGGCGCGCCAGAGAGAGCAGGCGCTGCACACCCGGGCGCGAAACACCGAGCTGCGCGGCGATCTCGTCCTGGGTGAGCCCGCCAACGTAGGAGAGCCAGGCCGCGCGGGCGGCCTGATCCAATTTTACTTCGAACTTGTCCATGGTTCGGCTCGCCGTTTCTCGTCATCGGTGTCATGAAAGCGCCATCCTACAAAGCCAGAGCCGGGCGCGATAGGGTCATATCCGCTAAGATGGCGAAAACCTCAACCCAGGAAAATACGATGTACAAGCTCGCGTTTTATGTACCGGTGGACAACGTCGAAAGCGTCAAGGCAGCGGTCTTCGAAACCGGCGCCGGGCGAATCGGAAACTACGAAGCGGTCTGCTTTCAGACCCGGGGCACTGGCCAGTTTCGTCCACTGTCCGGCGCCGAGCCGCATATCGGCGCCGTCGATGAGCTGACGCAGGTCGAGGAGTACAAGGTGGAAATGATCTGCGACGACGCAGTCGTTCACGCCGCCGTGGCGGCGCTGAAACTCGCACACCCTTACGAGGAGGTGGCCTACGATGTGTGGCTGCTGGCCGATCTTCACGCGCTGCCGAAATAGCGCTCGCGGTCTTCCGGCGTAATCGTGCTCATGTGCAGTGGAAAGTGGCCCTGCTTTCGATCCTCGAAGAAGTGCGCCAGGGTGCGCTCGATGGTGGGAAACGCCAGCTCCTGCCAGGGAATTTCCTCCTCGGCGAACAGCGCCACCTCGAGACTCTCTTCACCCGCGGCGTAGTCGCTTTTGAGCTCGGCCAAAAAGATCATGTAAACCTGATTGATGTGCGGCAAATCGATCAAGGTATAGAGGCTTCCCAGCTCGACTTCGGCCTTCGCCTCCTCACGGGTTTCGCGGGCGCTGGCTTCGCGGGTGGTTTCGGCGTTTTCCATGTAGCCGGCGGGCAGCGTCCAGTAGCCCTTGCGTGGGGAAATCGCGCGTTTGCACAGCAGCACCCGGTCGCCGCGCACCGGCAGCGTACCGGCGACGATGCGCGGGTTCTGATAGTGAATCGCCCCGCAGCTTTCGCATAGATAGCGCGGGCGGTCATCGCCTTCGGGAATGGCAAAACGGACTTTCTCGCCGCACTGGCTACAAAAATTCATGACGGTATCTCAACAGCTGATAAGGTGTGGCGATGGGCCCGGCGCCAATAGCCGCGTCTTGACCGCATATTCGACGGAACCTCCATGTTAGAGAAACTACGCGAAGCGCTGCAACACTACCGCCCAAAAGAGATGAGCCGCGCCAAACTGCTGCAAGCGGCGGTGCTGCTGCCGATCGTCGACCGCCCCGACCCGACGCTGCTGTTTACCCGTCGCGCCAGCCACCTTTCCACCCACAGCGGCCAGGTCGCGTTTCCCGGCGGCAAGCGCGAGCCGACGGATCGCGACCTTTACCACACCGCCCTGCGCGAAGCCGAAGAGGAGATCGCGCTGTCCCCCGGCGCAGTGGAAAAAGTCGGCCAGCTCTCGGACGTGATCTCGCTTCACGGGCTTTGCGTGACCCCCTGGGTGGGCATCATCGCGCCGGATCTGGATCTGAAAGCCGATCCCGGTGAGCTCGACGCCATCTTCGAGGTGCCCTTGAGCCACTTTCTCGACGACAAACGCACCTATACCGATGTCATCACCGTGGATGGCGTCGCCCACTACGTGCCCAGCTACCACGTCGACGGTCACGTGATCTGGGGGCTGTCGGCGATGATGCTGGTCGAGCTTTTGGCCGAAGGCTTCGGTATGCCGATCGATCTTTACCAGCGCCCGGGCGGTTCGCTCAAACACCACCCGGAGCGCACCCAGCGCGTGCCCAGAGAGCGCCCGGCCAGGAAAAGCGATATCAGCCCCGTCCCGGCTGCTTCCCGGAGCAAGCAATGACCACATCAAGCGTGACACCGGCATTTTCGTTTGAGGCTCACAACGCGTTGATCGATGCGCTGGTCGAAAAGGGCTGGTACGTGGGCACTGACATCATCGACCCGGCACTTTGCGAAGCGCTGGCCCAGGAGCTTTCGCGGCTCAAGGCGGCCCAGGCGCTCGAGGAGGCGGGCATCGGCCGGGGCCAGCAGCATCATCTGCGCAAGGACATCCGCGGTGACGCCATTCATTGGCTCAACCGCGAAAGCGAGGCGCAGCGCACGTATCTGGAGGCCATGCAGCATCTGCAAACGGCGCTCAACCAGACGCTTTTTCTCGGGCTTTTCGAGTTCGAGGCGCACTTTGCCCACTACCCTGCCGGCGCCTTCTACAAACGTCACCTGGATAGCTTTCGTGGCCGCGCCAACCGCGTGGTCTCCACGGTCAGCTACCTGACGGCGAACTGGCCCACCGACGGCGGCGGTGAAATGGTGATTTTCGACCCCCAGGACCCTGAGCGTGAAGTTGCTCGGGTCATTCCCGAGGCCGGCACATTTGCCTGTTTTCTCTCCGAAACCGTACCTCACGAGGTGCTGCCCACGCGTCATCCGCGGGCCAGCATCGCCGGTTGGTTCCGGCGCAACGCCTCACAGAACGGTGTACTCGACCCGGCCCGATAGCCGCCGCCATAGTTGATATGGGTTAAAAAAGTCGCGCTAAATGGCTATTAAAAGCCTCTACCAGCACTTTTTAGCGCGAACCCGCGTGCCCAGGTATTGCAAAGCCACACACAGCGACTACCTTGAAAAGTGTCCGGGCGCATTTGAGCGTCGGTCAAGGTTAACGAGCGACCCCCGTCGTTTTAGCCTGACAGAAGACACGCCACTCATGCCTTCCGGCACGGTTGGTGGGAAGCAAAAAGTGGATTCACACCAGGAAGATAGTTGGCAGCCTCGATACGAGGCAGTAACTATTCAAGGTCGAGGTCAAGGCATTACTGCCCCATACCTCACTATGCACGCAAGGAGCAATGGCAATGAAAATGATCAAACCCGCTTTTCTCGGCACGCTGATGGTACCGGCATTCCTGTTCGCCGCAGGCGCCAATGCCCAGTCCAACGACGCCACCATGCAAGAGACCAATGGCATGGACGCAACCTACCTGACGTCCGCGCCGCAAGGCAGCTTCCACGCTGACTCGCTGACCGGCAACGCCGTCCTCAGCGCCGTTGAGGAAGATGAAGAAATCGGCACCATCAATGATCTGATCATCGATATGGATGGCCAGATCCAGGCGGTCGTGGTCGGCGTTGGTGGCTTCCTCGGCATGGGTGAGAAAGACGTTGCCATCGAGTGGGATTCACTCGATTTGACCATGGATGAAGACAACGACGATTACGTCATCCGCGTCAACGCCACTCAGGAAGCGCTTGAAGAAGCTGAAGAGTATGAGCGTGACGGCAACCGTGAAGAAATGAACGACGGTATGAACAACGATACCGGCATGGACAACGATACTGGTATGGATAACGACGCCGGTATGGAAAACGAAGACGGCATGAACACCACTAACTAATCACTAGCGGTTTGCCTCTGAAGACCCCGGTTTCGACCGGGGTTTTTCATGCCTGCTCGGTATGGCCATGAACCGCCACAAAAAAAGCGCTGCCAGCGGCAGCGCTTTGATTCATTGACACTTTTGCGCGACAAGAACGTCGCACGCAAGCGCCTGACTTAGCCCTTGAGCTTTGCGGTCAGGGTAATGTCGGCGTTCAGCACTTTGGAGACCGGGCAGTTCGCCTTGGCGGTTTCCGCGGCTTCCTGGAAAGCGGCGTCGTCGGCACCGCTGACGGTGGCTTCCACGTCCAGATGAATTTTGGAAATATCGAATCCCTGGTCGCTTTGCGAAAGCGTGACCGTGGCCTGGGTATCGATGGCGTCGGCGGTGTAGCCCTTGTCGCCAAGAATCATTGAAAGCGCCATTGAAAAGCAGCTTGCGTGCGCAGCACCGATCAGCTCTTCCGGGTTGGTACCCTTTTCACCCTCGAAACGCTGCTTGAACGAGTAGCTGGCATCCAGCACGCCGCTTTCGGTCGCAATCTTGCCCTTGCCGTCTTTTAAGCCACCTTCCCAATGCGCATTCGCTTTGCTATCCATGGAACACTCCTGTTGCCATCATTTGCCGGAATACTTAAAGGCTCGGGAGAACTCCCGTCGCCACCTCCCAAGCGTAGCCTATTTTACTGACGGTGCCGAACACCCGGCTAGCGTGTCTCGCATACACGAAACTCATCGCCGAGAGAGAGCGTGGCGCCCTGCCCTTTGCTGATTGTTACGTTCTGGCCAAAGTAGGCACCCTTGCGCGTAGGCTGGGTATTGAGCTTGACCAGCGTGGCCAGCGGCTCGCCAGGCGCGGGGATGTCCGCGCTTTGCTGATCCACGGTCACGATCCTGCAACGCTGACAGGGCTTGCACGGGGCAAGGCGAATCGTGTCGTCGCGCGTTGCGATCAGCGCCCAGTCGTTCTCCGCCCAGGGCGTAGGGCAGTCGAGGACGATGTTCGGCCGAAAGCGCTCCATTGGCACCGGCGCTTGCCCGCGGGATTCGAGCGCTTCGTTAAGCGCGGCGAGCGAGCCGGTCGAGCCGATCGTCAGCGGGTAGCCGTCGGCGAAGTGTACCGGCGCGGTCGAGCCATCGAGCGCTCGCGCGGGGCGCTTGAAGTCGCTGGCAAAGCGCACCAGGTGCACGCCCGCGAGCGCCTCGCCGAGCGCACTGACAAGCCACTGGTTCACGTCATCGGGCTCCTCCACCGCCTTGCAGACATCGCCCCACACCACGACCTCGCAAAGCGGCCCCCGGGGCTCTTCGAGCGCTATTTCGATCGAGCCCGCTTCGGGGTGGCTGAGCACCAGCGCGCTCTCGGTCAACGCGACCGAAATCAGCGCCAGGGCCGGCACCTGGCGCTGGGTGACGAATTCGCCCTGCTCGTTGGCGAGCATCCAGCGCCGATCCCAGGCGAAACCTTCGGCGGTGAGCGTAGCCTGCTCGAGATCGATGCCCTTGAAGGACTTCACCGGATAAACGGTCAATCGGGTAATGTTCAACGTCGTTTCACTCTGAATAAATGCCTTACGGTATACCTTATCGAATTTACAGGTTTACTTCCATGCGCATTCTATTGCGCGCGTCTATCTGGTCCTGACCGATGACCAGGTATCATGATTCATCACGCAGCCGCGCCACGAAGCGCTCGGCGATGGCGCCGGGCGCAAGCGCGATCGAAAGCGTGACAGCCTCTTCGGCGCCCGGTGCTTCGAGATCAGCGAGCTGGCTCGCCAGCATTCTATTACCCTTGAAAAAGTGGTCTTCCCGGGCCGCCAAACGCGTTTGCAGAAGCTCGGAGCTTCCCTCCAGAAACAGGATTTTCAGGCCGGAATCGCCGCTTCGAAGGCGGTCGCGGTAGCGTTTCTTGAGCGCAGAACACGCGATCACGACGCTCTCGTCCTGACGGCGGTAACGTTCGAAAAGTCCCGCCAGCGCCGCAAGCCACGGCTGGCGATCGCTATCGTCGAGCGGCGTGCCGCGCGCCATTTTGGCCACGTTGGCCGCCGGGTGATGGTCGTCGCCATCGATGAACGCCGCCTCGAGCGCCTCGGCAACAAACCGCCCTACCAGGGATTTGCCGCACCCGGAAACGCCCATGACCAGAACGCGATAAGAGGTGGGCGTCATTGGTATCGTCTCCCTGAAAGTATCAACGCTGGTTCAAGATCATGAAAAAAGAGAGTTAACAGAAAAAAGAGTTAATAGGGAAAAGCGTCAAAAGGAAAGAGATGGTGACGGTAGCAACGCATACCGACTGGCTGGCGTCTCGATGAGCCACACCATGCGAGCACCGACTTTGCGGACTCAAGTTTCAGTGATGAGAAGCTGGGCATCCATTACGGTTTTCCGAATAGCGACGGCACTCGAGGCCGTTGGCCCGGCGCGTTTTAAAGAAGCGCCTTAGAAGGATGGCCCGCCAGGCGCTTAAACGTTACATTGGCGCATACGTTTACCCGGAGTCGTTATGGCCGAGCAAGACCACCCTTCTGACGAGCTCGAACTCGACCAGCAGCTCTGCTTTGCGCTTCACTCTACCTCGCTTGCCATGACGCGCGTTTACAAGCCGCTGTTGAAAGCGCTCGGGCTGACCTATCCGCAATATTTGGCCATGCTGATTTTATGGCAGCAGGATGGGCTGACCGTGGGAGCGCTGAGCAAGCGGCTGATGACCGACCCGGGCTCGCTCACTCCCGTGCTCAAGCGGCTGGAGGCCGACGGGCGGCTAAAGCGCGTTCGGGCCGAGCACGATGAGCGCGTGGTACAGGTGTGGCTCACCACCCAGGGGCGCGAGCTGAAGGCCCGAGCGAGCCATATACCCGGCTGCATGATCGACGCCAGCGCCCACTCGCCCCAAGAGCTTCTGGCGCTGAAAGAGGCGCTGGTAACCCTTCGCGAGCAGCTGCACAAGGCGCTTTGATCCACCGCTGATAGCGCTCTCCTCGTTACCTCTGCGCTACTAGAACCCGGCGGATTTATCTTGCGCGCTAAACAAAGCCGGACTAAATTAATCCCGGATCAATGGCAAATAGAGGAGGCACCATGTCCATCGAGAAGATCGCTTACCGCGCCGAAGCCCACGTAACCGGTGGGCGCGAAGGCCACGCCAAAACCTCTGACGGCGCGCTGGACGTGACGCTCAGCACGCCCAAAGAGCTCGGCGGCGCCGGCGGCAGCGGCACCAACCCGGAACAGCTTTTCGCCGCGGGCTACGCCGCCTGTTTTCTGGGGGCGCTCAAGCACGTTGCCAGCCAGGAGAAGGTGACGCTTCCGAAGGATGCGAGCATCGACGCCGGCGTGGGTATCGGCGCCATCGACATGGGCTTTGGCATCGAAGTCGAGCTCAAGGTGAGCCTGCCCGGCATGGAGAAAGCGGCGGCTCATTCGCTGGTAGAGAAAGCGCATACGGTCTGCCCCTACTCCAACGCCACCCGTGGCAACATCGACGTTACCTTGAGCGTCGTTTAAGGCTTGTTTGAGCCTTCGAGCGACCAGGCCACCGCCTTCGCCGCGTGTAGGGCGGTGGTATCGAACAGCGGGACGCGGGTGTGCGTTTGCTCGACCAGTAGCGCGATTTCGGTACAGCCCAGAATGACCGCCTCGGCGCCCCGGGCCTGCAAACCTTCGATGATCTCGAGGTAACGTTCGCGCGAGGCTTGATGGATTTCGCCGCGGCAAAGCTCTTCGAAGATGATTCGGTGAACGCTTTCACGCTCGGCATCGTCGGGAATCACCACGTCGATACCGTAGCGCTGCTCGAGTCGCGCCCGGTAGAACTCCTGCTCCATGGTAAAGCGGGTGCCCAACAGCCCAACGCGCTGGATACCTTGTTGGCGGCACTGCTCGGCAGTGGCATCGGCGATATGCAAAAGCGGAATGTCGATCGCCGCCTCGATGGCGGGTGCCACCTTGTGCATGGTGTTGGTGGCGAGCACCAGGCAGCCGGCGCCGGCACGCTCGATTCGCATTGCCGCGTCGGCGAGTACCTTTCCGGCCTCGTCCCAGTCGCCGGCGCGCTGCAGCGTTTCGATCTCGGCGAAGTCGAGGCTCTCCATTACGATCGAGGCCGAATGAAAGCCGCCCAGCGCCTCATTGACGCCTTCGTTCAGAGCCCGGTAGTAGCTTTGGGTGGACTCCCAGCTCATGCCGCCCAGAACACCGATCGTACGCATACGCTCTCCTTCCAGGGACTATTGGTTTGTTTGCAAATTAATTTAGCATATACGTTCGATAACGGGTTTTCACTAGCCGATGTTTGCCCGAGGCGCTACGTTTAAACCACTAAAATTCGCGCCGCGCGGTCTCAGCCCGGCAGGTACAATCAAGGAGCAGTATCGATGAGCGATAGCTACACACCGCCCCGCGTATGGGAATGGGAAGCCGGCAACGGCGGCAAGTTCGCCAACATCAACCGCCCCACGGCAGGCGCGCGGGAAGAAAAAGAGCTTCCGGTGGGCAAGCATCCGCTGCAGCTCTATTCGCTGGCTACGCCCAACGGGGTCAAGGTGACGATCCTTCTGGAAGAGCTTCTCGAGAAAGGTATCAAGGAGGCCGAGTACGACGCCTACCTGATCGATATCGGCGAAGGGGATCAGTTCGGTAGCGACTTCGTCGCGATCAATCCCAACTCCAAGATCCCGGCGATGATGGATCACAGCGTCAATCCGCCTCAGCGGATCTTCGAGTCCGGCTCGATTCTTCTCTATCTTGCCGAGAAGTTCGGCGCCTTTTTGCCCACGGAGTCCGCCAAACGCACCGAAGCGCTGTCGTGGCTTTTCTGGCAGATGGGCAGCGCGCCGATTCTGGGCGGCGGCTTCGGCCACTTTTACGCCTACGCGCCGGAAAGTTATAAATACCCGATCGACCGCTACACCATGGAAGTGAAGCGCCAGCTCGACGTGCTGGATCAGCATCTGGCGAATAACCGCTACATGGCCGGCGACGAATACACCATCGCCGACATGGCGATCTACCCCTGGTACGGCGCGCTGGTCAAGAACCGCGTTTACGAGGCGGCGGAGTTTTTGCAGACGCACACCTACAAGAACGTGATCCGCTGGGCCGATGAGCTCGACGCGCGCCCGGCGGTCAAGCGCGGTCGCATGGTCAACAAGACCTGGGGCGATGAAAGCGAACAGCTCAAGGAGCGCCACGACGCGAGCGACTTCGAAGGCAAGATGTAACCCAACGCCTGATCGCAAAACGGCTCCTTCGGGAGCCGTTTTTCGTGGGTGGGCGTCGATGCCCGGCGGCGGATTCGCTTAACGAAAGCTCCCGCTTACGTCCTCGAGGCTCGAGCGGTTCCGGGTAAGCTCGCGGGTCACTACGCTAAGCGAGCCGTCGGTTTCCAGCACGACTGCACTCGCCTGGTCGACGCTGCCAAGCCCGCTTGCGCGCACCGCCGAGCGTACTTCGTCTTCGGTGACTCGCGCGCGGTAGAGAGCGCTGGTCAGAAACTCGCCCTGGTAGAAAAGCATCGAGGGTTCGCCGGTCACCGCGCGTTTGACCCAGCTCACCCTAACGCTGAGCCAGGTGATCAGATACTGAAGCGCGATGAGAAGCGCAAGGGCCAGCGTGCCCTCGGCCAGCGCCACGTCTTTCGATAAAAGCACCGTGGCAAGCGTCGAGCCCAGCGCTACGGTCACGATCATGTCGAAGGCGTTCATCTTGGACAGCGTACGGTTGCCGGAAATACGCAGAAACACGATCAGCGCCACGTAGGCGAGTACGCCGACCACCAGCGTGCGAAGAAGGCTCTCCCAGCCGCTGAAAAACATCATATCCATTGAAGAAACGCCCCGAGTCGATGCATGGACGTTGAGTGTAGACACGCAGCGCCGCGTTCGACACCCGGCACTTGCGCCTCACTGCTTCTCGGGGTGGCGCTTCTGGTAGTCGCGCCACCACTGCGCGTAGGAGCTATTGTGCGGGGCCAGCTCGTTTTCATCCGGCGCGCCGTCGTCCCACCACACCGGGCCACGCTCGCCCAGCGCCTCCTTGGCGCTCTGCACCTCGGCCCGAGCCTTTTTCAGCGCGACGTCGTCGCCTGCGTCCTTGGCGCTCTTGACCGCCCGGCGCGCCTTCATCAAGGCGTTGACGTGGCGCTGCTCTTCGTCCTTGTCCAGGCGCGGGTCGGTACAGCGCCAGAGCCGGTTCTTCGCCACGAAGTAGCGGCCATCCGGGGTGTGGGGAAACGGCGCTTTTGGCATCGGTGGCCTCGCGGTAAACGGTCGCGGCGGTTTAGAAGCGTTTGGTCAGCGTGAGCGAGCCGAAGGTGTCGTGGCTTTCCTGGCCGTCGAACTCGCGCGTGCGCTTGAGCGCGGCGTAGGTGACCTGCCAGTCATCATAGCCCAGCGCAAGCCCGGCGGAAGCATCCGCAACCCACTCCTTGCGATCCACCGAGTGGCTCGAGGAGAAGACGTTACCGTCGAGGGTCAGGTTGTGCGCCATGTAGTAACCGTCGACGTTGGCGAACAGGTACCACTGCCACCCTTGGGTGCTGGCGAACTGCCCCCGATTGCCCGGGTTCGGCGTGAGTGTGGGTACGCCGCTGGCATCGTCGCCCCAGCGCACACTGTAGCCGGCGCTGGCGTAGGTGTAGAGATTACCCACCGCCGCGCCGGCGCTCGGCCCGTGAGAAAACTGCTTACCGGCCAAGGGCATGTCGACCCACCACTGACGGCGCAGCGTCAGGTTCAAAAGCGGCTCGTCGCTGAGCTGGTTGTCCCAGCCGCGCGGTCGGTCACTGTCGGTGATGCGGTGCACCTCGCGCTGGATACTGTCGGCCAGCGACGACGGTCCCACCAGGCCCGCGTCCAGGTGCAGATCCGTCGAGCGGGTGATGTTCTGGGTGATCGGTGCGTCTTCGTAAAGCGACATGCCGCCGAACACCAGCCCGGCATAGGGCCGGTCGCTTTCGATCAGCCGCGGCTCTTCGATATCGTTCGGGGTATAGATCTGATGCACCAGTCGAAACGCCACTTGGTCGGCCTGGCCGATCACCGCATCGGGGAGCGCGGTGGCCAGCCGTTGGGTCCAGCTTTGTTCGGCCGGGGTATAGCCGTAGTTAATCTCGAAGCCGCTGGTGAAGTGGCCATCGTCGCTGCTGGCCATGCCGTCGTTTTCGACCTTGACGGTCAGCGCGCTCTGGGCGGCAGCCACGGGTGACAAAAGCGCAAGCGAAAAAGCTGCGGCCAGCGGTTTCCAGCGCAGCGTGAGAGAGTCGGTCATGTCTCGTCCCTTGAGAAAAGCGTTGAGGAAGCAGGCGATTCGAGCATCAAAGCTTATAAACATTTTTGATTGTATGTAATCGTACGTTTGTTTAGCAAGCGTGCTTTTTTATGCGGCCGCCCCGCCTGCGCCGCCCTCCTACGGGAGCGGCCGCAAGAAACGCCTAGCGCTGGCGTAGCAGCCATTGCGGCGTAATTTCATGTTGGCCATTGTCGTCGGTAACGAACAGCGAACCGTCGCTGATCATGACGGCCCAGTTGATCGCTCGCGGCAGTTCGCGCGCTATTTCCTCCAGTGCCTGCTGCGGGAGCGCGGCCACGTGAAGGTTCTTGAGCGACGCTACGCCGGGCAGCACTTTGGTTTCCCAGAGATCCGTGCGCCCGTAGGCCAGAAGCGACACCCGCTCGGCGCGACGCGAGCACCATGTCAGGCGCTCGGCGTCCGGCAGGCCTACCTCGATCCAGTGCAGCACGCGGCCATCCAGGCTCTTCTCCCACAGCGCCGGCTCGTCGACATCGGAAAGCCCACGCCCGAAAGCGAGCGCCTCGCTGTACCAGAGAATAAACGCCAGCAGCCGCGCGCACAGGCGTTCCTCGGTTTCGGAAGGATGACGGGCCACGGTGAAACGCAGCGTTTCAAACACGTTGCGGTCCAGGTCGGTCAGGTTCAGATCCACTTTATAAGGAGTCGCGCTCAAGGCCATGAAAGTCGTCCAGTTTCGTTTGAGCGCCAGTGTAGCGGATTTGACTCAGCGGGTCTTGAACGAAGGCCGCGCGCCAAAGGCTCAAAGGCACCCTGACGTGACCGACAATGAAAAAAAAGGGTGACGCGAAGGTCACCCTGACGCTGCGAGCGTGGAAAGTGTCGAAGACGAAAAACCTAAAAGCGGGCCTTGCGCTTCTCCACGAATGCACTCATGCCCTCTTTCTGCTCGTCGCCGGCGAAACAGAAGGCGAACAGGCTGGTTTCCAGCGCCAGCGCGCTGTCCAGGTCCTGATCCATGCCGTCGTGGACCGCCTGCTTGGCGGCGCGCACCGACTGGCGGCCGTTGCCCTGGAGCTGCTTTGTAAGCTCCTCGGCGTAGGCCGCAAGCTCGGCCTGGGGCATCACGCGGTTGACCAGCCCGATGCGCAGCGCTTCCTCGGCATCGATCTTGCGCCCGGTGGTGACCAGGTCGATTGCCATGGCCGGGCCGACCCGGCGCGGCAGACGCTGGGTGCCGCCAAAGCCTGGAATCACGCCAAGCAGCACCTCGGGTTGGCCGAACACGGCGTTGTCGCTGGCCACCGCCCAGTCGCAGACCAGCGCCAGCTCGCAGCCGCCGCCCAGGCAGAACCCGTTGACCAGCGCCACGACCGGCACAGGCAATGTCTCGAGGCGCTTGATGGTGGAAAGCGCCTGGGCGGCGAAGGCGCGCGCCTGCTCCGGCGTCTTGTCGCGCATTTCGGTAATGTCCGCACCGGCGACGAAGGATTTCTCGCCGGCGCCGGTCAATAGCACCAGGCGCAAATCGCCCTGGCGCTCGAGCTCGTCGAGATGCGCGCCGAGGGCGTCCAATACGTCGCTGTTGAGCGCGTTCAGCGCCTTCGGGCGGTTGATGGTCAGCGTCACGACGCCGTCGTTGTCGTTTTTTTCGATTACGTTGTCGCTCATGCTGGCTCCTTTTTGTCGTTGAACTGGCCTACAGCGCCGCCGCCATGGCGACGATAAATCAATTGACTTTAACGTGCCCGGCTTTCGAACGCCTCGAGACACTCGAAGCCCGCCTCGATCACCGCGCGCTGGGCCAAACCCACCGGCAGCCACTGGGTGATCGCAAAGTGGGCGCTGGCGAGCTTGGCCCGATAGAACGGGTCACTTTGGTCGGCGCGGAGTGCGATCAGCGCCGCCTCGCCCATCTGCCAGGCGCACAGCACGTGCCCGGCCAGATTCAGAAACGGCGTGGCGTAGGCCTGCACGGCGTCGACGCCGCGGGTCTCGTCCCGGCCCTCTTTGAGCACAGTGGCCATCGCCGCGCGCAGATCCTCGGCGCCCTGGCCGAGCGCTTTGCCAAGCCCTGCGAGCGTCTGTTCATCACTGAGCGCCCGAGCGGTTTGCTCGACGCGCTCGATCAGCCGGGTCATCGCTTGGCCGCTATCTCGCTGGAGCTTACGCCCGGCCAGATCGAGCGCCTGAATGCCGTTGGTGCCTTCGTAAATCGGCGCGATGCGGGCGTCGCGCAGCAGCTGGGCGGCGCCGGTCTCCTCGACGTAGCCCATGCCGCCGTGCACCTGAATGCCCAAGGAGGCGATCTCCACCGCCTGATCGGTAGAGAAGCTCTTGACGATAGGAATCAGCACGTCGACCAACGCCTGAGCCGCCTCGGACTCGGCGGCGTCTTCACTCTTGCGCGCGATATCGAGCTGGCCGGCGCAGAAAAGCGCCAGCGCCCGCAGCGAGTCGGTGCGCGCGCGCATCGAAAGCAGCATGCGGCGAACATCGAAATGCTCGCCGATGGTGGTATCAACGCCGCCGCGCGCTTTGGAAAGTTTGCCCTGCACGCGCTCATTGGCATAGGCCAGAGCATGCTGGCAGGCGCGCTCGGCGACACCGATGCCCTGAATGCCGACCTTGTGGCGCGCCTCGTTCATCATGGTGAACATGTGGTTGAGCCCGCGACCCTCTTCGCCGACGAGATAGCCCACGGCCCCACCCTGCTCACCGAAGCTGAGCGTGCAGGTCGGCGAGCCGTGAATGCCGAGCTTGTGCTCGAGCGAGGCGCAGACGACGTCGTTGCGCTCGCCGAGCGAGCCGTCATCATGCACGAGAAATTTCGGCACCAGAAACAGCGAAATGCCCTTGTTGCCTTCCGGGGCGCCTTGCTTGCGCGCCAGCACCAGGTGGATGATGTTCTCGGCGGCGTCGTGCTCGCCCCAGGTGATGTAGATCTTCTGGCCGCTGATGCGGTAGTGATCGCCTTCGGGAACGGCTCTGGTGCGTACTTTGGAGAGATCCGACCCCGCCTGGGGCTCGGTGAGGTTCATGGTGCCGGTCCAGCGCCCTTCCACCAGCGGCGCGAGATAGGTCGTTTGAAGCGCGCCGCTTCCGTGATGGGCCAGCGCTTCGATGGCGCCGGCGGTGAGCATCGGGCAGAGGCCAAGCGCCATGTTGGCGCCGTGAAGCATCTCCTGTACCGCGCTTGCCACTACCTCGGGGAGATTCTGCCCGCCGAGTCTCTCACTCACGCCGATACCGTTCCAGCCGCCTTCGACGTAAGCCTGATAAGCGCCCGCGAAGCCCTCCGGCGTGATGACGCTACCGTCGGGTTGGCGCCTGGCGCCCTGCTGGTCGCCCACGCGGTTGAGTGGCCCCCATACGTCGCCGGCGAGTTTGGCGGCCTCCTCGAGCACCGCCTCGACCAGATCCGGCGTGGCCTCCTCGAAGCCGGGTAGCGAGAGCGAGCGGTGCTCCAGCATCTCCTCGAGCACGAAGCGCAGATCGCGAACCGGCGCAGCATAGTCCATCATGGCAACCCCTCAACCTGAACAGAGTGACGTTCGATGACCGCATGGTAATCAAACGAGCGTTTTCACACTATTCATCCAAGGTATCACAGCCTTGCCGCCAGGCCACTCGCGCGCAGGGCCTGGTTCAGTGCGCGCCGGGGCGGCGGATCTCGACGCTTTCGACGTCATCAAAATAGGTAATGTGCACCTCGTCCGCCGCCGGCGGGCCCACCACCGGCTCTGCCACGTCCACCTCCGGTAGTACGTTCGAAAGATCCTCCAGGTGCTCGTGCTCCAGCGCCCCCTGTACCAGCTCCTCGGTAACGATCAGCTCGGCGCCGGCGCTGGACATCGGCGCCGTCGCGGTAAAGGGCGCCACCGGTAGCGGTGCCGGGCGCACGCTTCGACGCCAGCCGAAGAACAGCAGAAAGAACAAACTCATGGCGCCAAACGCCCAGAAAAGCCCGGCATCGCCTACCGCCCCCATCACCGGCGAGATCAAAAGCGGGCTGACGGTCGAGCCGATGGAGTTGATCAATAAAAGCCCCTGGCTCATGCGCACCAGAGCGCCGGCCGGCGCGCGGTCAGCGGCGTGGCTGACCGCCACCGGATAAAAGGCGAACACGCCGCCGCCGAGCAGAAACAGCAGCGCCGCCAGCGCCGGCATCGAAAGCGGGAGCCACAGAATCGTCCCGGAAATGACGATACAGAACGCGCTAATGCCGATCAGCACCATCTGGCGGTCGTGGCGGTCGGACCAGCGCCCGATCGGGTATTGAAGCAGCATCGCGCCGAGAATTACTACCGCCATCATCTGCCCCACCTGGCTGACGCTCATACCGATTCGCTGCAAATAGAGCGGCAACAGCGTATAGGCGGCGGCCACCACCATGCCCGAGCCCAGGCTCCCCATCACGCCGGTCGGCGTCATGGTGATCAAGCGGTGCGGCGGCAGCGGCTCGGCGTGCTCGATCAGCGGCGAAACGCGCGGAATCATCGCCATCGGCAGTACCGAAAGCGACGCCAGAAGGCCGATCACCATGAACGGCGCGGTCTCGCCCATCGCGTTGGTCACGCCCAACAGGAGCTGGCCGACCACGCCGGCGGCGTAGAGCGAGATCATGTAGAGCGCGAGCAGCCGCCCCCGGACCCGCTGATCGCCGGCGGTCAGAAGCCAGCTTTCGATGACCAGGTACACCCCCACCGTGGCCCAGCCGCCGATCAGGCGTAGCGCAAACCAGGCCCAGGGATCGAAGAAGAGCCCCTGCAGCAGCACGGTGACGGCCACGAGCGAAGCAAAGCTTCCGTAAGCGCGAATATGGCCGATGCGCAGCAGCAGGCGGTCGTTGAACATCGCGCCGAAGGCAAGCCCGATGAAGTAGGCCGACGACACGATCCCGATCAGGGTGGCGGACTCGCCCGCGGCGTCCATGCGCAGCGTGATCAGCGCGGCCAGAAAGCCGTTGCCGATGCCCAGAATGAAAAGACCCAAAAGCGGCGCAAGCGCCATTAACAACAGTTGCCGCGACATGCCCCACCTCGTCTTGCCAAGCCCAAACGCCCACCGTTTTTTCGTCGGCCGTTTTGCACCGGCCGCTCGTTTATCGACTGTCTCGTACCTGCTCACTTGCCAACGACATATCCTGGCAGGAAAACGGGCGCGCAATTATTGCGCTCAGCGCCTTAAAGTCAACGCATTTTATCGCTTTGAGCGCCAAAGCGGCGCGTCATTTTCCATGCCCGCCAGGGCCGCGCCAGGGTAAGATGGGGCTTTCAAAACGGATCGAAGGAAGGTGGCATGCTTTCAGGCCTGGACCATTTGGTAGTGACGGTGACCGACATGGGGCGCGCCGTGGACTTTTATTCCCGCGTGCTGGGGCTCGACGTGCGCTACCGCGACGCGCAGCGGGTCGACCTCATGCTTGGCGACACCGCGCTGCGCCTGCACCAGACCGATACCGATATCGCACCGGTCTCCGCCACGCCCACGCCGGGCAGCCTGGATCTCTGCCTACGCTGTCAGCTGCCGCTCGAGGAGTTCATGGCGCACCTTCAGGCGCTTTCCATCGAGGTGGAGCTCGGCCCGGTCGAACGTCAGGGTGCCAACAGCGCCATCGAGTCGGTTTATCTTCGCGACCCGGACGGCAACCTGCTGGAAATCTGCCGGCCTGCCGGGCGCACCCACTTGCCCGAGTGATGCCAGCCCCCGTTTGAGCCGCTATCATGGCCGCCCAACTCCCCGGGCGGGCGTTTATCTTTGAAGGAGCGTGCATGCGACATAACGCCAATGAAGAGCCCATCGAGGGCGAAGTCGTCAACGAAGGCGTTCACGAACGCCGCGATCCCGAACCCAAGGCCGACACCACCGTAGCGCTGGTCGTCTACGCGCTCTATCTGGCCAACTTCTTTACCGGCTTCACCGCCATCGTCGGCGTGATCGTGGCCTACGTCTACCACGGCAAGGGCCCGCACTGGCTCGACGAGCACTACCGCTACCAGATCCGCACCTTCTGGATCGGCCTTTTGTACTTGAGCGTTGCCACCCTGCTCACCCTGGTGCTGGTCGGCTTCCCGCTGCTGCTGGCAGTGGCAGTCTGGCTGATCGTGCGCTGTGTGAAGGGCTTCAAGGCCATTCAGGAAAAGCGCGCCCCGAGCGATGTGAACGGCTGGTTGCTGTAGTCATGGCCGAGCACGACTCCAACCGTTGGCAGGCGCTTCAGGCCCGCGCCATCAACACACTCTGGCGCTGCCTGTCGGGCTGGTCGCTGGCGGCGCTCTGGCGCGCGGCCAGGCTGCTGGGCCCAGCGGTGTACGCACTGAGCAAGCGCGAGCGCCGGGTAACGCACTTGAACCTCGACGTGGTCTACCCAGCGCTTTCGGTAAAGAAGCGCAAGGCGCTGGCCAGAAAGAGCCTCTGCCACTCGGCGGCGACCATGCTGGAGCTGGGCCACGCCTGGCTTGCCAAGCCGGAAGCGGTCGAGGCGCACATTCTCGAAGTGCACGGGCGCGACAAGCTCGACAGCGCTCGCGCCGAGGGGCGCGGCGTGATCGTGCTGGCGCCGCACTTCGGCAACTGGGAAGTGCTCAACTTCTGGCTCTCGAGCCACTTCCCCTTCACCGCGATGTACGAGCCGCCCAAGATCGAAGAGCTCGAGCCTATCATTCGCCACGGCCGCGAACGTATGGGGGCGAGCCTGGTGCCGACCAACCCGCGCGGAGTGGCGGCGCTTTTGAAGGCGCTCAAGCGCTCCGAGGCGATCGGCATTCTGCCGGATCAGGAACCGAGCTGGGGCAGCGGCGTGTTCGCGCCGTTTTTCGGCCGCGGCGCCTACACCGCGACGCTTTTGCCCAAGCTGGTTGCCCGCACCCAGGCGCGAGTAGTCACCGGGGTGGCGCTCAGAGTGCCGGGCAAGGGCTTTGCGATCCACTTTCTCGACGCCGATGAGCGCGTCTATAGCGACGACGACGCGACCTCCGCCACCGGCGTCAACGCAAGCGTGGAAGCCTCGATTGCGCTCGCCCCTGAGCAGTATCAGTGGGAGTACAAGCGCTACCGCAAGGTGATCGAAGAGACCCAAGGCGTTGAGAACGTCAAGGGCTATCGTCTGTACTAGCTTGCAAATTCTGCTCGCGAGCCTGCCCGCTTGGCTCGCCAAAATCCTCCTGCAGCCAGCGGCGAAATTCGCTCATGCGCGGCGCGCCTTGCGGGTCATCGATCGCCGGTATTGGCCCATCGACGAAACCGCGGGCGCGAAAGGCCTCCAGCAGCGCCGGGTCGCCGCTGATGATATGCACCGGCACCGCGGCGCTGGCGTCGTCACCCGTGATCAAGGGCGCGGGCTGGTGATCGCCCAGCACGATCATCAGGGTTCGGTCGTCGACCACGCGCTCGGCGAACCGGGCGGTGCTGGCAAGTGAGTAGTTCACCGACCAGCCGTAGTGATCGCGAATCCGCTCCAGGTCCTGCCATAGCACTTCCGGCGGGTCGGCGGCGTTCTCCCAGGGCCCGTAGATCGTCCCATCGCCGATCATCGACCAGTTCTCCAGCACCGGCAGAATCGGTGTCCAGGGCGCGTGGCTCGAGATCAGCGTGATCTGGGCGAACAGCGGCGCATCGTCGAGCTGGGTGCGCGCCACGTAACCCAGGGTGTACTGATCCGGCATGGTCACCCAGTTCAAGGGCGGGCCTTCGTAGGGGATGTTGTTGGCGGTGCGAATCTCTTCGAAGCCGTAGGCGATGCCCTCGGGCCAGGCCAGCGTAATCGCCGGCATCACGGTCAGCGAGCGCTGGCCGGTGGCGTGAAAATCCTCCACCAGGTTGGAGTGGCCGTTGTCGAGCATCAGCCGGTACCAGAGCTGGTTATCGATCCAGCGCCCGCTGAGAATGGTGGCGTGGGCAAGCCAGGATTGGCCGCCGCGAATCGGCGCCTGCATCAGTCCGGACACCACCTGAATATCGCGCTCGTCCAGGCGCTCACCCATCTCGTCGAGGGTCTGACCGATCAGCTTGGCGTAGCGCGGCTTTTCCAGCGCCGTCACCCCATAGGATTCGATGAAGGTCACCAGCACGTTGCGACCGGCAAGGCCGGGAAGCGCGGTAGGCTCGAGCGGCTCGTGCTCGAGCAGCGCCTCGAAATCCTGCCGCGCCCGGTGGGTGGCGACGATCTGCTCGAACTGAAAGCGGGTGGTATCGACCATGGGCAGCGCACTGCGCGGCAACACCCTCACGCCCTGGGTTTGCAGCAGCGCAAGCGTCAGGGCCACGAGCGCAAGCCCCAGCGCCAACGCCCCCGGCAGGCGCCGGGGTGACAGCGCCCGCTTGGGCGAGAGCAGCGCGCTTATCAGCAGCAGCACCCCCAGAATCAAAAGCGCCCCCAGGGTCATGACGACGACTGCCACTACGTCGCCGGCGTTGCCGGCCAAAAGGTGATACACCGAGCGCAGCAGCGGCACGTCAAGATAGAGATTGAGCGAGCGGCCGAAAGCGGTATGGGTGGCGGCGTCGCCCAGGCCCGCGGCGCTGACTAGCCCCGCCAGGGCCACCACGCACACCGTGATGAACCGGCGCAACCGCCCGGCAGGAACCAGCATCAAAAGCGGGGCGATCACCCAGGCTTCCAGCGCGATGAGCGGCACATGGGGACCACCGTAGCGCCACCAAAGCGGCGCGACCAGCATCAGGTTGAGAACGAGAGCGGCGATTAAAACACGTAGCATGGAAGCATCGAATCCATTGAAAAAAAACCCTGTAGGCGGAGTCGGCGGTAACGCCCTATAGTGAAGGCTGGGCGGGTCAAGCTGGCATTAAACGCCCCTCGCTCGCTATAGTGGTGTGAGGTTTACGCATAGGACGCCGAGCCTGACCGGGAACATTACTATAGTCAAAATTTCTGTTAAATCAGACATCATGCAATAAATAGAGCCGCCAGGGGGTTAGTCGACCGTGGCCTTTAAAGGAAGGGAACTCGCTTATGAAAGGTCGTATTGGCGCAAGGTGGCTTGTGGGGCTGGGGCTGGCTCATGCGCCGCTCGCCTTCGGGCAAGGCGCCTATTTCGATGAGGTGATCGCACGCGCCGAGTCGCTTGCCAACGCCCCTTACCAGGCGCCCGAACCCGCGCTCTCGAAAGCACTTCAAGAGCTTGATTACGACGCCTATCGTCAAATTCGCTTCGACCCGGAGCGCGCCTACTGGCGCGACGAAAGCCCTTTTTCGCTGCAGCTTTTTCACAGCGGTTTTCTCTTTCAAACACCGGTCACGCTCAACGTCATCGACGGCGAACGCGTCGAGCCGCTGCCCTTCAAACGCGATGACTTTAGCTACGACGGCGAGGCTCAGGCGCTGACCGACAGTGACTTGGCCGGCAGCGGCCACGCCGGCTTTCGCGTTCACTTCCCGCTCAATAACGAGGCGTACCACGACGAAGTCGCGGCGTTTCTGGGCGCGAGCTACTTTCGCCTGGTCGGGCGTGATCAGATCTACGGCCTCTCGGCGCGCGGGCTGGCGCTGAATACCGCCACCGACCAGGCAGAGGAGTTTCCCGCATTTCGCGAGTTCTGGTTCGTCAAGCCCGGCGACGACGCCCAAGCGCTGACCTTTATGGCGCTGCTCGATAGCCCTTCGGTCAGCGGCGCCTACCGCTTCACCCTCACCCCGAGTGAGCAGACTGCGCTCGAGGTCGAGGCGCGCCTGTTTGCCCGCGAGAATATCGACAAGCTCGGTATCGCGCCGCTCACCAGCATGTTCGCCTATAGCGAGTCGAGCGCCGAGGCGCCGGACGACTTTCGCCCCCAGGTCCACGACTCCGATGGGCTTCTGATGCACACCGGCCAGAGCGAGTGGATCTGGCGAGCACTGAGCAACCCCGAAGCGCCTCGCGTGTCGGCGTTTCGCGACGAGCGCCCTCGGGGTTTTGGCCTGATGCAACGCGAGCGCGCCTTCGAGCACTACCTGGACATGGAGGCGCTCTACCACCGGCGCCCAAGCCAGTGGGTCGAGCCGCTGGGTGACTGGGGCGCGGGCCATGTAGAGCTGGTCGAGCTCCCCACCCCGGATGAAACCCACGACAATATCGTCGCCTACTGGGTCAGCGACACGCCGCTTGCGGCGGGCGATTCGCTGGATCTGCACTACCGCACCACGACGCTTGGCGCCACCCCGGATGATCACACGCTTGCCCGGGCAGTGCGCACCCGCCAGGGGCGGGCCGGTATCACCAACGACGCTGCCTCCCGCGCCCAGCGCCAGTTCATCGTCGATTTCGAAGGCGGCGAGCTTTCCCGGCTCGACGGCGACGCCCCGGTAACGCTTGCGATCGAAACGACCACCGGCGAGGCGCTCGAACCTCACGTACTGGCGCTTCCGGACAACCAGTGGCGCGCGAGCTTTCGCGTGCCAAGCGATAACGTCGCGGATATCCGCCTGCATCTCGAACTCGGCGGCGAGCCGGTCAGCGAAACCTGGAATTACGTGTGGTACCCCGATGTCTGAACAACCCACAACCGCCGTTGCCATTCCCGGGCTCGCCTTGCGCCGTACGCTTTTCGCTCTGCTGGTGCTCGGCTCCAGCGTCACCGGCGGACTGGCCATGGCGCGGATGGTCGCCGATCTCGCCCTCGGGTGGCAGGTGGTGCTACTGGCGCTTTTTACCCTGACCTTCAGCTGGATCGCCATGGCGTTCTGGGGTGCGATGTGCGGTTTTTTACTTTGCGCGCTGCGCCTTGACCCGCTTACCCTGCGCCGCCAACGCCCCACCGCGCCCAACGCCTACCGGCTGGTCAGCAAGACCGCGCTGGTGATGCCGGTGTACGCCGAGCCGCCGGTTTCGACCATCGCCGGGCTGGAGGCGACCTGCCGTTCGCTGTTGAACCAGGCCAGCGCCCAGAGCGAAAGCGTAGCCGACAAGCTTTCCGAACACTTCGATGTGTTCATCCTCAGCGACACCCAGGACCCGGCAAAGGCGCGGGAAGAATCGGCCCACGTGACGGCGCTGCAGCAGCGCTTGGCAGGGCAAATCAACGTCTACTACCGCCGCCGGGAGAACAATGAAGGGCGCAAAGCGGGCAATATCGCCGAGTTCTGCCGCCGCTGGGGGCGGCTCTACGACTACATGGTGGTGCTCGATGCCGACAGCCTCATGAGCGGCGCCACACTCTTGCACATGGTGCATCGCATGCAGCGCGAGCCCCAAGTGGGGCTGATTCAAACGGTGCCGATTCCGGTGGGCCAGCGCACGCTGTTCGGGCGTTTCCAGCAGCTCGCCTCGGCGCTTTACAGCCCGATGCTCGCCGCCGGGCAGAGCTTCTGGCAAGGCGATGCGGCCAACTACTGGGGCCATAACGCCATCATCCGCACGCGTGCCTTCATGGCGCACGCCGGGCTCCCCGCTCTGCCCGGCAAGGCGCCACTTGGCGGCGAGCTCTTGAGCCACGACTTCGTCGAGGCGGCGCTTTTGAAACGCGGCGGCTGGCAGGTGCTGCTCGACACCGGCGCCACCACCGCGGTGTCGCGCCAGGCGCCCCACACCGGCGCCAGCCACAACAGCTTCGAGGCGATGCCGAGCAACTTTCTCGATTTCGCCAAGCGCGACCGGCGCTGGCTCCAGGGCAACCTGCAGCACCTGCGCCTTCTGACCGGCGCCGGCTTTCACCCGATCAGCCGCCTGCACTTTCTGTTCGGCGCCTTCGCGTATCTTTCGTCGATGGTGTGGCTCGCCCTGCTGGTGTGCACGGGGCTTCTGGTCTGCCTGACGGCGTTGGATACCACACCCCACCAGCCCCTGCCCCAGCCGCTTTCGCTCGGGCTTTTATCGGTGACGCTGTTCATGCTGCTCGCGCCCAAACTGCTCGGCTTTCTGCTTACCCTGTTTCAGTGCCCGCACGCCTTCGGTGGCCGCGTCAGGCTCACGGTGAGCGTAGTGCTCGAGGTGCTGTTCGCCGCGCTCACCGCGCCGCTGATGATGGCCTGGCATAGCCTTTTCATTATCAACGTGCTGTTTGGGCGCTCGATCGAATGGCAGACCCAGCACCGCGGCGAGCGTTCGCTTGCCTGGCGCGAGGTGTGGTGGCACACCCGCTGGATGACGGTTTGCGGCGCGCTCTGGGCGGTGGCGATGTGGTTCTTCTCGCCCCACGCGTTTGCCTGGCTGGCGCCGGCCTGGTTTGGCCTGCTGATGGCCGCCCCCATCGTCAAATACTCCAGCAGCGCCACCTGGGGCGGCTTTCTCGGCGAGCGATTTTTACTTCTGCGCACGCCGAGCATGACCTTCGAGCCGGCACTGCTGAAGGACTTCGCCGCACTTGGCGCGCGCGATCATACCCTTTCATCCGCCGCACCGCTGGTCGGCGCCATCCAACCGCTGCCCGGCGAGCTTCCCGGCGACATGCCCTGCCAGTCGTTTCGGCGCTTCGACCGGCGGCTGGTGAGTGACTCAGCCAGGGAGCCGCATTGATGCCGCTATCGCTTCTGGATAAATTTCGCGGCGCCGGGGGCGTGGCGCGCTCGCTGATCGTCTACTGGCGCCCTGGACGGCAGAAAGGCCTGAAGCGGCTCTATCACCCCTTTATCGTACCGGGCGAAGCGGCGTTCGATATCGGCGCGCACCTGGGCGATCGCAGCGCGGCGTTTCGCGCGTTGGGCGCAAAGGTGGTGGCGCTCGAGCCCCAGCCGGCGCTGGCGCGCTGGTTTCGCCGCGTGATCAAGCATGACGACGTCACCCTGCTGCCGCTGGCCGCCGGCGTCGAGCCGGGCCACGCCGAGATCGCGATCAGCAGCGCCAACCCCACGCTCTCCACCCTGGCCCACGACTGGCGCAGCCGCGTGGGCAGCCAGAACGCGGGCTTCAAACGCATCAGCTGGGAGCAAACGCTGCGCGTCGAGGTGACCACCGTGGACCGCCTGATCGACGAATACGGGATGCCCTGCTTTATCAAGATCGACGTGGAAGGCTTCGAAGCCGAGGTGCTCAAGGGCTTGAGCCACCCCGTGGCCGCGCTGTCGGTGGAGTTCGTGGCCGGCGTGCTGGAGGTCAGCCACGCCTGCGTCGAGGAGATTACCCGCCTGGGCGACTACCGCTTCAACGCGGTGGCCGGCGAGCGGCGCGACTTCCGCTTTGACGAGTGGCAGACCCCGGAGGCGATTCGCCGCTGGCTCGACGACGGCGCCGAAGGCCTTGCCTCCGGCGATCTTTACGCCTGCCGCGTCGGGCATCCGGCCCTGGCCGCGTCTGAGCGCTCGCTTTTCGCTTCATCTTCACGCTAGTCAATGACAAGGAGCGGCATGATTTATCACTGGCAGGCGCTGAGCGCGCCGACGTTAAAGGCGCTCGCCGAGCGCGACCCGGTGGCGATTCTGACCCTGGGCGCGATCGAGCAGCACGGCACGCACCTGCCGCTGGCCACCGATCTGATCATCGGCGAAGGGCTGCAGGCGGCCACGCTCAAAGCCCTCGACCCTGAACTCGACGTGGTCTGCCTGCCACCGCTTGCCGTGGGCGCCAGCGACGAGCACGCACACTTCGCCGGTACGCTGAGCCTGCCCCATCCGCTTGCCATCGCCACTCTCGAGGCGCTGGGCGAAAGCGTGGCCCGGGCGGGGATTCGCAAAATGGTGTGGATCAACAGCCACGGCGGCAACAAGGCGGTGATGGATCTGGCCGCCCTCACGCTGCGAAAGCGCTTCGATATGCGGGTGGTCAAGGCCACCTACACCCGCCTGCCGCCGCTCGACGGCGCCATCGACTTCGAGGAGCTGCGCTACGGGCTGCACGGCGGGCTGCTCGAAACCGCGATGATGCTGCATCTGACGCCGGAACTGGTGGATATGGCGAATTATCAGGCCGCGTCACCGGCGCTGCCCGCCGCCCGAAATGACCTGGTCGCGGCGGAAGGTGCGGCGGCGTTTGCCTGGCTGGGGGAGGATTTGAGCGCTCACGGCGTTTCCGGTAACGCCACCGGCGCCGACGCCGAGCTTGGCCGCCGGCTGATCGAGCACTACGCCGCGCAGCTGGCCCGGGTCGTCAAGGAGACCGCGGCGCTGCCGGCGTTTGGCTGATCAACGCCGCGGGTCACCCCGCGGCGCACACTAGCGGCCGTGGCCGTCGAGCACGTCGTCGAGCAGGTGGCCCGCCCGGTTCGCTTTCGCGCTCAGGTAGCGGTGGTTTTGATCGGTTACGCTGCCGTAGAGCGCGTGGCGCGAGGCGACCTCGATGCCGCCCTCTTCGAGCGCGCTGATCTTGAGCGGGTTGTTGGTCAGAAGCTGCACCTGGTTGATCGCAAGCGAGCGCAGCATGTCCACCGCCACGGCGTACTGGCGCTCGTCGTCGCCAAAGCCCAGCACCTGGTCGGCGTCGACGGTATCGAGCCCGCCATCCTGCAGCGTGTAGGCGCGAAGCTTGTTGGCAAGGCCGATGCCGCGCCCCTCCTGGGCCAGGTACAAAAGCACCCCGCCGCCCATCGCCTGAATGTCCGCCACGGCGTTTCTAAGCTGCTCGCCGCAGTCGCAGCGCAGGCTCGCGAACAGATCGCCGGTCAGGCACGCCGAGTGCAGGCGCAGCGGTACCGGGCCCTCCATGCTTTCCGGCTCACCGATCACCACCGCCACGTGCTCGCGCAGCCCGTCCGGCTCGCGAAACAGCACGAACCGGCTCTCCACCGCCTCTTCCAGCGGAATGCGCGCCTCGCTGACCCGCTTGAGCATGCCCGTGGCGCCGGCCAGACAGCTCGCCGCGTCCTCGGCGTCGATCTGCAAGAGCTCGCCACTACCGAGCTTCTGGTCGATCACGCCTTGTTGGCGCTCGCTGATTTCGGCGCACAGTGCGGCGGGAATCAAAAGCGCCCGGCGCATCAGCGTGAGCGCGGCGCGCTCGCCCGCTGCAGCGGGTTTGAGTCCGGCCAAAAGCGACCGGGAGGCTTTTTCGTTCTCCCTGGCCACGGCCAGCTGATGAAGCTCGCTTTCGCTGACCTGCTCGTGCAGCGGCAAACTCGCCGCCTCGGCCTTGAGCGACATACCCATGGCCTCCAGCCGGTGACGCGTCAACACCATCGAAGGGCGCGCGCCGGAAAGTTCGGCCAGCGTATCGACCGAGTCGCTGCCTTCCAGCGCCTGCACCAGAAGGCGCTGGTCACCGGTCGCAAGCACCACCGGTAGCCCCCGGCGGATGTCGAAAATAGCGCGTTCAATGTGATACATGTAGGCCTCCAGGTTGCCTGATCGTGCGAGCGTTGTTGGGTTGTTGCGTTGGCCGCTCGGCCCCGGCATGATTCCACGTTGATTTCTTCAAGGAGGCGTCATGCCCAACTTCGATGGTGCTGTATGCGATAACGAGACGCTCACGCTCGATACGGCCTGGCGCTGGCTGCTGGCCACCAGAACCGGAGCGAGAAGCGAGGCACCTCTGTCGTTGGATGACGAAGGTCGCTGGCAGTGCGCCCCCGGTATGAGCGTGAGTGGCGAAGCCGAGGCGCTTCTTGACTGCCTGGCCCCTCTGGCCACGAGTGAGCGCTGGACGCTTGCCCAGCTGGGGCAAAGTCTGGATGGGCGTATCGCCACCGAAAGCGGCCACTCCCACTACATCAACGGCTTTGAAAGTCTGGTCCATCTGCACAGGCTCAGAGCGCTGGCCGATGCGGTGGTGATCGGTGCGGGCACCGCCGTGGCCGACGACCCCCAGCTCACCGTGCGCCACGTCGACGGCGAGCATCCGGTGCGCGTGGTGCTCGACCCCCGCGGCCGCGCGCCCGCCACTCTCAAGGTGCTGCAAGGCGATGCCCCGCTTACCCTGCATGTCACCGGTGAAAGCGCCGAGTGCGCCGACAGCCGTGCCACCCGCTACGTGCTGCCGCTCGACGCGGCGGGCCAGTTCGACCCTCTCGATGTCATCGCCCTGCTCCAGGCGCGCGGCTACCGGCGCATTCTGGTCGAGGGCGGCGGTATCACGATTTCCCGATTCATCGAAGCCGGGGCGATCGACTCGCTGCATCTTCTGGTAGCTCCGCTTTTGATCGGCTCCGGCCGTCCCGGTCTTCAAATGACGCCGATCGACACGCTGGAAAGCGCGCTGCGCCCGCGTATGCGCATCTTCGCCTGCGGCGACGACACGCTGTTCGATATCTGCCTGACGCCCGCCGCCTGAAGGCGTGGCCCGGCCCCGCCGGGCAAATGCCACCCAGATCCCCGGCAGGCTCGACAGCATGATCAGCACACCATAAGCCAGTGAAATGGCCACGCCCTGAGCCGAAGGTAGCCCGACGAACAGCCAGATGCCCGCCGCCGCGCCTTCACGTAGCCCCCAGCCGGCCACCGACAGCGGCACCAGCATGGCGAGCAGCAAAAGCGGTGCCAGCGCCAGGATGGTGAAGGCGCTCTGCTCGATCCCCAGGGCGCGGGCGGCGCAGACCATGACCAGGCCGTAGCTAATAACAATGGCCAGGGATGACGATAACTGCCAGTACCAGACGCCGCGTCGTAAAAGGCTTCTGCGCAGATCGCGCTTGAGCGCGCCGCACCACGTCGGCAGCGTGAGCGTCTCGCTGCGCGAAACGAAGCGCCCCACAAGCGCCAGCGCGATACCGACGGCGACCACTCCACCCGCCAACAGGGCGATGCCGGTGGCGCCCAGCGCCTGGTGCCAGAGCGGCGACACGCCAAGCGCCAACATCAACAGTAGTGCGACCGCCGCCTGACCCGAAGCACGCTCCAACACCACCGCCCGCCAGGCGCTGCCGCGGCTATCGGACTGGCTGGCGTGACGGTGGGCGCGCCCGGCATCGCCCAGCACGCCGCCGGGCAATAGCTGATTGACCAGCAGCGCCAGATAGTACTCGCGCAGCGCGTAGCGGTAGCGCAGCGGCACGCCCACGAGCCCCGCCGTCAGTTTCCAACGCCAAGCGCTGAGCATTACCTGCAGTACGCTAATACCCAGTGCCAGCGCCACCCAGGCCGGCGACAGCCGCGTCACTTCCCGCGCGATCTCGCCGGGGTTGACCCACAGCGCTACCGCCCCCAGAAGTACAAGGCTGATCAGCACGCGCCGCACCCAGGCGGTCTTTAGCCATCGAGCGAAGCGCATGGTTACACCGCCACCGGCGGCAGCGCGAGTAAGTCCTTATGACCCACCCACATGCCGCGCTCGCCGGCGCGCACTGCGGCCAGGCGCATATCGCGCCACTGCGCGATACGGCTCGCCTCCATCGGCGCCTGCTCGGTCATCGCCTCGGCAAAGCCTTCGATCAGCGAGCAGGTTAGCGGCAGCGTTTCGCCGTCGCCCGCGGCGAGCCGCCAGGGGGTCTCCGCCTGCTCCAGTTGATAGCCGCGCGCCTCGAGCGATTCAAAAAGCGCCTGATGCGCCGCGCCGCCCAGCGCGCTCCCCAGGCCCTTATCCCGCGCCTGGTGGGCGTTGAACAGCCCCAGCGCCCAGCGGTCCTCGTCATCCTCGAGCGCCTCGCCCTTGGCATCAGTGAAACACCACTGGCCGGTCACGGTGAGCGCAATCAAAACCGCCTGGCGCTTGGCGGCGCAGCGCTCGGCCAGCGCCTCGATCCACTCATGGGACACCAGATCCAAAAGCGCCGAGGCGCTGACAAGCTTAGCCGCCGCGAGCGCCTCATGGTCGAGCTCGGTAATCGAGGTGCAGTGAGGGTGCGCCTGAACGGGCTCGCCGCTGGCGCTGGTAAGCGCTTCGAGCCGCGCTCGCGCCTCGGCCAGTAGCTTTTCGTCGTGATCGAGCAGATGCCAGCGCTGCGCGCCTTTAAAGCGCGGGGCGAGATACTGCCCGTTGCTGCCCCGCCCGCAGCCAAGATCGGCAATGACCGCCTCGCCGGGCTGCTCGGCAAGCCAGGCCCCCGCCTTTTGCGCAAGCGTTGGGCTTCGTGCGGCGATATCCACGCTTTCGCGCAGCGTCAGCCAATCGGCGGCGAACTCGCTGCCCGCCGACAGCGCCCGGGGTGTGGCGAGCGCCCGAGCGAAGGCTTCACCTGCGGCTTGCCAATCGTTGAGGGCTTCGCGGGCCTCGAGCGCGCCCTGGCGCAACGCCTCGCGAACGTCGCGACTGCCGATAAAGTCCTCGAGCGCCTTTGCCAGCGCCGCGACATCACCCGGCGCTACCCCGATACCGGCACCTTCGGGCAAGGTGTCTGCCAGCGCGCCGCCGGTGGTGGTGATCACCGGCAGGCCGTGGGCCAATGCTTCGGTCACCACCATGCCGTAGCCTTCGTACCAGGAGGGCAGCACCAGCGCGTGGGCGCCTCGATAGGCGGCTTCGAGTGCTTCGGCGTCGCATTCGCCGTGCAGCGTGACGAGGTCCAACCCTTCGCGCTCGATCAGCGCCTCGACCTCGGCGGCAAAGGCGGGGTCGCGAGGCGCCCCGAATAGATCGCAGCGCCATGTTTGACTGTCCAGGGCGGCCAGCGCCCGCATCAGCACGTCCTGACCCTTGCGCGGGGTGAGCGTAGCGACACAGAGCAGATTGACCGGCGCGCCCGGCTCGGCAGGGGCCGAGATAGGCGCCGGTTCGACGCCGGGCTCCACCGCAAGGACCGGCGCACTCAGGGGCAGTTGGTAACTTTCTGCCAGTGCCTGCAGCCGCCGCTCGGTGAAGCGGCTGGTCACGATGATACGCGCCACGCTCGCGAGCCCTTCGAGCTCGCTGCGGTGAAGGCGCGCCTGAGTCTCATCATCGAGGCCCTGCTCGTCGCCGAGCGGGTGGTGCAAGAGCGCGGTGACATCGAGCCGTGCGCCGTGGCTTGCGACGATATCCGGCAAGCCGCCCATTACGAGGCCATCGATGATCACCCGCTCGCCCTCCTCGAGCGCGCCCAGCGCCCGGGCGAGTTCGCCCGTCGCCTCATCGCAGGCGAGCGGAAAGCGCCCGGCGAGTTCCTCGACCTTGACCTCGAAGCCCTGGCGGCGCAAGGATGCGACCATGCGGGCGTCGTAGACATAGCCGCCGGTGCGCTGCTCGAGCGAGCCCGCCACGATCAGGGTGACGCGCTTTCTCATAAGGCGCCTTCGTAGCTTGCCCAGGCGACGTGGGATTCGTGCAGCTTCACTTCCATGTGAGTGATCCCCTGGGCGGTCGATCCCATGCGTCCCTCCTTGATGCCCTTGGCGAGTGCCTCGAAGATCACTCCCGCCATGAACTCGGTGGTGGTGTTCTTGCCCTTGAAGGCCGGCACGTCGTCGAGGTTCTGGAAGTTGTACTCCGCCAGCACCTCCTTGACGGTCTCGGAGGCCAGGCCAATGTCGATCACCAGCCCGTCCGGGTCGAGTTCCGGGCGCTTGAAGATCACATCGACCACGTAAGTGGCCCCATGGGTGCGCTGGGCCGGGCCGAAAATATCGCCCTTGAAGCTATGGGCGATCATGAAGTGATCGCGAACGCAGAGACGGTACATGGGAACTCCTTTCCTTTGTTGCTGATTGAACGCGCCGTCGAATCACTCGGGCACGGGATAGTGAATGCGGTGGCAAAGCGCTTGGCTGCCGAGGCCGAAAAGGGTCGGCGCCAGCGCTGGAAAGTCCTCGAAGGCGCACTCGCTGCTGACCAGGTGATCAAGGCAAGGATCTTTTAAAAGCTCGAGTGCCAGCGTAAGGCGCCGGCGATAGTCCCAGCGCGACTGTAGCGCCGCGGGCAGTTGGCCGACCTGGCTTGCGCGAATAGAGAGTCGCTTCGAGTGAAAGGCGCCGCCGAGGGCAAGCCGCGTTTCGCCTTCGCCGAACCAGCTCATCTCGATCAGCCGGCCTTCGTTGCCCAGAAGCGATAGCCCCAGGCGCAAACCTTCGCCGTGGCCACTGGCGTGAATCACCAGATCCTGGTCCGCCGGGGCGTTTTCCGGCGTGCAGAAGGCAACCCCCAAGGCGTTGGCCAGCGTTTCGCGCTCGGCGTTGATGTCGATCAAATGCACCCGGGTGCCGGGAATACGCGCGCAGAGATAAGCGACCAGCGCGCCCACCACGCCCGCCCCCACTACGCAAATACGCTCACCGGGTAGCGGGTTGGCATCCCATACGCCGTTGATAGCGGTTTCCATGTTGGCAGTCAGCACCGCGCGGTGGCTCGGCAGCGCTTCCGGCAGCGGCACCACTGCTTCCAGCGGTACCACGTAGCGACTCTGGTGCGGATAAAGACAGAAAACGGTTTTATCAAGTAGGGCTTCGGGACCTTTCTCGACCACGCCGACGCTGCAGTAGCCGTACTTGACCGGCGCAGGAAAATCGCCGGACTGGAAAGGTGCTCGCATACGCTCGGCTTCACTTTCCGGTACCCGAGCGTTGAATACCAGCGACTCGGTTCCCCGACTGACGCCGCTGTAGAGCGTGCGCACCTGAACCAGGTCCCGGGTAAAAGGTTCCAGGGTTTCAGGTCGAAGCTCGCCGACGCCCGGGCGTACGATCCAGAAAGCAGTAGCGGTATCCGTCCGCGGCATATCACAATTCCCTGACAACGATTCATTTTTAAGTGCTTCTCACCTCAGCATTGCCAGGTTCCAGCTACTTTTCAATGTCATCGACGCTTTTCATTCAACTTCAGTGGATTTAGCATGAAAGCGTAACGATGGATCCTGTGCGCTAAATTCAATTCAGGTGGGCCATCGCTCGACGCTAAACAAAAGTTATACAAAAATAGTATCAGGAAAGAGAAAGTACAACATCAACGCGGTTTCGCACCGCTTCGTGAGTGGCCATGTTCACCGTTTCACCACTGGATAAGACCTTGCCCAAACGCCTCTACACTGCGCTCGAACTGGCACTGGGGGCGTTTGTGCTGCTGACGCTAGCCGCCTGCCTACCGCAGCTGCTGCCCTCTGCAGCCACCTGGGGGGCGATGGCAACGCTCTACGCCGCCATTACACTGCTGACGCTTTTGTACTGGACCCAGGGCCCCATTGGCTGGGCCAACCGAGTGACACTGCTACGCGGCGTGTTGGTCGCCATCGTTGCCGGCGCGCTGGCGGACACCGCCTTTATCGAATCGATCTGGCTGTGGCTGGGTGTGGCGATGCTCTCTTTACTGCTCGACGGGGTAGATGGTTTCGTGGCACGCAAGACCCACAGCCACTCCCTCTTCGGCGCGCGCTTTGACATGGAGCTGGACGCGCTGATGATCCTGCTTCTTTGCGTGGCGTTGCTGAAGCTCGAATCGCTGGGCGTTTGGGTATTGATGATTGGCGGTATGCGCTATGCGTTCATCGCGGCGAGCTGGCGGCTCGAGTGGTTGAAGGCGCCGCTTTTCGAGAGTTTTCGCCGCAAGGCGGTGTGCGTCTGGCAGGTCGTGGCGCTATTGCTGGCGCTCACGCCGCTTACCTCGCACACCGCTGCGACACTTCTGGCGCTGAGCGCACTCATCGCCTCGCTCTACTCTTTCGGATTCGACGCCTGGTGGCTTGGCCGCCAACACAGCCGTCGCACTCGCAATCCTTGACCCTATTCGCCAAGCCGGCTTTCGAGCGCGTTCAGAGCGGCAGTATCTTCTTCGAGCTCACGGGTGGCTTCTTCGAGTTTTTCGCGACGTTTCTGGATATCGCCGTCGTCGCCCTCGTCGAGCGCCTGCTCGAAATCGGCCTGACGCTCCTGCACGTCCTGCAGGCTTTCCTGCACCTCTTCCCGGGCATCGTCCAGTACGCTTTCATTGGTGCAATCGTGCTCGATGGCGTGTAGCGCCCGTTCGAGCCCTTCCACACGGTGTACATCGTTCTGCGCGCGGGCATGTTCCAGCTGCGCATTGACGTCTGCCGCCTTGTCGGCACATAGCGCGTCATTTGCCGCCGCGCTCAGCGGCAAGGCGGAGGCCCCGACAAGCATGAATCCACCCAGCATCAACGTACTTGCTTTCATTCGTCATTCTCCCAAAAAGGCTTATCGGATCGCCGGTGAACGGGTATCCGCCAACAGGCACCGCGGCTCTTGGAGTCACGAGATGACGAACGGTTCGGCCACCGCGCCCGATTCATCGACAAACTCCATATGGATAGCTAAAAATATGATTAATGAATAACAATTATTTTTAATATTCTTTTTTAGAATATTAAATCGACATGCATTCGGACCCTACTTGCCATGAATTTTCAGCAACTGCGCATCGTGCGTGAAACCGTGCGTTGCCACTTCAATCTGACCGAGGCCTCCAATGCGCTGTTCACTTCGCAATCCGGCGCCAGCAAACACATCCGCGATCTCGAAGAGGAGCTGGGGGTCGAGCTTTTCGAGCGCCGGGGCAAGCGCATTCTGGGCCTGACGGTCGCGGGTCAGGGGTTGATAGAGGTCATCGAACGTATTCTCCTGGACGTCGAAAACCTCAAACGCTCGGCGCATCAGTTGACCCATGAGGATCAAGGGAGCCTCGGCATTGCGACGACGCATACCCAGGCGCGCTACGCGCTTCCGCCGATCATCGCTCGGTTCAAGCAGGCTTTCCCGAAAGTGCACCTGGAGCTACACCAGTGCGGCCCGGACGAGATCGTCTCGCTATTGAAAGCAGGCAAGGTGGATATCGGCATCGCCACCGAAGCGCTGCACGAAGAGAACCAGCTATTTGCCTGCTTTCCGTTCTACCACTGGTATCACGGCGTCATCGTTCCCGACCATCACCCCTTGAACGATGGCACGCCGCTGACGCTCGAGCGTATCGCCGAGCATCCCATCGTCACCTATCACGATGGCTTTACCGGGCGAGCGCGTATCGACCGGGCCTTCGCCGCTGCCGAGCTCTATCCGGACATCGTGCTGACGGCGCTGGATGCCGACGTGATCAAGACTTATGTCGAGCTCGAGATGGGCGTAGGCGTCATCGCCTCGATGGCCTACCACGAGCAGCGCGACCGCGGCCTCACCCTGCTCGATGCCAGCGCCCTGTTCCCGCGTAACACCACCTACCTGGCGCTGCGTCGCGGCCACTTCTTGCGCGGTTATGCCTATCAGTTCTTGAAGCTCTGCCGCGAGAACCTGGACGAAGAGACCGTGCAGCGGGTACTGGCAGGGCGCCAGGGCGATTTCGCTGGGCTATAGAGACGGCGCGCTTAAGCTAAAAAAGTAATAAGTAATCCATTTTATATTCGTTATTGATTCTAAAGGCATTGCGTAGGCTGTCCCCCATAACGTCACTGACTTACTCACGACACAAGGGAACCGCCATGAATCTCACCGCACCGCCCACGCTCTGGTCACTTTCCAAACTCACCGCGTCGATTCTGATCGGCGGCGCCGTTCTTGGCGCCACTCTCGGCGCCAGCTCGCACGCCCAGGCACAGTCAGAACGCGTCGAGCTGCTCAACGTCTCCTACGACCCAACCCGCGAGTTCTACCGCGCCTACAACCAGCTCTTCGCCGAGCACTGGCGCGAAGGGCACGACCAGGAAGTGACCGTACGCCAGTCGCACGGCGGCTCGGGCTCCCAGGGGCGCTCGGTGATCGACGGCATCGATGCCGATGTGGTCACCCTGGCGCTGGCCTACGATATCGATGCGCTTCACGACCGGGGCAACCTGATTCCCGACGATTGGCAGACGCGGCTACCGCACAATAGCTCCCCTTATACATCGACCATCGTACTGCTGGTGCGCGACAGCAACCCCAAGAACATTCAGGGCTGGGACGACTTGATTCGCGACGACGTCGAGGTGATCACGCCCAATCCCAAGACCTCCGGCGGCGCGCGCTGGAACTTCCTGGCGCTCTGGGCCTATGGCCTGGAGCAGTTCGACGGCGACGAGGAGCAGACCTTCGATTTCGTTCGCCAGGTTTTCGAGAACGTGCCGGTGCTCGACTCCGGCGCGCGCGGGGCCACCAACACCTTCGTTCAGCGCCGCCTGGGCGACGTGCTGCTTGCCTGGGAGAACGAAGCGATTCTCTCGGTGGAGCAGCTGGGCCAAGGCGATTTCGAGATCGTAGTGCCCGAGCAGAGCATTCTGGCCGAGCCGCCCGTCGCGGTGGTCGACGCCAACGTCGAACGCAATGGCACCCGCGATGTCGCCGAAGGCTATCTCGAGTATCTCTACTCCGATGAGGCCCAGGCATTGGCCGCGCAGCACTACTATCGCCCCATCGACGAGGCGGTGCTGGCCGAGTATGCCGATACCTTCCCGTCGCTTACGCTTTTCACCATCGATGAGGTCTTTGGCGGCTGGCGTGAGGCGCAGACGCGCTTTTTCAACGACGGCGGCGTCTTCGACGAGATTCTGGAAGCGATCAACCTGCCCTGACCGGCCCTGATAGTTACCTCGTTCCATCACTCGCCGGGGCGCGCTCCTCGGCGAGGGATCACGCCAGTTGAAGGAGTATCGTCATGTCGATCACGCTTGCCCGTCGTCGCGTCATACCGGGCTTCGGCCTGACCATGGGGTTCACCCTGCTCTACATGGGGCTGATCTTTCTGGTGCCGGTTGGCGCCTTTCTGCTCTACACCACGACCATGAGCTGGGACACCTTCTGGCACGCCGTGACCCAGCGTCAGGTGGTGGCCTCCTACAAGCTCTCCTTTGGTGGCTCGCTCATCGCCGCCACGATCAACCTGTTCTTCGGTGCGCTGCTGGCCTGGGTATTGGTGCGCTACCGTTTTCCCGGCAAGCGCTTGATCGATGCGCTGGTGGATCTGCCCTTCGCTCTGCCCACGGCGGTGGCGGGGATCGCGCTGGTCACCCTTTACGCCAGCACCGGCTGGGTCGGGCAGTACCTCGAACTCTTTGGCGTGCGCGTCGCCTACACCCAGCTCGGCGTGGTCGTGGCGCTGACCTATATCGGTCTGCCGTTCGTCGTGCGCACCGTACAGCCAGTGCTGGAGGATCTTGAAGCCGAGTGGGAGGAGGCCTCGGCAAGCCTCGGAGCCGACCGCTTCACGACCATTCGCCGGGTCATCTTTCCCGCGCTTTTTCCGGCGCTGCTGACCGGCTACGCCCTGGCGTTCGCCCGCGCACTGGGCGAATACGGTTCGGTGGTCTTCATCTCGGGCAATCTGCCCTTTCGCACCGAAATCACGCCGCTATTGATCGTCGCCAAGGCCGAGCAGTACGACTACCACGGCGCCGCCGCCATCGCCGCGGTGATGCTCGTCGTCGCCTTCGCGATGCTGCTGGTCATCAATGGCCTGCAGTGGTGGACCAGCCGTCGTCACGGTTAATCAGCAAGGGAGCTTAGAGTGAACACATCCAATCAAGCGGCGAGCGACGTGGATCGAGCCGATACGCCTGCGGCCAGTGATAACGACGCGCTGGCCAAACGCTGGCGTCGCGCCACCGAGGAGCCCGCCTGGCTCAAGGTAACGCTGATCACCGTTGCCCTCGCCTTCGTCGCGCTGTTTCTGGTGCTACCGCTCTGCGTCGTGCTCTTTGGGGCTTTCGAGCGCGGTATCGCGACCTGGCTCGAGGCCATTCGCGACCCCGATGCGCTGTCGGCCATTCGCCTGACGCTTTTGATCGTCGCCATCGTGGTGCCACTCAATACCCTGTTCGGCATCGCCGCGGCCTGGGCCATCGCCAGGTTCGAGTTTCGCGGCAAGCCGATTCTGATCTCGCTGATCGACATGCCGTTTGCCATTTCGCCGGTGGTGGTGGGGCTGATCTTCGTCATCCTGTTTGGCTCTCAGGGCTGGCTCGGGCCCTGGCTCGCCGCCCATGATCTGCGCATCATCTTCGCCGTGCCGGGTATCGTCATCGTCATCGCCTTCGGCACCCTGCCGTTCATCGCCCGCGAGCTGATTCCCTTGATGCAGCAGCAGGGCAAGGAGGAAGAGGAAGCCTCTCTTACCCTTGGCGCCAGCGGCTTCAAGACCTTCTGGCACGTCACCCTGCCCAACATCAAGTGGGGGCTGATCTACGGCATCATTTTGTGTAACGCCCGCGCAATGGGGGAATTCGGCGCCGTCGCGGTGGTGTCCGGGCGCATTCGGGGCGAAACCAACACCGTGCCGCTGCATATCGAGGTGCTCTACAACGAGTACATGTTCACCGCCGCCTTCGCCGTTTCGTCACTGCTGACCGGGCTTGCGCTGGTCACCATCGCGATCAAAAGCGTCGTCGAGTGGCAGGACGAGCGGCGCCAGCGCCGCGCCGCCGCCTGAGCCTAACGTTTAACGCTTTTAAACAGGGATTTTCTCATGAGCATCGAAATCGACCGCGTCAATAAACGCTTTCGCGACTTCGTCGCGGTGGACGACGTCAGCCTGACCTTTCGCGAAGGTGAGCTGACCGCTCTACTCGGCCCTTCGGGCTCGGGCAAGACCACGCTACTGCGCATCATCGCCGGGCTCGAGCAGCCCGATACCGGGCGCATTCGCTTTCACGGCGAAGACACCACCGACCTGCACGTGAGTAAGCGCGGCGTCGGCTTCGTCTTTCAGCACTACGCGCTGTTCAAGCACATGACGGTGTTTCAAAACGTGGCCTATGGATTGACCGTACGCCCGCGCGCCGCGCGCCCGGCCAAAGCCGAAATCGAGCAGAAGGTCATGCGCCTTCTGGAGCTCGTCCAGCTCGACTGGACCGCCCACCGCTACCCGCATCAGCTCTCCGGCGGGCAGCGCCAGCGGATCGCGCTTGCCCGGGCGCTGGCGGTCGAGCCCAAGGTGCTGCTGCTCGACGAGCCCTTCGGCGCGCTGGATGCCAGGGTGCGCGCCGAGCTCAGGCGCTGGCTGCGCCGCCTGCACGACGATATCCACGTCACCAGCGTGTTTGTCACCCACGACCAGGAGGAGGCGCTCGAAGTCTCCGACCGAGTCGTGGTGATGAACAAGGGGCGCGTCGAGCAGGATGGCTCACCCGAGGAGGTCTACGACCACCCGGCCAACCCGTTCGTCTATCGTTTTTTGGGTAACGTCAATCTCTTCGAGGCGCGGGTGCACCAGGGTAGCGCCCATATCGGCGGCATCGCCCTGCCCGCGCCTGAGTACGCCGACCAACGCAACGAGCGCGGGCACGCCTACGTGCGCCCCCACGAGATCGAGGTGTTCGCGCGCCAGGAGCACGCCGACGCATTGCCCGCCAGGGTGGAGCTGGTATCGGTGGTCGGCCCCGCCGTGCGTCTGGAGCTACACACCGACTCGAGCGACGCCCTGGTTCACGCCGAGCTGCCCAAGCACCGCTACCGCGCGCTGGGTCTTTCTCAAGGCAGCGACGCTTGGATACGCCCGCTGCATAGCCGAGTGTTTCTGCCCGATGAGCGCGTGCTCAACGGCTAAGCGTATTGCCCTCGGCGGGCGGCGGCGGCTCGATCGAGTCAAGCTGTTACACTGTCCGCGTCTTCGCCCGAGGAGCCGCCATGACGCGCACCCATCACGCCGCCCCCACCTTCCAGCTGCGCCTGGCGCTCGCCCGCGACGTCGTCATCGGGCCGGGCAAGGCCGAGCTACTCGAAGCGATCGAGCGCACGGGCTCGATTTCCGCTGCCGGCCGGTCGCTACGCATGAGCTACAAGAAAGCCTGGCAGCTCATCGACACCATGAACGGCCACTTTCCCCAGCCGCTGGTCGCGACCCAGGCCGGTGGCCATGAGCGCGGCGGGGCGCACCTGACGGCACTGGGTCGTCGCGTGTTGACCCACTACCGCGCCCTGGAGCGCACGCTTTCGCCCGAGGCTTCCCCCGAGGCGCGGGCGCTGATCGAGCTACTCGAAAGCGGCGATTCCAGCCTGGAGAGCGACACCGCGCTTGATCCACCGTAAGCGACCCGCTACTCTCCGCTATATCCAAATGGAAATAACGGACACCCTCCAATGACCCCACGTCATGTTTCACTGCCCGTGTTCACTGCCGCAATCGGTCTGGCGTTTTCGCCACTGGCGCTTGCCGGCGAGCGCATCCACGTGGCCGCTGCCGCTTCGCTCACCGATGCTTTCAACGCCGCCATCGAGGCCTATGAGCGCGATCACGACGTGGAGATCGTGCCGGTCTACGCCTCCTCCTCCACACTGGCGCGCCAGATCGCCAATAAAAGCCCGGCGGCGCTGTTCATTTCCGCCAACGTCGAGTGGATGGATTGGCTCGAACAGCAAGGCGTGGACGTGGCACAGCGAAGCGATCTGCTACAAAACCGCTTGGCGCTGGTATCGGCAAGCGATGCCGTGGCCGACACCTTCACGCCCGGCGAGGGCGAACCGATCGTCTCGCTTTTAGGCGACGACGAGCGCCTTTCGGTGGGCGACCCGGACCACGTGCCGGCCGGTATTTACACTCAGCAGGCACTGGAAGCGCTGGGCGAGTGGAACGAACTCTCGCCACGACTCGCGCGCGGAAGCGACGTACGCGCTGCCCTCACGCTGGTCGAGCGCGGTGAAACGCCCGTAGGCGTGGTCTACCAGACCGACGCTTTCGCCAGCAGCGCGGTGCGCGTGCTGGGCCTCTTCCCGACCGATAGCCACGAACCCATCACTTATCCCGCCGCCCTGATCGGCGACGATAACGAAGCCGCCGCCGCGCTTCGCCAGTGGCTGGGTAGCGACGAGGCACTAACGATTTTTGCCGAGTACGGCTTCGATACCGACGTCGAGACCCCGTGACGCTCTCTCCTGCCGAGTGGGAAGCCATTCGGCTGAGTCTTTTGATCGGCCTGGCGGCGGTGGCGTGGATTCTGCCGCCGGGCATCGCGGCGGCCTGGTGGCTCGCGCGGTACGACTTCAAGGGCAAGGCCATCGTCGATGGGTTGATTCACTTACCGCTGGTATTACCGCCGGTGGTGGTCGGCTATCTGCTGCTCATAGCGTTGGGCCGGCAAGGCGTGATCGGCAGCTGGCTTTATAGCACGTTTGGCGTTTCGCTACCGTTCACCTGGCAAGGGGCGGCGGTGGCCAGCGGCGTGATGGCGTTTCCACTGCTGGTACGCGCGCTTCGGCTTTCGCTCGAAGCGGTGGACCCCAAGCTCGAAGCGGCGGCGAGCACGCTGGGCGCCGGGCGCTGGCGCGTGTTTACTACCATCACCCTGCCGCTGGCGGTGCCGGGACTTTTGACCGGCACGGTATTGGCGTTTGCCCGCGCGCTTTCGGAGTTCGGCGCCACTATTACGTTTGCCTCCAACATTCCCGGCGAGACGCGAACGCTGCCGCTGGCGCTCTATACGCTGATTCAGAGCCCGGGGCAGGAAAGCGCCGCCGCGCGTCTTTGCGTGATCGCCATCGTCATCGCGCTGGTGTCCCTGGTGGCTTCGGAGTGGCTGGCCCGGCGCACCCGGCAACGCCTCAAGGAGCGAGATGGCTGATTCGATTTCCCTTCCCCACGTTTCGCTGAGTGTCGAGCAGCGCCTGGGGGCGTTCACGCTGAGCGCCGATCTCACGCTTCCCGGCCGCGGTGTTACCGGGGTGTTCGGCCCTTCCGGCAGCGGCAAGACCAGTCTTCTACGGCTGATCGCCGGACTCGACCGCCCGACCACCGGCCGGATTGCCCTGGGCGATCAGGTGCTGCTCGATACCCGGCGCCGTCTTTTCATCCCGGTTCACCGGCGCCGCATCGGCGTGGTGTTTCAGGAGGCGCGGCTTTTTCCCCACTACAGCGTGCGCGGCAACCTGACCTACGGCCAGCGCCGGGTCGACGCCGAGCGCTTCGATGACATCGTGGCGCTTCTGGGTATCGAGCCGCTGCTTTCGCGTATGCCAGGCACGCTCTCCGGGGGCGAGGCGCGTCGCGTGGCGATCGGCCGGGCGCTTCTGAGCGAGCCCCGGCTTCTGCTGATGGACGAACCGCTCACCGGGCTCGACGGTGCGCGCAAGGAGGAGCTTCTGGGCTACATCACCAGGCTGACGCAAACGCTCAGCATTCCGGTGATCTACGTGAGCCACGACGCCGACGAGCTCACCACGATCGCCGATCACCTGGTGGTGATGGAAGCGGGCCGCGTGGTGGCAAGCGATGCATTGACGACGCTTCTGCACCGCTTCGACCTGACCCGAGCGCTTGGCGGCTTCGACGCCGCCTCGCGGCTGGAAGGCGAGGTGGCGGCCATTGACCCCGACTACGGCCTGACCCGGGTTGCGCTCGACGACGCGCATCAGCTGGTGTTGCCCGGCACCCAAACTCCGGTCGGTACCCGAGTGCGCTTGCGCGTCCACGCCCGCGATGTCACCCTGGCGCTTTCTCCGAGCGACGCCTTGAGTACACAGAACCAGCTGCCCGCGGTGATTCGCGACAGCGCCGTGCTGTTTGATGCGCCCCACACCGTCGAGCTCTGCCTCGAGGTTGCCGGTCAAACGCTGCGCACGCGCGTCACCCGCAAGGCCTGGGACGAACTGGGGCTTGCCTACGGCCAACGCGTGACCGCGCTGATTCGCGCAGTGGCGTTCCAGGCGCTTTGATATGCACTTGAAACACTGGGGCAATCCGGCGTCCTATTACGGGTTGCTCTGAGCCCACATTGTTAGCCAAGGCTATTGGTGTTAACGCCAGTAAAGTTTATTTTTTAATGACTTGGCGGGTTTTGTTGCAGCGCATGATAAAATCATGGCGATATCGACCCAGGGTTCTTTATCCTCGATCGCCACCTTCTTTTCATGAGTTCATGACCCATGACGCCTGTCGCTTTACTGTTTCTCGCCTTTTCGATGTCGGCGGACGCATTCGCGGCCTCCATCAGCAAGGGCGCCTCCCTTGATCGGCCGCGCTTTCGTCATGCGCTGGGTATCGGCCTGGTGTTCGGCGTCATCGAAGCGATCACGCCAGTTCTAGGCTGGGTGGCGGGGGTGGCGTCACAACGCATCGTGCAGGCCTGGGATCACTGGATCGCCTTTACGCTGCTTGGCGCCATCGGGCTTCATATGGTGATCAATGGGCTCAAGAAAGAAGAGGCCATCGAGCATCGTCAGCAGACGCTCTGGCTATTGGTGCTGACCGCCACCGCCACCAGCCTGGACGCCATGGCCGTGGGGGCGAGTCTGGCCTTCATCGACGTGGATATCATCGCTACCAGCCTGGCGATTGGCTTGGCCACTACCCTGATGGCCTCGATCGGTACGCTGCTCGGCCACCGGCTAGGCCGCTGGGCGGGTCATTGGGCCGAACTGATCGGAGGCGTGGTGTTGATCGGCATTGGCTGTATGGTGCTGGCCGAGCATACCGGCGTCGCCGGTTAGATGGCTCATAGCGGCGAGGCTCGCCTCTCAGAACGTGCAGAGCCCCTTGTTTGGCGCTATTGTGCCAGGCGATAACTTCCGGGCGCAGGGAGCGTCTCAAGCCTCACTGTCGCGACCCGCTTCCTTGATGCTTGCCGCCAGCGCCATATGCAACAGCGGATACGGCTTGCCCAACCCGTCCAGCGGTGAGCGGCCCACCACCTCGAAGCCGCGCCGGCGGTAGAAAGCCAGCGCCGGGGCGTTCTGCTCGTTTACATCCACGTTGGTCACTCCTTGCACCTGCCGGGCGTGCTCGAGCAGCGCCGTGCCGATGCCTTCGCCACGCACTGCCGGGGCGATAAAGAGCATCTCCAACTTGCCCTGCGCCACGCCGCTGAAGCCCAGCGCGCCACCGCCTGGTGCGCGCACCACATGCAGCGCCACCGCATCGAAGAACTGCTCGAAGATCAGCGGCTTGAGCATCAGAAGATCCTCCTCGGCGAGAAAGTCGTGAGTGGCGCGCACGGAAGCTTCCCAGAGGGTGATCAGCTCCGAGTAGTCGGCGCTGGAGACGGGTTCTATCTGCATCGTTCAGGCCTCGTGAGAATCGTTTTCAAGCGTATGGAGGGCGCGATCCACAAAACCCGCCATGGCGAGTACATCATCGGTCGGCACGTTAACCAACCGCGCCGCCGACAAGCCTGAAGCGCGAATCGCCTGTTCTGCGATGAAAACACCCGCCCGGTAGCCGATCCAGCGTCGACCATCCGCGTGTTGGATCATCCATGGGAGATAAGGGGCACTGACGGGCAACGCCAAAAGCTCCTCGACCCAGTCACGCACATTGTCAGGGTACTCGCCCCAAGGGGTGCGCCGCCCGCCGATCTCGCGCTCGAATACCGTGGCCAGGCCCTCGCTGACCACGCCTTCCATGAAGGTCGTGCGCGGCTCATTACGATGGATCACCCAGCCCCGGGCCAAGTGATGTAGTTCGTGAAAAAGTGTATAACCAAGCTCCTGGCGGGCAATGGCGGCCACACCTTGGGGGCGCTTGTTGTCGACGGTCCAGCCGACTCGTGTGGTGGATATTGCCAGCCCCATTTCACCGGTTTCCGGAATCACCATACTGCCTGTCTGACAGGCAAGCTCGAGATGCCCGGCCAACATCGGCAGGTGTTCGCGCACGCGGGGCTCTACCTCAGCACACACGGCCTCCACGGCGTCCCGCGCGGCGGATGAAAAATGGCGTGAATCGCGGGTATCCAGATAAAGCGGTGTGATCATGGAATGTCACTCGTTTTAGAGGGGTGGCAGCGTTTGCTGCCACGCGGGGTGCCTTGCCACCGAGCGGGCCAGGAACATTTACTTTAGCCATTTCGCATACCAGGCTGTCAGAGCACCCTACTACATAAGGAGATGACGATGGCAACGAATCGACCGCAGGGAGGCGATGGGCTGGGCGCGATGCAGGGCGCGAAGCTGTTCGTGGCCGGTGGTGGCTCCGGCATGGGCGCGGCGATCGCGCTGATGGCGGCGGCGCGCGGCGCAAAAGTGGCGGTGGCCGGACGCCGTCAGGAGAAGCTCGACCGCGTAGTCGAGATGTTGGGCGATCAGGCCCTGGGTAGCTATACGCTGGACGTGCATGAGGCCGATCAGGTGAACGCGGCGCTGGCCGAACACGGGCCTTTTGATTTCATCGTGTGCAGCGCGGCGGACCTCACTTTCAAGGCGTTTCTCGAGCTCGACGACAGCGAGATCGACACCATGCTCTCCTCGAAGCTGATGGGGCCGGTGAATTTGGCCCGGGCCGCATCGAAGCACCTGGCGCCGGCGGGCTCGGTACTCTTTTTCTCCGGCGTGGCCGCTTACCGCCAGACCGAAGGCACCTCGATCGTCGGCTCGATCAATATGGCGCTGGAGAGCCTGGTCGCGAACCTGGCAATCGAAATGAAGCCCAAACGCTTCAACGTGATCTGCCCCGGCGTGGTCGACAGCACTACCTGGGATAAGGGCCCGCAGCCCCCCACCCCGGCCAACGTACCTGCCGGCCGCCGCGGCCAGGCCCAGGATATCGCCCACGCGGCGCTGATGATTCTGGAGAACAACTTCATCAACGGCACCGTCGTCAACGTGGACGGCGGCGCGCGTATCGGCTGAACCCACGATACACACGACTACTCAAAAGGAAACTTCCTGGCTTCGCACATTCTGGTGGCCGGCGGCTCTGGCTGACGGGGCCAGGGCCGGCTGAGCCGCTACAAGTCAAGGTTTTCCAGCAGCGCCTCGTGAAAGCGCTCCGGCGCCTGAATTTGCGGCGAGTGGCCAAGCTCGGGGAAGCTGACCAGCGTGGCATCGGGAATGGCGTCACGAGTTTTCTCGCCGAGTTCATCGTAATGGCCCAGGATTTCCTGCACGTCTTCGGAGGCGCGGCCCTTACCAATCGCGGTGTTGTCCTGCTCGCCGATTAGCAGAAGCGTAGGCACCTCCAACTCGCTAAACTCGTACACCACCGGCTGGGTAAAGACCATGTCCGAAGTCAGCGCCTGGTTCCAGGCAACCAACTCGCCGTCTTCGCCTTCGTACATGCCCGCCAGCATCTCGACCCAGCGGTCGTACTCCGGCTCCCAGGTATCGACGTAATAGGTGCTCTGCTGGTAGTCGCGGATGCCTTCCGCCGTGGTTTCAAGCTCGCTCTGATAGCCGTCGTCGATGCTTTGATACGGCACGCCCAACGCTTTCCAGTCCTCGAGGCCAACCGGGTTGACCAGCACCAGCTGCTCGGTCGCCTCCGGATACATCAGCGCAAAGCGGGTGGCGAGCATGCCGCCCATGGAGTGGCCCATGACGGTCACGTCCTGCGCACCCAGCTCGTCGAGCAGCGCTTGAGTGTTGGTGGCCAGCTGATGAAAGCTGAACTGGTAGTGTTCGGGTTTGGTGGATTTACAGAAGCCGATCTGGTCCGGCGCAATGACGCGGTAGCCTTCATTCACCAGCACCTCGATCGTGCCTTCCCAGGTACCGGCGCAGAAGTTCTTGCCGTGCATCAGCACCATGGTGCGACCGTTGGCGCTGCCCTCTTCCGGTTGAACATCCAGATAGGCCATCTGCATGTCCTGTCCCTGGGAGCTGAAGTCGAACCGCTCGACCGGGTAGGCGTACTCGAAGCCGGAAAGCTCGCCGTCGAAGGTGGGTAGCTCATCAGCGCTGGCAACGGCGTTTGTGGCGAAGGCGCTTGCGATCGCGCCGGCCAGCAGCGTGCGGGTCAAGGTGGAAGTGGGCACTGCGTTGCTCCTTTCGTTATGAATAAACGTCCTCAACGATCTAAAGAGTATAGGCCAGCCCTATCAGCGTGATGCTGAACGCGTCAACGCTTGCCTCCTGCGCCCGCTGACCCTGACAACGTTGGCCGCTCGCGCGTCGAGCACTGACGCCGTGATATCAGCCCCAGGGTGAACAGCGGGACACCGACGATCAAACAACCCAGCGCTGCCCCCCACAGTGGTGAGTCTGCCAGCGCCAGCGTAAGCACCCAAAACACGAGGCTATTCATTAGCAAAACGGCGCCCGCGATGGTCAGCGGCTTCCACAACGAACGATCACGCATGAAGCGATCCTTTTATGAAGTTAGAGCGCGTGGCCGGGGCCGGCGCGCGAAGTCATGACGCTTTACCACGTTCCTTATCCGGCGCTAAACGTCTCGATATACAGCGCTTCTACTTTCTCGCGGGCCCACGGCGTTTTACGCAGAAACTTGAGCGAAGACTTGATGGAGGGATCGTTGTGAAAGCAGTTGATGCGCACTTTTTCGTACACGCCATCCCAGCCATAGTGTTCGACCAGCCGGGTCACTACCGTTTCCAGGGTTACGCCGTGAAGCGGGTTATTGGGCTGTGGCGGGGTCATCGATTCACTCTCCGTATCGGTTTCAAGCGCTTTCAGGCCGGGTAGCCGGGGCCGTACTTTAACAGAACGGCCGTGGCCGCGACTCGCGGGTTGCACTACCATTGAAACCGTTTTCCCTGATATCGGCAGATATACGAATGCGCGCACTCTCCCGCAAGCAGCAAATCCTCGGCCTGATCGGCTGGCTGGTGCTGGCCTATATCGCTGCCGCCGTGGGCGCGGTGGCCTCGATCAACGCAGCGGACTTTTACGAATCGCTCCAGCAGCCGAGCTGGGCACCGCCTACTTGGCTGTTCGGGCCGATGTGGACGACGCTTTATGGGTTGATGGGCCTAGCCGCTTGGCTTGCCTGGCGCGAACGCGGTGCGCGAGCTGCATTAACCGTCTTCATGGTACAGCTGGCGCTGAACGCGCTGTGGAGTTGGCTGTTCTTTGTCTGGAATCTGGGCGCTATCTCATTCATCGGCACGGTGGCGCTTTGGGTGCTGATTTTGGTAACGCTGGTGATGTTCTGGCGGCTGAAGGCCTTAGCCGGCGTGCTACTGATACCGTATTTGGCCTGGGTGAGTCTGGCCTGCGCGCTGACCTGGAGCGTTTGGCAGCTCAATCCGCAGGTGTTTGGCTAATCTTTAGACTCGCTTCCTGGGGTGATATCTCTAAGTTAGTGTCTTTGCATATTCCTGCTTTAGCGTGCTAACAATAAAAAGACGCTAATAATCACAGGGAACGCCCCATGGAAGCCCTCATTTCTCTACTGCCGCCGATCGTGGCGGTCGCGCTGGCCCTTGCTACCCGCCGGGTCAACGTCTCGCTGTTCGTCAGCATCTGGATCGGCGGCTGGCTGGTAGCGGGCAACCCCATCGCCGCTGTTGGGCAAACCTTCGACTGGTTTGCCGAGGTGATGACCGACGAGTGGAACGCCCGTTTTCTGGCGCTGGTGGCGCTACTCGGCGCGGGTGCGGCCTTCATGCACCGCACCGGCGGCTCCCAGGCATTGGCCCGCGCGCTTGCCAAGCGCATTCACTCCGGGCGTGGCTCGCTGCTGCTCACTTGGGTGCTGGGCGTGGTGATCTTCTTCAACGACTATGTCAACTCCGTCATCGTGGGTAACGCCACGCGCGATTTGACCGCGCGCCAGCGCCAGTCCCGCGAGAAGCTCGCTTGGGTGATGGACGCGACCTCCGCGCCCATGGCCACTCTGGGGCCAGTGTCCGACTGGATCGGCTATCAGGTCTCGCTGATTGCCGGCGCACTCGTGGGGCTGAGCTTCGCCTCGGCGGAGCCCTACCGGCTCTTTCTGCTGTCGATTCCCTGGAACTTCTACGCCCTGCTCTGCCTCGCCTCCGTACCCATGATTCTGCTGGCTGGAGACTTCGGTCCCATGGCGAAAGCGCAGCGCCGCGCCGAGGAGACCGGCGAGCTGGTCGCCCCCGGCGATACGCCGCTTTCCAACGTGGATGCGGACCTGGGCGAAGTACCCGAAGGTCGCGGCCGGCTGTGGCACTTTCTGCTGCCGCTGGTGGTGCTGATTAGCGTGGCCTGCTGGGGGCTCTGGTACACCGGCGGCGGTGCCGAGGGTGCTTCCATTATGGACGCGCTGGAAGACACCGACGTTAGTGTCGCACTCTCCTGGGCGGCGTTCGCCATGGTGGCCACCGGCATGATCATGGCGCTTTTCCAGCGCCAGACGCTAAAGGACTGCGAAGAGACGCTGCTGGCCGGGTTTCGCACCATGCTGCCGGCGCTGGTGATCATGGTGCTGGCCTGGAGCATCGGCACCGTGACCGGGGCATTGGGCACCGGCGAGCACGTGATCGACGCGACCCGCGACTGGCTCTCGCCCGCCCTTCTGCCGCTGTTGATCTTTCTGATCGCCATGGTGATCTCGTTCGCCACCGGCAGCTCCTGGGGCGCGATGGCGATTCTCACGCCGATTGCCGTGCCGCTGGCGTTCGAGCTTTCCGGCGGCGACGTGGCGCTGGTCAGCATGGCGATTGGCGCTATTTTCTCCGGTTCGATCTTCGGCGACCACTGCTCGCCCATTTCCGATACCACGGTGATGGCCTCGATTTTCGCGGGTTCGGATCATATCGCCCACGTGCGCACGCAAATTCCCTACGCGCTGGTGCCTGCCAGCATCAGCGGGCTGCTGTACGTGGCCTCGATGGTGGTGGAATCGGTGTGGGTGCTACTGATCGCGGGGCTGGTGGTGCAGTTTGGGGTGTTGATGGTGCTGGGGCGTTTAAGTAAGCAGCAATAGCAGGATGAGTAGAACGGGCCGGGCGCTTTGGGGATCAAGCGCCCGAAGGAAGTAAGGCCCGGCCTGTTAAAGCTGCGAAGCGACAGAGAAAATATTTAGCGACAGCGGGTGGTTTTACTCTATTCGTAGTGGCTCCAGAGCCGGAGCACTTTAATCACCCACTCGCCCTCGAGTACCTGGTAGACCAAACGATGCTGAATATTGATACGACGCGAATACGCTCCGGCCAGGTCACCAATGAGTTTCTCGAATGGGGGCGGTTTACGGTAAGGGTCTTCCGCTATCAGCGTTAGAAGTTCCTGAGCTTTGGGCTTGAGGCCACTGGAGGCCAGCTTTTTTGCATCCTTCTGCGCTTGCTTGGTGTAAATCAACCTCCATGTCACCAGTCCAGCTCCCCCGCACATTCATTCACAGAGGTATCCATCCCCTCACGAATCGACTCGCGCATACCCGGCACGGAAAGCAAGTAAAGCGTTTCCTGAATGGCCGACCAGTCCTCTTCGGATACTAGAACGGCATTGTTTCGCTTACCCGTAATCGCGATAGGCTGATGGGACTCGGCGGTCTCGTCGATCAGCCGATAGAGATTGCTGCGCGCCTCAGTGGCGGTAATTGCGGTCATGACGCACCTTTTGTATGTTGCCTCATAGAAAGTGTACGCCTTAAGGTACGTACGTCAAGACGAACACATACTGCCAAAATGTAAAACTGGATATGGGAGCCGCGCCATGAAAGCCATCAGCGATACTCACGCTAGCAAAGAGCTGCTCAGCATCATGGAGCAGGTTTGCGAAGATCATTCACCCGTCATTATCACGCGCGGCAAAGCGCCTTCGGTAGTCATGCTTTCGCTTGAAGATTTTGAGGCACTACAGGAAACCTCTTATCTACTACGTTCCCCCAATAACGCACGCCGTTTGATGAACGCTATGGCCGAGCTGGAACAAGGTGGCGGCCAAGAGAAGGAGCTGCTTGAGTGAGGCCCATCTTTGCCGAGAACGCCTGGGAAGACTACTTGTACTGGCAGAAAACTGATAAGAAGATTCTTACCCGCATCAACAAGCTGATCAAGGGAATTCAAGGGCAGCCCTTCGAGGGTGTGGGAAAACCAGAGCCGCTCAAACACGGTTTTTCGGGCTACTGGTATCGGCGAATCAACGACGAACATCGGATCGTTTATAAGGTAGCGAACGATGCGCTGCTAATTGCGCAGCTTCGGTATCATTATTGATTCATGGTTAGTAGTCGACCTTCTATTCATTTGGTTTCGGGCTGTGTATAACGCCCGGCTTTAGGGCGGACTTGTAGCCGCGCAGCGGCGGAAAGACCGTCCCAGCCCCGAAGGGGCGATAACAGCCGTTTGTTAGCCTTACTCACTGATTCGCACCATTTCGTTTGCCAATACTGATTTTCCGTTATATGACGCCTCAAACTCCCCGGTAACCGTAAAGCCGTATTTATGGTACATGGATTTTGCTGGGAAGTTACTTTTCGCCACGTATAGTTTAGTAGGAGTCCTAACCTCAGCAATCAGATAACCGAATAACGCGCTACCAACCCCTTGGCCACGATACAACGGATGGACAAAAAGAGATCTAATTACATTTTGGTAAATAGCACCATAGCCAAGAATACCATCGTCCTCATAAACAAAAATTTCGGATTCCATGAGATCTCGAAGTCGTTTTTCGTCCTCCTTCAGGGGCAATAACTGGAATACCTCTCGCTCAAAGCGAAGTTCGTCCAGCTTCGACAGCGAGTAAATTTCGTTCACTTTCTCAAAATCGCTTTCTTGAAATTCCCGTATCATCATAGAGGCTAACGCCCGCAGCATGCGCGGCTTTGGAATGGAGGCGAAGCCGCAATGGAAAAGACGTCGCCATGCCTGCGATTGTTAGCACAGCAGATCACTTGAACCAACGCTCGTATAATAAAGAATGGCAACGTGAGGCGATGCAGCCAAAATACCATACAATAGCCGAATATCCACCCAAGAGCAGCCATAGCCCAATTGCCAGCGGAGGGAGACCATGCTTATTTTTCGCTTTCACCATATCTGGGACGACTGTCGACAGCATAAGCCCCCAATAACCCGCGATAAGAAATGATGCTGAGCCTATGACCGCGAGGATTCCCGAATTTAACTAAGATAATTTTTTTGTTTTTAGCCGAGTGATTATTTGAGCAAGCTTGTCCAACTGCGTCATTACCTTTCCTTTCTGATACCGTAGCCGCGCCCGGCCTTGTAAGAAGTTAACTCCAGTTTCATGCGTGACGTTCTCCTACATATGGTACGACTTTCCATTCTTCATCTTCGTTTTTGCGTGAATAAACTTCTCGGTCGGTGCCCTCTGAGTTCGGAATGCTAATACATTGCTCCGCGTCATCGTCGCTGCATATCACCGGCTGATGTTGAGCTGAAGATCCTGCATATTTATTGTTCTTCACGTGATCCCAGATTTGGCTTATTTCTTCTTGGGTATGTTTCATTGATGTAGCTCCTTGAGTGCTAACAGCGATTATGTAGCCGGCCGCATAACCTTAATAAACGTGCAGGCGCGTTCATTGAGATTATTTAGCCTCTCTGATCAAATCTACCTTATTGATTCTATTACTAGCAAAGCAATTTTTGGAATACCTGGCAATTGGGCGGCGCTTGGCGGTCACCACGCAGAACTAGCTATTCCATCGCCTCCTCGGCTTTCTTAAGATCAGATCAAACCGATGCCAGTGATGTAGCACTAACCCACCCTCCCCTTCGCTTTCGCGTAATAGCTCGATTTCCAGACCATCGCATAACGCTTCTACTTCTCGTTTCGAATGAAAGTTCATACCTGAGTTGGTAGCCCAGTCATGCCCGTTGCCAAAAAGATGGCCGGCGAATACGCCGCCCGGCTCAAGCGCCGAACGAACCAAGCCCCATAATGCCGAGAAGCGGGTTGGATGACAGAACGGTAGGCTCAGCCCCGCATGAATGAGTGCCGAAGGCGGGAGGCTTTCCAGCTCCTCGAAGCTCGATGCCCAAACCATCAGCTCTGTAGAGGGCAGCTCGGCTTTCAATGCCTCTACGCGTTCTATCGCCCTAGGCTCCTTGTCGATTGCCAATACGCTCCATCCTGCGCTCGATAACATGGCCGTTTCGATACCGCTACCGCAGCCTAAATCGACGGCGTGGCCGTTACCCACGGGCAAGCATTGCTCACCCAAGGCGCGCCGTAACAGCGGTGAGGCGGGGCGTGTTTGATTGGCCGTGTAGAAGGCTTCCCAGCCGGTTTCGTTGTTTTTCTTCAATGTCGGTATTCCCGGATAGCTTTAAGCTTATAGAGAGCCCCCTGAGGGCAGCAGCGAATTAAAACTAACACGCAGTGCCTTCGAATACCCTCTTGCATCTCCTTTCAGCCCACCCTAGACTCGCCAAACTACTTGCTTGACGGGGTGCCGGTGAATCCGGCTGAGATGGCGCAGGGCGTGCTCTTTAAGAGCGCCAAGCGCTGGTCCCGCTGAACCTGATCCGGCTAATGCGCTTATTTGAAAAGCGCGGGTACCGGCGTAGGGATCAAGCGATGGCGCCGGCACCCTCTTTCAAGATAATTCGCCACCTTCCGCGCCACTCCCTCGATCTTCTCGCCTGCCCTTCGGATCTCTACTCCCGGAGGATGTATGGGCTATTGCTTTACCGATCTCACCACCGCCTGCGAAAGCGATTGGCGCGCTTATATCGAGCACGATTTTGTCCGCCAATTGGGCACCGCTACCCTTCCTGACGACGCCTTTCGCCACTACCTGAAGCAGGATTATCTGTTTCTGATTCACTTCGCCCGCGCCTATGCGCTGGCGGCCTACAAGAGCCCAACACTTGCGGATTTGCGCCAGGCCCATGAGGGCATGAAAGCCATCGTCGATGTGGAGCTGGGGCTGCACATCGGTTTTTGCCGCGAGTGGGGCATTTCGGAATCGGAGCTTGCCGAACTCCCCGAAGCGCGGGCCACGCTCGCCTACACCCGCTACGTGCTGGATACCGGCAGCCGCGGCGACTTGCTGGATCTGCACGTCGCGCTCGCCCCGTGCCTGGTCGGCTACGGCGAAATCGCCAACTGGCTCAATGCCCAGGCAAGCACCGTGCGCGGGGGCGACAACCCATTCGATGCCTGGATCGCGATGTATGAAGGCGAAGAGTTCCAGGCTGCGATGCGCGCGGAGCTCGAATGGCTGAACGCCCGTTTGGCCGATGTGTCGCCCGCTCGCTTTGAGGAGCTTACCCGGATATTCCGCGATGCCACGCGCCTGGAGATCGACTTCTGGCAGATGGGCCTGGATTTGACCGACTAGTACGACAACAACCACAACGAGAGACTTTCATCATGAGCCGCACCCAGCATTTTTTGGCCGAAACCGCCCAGGTCGACGCCGCCGCCATCGCCCCGCTGCCCGCCTCCACCAAGCGTTACGTCGAAGGCTCGCGCCCGGATATCCGCGTGCCGTTTCGCGAAATCACGCTGTCGCCGACCACCACCAGCAATGCTGCCGAGGAGAACCCGCCGCTGCTGGTCTACGATACTTCTGGGCCCTACACCGACCCCGCCGCGCAGATCGACCTGCGTAAAGGCCTACCGGAGCTGCGCCGAGCGTGGATCGAGGAGCGCGACGATACCGAATTTCTCGAGGGGCTGACCTCGGAGTACGGCAACCGCCGCGCCAATGACCCTACGCTTGCCCAGCTGCGTTTCGATCTAAAGCGCACCCCGCGCCGGGCGAAAGCGGGTAAGAACGTGACCCAGCTCCACTACGCTCGAAAAGGCATCGTGACGCCGGAGATGGAATTCATCGCCATTCGCGAGAACCAGCGCCGCCAGGCCCTTGGAACGGCGGAAGTCGAGCGCATTCTGGGCCACCAGCACCGCGGCCAGAGCTTTGGCGCCAACATCCCGGAAGAGATCACGCCCGAGTTCGTGCGCGACGAGGTGGCCCGGGGCCGGGCGATCATTCCCAACAACATCAACCACCCGGAAAGCGAGCCGATGATCATCGGGCGCAACTTCCTGGTGAAGATCAACGGCAACCTGGGTAACTCGGCGGTGACGTCGTCCATCGAAGAGGAAGTCGACAAGATGACCTGGGGCATCCGCTGGGGCGCGGATACCATCATGGATCTTTCTACCGGGCAGAACATCCACGAAACCCGCGAGTGGATCCTGCGCAACTCGCCGGTGCCGATCGGCACGGTGCCGATCTACCAAGCGCTGGAGAAGGTCAAGGGCGTGGCGGAGAACCTTACCTGGGAAGTGTTTCGCGATACGTTGATCGAGCAGGCGGAACAGGGCGTGGACTACTTCACCATTCACGCGGGCGTACTGCTGCGCTACGTGCCACTGACCGCCAGTCGCGTCACCGGCATCGTCAGCCGCGGCGGCTCCATCATGGCGAAGTGGTGCTTGTATCATCATCAGGAGAGCTTCCTGTATACCCACTTCGAGGAGATCTGCGAGATCTGCAAGCAGTACGACGTGGCGTTTTCACTCGGCGACGGCCTGCGCCCGGGCTCGATTGCCGATGCCAACGATGACGCTCAGATGGCGGAGCTGAAAACCCTGGGCGAGCTGACCCATATCGCCTGGAAGCACGACGTACAGGTGATGATCGAGGGCCCCGGCCACGTGCCCATGCACCTGGTGAAGGAGAACATGGACAAGCAGCTCGAGTACTGCGACGAGGCGCCCTTCTATACGCTAGGGCCGCTGGTGACCGACATCGCGCCGGGCTATGACCATATTACCTCCGGCATCGGGGCGGCGATGATCGGCTGGTTCGGCTGCGCGATGCTCTGCTACGTGACGCCCAAGGAGCACCTGGGCCTGCCCAACAAGGATGACGTCAAAACCGGCATCATCACCTACAAGATTGCCGCCCACGCGGCGGACCTCGCCAAGGGGCATCCGGCGGCTCAGCGCCGCGACAATGCGCTGTCGAAAGCGCGCTTCGAGTTTCGTTGGGAGGATCAGTTCAACCTGGGGCTGGACCCGGATACGGCGCGGGAGTACCACGACGAAACCCTGCCCAAGGATTCCGCCAAGGTGGCGCATTTTTGCTCCATGTGCGGGCCGAAGTTCTGCTCGATGAAGATCAGCCAGGAGGTTCGCGATACCTACAAGGACCACGACACGTTGAACGAGGCGCAGCAAGGCATGGAAGAGCAGGCGGAGAAATTTCGCCGCGAAGGAAGTGCGCTCTACCAGAAGGTGTAGCGCCGGGCTCGAAAGGATAAGCCGAATGCCCCTGCCATTATCGGCCGGGGGTATTCTGGTAAATGGCGGCGCGTTCGTTGACGGCAAACAAGTCCGCACGTATCAACACAACCAGGCGATGGAGGCGCTCATCGGGATTAGGTATTCTTGAACCGCGACCTTCATCCAGTGGACTAAACATGATCAAGAAAACCTACCTGGCGGCCTCGATTGCGCTGCTTTCCGGCAGCGTGCTCGTTGGCTGTAGCGGCGATGACCAGGCCAACGCTGCGTCGATGCTGAACTATATTCCGGCGAACTCACCCTACTTCATGGCCACGCGCGAAAGCGTCTCCGAACAGGAGGCGTTTGATTTCTACCAGCGCACCCAGGTCTTCCGTAGCTTCCAGCAGGATCTGGAGGAGCTGCGCGATGCAGAGCGCGAACTCAAGGAGCTGCGCGAGCGCGAAGGTGACGCTCGCTACGAGCAGTACGCGGCGCTACTGGCACTGGTGCGCGCGCTGGGTGAAGAGTTCGAAAGCATCGACTCGCTGGACGAGCTGCACGCCCGCGGGCTCAGGGCCTCGCCGCACATGAGCCTTTACGGTCTGGGCATCCTGCCGGTCATGCGCGTCGAGCTCGAGGACGAAAGTGCGTTTCGTGACACCCTCGAGCGAGTGCTGGCGCGCGCCGAACTTGCGCCGCGCACGGGTCGCTTCGATGAAACCGACTACTGGGTGCTCACCCCCGAGGGAGACGTCGAGATCATTCTCACGATCGTCGATCATCAGGCGCTGCTGGCGCTGATGCCCGCCAACGCCAGCGACGAGCTGATGACCCAGGTGTTGGGGCAGGAGCTGCCGGAAGAGACCCTTGCCGACACCGGCGAGCTTGCCGAGATCGAAAGCCGCTACGGCTTCACGCCGTATGGTGCCGGCCAGGTCAGTACCGCGCGCGTTTTCGACGAGCTCGGCTCGCCCAGCCACGCGGGCACCCGCGCGCTTCTGGCGTCTACCGGCGAAGCGCCGCCGGACTTCTCCTCCTGCCAGGCCGATATCGACCGCCTGACCCGCCGCCTTCCCGGCCTGGCAGTGGGTACTCGTGAGTACGATCTCATGGGGCGCTCGGAAGTCAATCTGATCGTACAAACCGACGACGACCTCGTTGCCGATCTTCGCCGGCTATCCAATCCGGTCGCGGGGATGGGCCGCCAGCAGGGCCTTGCCAGTGCCGGTCTCAGCATCAATCTGCCGGTGCTGCTCGAACTCGTTCAAACCTACTCGCGCCAGCTGCGCGACAACCCATTCAGCTGTGCCGAGCTTAGCGGGCTCAATAGCATGTGGAGCGACGCCAACGGGCTTTTGAGCAACCCGCTGGTGATGATGGTGGCGCCGTCGCTCTCCGGACTGAACGCGCGTATCGACCGTCTTTACGTCAAGAACGCCGAGCCCGTGATCAACGGCCTTCTGACGTTGGGCTCCGCCAACCCGATGGCGCTGCTTCAAGCCGCCAGCGCCTTCGTACCGGAACTCGGCCAGCTGGGGCTCACCCCCAACAGCGCCCCACAGCGCGTTAAAAGCATGATGTTACCGCCCTCAACCCCCGAGCTTTACGCGGCCATGTCCGAGTCCGCCCTGGCGCTGGGCTTTGGCCTGGACGCCCCCTCGGCGCTTGAAGAGGGCCTGAACGCACCGGTCGTCGATGAAGACCTGCTGCTGCACGGTTTCTTCACCGGCGAGTTTTTCCAGGCGCTGGCAGATATCGCCGAAACCGACAACGGCGAGCTGGCTCGTTCCGAGATCGACAACCTGCGCCGCCAGGGCGAGATTTACGACAACATGGAACTGACGATTAAAGCAGGAGAGTACGGGCTGGAAGTGAACCTGGCTGCCGAGCTGAACGATCAGTAGCGGTTTTGGGAGAAGCGCCGTATCAATGGGAGGTAACTCAAACTAAAACAGGGGCCTTTCGGCCCCTGTCTCGTTATTTGGGAGTGACTATTTCTTAAGGCCTTCCTTCAGCTCGCCCTTGCCTTTTTGCGCTTCGCCCTTGGCTTGCTGAGCGTGGCCCTTGGCTTCGGTCTTGTCGCTGCCGGTGGCTTTACCAACCGCTTCCTTCACTTTACCAGCGGCCTTGTTAGCAGCACCTTTCGCTTTATCTTCTTTAGCACCTGACATGGCTTGTTACCTCTAATCCGTTAGTAGGAAAGCCCTGTATGTAGGGAAGACATCAGTGTCTTTTAACAGTACAGGTAATTCTTAGAGTAGCCGGTGTCGAAAAAGTTGCCTCACTTTCTTTTCGTAAGCGATGTAGGCGGCCAGGCGTTGAGTAATTTGTGCAGGCAGCCCATCACCATCATCGTGGCCACGAGTGCTACGAACATCGAGGAGAAGCGGTAGAGCGCGCTGTAAATGATGTCCTGACTCGGGCCCAGCGACTGGCCAAACAGTATTCCCAGGGTCGTCATACCACCGAATCCCACCCCGGAGCCCCCCGCCTCGAACACGTGCTCACGGCAAAAAAGCATCAGCCCCAGCCAGAAGATCACGATCGCCAGCAGAAAATGGTTGCTCTGAGTGTAAAGAAGCAGCTGCATGACCAGCGCCATGTTGCACCCCAGTAAGGTCCCCACCAGACGCTTTATCGTCGATACCTGGGCGCCGGCATAGCCCATGGCGAACAGCACCAGCACCGTGGCCATTTGCGCCGAGAGCGAGTCGCGTAGATCGAAAGTCTGAAACACCACGAAGGAGATCGTTGCGGTAATACCGCCGATCAGCGTTTCATGACGGATCTGCTCGGGCGGCTTGGCGACGCGAGGTGGCGGCTGGCGCGGGGCCACATCGGGAAACAGCGTGTGCATCAGCATGGCCAGCAGCACTGCCAGCACGCTCGCCAGCCAGTTGGCCATCAGCAGCTCACCCAGGTCGACGCCCGGGTAGCTTGCAAAGTGAAGCAGCACGCTCAGGGTCACTACGCCATTGGCCGCATACAGAAACAGCGGCCCCTTGGCCATCAGGTTGAAGCGAAACAGAAACAGACACAGCACCACCAGCGTCATCACCACCGGCATGTGCTGTAACAGCCCCATGATCAGGCTGACCTCCACCACGTTGAAGGTGGCGTTGGCCATGAACTGGCGGATGATACCGGCACTGAGGATCGGCACCATGCCCAGCAAAAACATTGGAAACACAGTAAAGAAGACACCGTAGTTCCACCCCATGACCTTACTGATAACAAAGCCAAGCGTGGCGCCACCGGCGACGCGCAGGCACTGGCGTAGACCGTTTTCGTCCAGCGTCATTCTGGACGCCCCTTGTCCGGCACGGCGCCCCGGCCACAGATTGACCAGCGCCTCGACCACCACGCGCTTGAGCGACATGCCGCCCCGCGTACTGGGCGCGTTTCCGGAGGCCGGGACCTCCATGCCCCCTCTCTCACCAGGCTTGCGTTCCGGCGACCGGGAATCAGTAGACCGAGGATCAGTAGACATAGTGCAGCCAGCTGATCAGGTGCACCTGCAGCCAGGCGAAAGGGTGAGCGATCGGGTGCTCGCCGGGCAAGAGCTGAACGCTTGCCCGCGCGCCGCTGGGCGGCATGGCTTCGAGCGGATGCTCGAGGCTGACGTGCAGGCGCAGGCGCTGGGCGTCGCGCACCCAGCGATCCGAGGTCGGGATATCCGCCAACTGGCCGTTGGCGCTGATCTGACCTTCGCTCACGCCCGCATCAAGCGCCGTCACGTGGCCTTCGAAAATATGCCCGGGCAGCGCGTCGAGCACGACCTTCGCTTCATCGCCGATATGCACGTGGCGCAGACTCTTTTCACGAAAATCCGCGATAATGTCCGCGCCGATGCCGACCAGCGCCAGTACCGGCTGGCCCGCCTGAACGTAGTCGCCGGCCTGAAGCTGCAGGTTGGTGACCTGCCCCGCCTCGGCGGCGCGAATCTCGGTTCGCGCCAGGTTGAGCTGGGCGTTGGAAAGGGCATTGCGCGCCTGGCGCAGGCGCAGGTTAGCATCGCCCTCCTCACCCAACTGGGTTTCAAGGCTGGTGATTTGCGCCTCGGCCGCGCGCACGTCGGAGTCGGCGGTGTTCGCCGCTGCCACCCGCTGCTCGTACTGCTGGCGGGAAATACTCTGGCGCCCAATGAGCGACTCCGCCCGCTGGCGTTCGCTATTAAGCTCGCTGGCGTTCGCCCTCGCGGCCGTCAGCGAGGCGCGCGCCGCCGCCAGGTCGGCTTGCAGCCGGTCGTTCTCCTGGCCGGCCTGCTCGACATTCAACTGCGCCTTTTCCAGCGCGATCTCGTAGGGCTCGGGGTCGAGACGAAACAGCAGGTCGCCTTTTTCCACCCGCTGGTGGTCCTCGACCACGACCTCGACCACCGGCGCGCTGAGCTCCGGCGCGATTCGCGTCACCGGGCGCATGATACGCGCCTCGGGTGTGATCGGCATGAAGCTATCGGCCACCAGAAAATAGACAAACAAAAGGGCAAAGGTAGCCAAAGCCACCCTTACCCATCGGGTAAAGCGCTGATCGGGAGACATCGGTATTCACTCGTTTAACCGCTGGCACGCCAGGGTTCATTCAGTTCGATACGCTAGCCTATCATATTATTAGCTTGCTAACAATGTGCTTGTAATCGCGCTCGATCGTGATGAGCAGGCATAAAAAAACCCCACCGCGTGGGTGGGGCTCTGACTCGCTCAAGCGATATACGAAAAAGCCTAGAACCGATAACGAAGACCAACGCTTGCCGCGTCGAAGTCGTAGTCGGATTTATCCAGGTAGCGCATGTAATCGGCGCCTACCGCCAGGTTCGGGGCGATATCGACCTCGGCGCCACCGCCGTAGGAGAAGCCACTTTCGCGATCGAGGTCGAAGTCTACCTCGGTCATGCCCGCCAGGCCGTAAAGGCGTACGTTGGGGGCGATAGGCGCGATGCCCTTGGCGTAGATACCGGCCAGGTAGTCGAGCTCGGCGGGGCCGTCGGAGCCGCCGGTACCCAGGTGGCCTTCCAGCGCGAAGTAATCGTTGAACTGCGAACCGCCGCGCAGGCGAAGGCCGGTGCTGTCGAGCGAAGAGCCGCGGTCCGGGTCCAGGTTCCAGAACATGGCGTCGCCGCCGATGTAGCCTTCCGGATAGTTGAAGGATTGCGCTTGAGCCGATGCCGCGAATGCACCGGCACCCAGCAGAACGGCCGCGGAGGTGAGTGATAAAACGGTCATCTTCATAGGGGGCACCTCAGTTAAAAAACAGTGTTTCCTTACACCTGCGAAGTGTGGCCTAGTGCGTTCGAAAACGCAAATCCTAGCGCACTTTCGAAAGACTCAGAATCACGATCCCACCGACCACTACAGCGCCGCCTAGCAGTTGAACCGGTCCAAGGGCTTGACCCAAAACGAAATATCCCAATACCAACGAAGCGACGGGCTCGATGTTCATTACCGGCGCGTTGCGCGCCATATCCAGTCGCAGCACGCTAATCAAAAGCGTTGAAAAAGCCGTACCGTATAACAGTGCAAGCAAAATCAGCCCCGTCCAGCCCTGGCTATTGGCCGGCAGATTCATGCCGCCCGGTACCACCCCCAGCGCGGCCCCGATCAGCATAAGAATGAACACCGTTTGAACGGTCAAAAGACTTCGAAGCGTGCTGCCCACACTTGAAAGACGATGCTCGGTGATCCACAGCGCGCAGGCGAACACGAAAGCGGAAAGCAAGCCAAAACCGATGCCAAGCGCCCAATCGGCGCCCAGCGTTTCGGCTTGTAGAAGCCAGGCGGGAATATCCAGTACGACCAGAAGCCCCAGCAAAATGGTGCCCATGATGGCGCACTGCCTGAGCGTGGGGCGCGGCCCGCCCAACATCCAGGTAATCAGCGCAAGCTGAATGGGAAAGGTATTGGTGAGCAGCAGCGCGATCACAACGGGAAGCCTGGCGACCGCCGAGTAGAGCGCCAGGCTCTGTACCGTAATCAAGCACCCCACCAAAAGTTGCCAGGGCCAGGTATGCAAAGGCAACCACAGCCGCTTTCGCTTGACGGCGAACAGCGTCAGCAAAACGATGCAGGCCACGCCGGAGCGTGTCAGAATCGCCAACAGTAGCCCGGTGCCGTTATCGAAGGCGAGCCGCGCCGACACGTGATTGGCCGCGAACATACAGGCCACGGTGATCAACAGCGCGATGGCCAGCTTACGCGGCAGCGGCGAAGAGAGCGAAGACATAGCGAAGGGTCGCCTCAAGATAAGTAATCGGAAGGTGAAACTTACCATGCTACAGGGTTCGCCGCGGCGCCACAGCGCAGTATCGCAGCGAATCGGCATGACCATCCAACGGGGGCTTTCATGGCGCTCGTCAGCGTGAATACAGCGGACTCTGCGTACCAAAAAAAACGCCCAAGGGCGAAACCCTTGAGCATTTTTTGAGTGCAGGCGATGATCAAATGGCCTAGGCCAGCGGTACCACCGCCTCTAACACCATCACCAGGCTCATGGCGGTGATCGTCAGAATCGAGACGCCGAAGACCTGCTTGGCCCAGCGCACGTCATCGGTCAGACGATAGCCGCGAAGCGCAAGATAGAGCCAGTAGCAGCCCATTACCAGCGCCACACAGAGATAGCCAAGCCCGGCCTGGCTTGCCAGCCCCAGCGCCAGCGAGGCGGGAATGAACGCCACGATGTAGCCAAGAATATGGTGCTTGGCAGTCTTGATGCCACGCACCACCGGCAGTACCGGAATCGACGCCCGCTGATAGTCCGCGTAGCGGAAGATCGCGATGGCGTAGGAGTGCGGCATCTGCCACAGGCAGAAGATCACCAGCAGCGCGATCGCGCCGCTGTCGAAGGTGCCGGTCACGGCACAGTAACCCACCACCGGCGGCATCGCGCCGGAAAGACTGCCCACCAGGGTGCCGTACTCGGAGTGGCGCTTCATGTAGAGGCTGTAAATGCCTACATAAACGCCCCAGCCGATCACGGCCAACGCCACGGTCAAGCCGTTGGTGCCGAGTGCCAGGCACACCACGCCACACACGCCCAAAAGCGCCGAGAGCCCCAGCGCCTGGGTGATCGATACGCTGCCGCGTACCAGCGGGCGATGGCGCGTGCGCGCCATCAAAGCGTCGATGTCCCGATCGATCACGTTGTTACACGCGCAGGCCGAGCCGATGATCAGTGCGATGCCGAGCAGTACGGCAGCGAAGGTCATCAGATCGAACTGGCCCTGAGCGGCCAGAAAGTAGCCCCCGATGGCGGCAATCAGATTGCCGCCGATGATACCGGGTTTGGTCAGCTCCAGTAGATCCTGCCGCCGGCTGGGCATCGTGGTTAGCCGATCATCATGTTGATGTGCAGATGATGCATGATCCACAGAGAGCCTCCTACCACGAGGGCGAGAATCGAGACAGTGAATACGAAGGACATCATGTTCCATCCCTCGTCCGCCTTGGTGTTCAGGTGCATGAACATCACCAGCTGTACCAGCATCTGCAGCACCGCGGTAATCACGATGATCCAGACGGTGACCGGCGTACTGAACAGCCCCATCATCACCGCGCCAAAGGGAATGATCGTCAGCACCAGCGAGAAGATCAGACCCATCACGTAGGATTTGGTAGAGCCGTGGGCGTTTCCTAGTTCAACAGAAGCAGAACTCATCTCAAAGCACTCCCATCAGGTAGACGAAGGAGAACACACAGATCCAGACGATATCCAGAAAGTGCCAGAACAGGCTCAGACACAGGATGCGCGGACGCGTCATGTGATTGAGGCCCTTGGTCTGAAGCTGCACCAGCACCACCAGAATCCAGATCATGCCGAAGGTGACGTGCAGACCGTGCGTACCCACCAGCGTAAAGAACGCCGACAGGAACGCGCTGCGATCCGGGCCGTAGCCTTCATGAATCAGGTGATGGAATTCGTAGACCTCCATCCCCAGAAACATCAGGCCCAGTACGAAGGTCACCACCAGCCACATCTTCAGCTGGCCGACGCGCTGGGCGTTCATCGCCAGAACGCCCATGCCGAAGGTGAAACTACTGATCAACAGCGCAAAGGTACCGAACAGGATCAGCGGCAGCTCGAAGATATCGGCGCCGGTGGGCCCGCCCGCCGTGCCCCTCATGAGCACGGCGTAGGTGGCGAACAGTGACCCGAAGATCACCAGGTCACTCATCAGGTAGACCCAGAAGCCGAAGACCTTCGTGCCTTCTACGTCGTGATCGTGATGCTCGTGATGATCGTCAGCATGGGCGCCATGGTGCATTGTATCTGTCGCCATTACGAATGTGCCTCCACACGCTTGAGATGCGCCTGTTCGATCCGCTCGACTTCAGCGGCCGGCACATAGTAGTCAATATCGTCGTTGAACACGCGAGCCAAAAAGCTCACCAGCGTACCCACCGCGCCGACGATCGCCAGCCACCAGATATGCCAGATCATGGCGAAGCCGAAGATCATGGCGAACACGCTGATGATCGGGCCAGCGTTGGTGTTCTTGGGCATGTGGATATCTGTGTAAACCTTCTCTTCTGCCTGCTCGAGACCGCGCTGCTTCTGAGTCCAGAAGTCATCGATGTCGCCAACTTCCGGCTCGTGCGCGAAGTTGTAGAACGGCGCCGGTGAAGAAGTGGACCACTCGAGAGTACGGCCGTCCCACGGGTCGCCGGTCACGTCCTGGTTCTTCTTGCGATCGCGGATACTCACGTAGAACTGCATGATGGTGCAGGCAATACCACAGGCGATCAGCACCGCACCGAACCAGGCCACGATCATCCAGGGCTGCCATTCGGCGTTCGGGTAGGACTGCATGCGGCGCGCCGCGCCGTAGAAGCTCAGCACGTACAGCGGCATGAACGCGGTGTAGAAACCGGTGATCCAGAACCAGAACGAACGCTTGCCCCACTTCTCGTCCAGGGTGAAGCCGAACGCTTTCGGGAACCAGTAGGTCAGACCCGCCAGCATGCCGAACAGCACGCCGCCGATGATGACGTTATGGAAGTGCGCGATGACGAACAGGCTGTTGTGCAGCACGAAGTTCGCCGCCGGCAGCGCCAGCATCACACCGGTCATACCACCGATGGTGAAGGTGATGATGAAGCCGAGCGTCCACAGCACCGGCGAGGTCAGCTCCAGACGACCGCGGAAGATGGTGAAGATCCAGTTGAAGACCTTAACCCCGGTCGGGATCGCGATGATCATCGTCATGATGCCGAAGAAGGCGTTGACGTTGGCGCCCGCCCCCATGGTGAAGAAGTGGTGCAGCCAGACGATGAACGAAAGCACCGTGATAGCGACGGTCGCCCACACCATGGTGTGATACCCAAACAGACGCTTGCGCGCAAAGGTCGCAATGACTTCAGAGAACACACCGAAGGCCGGCAGAATCAGAATGTAGACTTCCGGATGGCCCCAGGCCCAGATCAGGTTCACGTACATCATGACGTTGCCGCCAAGCTCGTTCGTGAAGAAGTTCATGCCCAGATAACGATCCAGCGTCAGCATCGCGATGGTCGCGGTCAGGATCGGGAACGACGCGATGATCAGGACGTTGGCGCAAAGCGAGGTCCAGGTGAAGATCGGCATGCGGAACAGGGTCATGCCCTTGGTGCGCATCTTCAGAATGGTCACGAAGAAGTTGATACCGGTCAGAGTCGTACCGATACCGGATATCTGTAGTGCCCATATCCAATAATCCACCCCGACCCCGGGACTGTATTCGATCCCCGATAGCGGCGCGTAGGCAAGCCAACCGGTCTTGGCGAATTCACCCACGACCAGCGAGATGTTGATCAGAAGCGCCGAAACCGCGAACAGCCAGAAGCTCAGGTTGTTCAAAAACGGGAAGGCAACGTCGCGCGCGCCGATCTGAAGCGGCACCACCAGGTTCATCAAACCGATGACCATCGGCATCGCCACGAAGAAGATCATGATCACGCCGTGAGCGGTGAAGATCTGGTCGTAGTGATCCGGCGGTAGAAAGCCCATCGAGCCGCCGGCAGCGAACATCTGCTGGGTCCGCATCATGATGGCGTCGGCGAAGCCGCGCAGCAGCATGACCAGCGCCACGATGAAGTACATGATACCGAGTTTCTTGTGATCCACGGAGGTGAACCACTCGTTCCACAGCCAGCCCCACTTACGGAAGTAAGTCAGGGCGGCCAACAGTGCAATCGCACCAACGATCATTCCTATGCCCACGACCACGATAATCGGATCGTGAAGAGGAATAGCTTCTAAGCTAAGTTTACCGAACACGGCTTACCCTCCCGCCTCGTTGCTGATGAGCTGGTCATCTTCCACCTCATCTTCCTGGTTTTCGGTCGTTTGATAGGCTTCATTGGTATCAACGGCCGGTGCACGGTCTGCATCCTGCGTGTCCGTTTCGGGGTCGGTTCCCGTATGGAAACTGCTGACCAACCGCTCGTAGAACTCGGGCGTGACGTCGGAGAAGTACTGGACCGGGACGAACGACGAGCGCTCGGCGAGCTCCGAGTATCCTTCCGGGTAGGTCAGCGCATCCGGAGAAGCCGCGACGTCAGCAATCCACGCGTCGAAGTCCTCGTCGGAGGTAACGTAGGCATCGAAGACCATGCCAGCGAAACCCGCACCGCTGTAGTTGGTGGAGCGGCCCCAGTAGGTACCGATTTCGTTACCAATGAGGTGAACGTCGTTGTCCATGCCCGCCATGGCGTAGATCTGGGTGCCCAGGCGCGGAATGAACAGCGAGTTCATGACCGAACCAGAGGTCACGCGGATACGCACCGGCGTGTCGACCGGGATGGCCATCTCGTTGACCGAGGCCACGCCCTGCTCCGGGTAGATGAACAGCCATTTCCAATCCAGCGAAACCGCCTGAATTTCGAGCGTCGGCACATCGCTTTCCAGCGGGCGGTGCGGGTCGAGCTCGTGGGAGGAGCGCCAGGTGATGACCGCCAGAATACCGACGATGACGACCGGGACCAGCCACACGATGCCTTCGATCACGTTGGAGTGCGCCCAGTCCGGCAGGTACTGTGCGACGGTGTTGTTACGCCGATAGTGCCAGCCGAAGGCAATGGTAAGCACGATGACGGGAATAACCACGATGAGCATCAGGCCAAAGGCGCTCAGGATCAGCGAACGCTGTGCTTCACCAACATCGCCCTTTGGGTCCATCAGGGCCGAGCTACAGCCTGCAAGGAGCAAGCACAGCGCCAGCAGCACCAGGAAAGTGCCACGCCTGCGCCATTGGGAGGGTTGTTGCATGGTGCGATCTCGTCAGAGTTGCGTTTTGGAACTGGTCGTCATACGGCGCGTCGAACGTACTGCCGCATGGGCGACCCACTAGCACCCCATATTTTTCCCAGGGCACTAGAGCAACGCCTGATAACACCGGGAAAAATATGCGCTACCGCATGGGGTTGGTAGCGAACCTGGCGTGCGTTGAACGCACATACACAAGCGCGATTATTTTCTACCGATCAGGCGTGCGCAGAAAGCGACGCATTGCCGCACCCTGCTCTGCCGGAACCACTAGTCATCGCACTTTTGGCCAGTCATGGCGATGGCCGGAAACGACGACAGGCGCTGCTCGAATCGCGTTGAAACGAGCGCATCGTCGGTCACCAGCGCATCAAAGTCGCCAAGAGTAGCAAAATAGGCCGGTCGAACAACACCCATTTTGCGTTTATCGATCAGCAAAATTCGCTTTTCAGCGCACTCGATCGCCGCCCGCTTGGGCGCGACCTCGTGAAAATGAAAGCAGCTCACGCCCTGTTGATCGTCGACGCCGGCCGCCGATATCAGCGCCTTGTTGATCCCCAGCCGGCGAATCTCGAAGGCCACGTTATCTCCACCAAAGGATTGCGACGCGGGATAGTAAAGTCCGCCCAACAGCACTAGCCTAACATTGGGAAGCGTCGACACGGCGCTTGCGACGTTGAGCGCGTAAGTGACGACCGTGAGCGCTCTAAAGCGCGACAGAAACCCGAGCAGCGGCGTCAATGTGGAGCCGCAGTCGATGAACAGCGTATCCTCCTCGTCGATAAAATCGAGCGCTCGCTCACACAGGCGATACTTTACCGGATAATCCACTTCCTGCTGCTCGGCGAGATCATAAGCCGGCGCGGCCGGCAGCTTGAACAACCGCCCGCCGGCGAGCTGAATCGGCGCAGCGCCCCCCTGTAGATCGCGGCGAATGGTCATTTCACTCACGCCACACAGCGTAGCCGCGTCGCGCAGTGGCAGCAGCGTGTGGCGTTCGAGCGCTTCTTTCAAAAGCGCCAGCCGCTCTTCTCGACGATCGTTCATGATGCCGACACCCTCTTCGCGCGATTCTTGCAAATCGGTGTTAAAGGAATAACACTGAATGTTATAATTATAACATCCGCCAGCCCGCAGCCATGAAACCCCAGCGCTATATACCTTTACCCCCTACAAAAATCCCGGGGGCTGCTGCGCTATTACGATCATTTTGAGGCCTTATGACCGCTCAACGCACTTTTCGCACCCTTTCTCTTATCTCTGGCACGGCGCTAGCCGGCACGCTGCTCGCCCCTCAGGCGCTGGCTGACGACCCCGAGCCGCGCACTCTCGACCGGCTGTGGTCGTTTGCCAACGTCTCGGTGAACTACCTGGACTGGTCCAACGGTACCGAGCGGCGTACCGCCAACAACGCGGCCAAGAGTGACTTCACCTACGTCGAACTCGAAGGTGGCGTGGGCTTTGGCTGGGGCGAGTTCTACGGCTTCTTCGATTTCGAAAACCCGACCAACGACCAGTTCGACGAATCGAGCGGCGGCAAGGACAACTTCCGCACCGCGGGCAAGGTGACCTCGCACATTTATCTCGGCGACACGCCCTTCTCGCTCTACGCCCACATTTACGATTTCCGCGACTACGGCTTCGATGGCCGCGAGCAGGATCAGATTCTGGGCCTGGGTTATCGTACCACGTTCGATAACGGCCTCTGGTTCAAGCCGTTCATCGGCCCGGCGCGGGTGCAAAGTGACGGCTACACCGGCATGAACGGCTACATGGCCGGCTGGGTCGCGGGTTACGACTTCACCGCCTTCGATCAGGGTTTCAGCGTGACCAACTGGCACGAGCAGACGTTTGATCGCGCCAGCGACTACCTCGAGCAGAACTACGTGGGCGGCACCGCAGGCAGCACCGGTACCAACGGCGCGGTAGGGCTCTGGTGGCATCCAGCGGATCTGATCACTACCGGCGTGCAATACCGCTACTCTGATAACAAGCTGGGCGCGCCGAACGTCTATCAGAACGCGATGATCTACTCGGTCAAGCTCAACTTCCTGTAACGCGAGGCGCCCCCTCGCCACTCAAAGGATCCCCTTATGACACTCCTTATGAGCTTGGTCGGCATGGCCACCCTGGTGGCCATCGCCCTGCTGTTCTCTTATGACCGCAAGGCCATCCGCCTGCGCACGGTGCTCGGCGCCTTCGCCATTCAGGCGGGTATCGGCGCGTTCGTGCTCTACATTCCGTTTGGCCAGGCGTTTCTGCAAACCATCTCCTTCGGCGTCAGCCAGGTGCTGGTCTTCGCCAACGACGGCATCGACTTTCTCTTCGGTGGGCTGGCCGATGTCGAGAGCATCGGCTTCGTCTTCGCCGTGCGCGTACTGCCGGTCATCATCTTTTTCTCCTCACTGATCGCCGTGCTTTATTACCTGGGGATCATGCAGTGGATCATCCGCATTCTCGGCGGGGCGCTGCAGAAGGCGCTCGGCACCTCGCGCACCGAGTCGCTCTCGGCCACCGCCAATATCTTCGTTGGCCAGACCGAGGCCCCGCTGGTCGTGCGCCCGTTCATCGCGCGCATGACGCCGTCGCAACTCTTTGCGGTGATGTGTGGGGGTCTTGCGTCGGTAGCGGGCTCGGTACTGGCGGGCTACGCCCAGCTCGGCATTCCCATGGAGTACCTGGTGGCGGCGTCGTTCATGGCAGCACCTGGCGGGCTTCTGTTCGCCAAGCTGATCATGCCGGAAACCCGCGACAACCAGGACGCCGACAACGTTTCCAGAGTGGATGAAGAGCTCAAGGAGCAGGAAGACAAGCCGGTCAACGTGCTCGACGCCGCGGCTTCCGGGGCGAGCTCCGGGCTGATGCTCGCCGCCAACGTCGGCGCGATGCTGCTGGCCTTCATCGGCTTGATCGCGCTGGTCAACGGCATTCTCGGCGGCGTGGGCGGCTGGGTCGGCTTCGAGTCGCTGAGCCTCGAGCTGATTCTGGGCTGGCTGTTCGCGCCGCTGGCGTTTCTGCTCGGCGTCCCCTGGTCCGAGGCCACGCTTGCCGGCTCCTTCATTGGCCAGAAAATCGTGGTCAACGAGTTCGTCGCCTTCATCAACCTGGCGCCCTACATCGATGGGGAACAGGTGGTGGCCGCAACCGGTCAAACCATGACGCCTCATACCCAAGCGGTTCTTTCGTTCGCGCTGTGCGGCTTCGCCAACCTCTCCTCCATCGCTATTTTGCTGGGCGGGCTTGGCAGCATCGCGCCCACGCGGCGCAACGAAATCGCCCGCTACGGTGTCAAGGCCGTACTGGCGGGGACGCTGTCGAACTTGATGTCGGCGTCGATCGCGGGCTTTTTCATTGCGCTGGGCAGTATCGCGGCGTAGGCCCCGCCGCAGCGTGAGCGAACGGGCACGGCCAGGCGCAGTGCCCGTTCGTGTTTTATACGCATGCTTTTTAGGCCATGCATTTTGTCACTTACCGAATTCATACCCATTACCGAATTCATACCAATGCGAGAACGCCATGACCGCTTCTTCCGACCTGATTCACGCCGCTAAACAAGCGCTCGCCCTGATGGACGTCACCAGCCTTAACGACGACGATACCGATGCGCGCATCGAGTCGCTTTGCCAGATGGTCAAAACCCCGGTCGGGACCCCAGCTGCCGTCTGCGTCTACCCGCAGTTCATCGTCACCGCCGCGCGCGCGCTGACCGCGCATAATTTGAAAGGCCAGGTGAAGATCGCCTCGGTCACCAACTTCCCCGCTGGCGGCGACGACATCATGGGCGCGGCGCGGGAAACCCGCGAAGCCGTGGCCTCCGGCGCCGACGAAGTCGACGTAGTGTTCCCCTACCGCGCCCTGATGGCCGGCGACGAAGAGACCGGCCGCGAGCTCGTCGAAATGTGCAAGGCGGCCTGCGGCGGCCAGGCCATTCTCAAGGTCATCATCGAGTCCGGCGAGTTGAAAACGCCGGAGCTGATCAAGCGTGCAAGCGAGCTCGCCATCGAAGGCGGCGCCGACTTCATCAAGACCTCCACCGGCAAGGTCGCCACCAACGCCACGCTCGAGGCCGCCGAGATCATGCTCACCGCGATCAAGCAAAGCGGCCAGAACGTGGGCTTCAAGGCCGCCGGCGGCGTGCGCACCGTCACGGAGGCCGCCGAGTACCTGAAACTCGCCGCCGACATCATGGGCCCGCACTGGGTCACGCCCGCCCACTTTCGCTTCGGCGCCTCGAGCCTGCTCGGCGATGTACTGATGACGCTGAACCCGGACGCCGACGCTGCAACGCAAGAAGGAGGCTACTAAGCATGGCACACCTGCTCCCCCAGGAATTCATTCGCCAGAAACGCGATGGCCAGGCGCTTGCCATCAATGAGATCAAGCACTTCGTCCAGGGTATCGCGGACGATCGCATCAGCGACGCCCAGATCGGCGCCTTCACCATGGCGGTGTACCTGAACGGCATGACCCGCGAGGAAGTAGTCGCGCTGACCACCGCCACCCGCGACTCCGGCCACGTCATGCAGTGGGACTCGCTGAACCTGCCCGGCCCGGTGGTCGACAAGCACTCCACCGGCGGCGTGGGCGACCTGGTGTCATTGGTGCTCGGTCCCTGGGTCGCGGCCTGCGGCGCCTTCGTTCCGATGATTTCCGGGCGCGGGCTCGGCCACACCGGCGGCACGCTCGACAAGCTCGAGTCGATCCCGGGCTACGACCCCTACCCCGCTCCAGAGCGCTTCGGCCAGATCGTCCAGTCCACGGGCGTTGCCATCATCGGCCAGACCGGCAACCTCGCCCCGGCGGACAAGCGTATTTACGGCGTGCGCGACATCACCGGCACGGTGGAGTCGATTCCCTTGATCACCGCCTCGATCCTCGGCAAGAAGCTCGCCTCGGGGCTGGATGCGCTGGTGATGGACGTCAAGGTCGGCAGCGGCGCTTTCATGCCGACGCCGCAAAAGTCCCGCGAGCTCGCCGAGAGCATCGCCAACGTGGCCACCCAGGCCGGTACGCCGACCACCGCCCTTCTGACCGACATGAGCCAGCCGCTGGCGCCCTGTGCCGGCAATGCGGTGGAAATCGTCGAGACGCTTGCGCTTTTGCGCGGCGAGCGCCCGCAAAGCCGGGTGATGCAGGTCACTCGCGAGCTCGCCGTCGAGATGCTGCTGGCGGGCAAGCTCGTCCAGAGCCGCGACGAGGCGCTGGCCAAGCTCGACAAGGCGCTGACCTCCGGGGCCGCCGCCGAGGTGTTCGCACGCATGGTGTCGGAGCTCGGCGGGCCGAAGGACTTCATGGAGCGAAGCGAGCACTACCTGCCCAAAGCGAACGTGGTGAAGCCGATTTACGCCGATAACGCGGGCATCGTCTCGCGCATCGACACCCGGGCGGTGGGCATGAGCGTGGTCGAGCTCGGCGGCGGGCGGCTGCGTAACGACGCCAAGGTCGATCACAGCGTCGGCTTCAGCGCGATTGCCGAGATCGGTGATCGCGTCGATGCCGATACACCGCTGGCCTTCGTTCACGCGGCTAATGAGGACGCCGCACGCCGCGCCGCCGAGCAGCTCAAGGCCGCGATCAGCCTTGGGCAGAACGCCGCCGAGGCGGATACGCTGATTCAGGATACCTTCAGAGGAGAAGCCTAATGCGACGCGCCATCGTAGTGGTACTCGACTCCTTCGGCATCGGCTCGGCGCCGGACGCCGCTGACTTCGGCGACCAGGGCGCCGATACGCTCGGTCACATCGCCGCTGCCTGTGCCCGCGGCGAGGCGGACACCGACACCCGTAGCGGCCCCTTGAAACTGCCCAATATGGGCAGGCTTGGTCTCTTCCACGCCCACCGGGATGCCACCGGCAGCGTCGCCGAAGGCGTCGAGCTACCTGAAGAGCTGACCGGCGCCTACGCCCACGCCCGGGAGATCTCCAGCGGCAAGGACACGCCGTCCGGCCACTGGGAAATCGCCGGCGTGCCGGTGCGCTTCGACTGGGGCTACTTCCTCGATAAAGAGCAGAGCTTTCCGCCGGAACTCCTGGAGCAAATCGTCGAGCAAGCCGAGCTCCCCGGCGTGCTGGGCAACTGCCACGCCTCGGGCACCGAGATCATCGCGCGCCTGGGTGAGGAGCACGTCGAAAGCGGCAAGCCGATCGTCTACACCTCGGCGGATTCGGTATTCCAGATCGCCGCCCACGAGGAGCACTTCGGCCTCGAGAAGCTCTACGCGCTGTGCGAAACCGTGCGCGAGCTGCTCGAGCCCTACAACATCGGCCGGGTCATCGCGCGGCCCTTCGTCGGCGAGAGCGCGAAGACCTTCGAGCGCACCGGCAACCGCCGCGACTACAGCATCGAGCCGCCCACGCCGACGGTGCTGCAGAAGCTTGCGGAGGCCGGCGGCGAGGTGGTGTCGATCGGCAAGATCGCCGACATCTACGCCCACTGCGGCATCACCCACAAGGTGAAGGCGAGCGGCCACGACGCGCTGATGGAGGCAACCCTTGGCGAAATCGCGCGTACCGACCGCCGCGACAAGCCGACCTACATCATGGCCAACTTCGTCGACTTCGACTCGCTCTACGGCCACCGCCGCGACATTGCCGGCTACGCAGCCGCGCTCGAGCACTTCGACGCCCGCCTGCCGGAGCTTCTCGAGGCGCTTGATGATGAAGATCTGCTGATTCTCACTGCAGACCACGGCTGCGACCCGAGCTGGAAAGGCACCGAGCACACCCGTGAGTACGTGCCGATTCTGGTGCGCGGTGGCACTTTCGCGCCGGGGCCGCTTGGCAAGCGCGACACCTTCGCCGATATCGGTCAGACCCTGGCCGACTACTTCGTGCTGCGCGCAATGGACGACGGCGAAAGCTTTCTGCCCCGCGTGGCCTGACCCACTGACTGGATAATCGAGGAGTTTGCATGGCAACGCCGCATATCAACGCTGAAAAGGGCGATTTCGCCGATACCGTGCTCATGCCCGGCGACCCGCTGCGGGCAAAGTACATTGCCGAGAACTATCTGGAGAACGTGCGCCAGGTCAACGACGTGCGCGGCATGCTTGGCTTCACCGGCACCTACCGCGGCGTCGAAGTCTCGGTGATGGGTCACGGCATGGGGATTCCGTCGGTGTCGATCTACGCCAAGGAGCTGATCACCGATTTTGGGGTGAAGTCGATCATTCGCGTGGGCTCCTGCGGCGCGGTGCGTGACGACGTCAACGTGCGCGATGTGGTGATTGGTTTGGGCGCCAGCACCGACTCCAAGGTCAACCGCATGCGCTTCAATGATCATGACCTGGCCGCCATCGCCGACTTCGAGTGGGCGAGCCACGCCGTGGCCGCCGCCAAAGCGCAGAACGTGCCGGTCAAGGTGGGCAACATCTTCTCGGCGGATCTGTTCTACAACCCCCAGGAGCAGATGGCCGAGCTGATGAAGCGCTACAACATCGTCGGCGTCGAGATGGAAGCCGCGGGGCTCTACGGCGTGGCCGCCGAGTTCGGCGCCCGGGCGCTGACGATCTGTACCGTGTCGGATCACATCCTCAAGGGCGACTCGCTCTCCAGCGCCGAGCGCCAGAGCACCTTCAACGACATGATGACCATCGCCCTCGAGGCGGTGCTGCGCGACAAGGGCGCGCTCAAGGAAACAGCATGAAAATCGACGACGCCCTGCTCGAGAAGCTGACCAAGGCGCTGGCCAACGCCTACGTGCCCTACTCCGACCACCCGGTCGCCTCCATCATGGAAACGCCGGGCGGCGAGCAGTTCGTCGGCTGCAACGTCGAAGTCGCCCATTACAAGGGCGTCTGCGCCGAAGGCTCGGCGATTTCGGCGATGGTCACCTCTGGCCACCGCCAGCTGGCCAAAGTATTTGTGATGGGCCCGGGGGATCACCTGTGCACGCCCTGCGGCGACTGTCGCCAGCGCATTCGCGAGTTCGCCACGCCGGAGACCGAGATCCACGTCGTCTCCCGCGAAGGCGAGATCCTGAAAACCTACAGCATGGAGCAACTGCTGCCGGACGCCTTCGGCCCCGAGCAGCTGCCGCCGCGCTGATGCCCAAGGCCCTGCCGTTCGTCCGGCGGGGCCTGGCTGGCACCCCCTGCCTAATCCTCGTATGCTGAAGTCCCTTCCCGCTCCCCCACTTCAGGAGAAACGCCATGGCGGCTTTGTTACCCAACGTCGACCCCAACGGTCTGCTCGAATACTCCGTGGTCTACACCGACCGCTCGCTGAACCACATGTCGAAGCGTTTCCAGCACGTGATGCGCGACATTTCCGCCACCCTGAAAGAGGTCTATAACGCCGAGGCCAGCGTCATCGTGCCCGGCAGCGGCACCTTCGGTATGGAAGCGGTGGCGCGCCAGTTCGCTCAGAACGAGAACGTCATGGTGGTGCGCAACGGCTGGTTCAGCTACCGCTGGACGCAGATCATCGAGATGGGTCGGCTGACCGACCACCACCAGGCGCTCAAGGCGCGCCGGACCGGCCCCGCGGATTCGCGCGCGCCCTTCGCCCCGGTGCCGGCAAGCGAGGTCGCCGAGCGTATCCGCGCGGAAAAACCCGCCGTGGTCTTCGCCCCCCAGGTGGAAACCTCCGCCGGCATTCTGCTGCCGGATGATTACATTCGCGAAGTGGGTAAAGCCGCCCGCGAGGTCGGGGCGCTGTTCGTGCTCGATGCCATCGCTGCCGGTACGCTGTGGGTCGATATGCAGAACCTGAATATCGACGTGGTGGTCAGCGCCCCGCAGAAAGGCTGGAGCGGCCCGCCCTGCTGCGCCATGGTGATGCTCGGGCGCCGCGCCGTCGAGCGCCTCGATACCACCCAGAGCAACAGCTTCGCCTGCGATCTGGGCAAGTGGCACGCCATCATGCAGGCCTATGAAAACGGCGGCCACGCGTACCACGCCACCATGCCCACCGACGCCCTGCGAACGCTTAGCGCCATCATGGAAGAGACCCGCGCGTACGGCTTCGACAAGGTGAAGCAGGAGCAGATCGAGCTCGGCGGCCAGGTACGCGCCATGCTCGCCCGCCAGGGATTCAAGAGTGTGGCCGCCGAGGGCTTTCAAGCGCCCGGCGTGGTGGTCAGCTATACCGAGGATGGCGGTATCGTCGGCAAGCTGGCGGAGGCCGGCGTGCAGGTGGCCGGCGGTGTGCCGCTGATGTGCGACGAAGGCGACGATTTTTCTACTTTCCGCATCGGGCTCTTTGGGCTCGACAAGCTGCACCACACCGAGCGCAGTGTCGAAAAACTCGAAGAGGCGATTGAGCGGGTTGTGGGTGAGGCGTAAATGGTAAGTGGTAAGTGGTAAGTGGTAAGTCGTGAATGGTAAGGGGTGAGTCGTGAATCGTTGGAGTGCCCTCAGGGGCGCTTTTCGTTGGCTGTTCCCTGGTCGACGCGTTCGACGTCGACGATGCCGGAGCGGCTGACCACGACCTTCCAGCGCGCCAGGTGGGGCTCGTCTTCGCTGCCGGTTTCGCGAATCACCAGATTGAACAGGTGACGGCGCTCGACGCCTTCGCGCACTACCTGGCCCTCCTTGAGTCGGTAGATGTGGTGCTTGCCTTTGCTCATCAGCCGGGTGAGTAGCGAGATATCCAGCGTCAGCGTTTCGCGGGTGTGCTCGTAGCCGCTCAAAAAGCGTGTGGGCGACATGCGCGAGCGGGAGCGGTAGTGCAGCACCAGTTCCTCGCGCTGGGCGACGTTGCGGTGGCGCAGCTTTCGAATCTCCTCGTCGAGCGAGGCGTAGCGTTTGTAGTTGAACCACTCGAACTGGTGGCCAACCAGCACATCGCGGGTGGCGTCCTTGTAGTGGCGCCGCCATTTCGGGCGCCCCTTGCGCAGCACCCGCCACAGGGTATTGCGCAAATCATCCTTGAACACCTCACGCATGGCGTACAAAAACGCCATCGCCAGCACGAAAATGGCGGTGAAGTCCCCGACCTCCTGGCGCAGCCGCAGCACCCCGAGCGTGACGAAGACCATCACCACGGCAGTGGCCAGCCCCTTGACCGCCTTTTGCTCCATGTTGCCAAGCTCCAGCGACTCCTGCTTTAGCGTAATCGGATACTCGATCAACCGGCGCAGCAGGCGCATCTTGTTGGACATGCGGGTAGGATCCGCCATCACCCGCTCAGCGTTGTACTGACGCTCGCGGCGGTAGTCGTTCTCGATCTCACTCAGATTGATCAGCTGTGCGCGCACCGGGTTGAAAACGCCGCCGCGGGGCAGGTGCGCCACCAGCGCCAAACGCTGCTGCTCGGTGAACCAGGAGAGATAGTTGTCGATATTGGCGAAATACTTGTAGAGCGTTTCGTCGCCGGGCTCGTTGCGCCGTAGCCGCTTGAGGATCTCCTCGCTGAGCTGATTGACCTCGTCGACCTTGCCCAGCAGCGTTTCGCGGCTTTCAAGCTCCGCTTCGGTGAGCGGCTCTTTCTTGTCCAGACGCAGCGAGCGGGTGTCGGCAAGAATCGTCTGTACCGCCTGCTCGAGCGCGATCACGTACTGGTAGGCGTAAAGACTCAGGCTCAACCGGTAGGATTCGCTGCCCAGCCGGTTGCGGCTCGCCAAACGGCTGTGCACCAGCGGCAGGTGGTACTCATCGCTGTAGTAGGTGCGCGACACCTGCACGGCGCTATGGAAAAACGCCTCCTCGGTGATCAGCTGGGTGCTGAGCCCCAGCTCGCCGGGCACGAACAGATAAACGTCAAGCCGGTGCGAGGTTTCCTCCTTGAGCCGCCGGGTCAGCCGAAGCTGGAAGCTATTTTTACGCTCGACGTTGATCACCTGGGCGTGTGTCCTCACAGTTGAAAGTGGCTTGAGTGTGACGATACTGGTCCGGGCCGTTATTCGCCAGCGCTGGACGCGGGCTTGCCATCGTTTCGGGCTCGGGCGACTATGGCTCGCCACGATTGACTTCCCCGGAGCCCGAATGCCCACCGCCCGTTTCTCGCGCTTCGAGCGAATGCTGGTCGAAAGCCATAGCCAGGTGGATTCGGCGGTGCTTCTGCTGCTGGCTTGGGTGCTGTGCAAACGCCCCGAGCTTTCACCGACCCAGCGGCTACAGCGCCTGGCGCGCGCCGGCGAGCGCTTTACCCACGGCCACGGGCTCAAATGCGTGCTGGAGATCGCAGGCGAGGATACCCGGGCGCTGCAGTTGGCCGCCGAGATCGTACAAAGCGAGTGTCCGCCGGCGCGTCGGCCCGCCGTTCTGCATCAGGCCATCCTGTTGGCGACCGATGACGGCGCGCTGTCGCCGGCCAATCATTACGTGCTGCGCTTTCTGGCTGACCTGCTCGCTTTCGAACCCGATGCCCTGGCGGCGTTTTTTCTCGAGCTGACCGGCACCGCGCTGACGCCGCCCGAGGATATCAGCCGCCACGACTACTGGCTGCGCGAAGATAGCGCCTATCGTCAAGCGCAGGCGGAAAAGACGCAGGCGGAGCAACGGGCAAGGGAGCAACGCGCCCGGGAAGAGCGCCAGAGACAGGAGCGTGAAAACGCCGAAAGCGCCAGGCGTGAGCGCGCCCAGGCCGCGCCTTCCGATGCCTACAAGAGCCGCCGGGCGCTGGCGGTGCTGGGGCTCGCGCCCGGCGCCAGCCGCGAGGAGATTCGCCGCGCTTATCGGCGCCTGGCGCAGCTTCACCACCCGGATCGCGCCTACGCCAAAAGCGAGCACCACGTGGCGCTGGCCTCGAAGCGGTTTCAACGCATCAAAAGCGCCTATGATTATCTGATCAAGGCGAGCCTTTGACGGCCAGAATCCTGCGCGCACCCCATGCTCGCCATTTTGAATGCACCACTCACTGCCGAGAGTTTTTCATGCGCGACCTTTACAAGCGCCTTGCCCTGTCGCCATCGGTTGACCAGCCCACGCTCGACGCGGCGCTTTCGCGCTGCGCCCACAGTGCGCTTCGCCGCGATGGCGAGGCGACTCTGGGCGACCCCTGCCACCGTGCGCGCTACGACGAGCTACACCGTACCCTGGGCGATATCGGCCGGCTCAGAGCCGGGCTTGGCCTGACCCACGCGCCGCACTGGCAGGGCGAAGCGGCCAACGACTTCTCGCTGCCCGCCGAAACCCGCATGCCACGGCGTGCGGCGCTTTCCAACCAAATCGCGCAGGCGGTTGCGTTTTTCGAGCGCTGGCGCGGCGCGCCGAGCGCGTGGCTACTCGTCGCCGTTTTCACCATGGGTGCTGGCGTAGGCCTCGCTCTGGGATTGGCCCTGCTCGCGTGGTTGGGTTCGGGTCGTTTCTGAGGCGCGCTCGCGCTCGTCCCGGCGCGTTTCGGCCTCGGTGGGCCGCGGCGCCGGCCGGGGCGGCGGTGGCCGCTTGCGCGGGCCATCCGGCTCTTCGTTTTCAGTCTCGATAAAGAAGTCGGTGCCTGCGGTTTCGTCGACCTCACGCTGAGAGCGCGGCTCCATGCTGAGGCTGAGCCGCGGCACGCCAAGGTCGATGTGCTGCGCTTCCATGCGCTGCTTGAGCAGCAGGTTGAAGGCGCGCGACACATCCCACTGCATCTCCGGCGCGGTGCGAAAGCGCATACGCAGGATCGGGCAGCCATCCTCGAAGCCCTGCACGCCCTGCATCTCCAGCGGTGACCAGATGTAGTGGCGCATCATCGGGTCTTTCCTGAGCTCCTGCGCGGTCTCCTGCATCAGCGTGATGGCGTCGTCAATGTGCATGTCGTAGGGAATCCGGATACGCATCAACGCGATACCGAACTGGCGCGACATGTTGTGGATCGACTCGATCCGGCTGAAGGTGATGATATGCACGATGCCGTCGAGATCGCGCAGCTTCACCGTGCGCAGCGTCAGGCCTTCGACGGTGCCCATATGGCTGTTGATCTGAACGAAGTCGTCCACCGCCAACGAATCCTCGATCAAAATGAAGATGCCGGTTATCAAATCCTGCACCAGCGTCTGGGCCCCAAAACCGATCGCCAGACCGATGACACCGGCACCGGCGAGCAGCGGCGTCACGTTCACCCCGATATTGGCAAGCCCCACGATCACCGCGATGATTAAGATGGTGACGAAGATGACGTTACGGATCATTGGCGTGATCGTCTGCGCCCGGGCCTGATTGACGCGGCGCCCGCGCGAGCGCGCAGAAGAAGTCAGCGCCCGCGAAATGGCGGTATCGGCGAAGATCCACACAAGCCAGGCGATCAGAATGGTCGCGCCCAGGCTCACCAGCGCCTGGCCGATACGGGCGCTGGCCACCGCCTGCTGGCCCAGGCCAAAGAGCGAGCCGCCCCACACCTGCATCGAAAGCTCGGCGAACACCATCCACGCGCACAGATGCGCCAGCACGAAACCGAAGCGCTCCAGACGTTTGCGGTACTGGCTATGGCGGCGCCGGTGGCGGCGTTTGGTCAGCCGCTCGGCCTGGCGGCGCAGAAGCCCGGTGACCACCAGCGTCAGTACCAGAAGGCTCGCCGAGATGATCGAGCGCGCCAGGGCCGTCGCCACATCGCCCACGGTGATGAAGATCGCCAACAGCGAGCCGCCGACCATCAACAGGGCCGGAATGTGCCACAGCCCGCCCAGGGTACGCACCATTTCCACTGCGGCGCTGGCGTCGCGGCGTTGCTTGTAGGGGCGATTGCAGATCAAGTGGCGAATCGGGCGCTTGAACTTGATGATGAAGCGCGCCGCCAAAAGCGCCGCCAGCATGTTGGCAAGCACCGAGACGAGACTGGCAAGCTCACCGCCGAGAAGGTCGACCAGGCGAATGGAGTTGACCGCATCGCCGAGGGCGATCAGCGCGCCGATCAGAAATAGCCCGCGCAGCGCCTGATTCTGCAGTTGCTGCACGGCGGTGAAGCGATGGCCGCGGCTAAAGAACGCAATGACCGTTTCGAACACCACGGAAAGCGCCCGCCCGCACAGGCAGACGTACGCCACGACCAGCACCAGGGTACGCCCGGCGCTGTAGGGTAAGAGCTGGCCGATGCCAAGAATCACCGCGAACGACAGCGCCCAGGGCAGCATACGGCGGAAAAAGTGCGCCACCAGCAGCCAGGCCTTGGGGTCTCGGGGCAGATCCAGCGGCCACTCGCGCCGAGTGGCGACGAGTCGCCCGAAGGCGATCATGGCGATCAGAAGCGCCACCCAGATGGCGGCGAGCACGGCGGCGTCGACCACCTCACGAATCGCCTCGCCCTGGCCGGTGCCGGCGTTGAGCGCGCGCAAATCCTCCGCGCCCTGTAGAAGCTGGCGCGACCACTCATCGACCGGCGAGTGGCCGGACTGCGCCTGATCGCCCAGGTCGCTGAGCGTATCCGCCAGCGCCCCGAGAAGCCCCTGGCGCGCCTGGCCTTGCTCCTCGGCGGCCTCGGACGTCGTTTGCAGCTCACGCAGTGAATCGAGCAGCGCGCTGCGCTGCTCCTCGTTTTCGAGCAGCCGGATGACATCGGCAAGCGAGCTCTGGAACTCGTCGTTGCTCACCTGGGGTTGCTCGCTTTGCTCACCGCCGCCGGTCAGGCTCGGCAGGTCGACCCCCTGAGCCTGGGCCGAGCCCATAAGGGCAGAAAGCCCCCAAAGCGCGATACTCAAAACGAACGTGATCAAGGAGTGCTTTCGCACATGCGCCTCCGGGCTAAAACGATGCGTGCGGGTCCATGGCTTGAAGCGTCGCCGCGTAAACGAGCGACCATGATAATGAGTAATGTACCGGGTTGGCCAGGCCCGCGAATACCGCTTAGCCGGCCGCCTGACTATGATAGGCTGAAGGCTCAAACGTTCACCTCAAGGATACAGAGATGACGCTGCAGGCGCCTCCCCACCGCTTGAACGATCGCGGCCAAACGCGACGGGTCGGCGTGGAAATCGAATTTGCGGGACTCCCCCCGCAGGAGACCGCGCAGCTGGTCCAGGCGCTGTTCGGGGGTGAGATCGATACGCTCAACCCGCACCGGCTGCGGGTACGCGATACCCGCTTTGGCACCTTCGGCATCGAGCTCGACACCCAGTACGCCCACCCGGACGAGACGCTCGTAGACGACGAGCACGCCGACGACAGCGAGTGGGCGCGCCAGCAGCGCCAGCGACGCGTCGAATTTCACCGCAAGACCCGGGCGCTGATCGGCGACATGGTCACAGGCCTGGTGCCGACCGAGATCGTTTGCCCGCCGGTGCCCTGGGACGAGCTCGACACCCTCGATACGCTGTTCCAGGCGCTGCGCGAGAAAGGCGCCAAGGGCACCGATGCCAGCCTGCTCTACGGCTTTGGCCTGCACCTGAACCCGGAAGTCGCGGCGCTCGATGTCGACTATCTGTTGTCACATCTGCGCGCCTACCTGCTGCTGGCTCAGTGGCTGCGCGACGAGATCAAGGTCGACATCACCCGCGAGGTGCTGCCCCACGCTAACCCGTTCCCGAAAGAGTACGCGCTCAAGGTGCTCGACCGAGGCTACGCGCCGGGGCTCGATCAGTTCATTGATGATTACCTCTATTACAACCCGACACGCAACCGCGAGCTCGACCTGCTGCCGCTGTTCGCTCATCTGCGCCCGAAACATCCCCATGCGCTGCTGCACAATCGGCTCACCAAGGCGCGCCCGACCTTTCACTACCGTTTGCCCAATGCCGAGCTCTCAAAGCCCGACTGGGGCTCGATGCTGGAGTGGAACCGCTGGGTCGAGGTCGAGCAGCTGGCCGCTGATGAGGCCACCCTCAACGCCCGGTGCGATACCTATATCGACCGCCACACCCGGACGCTTACGACGCGGCTTTTTCGCTGGCTCAAACGCTTACGACGCCGCCGCTAAACAAGGACACGAGGCCACTGATGACGCGCCCCTTGATCGGTATCACCACCTCTGATCGCAAGAGCCACCTGGCGTGGTGGTTCGACTGGTTCGCCGTGTGGCGTCACGGCGGTCGACCCTTGCGGCTGTCGCCGTCACGCCCACGCCCCGACACTCTCGATGGGCTGATCATCGGCGGCGGCGACGATATTCAGGCCACGCTCTACGGCGGCGAGGTACAGCTCGACGTGCGCCTCGACCCGGCCCGGGACGATCTGGAACTTGATCTGCTGGCCCGCTTCATTCCCGCGCACACGCCGGTGCTGGGCATCTGCCGTGGCGCCCAGCTGATCAACGTGCACCAGGGCGGCACCCTGGACCCGGACATCTACACCACTCACGAGGGTTTGAAGCGTCGGCGCACGGTGCTGCCGCGCAAGACCGTCGATATCGTCAAGGGCAGCCAACTGCACGGGCTTCTGGACGTCAGCTGGTGTCGGGTCAATAGCCTGCACCACCAGGCGGTGAACGTGGCCGGTCGCGGTATCCGTATCGTCGCCCGCGACCGCGACGGGCTGGTTCAGGGAATCGAATCCGAAGATCACGACTTTCTGATCGGCGTGCAGTGGCACCCCGAGTGGCTGATTTTCAACCGCCCGCAGCAGCGGCTGATCAGCGCGCTGGTCAGCGCCGCCCGAGCGCGACGCTGACCGCGCCCAGGCTCATGCCGTTAGCCCTGAAGTACGGCCAGCGCAGCGTCGTAGCCGGGTTCGTTTTTGATTTCGCTGACCAGCTCGCTGTAGAGCACGGTGTCGTTCTGGTCGAGCACCACTACCGCGCGGGCACAGAGCCCTTCCATGGCGCTATTGGTCAGCGCCACGCCCCAGGCCTCGAGAAACTCCGGGTGACGAAACGTCGACAGCGTTTCGACGTTATCGAGGCCCTCGGCGCCGCAAAAACGCACCGCGGCGAAGGGCAGATCCGCTGACACCACCATGACCACCGTATCCGGAAGGTTTGAGGCCAGCTCGTTGAAGCGCCGGGTCGAGGTCGCGCAGGTCGGCGTGTCAACGCTCGGGATGATATTGAGCACCTTGCGCTTGCCGGCGAAGTCGGCCAGTGTCACGTCCTTGAGATCGCGATTGGTGAGCGTAAGCGTCGGTGCTTTTTCGCCCGCCTTGGGTATCACGCCGCCGACGTCCATTGGCGTGCCGCCTCGTGTCACTTGCTGCATGTCGTTTCCTCTCATGGTATAGGTAGTCGCTCATTACGCACCCGCGATACACCGCGTCCATCCGTTAGACGCTGTATCCCTCATCAAGAGTATGCCATGCCCCTGGTAGTGATAGTAAAAACCGGTGACGCTTTTCCCGAGGTGATCGAACAGCACGGCGATTTCGGCGCGCTGTTCGAGGCGCCCATCCTTCGCGGCAACCCGCGTGCCACCGTAACGACCTGGGATCCGCGAAGCGAGCCCGAGGCGCCTTCGCTCGATACGCTCGACGCCATCGTGATCACCGGCTCCAACAGCATGGTCAGCGACAAGGAGCCCTGGAGCGAAGCGCTCAAACCCTGGCTCAGGCAGGCGCGAGCGCGCGATATCCCGATGTTCGGCGTCTGCTACGGCCACCAGCTGATGGCCGAAGCCTTCGGCGGCAGCGCTGGCGATCACCCGGACGGCCGCGAAGCCGGTACCTTCGAGCTCGAGCGCACCGACGCTTCCAACATGGACGCGCTATTCAGCCAGCTGCCCACGCGCTTTCTGACGCACTTGACCCACGGCCAGTCGGTGCTCGACGTGCCCAGCGATGCCCTGGTGCTGGCCTTCAACGACCACGACCCCTACCAGGCGCTTCGCTACGGCACCCGCCAGTGGAGCGTTCAGTTTCATCCGGAGTTCAACGCCGACATCACGCGCGCCTACCTCGAGCGGGTGAAGGATGCGCTGGAGGAACAGGGCGACGACGTCAGCGAGTTGATCAACCGGATCGAAGAAACGCCCCACTCCACCAGCCTGCTCGAGCGTTTCAGCGCGCTGCTCTAGACCCGTGCCTTTTTTCGTCGCGCCTTGATGCGAGCCGGTCGGCCAGCCGAGTCGGCTCCGGCAGCTTGGTACGCCCCAGACAGCGCATGACCCATTCCAGGGCGGTTTCCACCGAGACACGGTGGCCGGGCGAGACGAACACCGGCTTGACGTTGACCCGCGAGCGCAGCACCACGCCCAGGGTATCCCCCCCGGCGGTGAGCGGGCTCCAGTCGCCGCGCTCGCTGCCTACTTCTTCGAAGCGGCCATACAGGCGCGACTTGGCGATGCCGATGGTCGGAAGGTCCAGCCAGAGCCCGAGGTGCGCGGCCACGCCGAGCCTTCTTGGGTGGGCGATCCCCTGACCGTCGACCATGACCAGCTGCGGCGTGCGTGAAAGCTTTTTAAACGCGCCGAGCGCGGCGGGAATCTCGCGAAACGACAAAAGCCCCGGCACGTAGGGCATGCGCGTGGGCTCGCGGTGAACCACCTGCTCGACGACCGCCAGGTTCGGGGCCTTCTGCGCGTCCCACTCGAGTAGTACCACTGCGGCCCGCGTGGTTTCGCCATCATCCTCGAAGCCGATATCGACCCCGGCGATGAGGCTCACCTCGTCGAGCCGGTCCTTGAGCTCCAGGCGTTGGGCAAGCTCGGTTTGTAGCGCGATGGCCTCTTTTGGCGCAAGGTTCCAGTCGTGTAGCGCTGCATCCATGGCGGTCTCTCCTGAGAAAATGTCGTCCTGATGACAGGTATAGCCTGGCCCATCCAAGCGCCCAATAAAAAACCCCGCTCGAAAGCGGGGTCTTGTGAGGCGCGTTTAAGCGAGCGATCAGGCGCGTTCGCGGCGGCGAACCGGCGCGTCGCCGTCGTCACGGCGACGGCGCGGTGCGCGCTCCGGGCCGCCGTCTTCGCTGATCTCGAGCGGACGGCCGGCTACGCGAGCGCGGGCCATCTTGGCCAGGATCGAGGACGGCAGGTTGCTCGGAAGCTCGACGACCGAGAAGGCGTTGCGAATATCGATACGCCCGATACGCGCACCTTCGATACCGCCTTCGTTGGCCAGCGCCCCGACCAGCTGGCCGGGCTTGACGCCATCCTTGTGGCCGACCGAGACGCGGTAGCGGGTCATGCCTTCGCTGGGCGTGCTCGAGCGCTCGCGGCGCGGCTTACCGTCACGGCCGCCTTCACGCGGGGCACGCTCCTTGCGCGGCGGCTGCAGGCGGCCGATCGGCGCTTCGTCGGCGCGTGCCATGGCGGCAAAGGCGCAGGCGAGTTCGATCGGGTCGTGGCCCTCGGCCGCCAGCCGCTCGACCAGCGCACGCTGCTCGTAGGCGCCCTTGGTCAGGGCAGCGACGACGCGGTGATGGAACACTTCGTCGCGATGGGCGCGGATGACGCTTTCGTCCGGCAGCGGCATTTCGGTCATTTTCTGACCGGTCGCCTGCTCCATCCAGCCGACCTTACGGCCTTCGCGGAAGCCGGCGAAGGTGATCGCCACGCCGCTACGCCCGGCACGGCCGGTACGGCCGATACGGTGGGTGTAGGCTTCGGCGTCCTGGGGCAGGTCGTAGTTGACCACGTGAGTGATGCGCGGAACGTCGAGGCCGCGGGCGGCGACGTCGGTGGCGATCAGCACGTCGACCTTGCCGCGCTTCAAGCGCGTGATGGTGCGCTCGCGCAGGCTCTGATCCAGATCACCGGAGAGACCGGCGGCGTTGACGCCGCGGGCGGTGAGCTGCTCGACCAGGGTGGTACACGCCGCGCGAGTGCGCACGAAGACGATCGCCGCGTCGACGGGTTCGACTTCGAGAATACGCGAGAGCGCCTCGAGTTTGGCGCCACCATCGACACGCACGATGCGCTGTTCGATGTTTTCACCGGTGGTGGTCTTCGATTCGATCGCCACTTTCACCGGGTCGACCAGGTAGCGATTGACGATGCGCTCGATTTCCGTCGGCAGGGTCGCTGAGAAGAACACGCGCTGGGCATTCTGCGGAGTATCGGCAACCACGCGCTTGACGTCGTCGATGAAGCCCATGCGCAGCATTTCGTCGGCTTCGTCGAGCACCAGTGCCGAGAGGCCGTCGAGCTTCAGGCTGCCGCGATCCAGGTGGTCGATGATGCGCCCGGGGGTGCCGACCACGACCTGAGCGCCGCGCTTGAGCGCGCCCAGCTGCTCACGATACTCCTGACCGCCACACAGCGTGGCGACTTCCAGGCCCTTGAGATTTTGTCCATATTTGGAGAACGATACCGCAACCTGCTGAGCAAGCTCGCGGGTCGGCGCCATGACCAGCACCTGCGGGGCGCGGCGGTCGAGCTCCAGGCGCGACAGAAGCGGCAGTGCGAACGCCGCGGTTTTACCGGTACCGGTCTGGGCCTGGCCCAGCATGTCACGGCCTTCCAGCAGCGCAGGAATGGTTTGCGCCTGGATGGGCGAAGGAGTTTGGTAACCCTGTGCTTCAACAGCGGACAGAACAGCAGGCAACAGGGCCAGATCGCCGAAGCTCGGCGAGGCGACAGAAGTCGAGGTCATTAATCACACCTTGGTAGGCCGGCGGGGCCGGCAAAAAACATCTGAAGCGTCTTCGACACGTTAAAAAGCGCGGTCGCGCTGTAGGCAAATGCCGCTAATACGGCTCGTTTGCTAAAGGAGTCAAAGACGCCGGTCGCACCTGGCATTCGGCTGGCAGAGAAACGGTGAAACACGCCAACCGCTGTGGCGACCTTCTGCGTCGATTTCACCCGGTTGGTGAAATACTAAAACGCGCCATCTTCACAGCGACGAACATCGCTCGGATGTTTTCGTAAGCGTTGCCGCTTTCAGGGCAGTTCAGCGCTTACCGTCGTGATGGTGGGGTCAACACATGCGAGGAGCGCGAATACTAGCACTCGAAATCTTATCTGGCTAGCTTTTTTACTTTACCCACCCTGGACCCGTATCCTTGCGCTTGTCCATATATGGTCTAAAATTCCAGTGGCAATAACGCGTTACACGATCAAGGAGAGAGACCATGAATTGGGATCAGATCGAAGGCAAATGGACCGAAGTCAAGGGCAAGGCGCGCGCCAGTTGGGGCGAGTTCACCGATGACGAGCTTGACCAGATCGGCGGTAAAAAGGATCAGCTGGTCGGCAAGCTGCAGCAGAAGTACGGCCTCGAGCGCGAAGAAGCGGAAAAGCGCGCCGACGACTGGGCCAATACGCTTTAAACGTCGCTCTATAGTGCTTCCTCGCTTTGAATTGATAGATTTCAAGGAGTAACGCGATGAAAAAATCATTACTTTGGACCGCTGTCAGCACCGCCCTGTTGGCGGGTGCCTCCCTTACCGCTCAGGCGCAAGAGCCCCAGGGCGTTTATTCCGCCGAGGACATTCTCGATGCGGACGTCTACTTCGCCAACGGCTCCGGTGAAGAGATCGGCGATGTCGACGACATTCTCTTTGACGACGATATGCGCATCACCGGACTGGTCATAGAAAGCGGCGCCGTATTGGGTCTTGGCGGGCGCGAAATCGTGGTCGCCAACGACTACTTCACGCTCGAAACCAGCACCGAAGGCGATGGCGAAACCGAGCACCGCATCATGCTCAACGCCACCCCGGAAGAAGTCGAAGCCTTCCCGGCTTACGATCGCGACTGGTGGGAACAGACTCAGAACAACGCCCGCGAAGCCTGGCAAACCACGCGCGAAGGCGCACAGAGTGCCTGGCAGTCGACTCGCGAAGCCTTCGATAACGACGACGAGCCGCAAACTCAAGCCCAGTAACGCTTGAGCGCTCATACCATGAAACAGGCCGCCTCTCGAGGCGGCCTGTTTCGTCATGGCTCTCTGCTGCGTGAGAGTTTAGCCTTTCGAAGATTCACTCCGGCGGCGAATGCCCTGGCCTGGCAAGCGCTCGCGATCGTGCGGGCGGTCGAAATCGAGCGCCGGGCCTGTCGGCACGATGCGCGTCGGGTTGATCGACTCATGGCTGTAATAGTAGTGGCGCTTGATGTGATCCATATCGACCGTTTCCGCCACGCCCGGCCATTGGTAGAGCTCGCGCAGATAGTTCGAGAGATTCGGGTAATCCTCGATGCGCCGAACGTTGCACTTGAAGTGACCGTAATACACCGCATCGAAACGTACCAGGGTGGTAAACAGGCGAACGTCGGCCTCGGTCAGCCACTCCCCGGCCAGATAGCGCTGGCCATCGAGGCGTGTTTCCAGCCGATCGAGTGACTCGAACAGCGCCCTGACGTGCTTTTCATATACCGACTGCTCGGTGGCAAAGCCACTCTTGTACACGCCGTTATTGACGTTATCGTAGACATCGTCATTGACCTCGTCGATGGTCTCGCGCAGATCCTCGGGGTAGAAGTCGAGATCGTTGCCGGTCAGTGCGTCGAAGGCAACGTTGAACATGCGCACCAGATCCGCCGACTCGTTGTTGACGATCACGCTGCGGCTGGTATCCCACAAAACCGGCACGGTCACACGCCCGGTATAGTGCGGGTCGGTCAGCGTGTAGAGCTCGTGATGGTAGGAAACGTTGTTGACCCGGTCACCGCTTGAGCCCTCCTCCTTGCGATAGGTCCAGCCGTGTTCGAGCATCAAGGGGCTGGTATGGGATACATCGATCAGCGCATCGAGGCCCTTGAGCTTGCGCATGATCAGCGCGCGGTGCGCCCAGGGGCAGGCCAGCGACACGTAGAGATGATAGCGATCCTTCTCGGCGGGAAACGACGCACCCTCTTCATCGCCCACCCACTCGCGCAGCTTGGCGGACTCGCGAACGAACTCGCCGCCGTGCTTTTTGGTATCGTACCACTGATCGACCCACTCGCCGTCTACTAACAGTCCCATTGGCGTCTCCTTTATTCGGCAGCGCTGATACGGCGCTGCGCTGGCTGGCTTTACTGCGTCGCTAAAGCATAGCGCGCTTTGAAACCGGCTCCAGCGGATGTTTTACCTCTACTCGTTCGAGTAAATCGATTTTTCACCGCAGCTTTCAGCGACCGCTTCCTTGAGCACCCGAGCCATGGCATGGGTCGCCGGGCCGGCGCGGTCGCGATCCTTGAAGACCAGCTGAAACGGCACTTCGCGAATACCGCCGGCGGAGAGCGGCAGCGGTTTGAGCTCACCGCGTTCGAGCTCGTCGGCAATACGCGTGGCCGGCATCCAGGCAAAGCCGAGTCCGCGCCTGATCATGTCGAGCGAGGTATTGAGGTGACTGACCGTCCAACGCTGCTCGGCCTTGAGCCAGCCCGCGTTCGTCGACTGGCGCTGGGCCGAGTCGCGCACCACCAGCTGGCGGTACTGGGCCAGATCGCGCAGATCCAGTGAGCGCCCCAGCCCGTGAAGCGGGTGATCCGGGTGTGCCACTGCGATGAAACGCACGTTGACCACCGGCTCGCCCAGAAAGCCTGGCACCTCTGTTCCCGTAATCACCAGGTCGGCGCGGCCATCGATCAGCATCTCCACCCCCCCGTTGAGCACGCTTTCAAAAAGCTGTACCCGCACCTGTGGATAGGCTTCGGAGAAGCGCTCGAGCGCCTTGGCCTGGGCATCGGCGGGAAACACCTGGTCGATCGCCACCGTCACCTCGGTTTCGAGCCCCTCCGCTAATCGAACGGCGATATCCTCGATCGAGGCGGCGCTTTCGATGAGCTGGCGCGCCCGACGCAGCAGCAATTCGCCAGCTTCGGTCAGCCGCACCTGGCGGCCGATGGGTTCCAGTACCTGCACGCCTAACTGCTCTTCGAGCTTATGCACCGCATGGTTGAGCGTGGAGGGGCTTTTATGAATGGCTTCGGCAGCGCGGGCAAAGCCGCCGTGATCCACAACGGCGGCGAGCATCTGCCACTGTGCAAGGGTTACCCGAGACATTTCGATTTCCTCGACGCTAAAAGCGGAATATGGCGCTAGAACTTCGAAAAAACCTTAGCAGATAGCCGGTACCGGGCACAGTCGACTTTCCAACGAGCGTCATCGAAAAATATAAAAAGTGAAGGAACTTTTTTGAAAAGACGTATACCATCACCTCACGTGAACATGACACCGCCGAACGAACGTGAATGGCTATCGTAACTCACTGCCGTTACAAAAAATAACAAACCCGCTTGAGTTTAAAAACATCGAGCGCAATCATCAGCTTGCTTAGCACGCTAAACGACACACCGGCAAGCGTTCTGACCGATGGGACTCACGCATCCTTATACAGCTATCATGCCCGATGCTGCCCAACAGATATCGGTGTTAAAACGCTCGCTAGAGGAGTACAAGGCGAGGAAAAGCGCCGGGGTTGGTATACGTCTTTAGTACTACGCCGCTCTCTTGCTTCCCGAATATTGACGCTTTTTAAGGGCTAATTGATACAAGTGCTCTTTGGCGTACAAGAGTGTAGCAAGGTGAAAATGCCATCCACCTTGCCTGAAGCAAAATTAGTAAACACCGTTTTCTTATAATCCCCCGTCTCATGGGCCTTTGCGCCGAAGTGAAAGTTTGCTCCTTGTATGTAAATACAGTCTATTCACCCCTACCCCCATGGGGTATTGTTCCCGAGCTTGTTCACTTTTACGTTCATTTTAACCTTGAATTCGGCGGTCCATTTACCCATGTTGCGAATCCTTCATTCGCTGCCCCGCACGCATAAATTATTACTTTTACCCGTGGCGACGATGGTCACGGTGCTGGGCGCACAAAAGCTGTTAACAACGTACCAGGATCTGAACAAACCTCACACCACGCTGGAAAGCGTGCTGGTTCCGCTTTCCAGCGACTCCGTTGCCACGGTGCCTTCGCTCAACCAGGAACGTCGCCCGGTCGCCGAAGCGATCAATCGCGCGTCGCGTGCCATCGACGCTACCCGCGAGCACATTCCGCTAAGCGACCTGGCCGCGAAAGAGATCGTCGATCTCGACGTCATCTCCACCGCCGAAGCGTCGATCGCCGACGAAATCGATGCCAAGCCGATGCTGGACGACGGTGCGGTGCACATGGCGGTCGTGTTCGGTACTCTGACCAGTGGCATGCTCAATATCGACGAGCCAGGCGCCAGCAGCGCTTCGGTCGAAATTGCCGATGCTTCTTCTTTCGATGCTCCTCTTGAGGACGCCACCTCTTATGAGGATTACGGCATCGAGCTGTTCGACGACATCTCGTTTCTCGAACTTGAGCTCGCCGCCGAAGAGCCGTTCGTACCCGAGTGGGAAACGCACATCGTCGGCTCCGGTGAAACCTTCGCCGTGGTGGCCCAGGATGAGTTGGGGCTGGGCTACAGCGAAGTGGTCGCCCTGCTGGACGACATGCCCAACCCGCGCATTTTCACTAACTGGCGCGCCGGCAACAGTTTCGACTACCAGCTCGACGAAGACGGCCGTTTACTCTCGCTGCGCATGATGAAGGATATTCGCGACGGCGTGCTGCTCGAGCGTGACGAAAACGCAAACGCTTTCGCCGCCACCGTCATCGAGCGCCAGGGCGAGCCGGTTCAGCGTCTGTTCGCCGGTAGTGTCAGCGGCAGTTTCGCTCGCTCCGCGCAGGCCACCGGCCTTTCGAGCAGCTCGGTCACCGAGCTGACCCGCCTGCTCGAGAAGAAGCTCGACTTCCGTCGCGACAGCCGCCGTGGCGATCAATTCAGCGTGCTGGTCGAATCCGACATGATCGACGGTGAAACGCTCGATTCGCGCGTGCTGGCGGTACAGTACGACGGCGAGCGTATGGACTTGACCATGGTGCGCAACGCCGCGGACAACAACTTCTACACCCCGGAAGGTAGCGGTCTGGAGCCGGGCTTCGCTCGTCACCCGTTCGAGGGCAGCTACCGCATCAGCTCATCGTTCAACCCGACCCGCAAGCATCCGGTCACCGGCCGTATCAGCCCGCATAACGGTACCGACTTTGCCATGCCGATCGGTACTGCGGTCGTCGCCCCGGCGGACGGCCGGGTCGAACGGGTAGCCAATCACGCCGCTGCCGGTCGCTACGTGGTCATTCGCCACGATAACGGTTACCGCACCCGCTATCTGCACCTTTCCAAGCCGCTGGTCAGCGTTGGTGAGCGTGTCACCATGGGCGAGCGGATCGCGCTTTCCGGCAACACGGGTCGCAGTACCGGCCCGCACCTGCACTACGAGGTGATCGTCAACAACTCGCCGACCAACGCCATGACCGTGGACCTGCCGGAATCCTCCGGTTTGACCGGCGACACGCTGATCGCTTTCCAACGCCAGGCCGAGCCGATGCTGGCCGCGCTCGAAAGTGGCGAAACCGGCACCATCAGCGTCGCCAACTATCAGCGCAGCGAGTGATCCCCCGCTTGCGTTGAGCCGAGCAGTAAAAAGAGAGCCGCCCTTCCGGGCGGCTCTCTTGCGTTCAAGCAGGCCTTATTCAAAACACACTTTTCAAGGCAAACTTTCAAAGGCGAACCTTTCAAACGCGCCTTTCAAACCGGGCGGCCAAGCGCCTGAAGTAGCGCCGCATCGTGGCGGTAAATATCGTCGCGGAACTCGACCTCGCCCTGGGCATTGGGCCAGGCGGTCAGGTAATGAAGCTGAACCGGGATGCGCTGAGGCAGGTTCACTCGCTGATCGCTGCTGCCTCGTTTGATCAGTGAGCTCACCTGCTGCTGGCTGCCGCTATCGCGAAGCAGCATCTGGGCCAGCTCGTCGATCCCCTCCACGCGGATACAGCCGGAACTGAGCGCGCGCTGGCTACGACCAAAGGCGCTTTTGGCCGGCGTATCGTGCAGGTAGATCATGTCATCGTTGGGAAAACGCACCACCAGCCGACCCAGCGGATTGCCGCTACCCGCTACCTGGCGCAACATCACCCCGCCGGGTCGCTGCCAGTCGACGCTTGCAGGGTCAAGCCGCTCGCCGGAGGGCGCGAGCACCTGAATGTTGCGCGATGCCAGATAGTCCGGGTTGCGGCGTACCTGGGGCAGCACGTCCTCACGCAGGATGGTCGGCGGGATCGTCCAGGTCGGGTTAAGGGTAAGGTGGCTGATCGCCGAGTGAATCATCGGCGTGGCCCGTTGCGGTGAGCCCACCACCACGCGAGCATCCCACTGCTGACCGTTGGGGCGTTGGTAGTGCAGTTTGTAGCCGGCCACATCGACCCAGACGCGCGCGGGTTCACTCTCGAAGCCATCGAGCCAACGCGCCCGCTCCAGGTTGATACGCAGCTGATCGATGCGCGCGGAGAGCGGCGTATTGAGCACCTGGCGGGTTCGCTCCCCTACCACGCCGTCCGCAGTGAGCTGATGGCGCCGCTGAAAGCGTTTGACGGCGTTTTCGAGCGCCGTATCGAAGTAGTGCGGGTCGTCGACGTCGCTGCGTACCGCCACCATCGGATAGGCATCGTCATCGGCGGCGACCAGGCCACTTTCACCCCATAGGGTCAGCCGCTGGCGCAGGGTCTGTACGGCGTCGCTGGAATCGCCCACGCGCAGCGCCTCAGCGCTGGCACTCAAATAAGCGACCGGGCCTGAAGTGTTGCGCTCGAGCGCGCGGTAATCGTTCAACGCCTGACGCAGCTTTTGGTACGCGCTCGACTGAGGCCTGGCGGCTGCAAACGCCGCTTCCACATCGCCGCGTACCAGGGCGTTACGCACCTCGACCATACTATAGCGCCGCGCTGGGCGTTCACCGCTCCATTGGCTTCCCAGCGTCTGTGGGTTCACCTTACCGCGCGAAAGGTGATCAAGCGCCAGCAGCAGGGTTTCGGTCGCCTCTACATCGAAGCGCGCCCGAGCCTGCTCGCCGGACTGATCACCCATTCGATAGTCGTCGACTAGCCGATCGGCGCGATAGTCGCTCGGCGTCAGTCCGTCTTCATCGAGCCTTGAGATGGCCGCCGCCAACGCCTGAACCATGGCTTCATCCTGCCAAATCAGCCGGTCGCCCAGATTCTGGTAGAGTGCGGCCACGGGGAGATCGTTGGCAGAGGCGTTTAGCGTCTGCGAAAGCGCCGGTTGAGCGGGGGTGGCCGCGTAGGCATGATGGATCGCGTGAGGGAGCGGCAAGAGTGTGGCGGTCAATACGGCACCGATCGCCCACTTATGGATCGAGCGTGTCTCGTTCATAACCCCTCCATGGGTTACCATGCGGTGGCGCATGCCAACCCGATAAAGATAAAACATGCGCACCGACATCCATTGCAAACTGCGATTTCACCAACGCTGGTTATACAAGCCTTCTTTTTTTAGCGCCGATTACTTAAATTCCGTTAAAGAATCCTGGCGCTTGGAGCTCGAATTTACAAGTTCGAGGCACTGGCGTGACCGCGAGCGGTATCGCCTGCGACGGCTCTGTCTGGCGTTACCTTAATGATAGTAGGTCTTACACCATGCGCCCTGGATCACTTCTCGTTACCGGTTTGTTCGTTTTTCCCGCCCTGTTGGCAACTACCCCGCTTTACGCGGACGCCTCCCTGCGCTTTTATGCCCAGCTCGAGGCATCGGCCCCAAAGGGCGTGTCGCCCTTGCACCACCAGCTTTTGCGTTTGGCACCCAACGCCACCCCCCAGGCGCTTGCGCTTGCCGCCCAGGCGCTCGCCTGCGCCGACCCAAACGCCGAGCGGCTGGCGGTGATCGACTACTCGCTGCCCTCGACCGAGGAGCGCCTGTGGGTGTTCGATCTGCATCGTGATCGGCTGCTGTTCAAGGAGCTGGTTTCTCACGGGCGCGGCTCCGGCGACGCCACCGCCGAGGTGTTCTCCAATACGCCGGAAAGCTATCAGTCGAGCCTGGGTCTTTTTCGCACCATGAACAGCTACTACGGGCGCAACGGCTACTCGCTGCGCCTTCAGGGGCTCGAGGCCAACGTCAATGATCTGGCGTTCGATCGCGCCATCGTCATTCACGGCGCCAGCTACGTCAGCGACGACTTCATCACCCAAACCGGGCGGCTGGGCCGAAGCCACGGCTGCCCGGCGGTGCGTGAAGATATCACCTACCCCTTGATCGATAGCCTCAAGGAGAACCAGTACGTATTCGCCTACTACCCGGACGCGCAGTGGATGAAAACCTCGGCGTTTCTGCGCTGCGAAAGCGCCAATGGCTATCAGCTCGCCGCCTCTGAGCACTGATTCGGGCAGCCGCAACGTTAGGCTTCGTTGAAGTGCCCACTTTCGCCCCCGGGGTTTTATGCCAAGCTGAAGCCTGGTGATTCGACCGGGAAAGGAGTTCAGCATGGCGAAAGCGAAGACGCTGGATTTGGCACTGCAAGGCGGCGGCGCCCACGGCGGCTATACCTGGGGGGTGATCGACCGCCTGCTCGAGGATGACCGCATCGAAATCGAAGGCATCAGCGGCACCAGCGCCGGCGCCATGAACGGCGTGGTGATGGCGGATGCCCTGACCCGCGGCAGCAAGGAGACCGCTCGCCAGGCGCTGCGCGACTTCTGGCAGGCGGTCAGCCGCGCCGGCATGGCAAGTCCGATTCGCCGCTCGCCGCTGGATATCCTCACCGGCAACTGGAGCCTCGATCAGTCGCCGGGCTATATCGCCATGGACCTGATGAGCCGACTGGTTTCGCCCTACCAGCTCAACCCGCTGAATATCAATCCGCTGCGCGCCATCGTCGACGAGCACATCGACTTCGAGCGCGTGCGAAGCTGCGACCAGCTCAAGCTCTTCGTTGCCGCTACCAACGTGCGCACCGGTAAGCAGCGGGTCTTTCGCCGCGAAGAGATGACCCTCGATGCGGTAATGGCCTCGGCCTGTTTGCCCTTCGTGTTTCAGGCCGTGGAGATCGACGGCGAAGCCTACTGGGATGGCGGCTACATGGGCAATCCGGCGCTGTTTCCGCTGATGGAGGAGTGTGGCGCCCGCGACATCCTGCTGGTGCAGATCAACCCGATCAGCCGTGACACCCTGCCCACCACCGCCTCGGCGATCATGAACCGCTTGAACGAGATCACCTTCAACGCCGCGCTGATCAAGGAGATCCGCATGATCGCGCTGCTCAAGCACGCGCTCGATGAGCAAGGCATCGAAAACTGCTATCAGCAGGCGCTGTTTCACCGCATCAGCGGCGAGCAGGCGCTGGAAGATCTGTCGGTGTCGAGCAAGATGAATGCCGAATGGCCCTTTCTGTGCCACCTGTTCGAGCTGGGCCGCGCCGCCGCCGAGCGCTGGCTCGACGAGCACTTCGAGGCGTTGGGCAACCGCTCTACCCTCGATATCGACACCGTCTACATGAACGAGTGAGCCTCAACCCTTCACGGCACCGCCTTGGCGCAGGGCGGCGCCATTTTGATGCAGTTATCCTCGCTGGCACCGCTGGCCTCACCTCATGATCAAACCTAATACGTTGTCCTGACGATAAAAACCACTGCCTGGCGAACTAATTGCTAGAGATTGGCCAGCAGCGACAGGCGTGGACCAGGCCCAACGGGTACGAGTGCGTCGAGGTTGCCTTCAAGGGCGAAGGCGTCTTCTCGTAGGCCGCGGCGTTAACGCGCGGCGGTCACTAACACTCGTTCGTGCTCGGTGAGGTCTCCATGGACATTCGCAACAAGGCCAATCGCATACGCCTGCTCAGCTTTTCGACGCCGCAAATGCGCGCGTTTCACTTCTCCTGGTTCGCTTTCCACATCTGTTTTTTCGGCTGGTTCGGCATCGCGCCGCTAATGGCGGTGGTGCGCGAGGATCTGTCGCTCACCCAGACCCAGATCGGCAACACCATCATCGCCTCGGTGGCCATCACCGTGGTGGTACGGCTATTGATTGGCCTTTTGTGCGACCGGCTCGGCCCGCGCAAGACCTACACCGGGCTTCTGATGCTGGGCTCGCTACCGGTGATGGGCATTGGGCTGGCCGATAGTTTCGAAACCTTCCTGCTTGCCCGCCTTGCCATCGGTGCCATCGGCGCCTCCTTCGTGATCACCCAATACCACACCAGCGTGATGTTCGCGCCCAACGTGGTGGGTACGGCCAACGCCACCAGCGCCGGCTGGGGTAACCTGGGTGGCGGCACCACGCAGATTCTCATGCCGCTGATTTTTTCAGGTCTTCTGATGCTTGGCGTAAGCGAAACGCTCGGCTGGCGGCTGGCGATGATGGTACCCGGCGTGGTGCTGTTTCTGGCCGGTATTGGCTACTGGTTCTTCACTCAGGACGCCCCGGACGGCAACTTCGACGAACTCAGAGCCCGCGGCGAGCTGCCAGAGGCGCGCGGCGAGCACGGCGCGACGCAGAGCTTTTTGAGCGCGGCGAAGGATATCCGTGTCTGGGCGCTGTTCGTGGTGTACGGGCTCTGTTTCGGTGTCGAGCTCACCATCAACAACATCGCGGCGATCTACTTCTTCGACCACTTCGAGCTGACTCTGGCCGCCGCCGGCATGATCGCCGGGCTGTTCGGCCTGATGAACATCTTTGCCCGCACCCTGGGCGGTGTGTTCTCGGATCTGTTCGCCAAACATAACGGGCTCAAGGGCCGGGTACGGTGGCTGTTCATTGCGCTCGTTTGCGAGGGCATCGCGCTGATCGCGTTTTCCCAGATGCACGTGCTGAGTCTTGCGATCGGTATCATGCTGGTGTTCAGTCTGTTCGTGCAGATGGCGGAAGGCGCCACCTTCGGCGTGGTCCCGTTCATCAACAAGAAGGCGCTGGGCGCGGTCGCCGGGATCGTCGGCGCCGGTGGCAACGTTGGCGCGGTGCTGGCGGCGTTTCTGTTTCGCAGTGAAAGCCTGACCTACCAGCAGGGGCTTTTCTACCTCGGCATTTGCGTGCTGCTTCTGGCCGGTAGCGTGCTGGTGGTACGCTTTAGCGACGCCACCGAAGCCGAAGAGGCCCGCGCCTACGAGCAGGCGCTCGGCGAGCAGACCGGCGCCGGGGCGCTGTCACTACGCTAGGTTACACCCCGGCCCCGCCACGAAGGCGGGGCCGGTTTTTCAAGGAATACCGCATGTCCTCTGGCCGTAAGCTCCTGTTGACCGCGCTGCGTTTCGATATCGAAAGCCTTCGCCACCTGGCCGCCTCCTGCGACATGGTGGGCGATATCAGCCGTTTCATTCACGCGCTTCAGCGCGAGCGCGGCGCCTCCACCATCTACCTGGCGTCAAAAGGCGCGCAGTTCGCCGCCAGGCGCCAGACCTTCGTCGAGGAGGTCAGCGCCGCCGAGGCGCTGATACGCAGCCGCCTCGAAGAATTCGCCGAAGCGCCCCACCCCCAAGCCACCGGCCGGCTTCTTCGCCGTATCGCCACGGTCTGGATGGCGCTCGACGAGCTTTCAAGCCTACGCCACTCGGTCGAGTCGTTCGGCCTCTCTCCGGACGCCGCAACGCTCGCCTTCAACGAGCTAATAGGAGGGCTGCTCGCGATCGTGTTCGAGGCGGCGGATACCGCCGCCGACCCGGATATCACCCGAGCGCTGGTGGCCATTTTTCATCTGATGCAGGGCAAGGAACTGGCCGGCCAGGAGCGCGCTTGCGGCGCCTTCGGCTTCACCTACGGCCACTTCGATGAGCCCCACCGGGCGCTTTTGACCCGCCTCACCCAGGACCAGAACCGCTGCTTCGACACCTTTCTCGAATTCGCCGGCTCCTCGGTGCGCGAAAGCTGGGAGACGCGTCTCTCACCTCAGACGCTTTCGCATATCGAAGCGCTGCGCGATAGCGCCAGCCGAGCCGATCGCGGCCCGTCAAGGCGCGACGCACGAGTGAGCGAAACCTGGTACGCGCTGACCACGCAGCGCATCGACGCGCTCAGAGAGGTCGAGGCGTGCGCGATCGAGGAGCTGGCGCGGCTTTGCCACCTCAAGATTTCCCGGGCACAGCAGGCGCTCGAAGCGGCCAGAGCGCCCAGAAAAGGCGCCTCCTCGGCGCCGGGCGAGCAGCTTCTGGCCCTCACCGGCAGCGAGCGGCTGGGAGATCTGACCACCAGCGCGCTGACCTCGCCGCTGGGGCGCTCGCTCATCGAGCTGACCCACGCCCAGTCCAGCCGATTGCAGGGGCTGAGCGACGAGCTCGAAAACACGCGCAAGGCGCTGCGCGAGCGCAAGCTGATCGAACGCGCCAAGGGGCTGATCATGGCGCACCAGTCGATGAGCGAGGAGCAGGCCTACCGCTTTCTGCGCAAGACCTCGATGGATCAAAGCAAGAGCATGGCAAACATGGCCCAGTCGATACTGGAGCTTTCGAGCATGCTGGAGCGCAAGGCGCCCTGAGCGCGCCATGGGCGGTTTGCAACATCGCGGCGCATTGACCATGCTGAATGATCCCCGGTTACGTGAGCAAGGAGTGCTTTCATGCAAGACCGCGTCATTCTCATTACCGGCGCCTCCAGCGGTATAGGCGCCGCCACCGCCCGCGCCGCGGCGCGAGAGGGCTACAAGCTGATTCTCGCCGCACGCTCCGGCGACAAGCTCGAGGCGCTCGCCCAGGAGCTTGGCCGGGAGAAAATCCTTACCGTGGAGCTCGACGTCACCGACATGGCCGAGCAGCGCGCCATGGTCGATCTCGCGCTGGAAACCTTCGGTCGCCTCGATGGCGTGTTCGCCAACGCCGGACGCGGCGGCACCGAAGGCGGTTTCAGCGGCGCCGACCACGAGACGTGGCGCGAGATGATTCTGACCAACGTTTTTGGGGTGGGGCTGACGCTTCAGGCGTGTTTGCCCGCGCTCAAGCGCTCGGCGGGCCACGTGCTGCTGACCGGATCCGCCGCCGGGCGCACGACCATTCCCGGCTCGATGTACAGCGCCACCAAGTGGGCGGTCACCGGGATCGGCTACAACCTGCGCGAGGAGCTTCGCGGCACCGGCGTGCGCGTTACCCTGATCGAGCCTGGCATGGTCGACACGCCGTTCTTCGACGAACCGCCGGAGCAGGCACTCGAAGACAAGGATATCGCCAACGCGGTGATCTACGCCTTGAATCAGCCGCCGCACGTGGACGTCAACGAGATTCTCATTCGCCCTACCCCGCCGCGCGAGCACTCCTGATCACACGACCTGCCCGGGCGGCGCCGAAAGCGCCCGGGCGGTACCCTTGTTTTCTCCCGCCCTTGCCCGCATAAACGCTGTTAACAAGCGTGCTAATGACCTTTTCCATTAGCCGCGAACCACTCCAACGCGCAGGTGATTCATGAGCCAACTCGCCGACACCGCTCTTTCGGTGCTGGATCTCGCCCCCATCCGCGAAGGCGGAAGCGCCGCCGAGACCTTTGCCAACAGCGCCGAGCTTGCCCGCCACGCCGAGCGGCTGGGCTATCGCCGCTTCTGGCTGGCCGAGCATCACAACATCGCCGGTATCGCCAGTGCGGCGACCTCGGTGCTGATCGGCCACGTCGCCGGCCAGACCTCGACCATTCGCGTCGGCAGCGGCGGCATCATGCTGCCCAACCACGCACCGCTGGTGATCGCCGAGCAGTTCGGTACGCTGGAAACGCTCTACCCGGGGCGCATCGACCTGGGGCTTGGCCGCGCGCCGGGCTCGGATGGCGCCACCATGCGCGCCATGCGCCGAAGCGCCCAGTCCGGCGTCGACGACTTCCCCGCCCAGCTCGACGAGCTGACCCGCTACCTGGACGATGAAACGCCGGATCAGCAGGTCAAGGCGGTGCCGGGCCAAGGCACGAAAGTGCCGCTCTGGCTTCTGGGTTCGAGCGGCTACAGCGCGCAGCTCGCCGCACGTTTGGGCCTGCCCTTCGCCTTCGCCGCTCAGTTCGCGCCTGGCTACCTGTATGAGGCGCTGCGCCTCTATCGCGACAACTTCCGCCCTTCTGCGGTGCTCGATAAGCCCTACGCCATGGTGGGTCTGCCGGTGATCGCCGCAGAAACCGATGCCATGGCGCACTACCTGGCGACCACCGCGCAGCAGAAGTTTCTCAACCTGATTCGCGGGCGGCGCACGACCTCGAAACCGCCGGTAGAGCAGCTCGACTGGACGCCGATGGAGCAGGCCCAGATCAGCCAGTTTCTGGGCGCGGCGATCATCGGCGGTCCGGAAACCGTCAAGGCGGAGCTGACGGCGTTTCAGGCCAGCACCGGCGCCGACGAGCTGATGCTCAACAGCGACTTCTATAGTCAGCAGGATCGCCTGAAAAGCTACGAGATCGTCGCTAACGTCGCCAAGGAAACCTAGAGAATGGCTGAGTTATCCTTCACACCGATGACGCGGACGGATTTCGAGACCTTCTGGCCGGACTTTAAAAGGATCGTCGGTGCTTGCGAGACCTACGCTATCGACCCGGAAATCGATGCCGAACGCGCTTACACTCTTTGGTGCCAGACTCCTCAGGCGACGTTTGCCGTCAAGGATGCCAACGGCACCTTGCTGGGTTCGTATTACCTGAAGGCGAACGCCCAGGGTCCGGGCGGGCATGTGTGTAACTGCGGCTACATGGTCAACGCCCGCGCCAGGGGTAAGGGCGTTGCACGGGCGATGTGCGAGCACTCCCAACGCATTGCACGAGAGCTCGGTTTCGAAGCGATGCAGTTCAACGCCGTGGTCGCAACCAACGAGGTAGCGGTGTCACTCTGGCAACGGCTGGGCTTTGCAATCGTCGGCACCGTTCCCGGCGCTTTTCATCACGCAAGCCAGGGCGCGGTCGACATTCACGTAATGCACAAATTTTTGTGAGCACGGCAGACATGCAAACGCCGGTAAAATGAGGTAATTTCTAGCCTCCTTTAATCAGGAAGCCCAAGAGGTTTCCGACCTGCTCGCTGGCTCCCCATGGTTTTTCGCGCTGCTCTGACATCTTTCAGGTGGTTTTCACTCCTTTCGCTGCGCTCGCGCTTCACTCTTTTGATCGCCGCACTGGTCTTCGCGACCACGCTGCTGCTGGCCTGGGTCGCCTCGCGGGAATCCGCCGAGCAGATCGAGGCCGGTATTGGCGACGCCGCCGCAGATGCCGCCTACCAGATGACCGACAAGCTCAATCGCAGTATGAACGCGCGAATCAAGGAGGTGCAGCTTCTGCTTGCCATCCAGGCACTCGGTGACGCTTCGGATACAGACGTGCTCAAACGCCAGATGGAGCGCTTGCAGGCGACTTACAACGTGGCGTCCTGGATCGGCCTGACCGATGTTGAGGGCGTGGTCGTTGCGGCGACCGATGGCATTCTGGAAGGCGTATCGATCGCTCAGCGCCCGGTGTTCACCGAGGGCCGCCAGGGGTTTTGGGTCGGCGATGTCCACGAGGCCGTCCTGCTGGCGGCTCTATTACCGAACCCGAGCGGCGAGGCGCTCAAGTTCGTTGACATCTCCACGCCGATTCACGATCAAAGCGGGCGTTTCACCGGCGTGCTCGCGGTTCACTTGAGCTGGCAATGGGCGGAGTACATCCAGCAATCGATGCAGCCGCCGGACCATACCGAAAGCGAAATGGACATGCTGTTGCTCGCCCCCGACGGCACCGTGCTGCTGGGGCCGCGCAAGATGCTGGGCAAAAAGCTCGAAGGCTTGAAAGCGCTGCCTGCACAGAACGACAGCCGACCGAAGTGGGCGCTGGAGACCTGGCCCGATGGGCGACGCTACGTTACCGGTTACTCGCGCAGCGCCGGATTCGACGAGTTCGAGGGATTGGGCTGGCTTTCGATCAGCCGCCAGCCCATGGAAACGGCGTTCGCTGGCGCGCAGCGTCTGCAGCTGGCGATCATGAGCATCGGTTTGCTGCTCTCGCTGGTGTTCGCCATTTTGGGTTGGTGGCTGGCATCCGGGCTGGTGGCGCCGCTGGCCAGGCTTTCCAGGGCGGCGGACGCCATTCGCGATGGCGCTGGCACCGAGGTGATTCCGCTTGAGCGCGGCGCGCCGGAGCTCAAGCGGCTATCCACTTCGCTGCGCGAGATGGTGGCCAGGCTTTCGGACCAGCGCAAGACCATTACTCGGCTGGAGGATCTGGCGAATACCGACCCGCTCACCGGGCTGCCCAATCGCGCCTTTCTCGATCAGTACCTGAACCACGCCATCCCCGAGGTACAGCGCCACGGCCAGAGTCTCATGGTGATGTATATCGATCTCGACGGCTTCAAGCGGGTCAACGATGAGCTCGGCCATCACGCCGGCGACCTGCTTCTGATCGAGATCACCTACCGGTTGAAGAACGCCCTGCGAAGCGGCGACGTGGTCGCAAGGCTCGGCGGCGACGAGTTCGTCATGGTGGTAAAAACCCAGCCCTCACAGCTGGAAAACCTGACGCGGGAAGTGGGCCGGCGCCTGCTTGCGGCCATCGAGCATCCCATCGAACTACCCGAAGGGCGCCAGGCGCGGGTCGGCTGTAGCCTTGGCGCCGCCTGGTGGCCCAAGCACGGCGAGCAGATAGAAACGGTGTTGAAACACGCCGACGCCGCGCTTTACGAGGCCAAGAGTCAGGGTAAGCACCGGTTGATCATTCACGGCCTGAAGGAGTAGCGCAGGCACGCCTCGAGCCGCGCTTGGGCCTGCTCGGCGCCCATGGCCTCGAGTTTTTCGATATTACGCGCCGGAATGGCGGCGGTGTCGCCATAAAACGCGATCGCTTTCTCGACGCTTGCTTCACGCAGCACGTGTACCATGGCGTAAGGCGAGCGGTTGGTGTAGTTGGCGGCGTCCTCCGGGTCGGCATCGGCGAAACAGTAGTCCGGATGAAAACTCGCCAGCTGAAAGATGCCCTCGAACCCCAGCATGTCGATCAGGTTCTCGGCGAGTTCGAGAAAGTCGAGGTAGTGGTCGAAGCTTCTGAACAGGGTCGGCAGCACTATCAGTGTGGTTTCGACCTCCTCGTGCTCGGTCAGCCACTCAAGCTCGGCGGCCAGCTCCTCGAGCGTCACTTCGAACTTCTTCGAGCGCACCACCTGAACGCGTACGCGATCTGCGTCGAGCTCGCGTTGGGCGAACGGGCAGATATCGTACTCGACGATGAATTCCCGCACCCAGGCCAGAGTATGTTCGATGACCGCTTCGTCCGCTGTTGCCATGGCGCCCTCGTGTGTTGTCGCGTAATCAAAGGCGCAAGCCTACGTGTACTGACGATAGTGCGCCAGCGCCACCTCGAAGGATTGTTGAATGTGGTCGGTCAGAAGCGCGCGCCCGGCGGCGGCGTCACGCGCCAGCGCCAGCTCGACGAGCATCTGGTGCTGGTCGTCCAGGGGCTGGCGAATCAGCGGCGGATTGTCGCCGAGCCGGCGGTAGCGGTCGAACTGATCATGGAGCTGTTCGATGAAGCGCAAAAGCCACATCGAGCCGCAGGGGGCGACCAGCGTGCGATGAAAGCGGGTATGCAGCGCCTCCCAGACCTCCCCCATGTCGTGGGTCCTGTCCGCGCGCTTGAGCCGATGCGAAGCCCCCAGAAGCTCCGCCTCCCACTGCGCGTCGCCCTGGGCGATGGCGCGCTCGAACGCCATGACCTCGAGTTCGATCCGCAGCCGGGTGATGTCCTCAAGCTCGGCCTGGCTGAGCGCCGGCACGCGAAAACCGCGCTGGTTCTCCTGTATTAGAAGCCCGTAAGCGGCGAGCTTGCTGAGCGCCTCACGCAGCGGGCTCAGCCCCACGCCGTAGGCTTGCCTGAGCGCGTTGATCGCAAGCTTCTCGCCTGCAGCAAAGCGCCCGCGCACCAGATCCTGGCGCAGCGCCTCGAAAATACGGCTTGAAGAAGTGCCACCTGACGGTTTGACTTCGTCGCTCATGGGCCTCTCCGGAAGGTGTCGAGCAGCGTTCGGTCAGTAGAGCTTACACTACCCTTAAAATCCATTAATCAAAAAATAATCGATTTTTTATCAAGGGGTATGATAAAACGAGTTGAAGAGGGCGTCATGCAGCGAGCGTGATCGAGACTAGCTCCATCGCGCCAGCGCCCCTACTCAAAACGATTACGAAGACCACGAGCGATCACTTTCATGAAGCTACCGGCACTCTTCTGGGCCTTCTTTCGCGTCGGCATTTTTGGCTTTGGCGGCGGCCCCTCGATGATCCCTCTGGTGCACGCCGAAGTCGTCAAGCGCCATGAGTGGCTGACCGACGAGGAGTTCGCCGACATTCTGGCGATCGGTAATACCTTGCCCGGCCCCATCGCCACCAAGATGCCCGGCTATATTGGCTACCGTGTCGGCGGCATCGCCGGCTGTATCATCGCCGTACTGGCCGTGTGTGGCCCCATGATCGTCGCCATGATCGCGATGCTCGGCGTGTTCAGCCGTTACCGCGACGTGGCCTGGATCAACGGCATGAGCCAGGCCGTCATCCCGGTGGTCATGGTCATGATGGGCCAGCTCACCTGGGACTTTATGGAAAAATCGAAAGCCTCACTTGGCTGGCTGGTCGCCATCGCGATCGCTCTGGTCGCCGGCGGGCTAATCTACTGGCTGGGGGTGCATCCGGGCATCATCATCGGCGCTATCCTGGTCGCGGCGCTGGTGGCACCCAAACGCACGCCCAAAGCGCAGACCAAAAGGGAGTCCGCATGATTTACTGGGAGCTGTTTCTGGCGTTTTTCATTCCCAACATCATCGGCTACGGCGGCGGCCCGGCGATCATTCCGCTGATCGAGGCGGAAGTGGTCGGCCGCTACGGCTGGATGACCTCCCAGGGCTTCGCCGAAACCCTGGCGCTGGGTAACGCCCTGCCCAGCCCCATCGCCACCAAGATGGCGGGCTATATCGGCTATGAGGTGGCAGGCATTTTGGGCGCGCTGGTCGCGGTACTGGCGACCGTGGTGCCCTCGCTTCTGCTGATGCTCGGCGCGCTGGGGCTTCTCTACCGCCACCGCGAATCACCGCGCGTTAAACGCATGAGCCAGTGGGTGCGCCCGGTCATCGCCGTGTTGATGGCGTGGCTCACCCTCGGCTTCTTTCTCGAAGGGGTGGAGAGCGCCGGCATCATTCACACCCTGATCATCGGGCTTCTGGCCACCGCGACCCTGGTATGGCTCAAGGTCCACCCGGCCTTTGTGGTCATGGGGGCGCTTGTCTACGGAGCGGTACTACTCGGTTAGTCGGAAAGCAGGTTAGTCGGAAAGGGATTCATCATGCAAAACGATGCACTCTACTACCCCAGCGCTTCTCGCCGCATGGCTACCTTCGGTAAGCGCGGCATGATCGCCGCCTCGCAGCCACTGGCCGCTCAGGTGGGCATCGACATGTTAAAGCGGGGCGGCAACGCGGTAGATGCCGCGATCGCCACAGCGGCGGCGCTGACCGTCGTGGAGCCCACTGCCAACGGCATCGGCGGCGACGCCTTCGCTATCGTCTGGATCGATGGCAAGCTGCATGGTTTGAACGCCAGCGGCCCGGCCCCGAGCGCCGCCACTATCGACGCCGTGAAAGCGCTGGGCCATGATCATATTCCCAATCACGGTATGCTGCCGGTCACCGTTCCCGGTACGCCCGCCGCCTGGGCGGCGCTTTCCGAACGCTTTGGCAAACTGCCCTTTGACGAACTGCTGGCGCCGGCAATCGCGCTGGCCGATGAGGGCTTCGCGGTCACACCGGTGATTCATCAAATGTGGGAAGAGGCGCTTCATGCTTACGCCGCTTATGATGACCCTGCCTTCAAGCCCTGGTTCGACACCTTCGCCCCCAACGGCCATGCGCCCCAACCCGGCGAGCTCTGGGCCTCTCCCGGCCACGCCCAAACCCTCAAGGCGATTGCCGATACCCGCGCCCGGGCGTTCTACACCGGCGAGCTGGCGGATGCGATCGACGCGTTTTGCCGCGAGCATGGCGGCTTTCTGCGCAAGGAGGATCTGGCCAGCTACGCCCCGGAGTGGGTCGACCCGATCAGCGTGCGCTATCAGGATCACGATATCTGGGAGATTCCGCCCAACGGCAGCGGGCTGATCGTCCTCCAGGCGCTGGGCATGCTCGATCAGCTCGGAAGCTGCAAAGGTGATACGGTCGAAACCCTGCACCGGCGCATCGAAGCCACCAAGCTCGCCTACGTGGACGGCTTCAAGCACCTGACCGAGCGCGACGCCATGGCGCATACCACCGAGCAGCTTCTAAGCGATGACTACCTGAAAGCGCGCGCGGCGCTGATTGGCGAGCAGGCGCTCGACCCACGTCATGGCAACCCACTCCAGGGCGGTACGGTGTACCTGGCCACCGCAGACAGCGATGGCAACATGGTGTCGTTCATCCAGAGCAACTACAAGGGCTTCGGCTCGGGCATGGTGGTGCCGGGTACGGGCATCGCTTTGCAAAACCGCGGCTGGTCGTTCTCCCTCGACCCAAGTCACGTCAACGCTCTGGCCCCCGGCAAGCGCAGCTACCACACCATCATTCCCGGCTTCATCACCAAAGGCGACCAGGCCGTCGGCCCCTTCGGTGTGATGGGCGGCTACATGCAGCCCCAGGGCCACGTACAGGTGGTGACCAGCCTGCTGAACGATGGCCTCAACGCCCAGGCGGCGCTCGATATGCCGCGCTGGAAGTGGGTCGAGGGCAAGACCGTCGAGGTCGAAGCCGACTTTCCCAACCACCTGGCGCTGGCGCTCGCCCGGCGCGGTCACAGGATCGTCAAGGTCGCCGACTCGATCAGCTTCGGGCGCGGCCAGGTGATTTTACGCAACGCCGATTCCGGCGTGCTCCAGGGCGGCACCGAGCCGCGCACCGACGGGGCCGTGCTGCCGCTATAGCCCGCCGGCTTTGGCGCTTTGAGCCAAAGCGTTGCATCATGGCGCCTTTCACGATGTGACATTCACGACGTAAAGGTGCCCAGCCGTCATGGCCTTATCGAACTTCTCCTCGCCCATTGCCGGCTTTTTCAGCGTGTTTCGCTACAGCCGGCGAGCGCTTTCGCTGGTGTGGGAGACCTCGCGCTGGATGACGCTGGGATTGGCACTTTGCACACTGATCGCGGGGGTGCTGCCGGCGGTGGCGGCTTACGTGGGCCAGCTGATCGTCGACGGCGTGGTCGACGCCATGCAGGTCCATGAGGCCGCCGAGGAGCCGGTGCTCTGGATCATTCTCGCCCCGCTGCTGTGGCTGGTGACCCTGGAGGCGCTGATCATCGCGCTGATCGCGCTTTCCCAGCGCGGACTCTCCGCCCAGCAGGCGCTGCTGCGCGCCCTGCTCGGCCAGAAAGTGAACGTGCTGATTCTGGAAAAAGCCGGCACGCTGTCGCTTTCCCAGTTCGAGGACTCCGAGCTTTACGACAAGCTCACCCGCGCCCGGCGCGAGGCTTCGACCCGGCCGCTGGCGCTGGTGACCAAGACCTTCGGCTTTCTACAAAACGCCATCTCGCTTGGTAGCTTCAGCGTGCTGCTGGTGCAGTTTTCACCCTGGGCGCTGTTGATCCTGGCTGCCGGCGCCGTGCCGGTGTTCGTATCTGAAGCGAAGTTTTCCGGCGACGCTTTTCGCCTTTTTCGCCGCCGCTCGCCGGAAACCCGTATGCAGAGCTATCTCGAAACGGTGCTGGCACGTGAAGACAGCATCAAGGAGGTCAAGCTCTTTGGCCTCGAAGGGCTGTTTCTGAGCCGCTACAGGGCGATTTTCGAGCGGCTGTTCACCGAGGATCGGCGACTGACGCTCAGGCGCGAGGGCTGGGGCTTCGTGCTCGGGCTACTGGGTACGGCCACCTTCTACGTCGCCTACGGCTGGGTGGTGCTCGAAACCGTGGCCGGCGCGATTACCCTGGGTCAGATGACGATGTACCTGATGGTGTTCAAGCAGGGGCAAACGGCGCTCTCTGCGATCCTGACCGCGATCAGCGGCATGTATGAAGACAATCTCTACCTTTCCAACCTGTACGACTACCTGGAGCACCCCACCGAGCCCGAAAGCGGCACGCTGACAAAGGGCTTGCGCCCCGGTGACGGCCTGCGCTTTGAAAACGTAACGTTCACCTACCCGGGCGGGCGCGTGGCGCTTAGCGATATTTCGCTGCATCTGGCGCCCAACCAGAGCCTGGCGCTGGTGGGCGAAAACGGCTCGGGCAAGACCACCCTGATCAAGCTTTTGACTCGGCTCTACACCCCTGACGCGGGGCGCATTCTGCTCGACGGCAGCGACCTGCGCGACTGGGATGTGCAAACGCTCAGAGAGCGGGTCGGCGTGATCTTTCAGGACTTCGTGCGCTACCAGCTGCCGGTAGGCGAAAATCTCGGCGTCGGCGACATTCACGCCGTCGACGACGAGACCCGTTGGCAGCAGGCGGCGCACTCGGGCCTGGCCGCCGGTTTCATCGAGCGGCTGCCGGCGGGTTATCACACCCAGCTCGGGCGCTGGTTCAAGGATGGCCAGGAGCTTTCCGGCGGGCAGTGGCAGAAGGTAGCGCTGTCGCGCGCCTACATGCGTGAAAACGCGGATATTATAGTGCTCGACGAGCCTACCGCGGCCATGGACGCTGCCGCCGAGGCGGATGTCTTCGCGCGCTTTCGCGAGCATAGCCGCAACAAGATGACGATTCTGATCTCTCACCGTTTTTCGACCGTGCGCAGCGCCGATCTGATTCTGGTGATCGACCAGGGCCGCATCATCGAGCGCGGCACCCACGAAACGCTGCTGGCAGCCGATGGGCGCTACGCGCATCTTTTTCGCCTTCAAGCGGAAGGTTACAAATGAATCCAGTGCCTTATCGCTTATATTCAACCCCTGTCAAAAACCGTTAGCCGTTCAAAAAGTGAACTAATGTGAACAACCAGGTTGGCTATCGGCAGTTTGGGTACTTTAGGACTATGGTGGGTCAGTGCGTTTGGGTCACGCGTTCGTCAATGCCTGCAGCGTTAACAGCGTCCAGCGTGCCCTGTACACTCTAGCAGGCCGTTTCAATACGCCTTTTGAAAGCCCATCGAGTGAGAATCCATGAGCGCCTCGAGCGTTTTATTTCACAAGGAAACGTCATGCCCTCTACCGCGCTGGTGATCGACGACGATTACGACGTACAGCATTTAAGCAAGCTATTGCTGGAACAGCACGGTTTTGCGGTCGAGACGGTGGGCAGCCTTGGGGAGCTTGCCCGCAAGCCGGCGCTGCTCGAAGCCGAGCTGATTCTGCTCGATCTGGGGCTTGGCAAGTTCACCGGACTGGATATTCTCGACTACCTGCACGATTTACGGCTCCAGACCGCGGTGCTCTTGATCAGTGCAAGCGCTTCGCAAGCCGTTGACCACGCGCTGGAGGTGGGACGCCAGAAAGGGCTTAACATGCTCGGCTTTCTGCCCAAGGCCAGGCTGCTCGGCGGCCTTGCCGACTTTCTTGCGCCGCTAGCGGCCAGCGCGAAAGCGCCCTGGGCCGCCGAGCTCGAACACGCCATCGAAAGCGATGAGCTGTTTCTGGTCTACCAACCTAAAAAGGCGCTGAAAAGCGGCGAGATCACCGGCGTCGAGGCGCTGGTGCGCTGGCAGCATCCGCGCTGCGGGCTGCTCTTTCCCGATAGCTTCATCCCGCTCGCGGAGAAGCACGATTTGATGAACGCGCTGACCTGGCAGATGCTCGAGCTTGCGTTGATTCAGCAGACGCGCTGGCGCGCGTTGGGGTGGGATTTGAACATCGCCGTCAATATTTCAGCGGAGTTCATTCGCGCCAAAGGGGTGATCAAGACCTTCGATGCGCTGCTCAAGCGCCACGCCCTGCCGGCTCCTGCGCTGACGCTGGAGCTGACCGAGTCGGTCGGCATCGAGTGCCTGGGTTATGCCAGCCACGTGCTGGAGGCGCTGCGCGATCGCGGCTGCCGGCTCGCGCTGGACGACTTCGGAACCGGCTATTCGTCGCTGGTGCAGCTTTACCGGCTGCCGTTTGGCGAGCTCAAGGTGGATCGCCGTTTCGTCAACTCGCTGGAGAGCGATGAGGCGGCATGCGCCATCGTCCTGTCGGTGATCGATATGGGTAAACGCTTAGGGATGGACGTGGTAGCCGAAGGCATCGAAACCGCGCACCAGCTCGAGCGGCTCACTCAAGCGGGCTGTGGTCTGGGCCAGGGCTATTTCATTTCCAGGCCGCTGACCGCCGCCGCGTTCACGCACTGGTTCAAGACGCAGCGAAGCTCGAGCAACCCGCATTACCCCGCCAGCACGCCTTCGATTTCCAGCGCCAGCTGAGTGCCGGCCTTGAGCGCCGGCAGCCGTTCGATGGCACCCTGCAGCTCTTCTGTGGTACTCGAAAGCGCTTGTGCTTCCATTTGGCGCGCCCACTCGGCGATGGCCAGGCAGCCAAGCGACGCCGCCGCCCCCTTGAGCGAGTGCGCCTCCTGATCGAGCGCCTCGCGCTCCTGCGCCTCGAGATACCCCATCATGCGCTCGCGGCGCTCGTCCAAACGCGTGAGAAACGTCTTCATCAGGTTTTCGAGCGCCGCCGGTGCAAAGGTATCCTTGAGCTCTTCACAGGTGCTCGGATCGAGCCAGCCGCTTTGCGCCAGGGGCTCAGCCTCGACCTGCGCCGGCTCCGCGCAGGCTGGCGTGGCCCGTGGCGCCCCGGACTCTGCCTTCGATAAATGCAGGCAAAGGGCCTGGTAGAGCTCGCTACGGGTAAAGGGCTTGTGGATCATGCCGTCCATGCCGCTTTGCATGCAGCGCTCTCGATGCTCGGGCATGACGTTGGCGGTCATCGCCACTATCGGCAGGCGCGCAAGCCCTTGCGCCTGCTCCCGCGCGCGCCAGCGCTTGGTGGTCTCGAGTCCGTCGAGCACCGGCATCTGCATGTCCATGAGCACCAGGTCGATATCGTCGGCGCTTGCCAGCAGCGTCAGCGCCGACTCGCCGTTATCGGCCACGCTGACACGTTGGCCGAGCCGGGTGAGCATTTCGCGAGCGACCGTCTGATTGAGCGGGTTGTCCTCGACCACCAGCACATGGCGACCACGAACGTTGCACGGGCGCTTGCTTTGCGGCGCGTAGGTTTGCGGGGCCTCGGTCGCGGGTAGCGGGATGGTGAACCAGAAACGGCTGCCGACCCCCTCCATGCTGCTGACACCGATCTCGCCCCCCATCGACTCGATTAGCCGCTTGCAGATCGCAAGCCCCAGCCCGGTGCCTTCATGACGCCTCGATATCGAGGTATCCACCTGGGAAAACGGCGTGAACAGCAGCGCCTGATTCTGCTCACTGATACCGCAGCCGGTATCGCGCACCTCGAAGCGCACGACGCCGCCCTCCTGCTGTATGACGGAGCATTTGATGAGACCTTCATCGGTAAACTTCAGCGCGTTGTTGAGCAGGTTCATCAAGACCTGGCGCAGACGCGCTCGGTCACCTTCGACGTAGCGGGAAAGATCCTCGGCGCGGTCGTGGCTAAAGCCGACGGACTTAGCCTGAGCCTGAAGCGCATAGCCCGCCCACAGCTCGTCCAGGCACTGGTGCAGATCGAAGGGCTGGCAATTGAGATCCAGATAGCCGGACTCGATCTTGGTGTAATCGAGAATGTCGTTGATGGCGCAGCGCAAACTCTCGGCGCTGCGCTTCATGGCCTGCAGATAGGTGTGGGCCGAAGGCGTGCTCACCTCGTCTTCCAGCAAATCCGCCATGCCGACGATACCGTTGAGCGGCGTGCGGATTTCGTGGCTGACGATCGCCATGAACTCGGACTTGGCGCGGCTGGCGGTTTCCGCTTTCTGCGCGGTGACGTTGAGCTCGAGACTCTGCTTTTCGAGCGCCTGGGCCTTGTGCAGATTCGAGCGGCCTTCGCGCATGAGCGCGCGAACCAGCAGTATCCCGGCGATCATCACCAGGGTGATCAGTAAAAGCGCCAGCCCATAGAGCTGTCTCAACGCTTCGCGCTCCTGGGTTCGACTCTGCACGACGCTTGCGTTGGCTTCGACCAGAATCTCCCCGGTCAACGCTTGAAGCCTCTCGGCCCGCTCGCGCAGGGTCTCGATCAGCGCCGCCGAAAGAGCGTCCGGATTGCCCCACAAATCCTCGAGTAGGGCATCCAGCGCGGCGATCTCGACCATCGACGCCTCGATACACGCACCCAGGCTTTCGATCCGAGCGATCTCCTCACCTATTTCACCGCGCTGTAAAAGTGCCTGGCGGCTGTAGAGAATCTCGTAGCGCATCAGCAGCGCATCGACCATATCGCTATTCGGACTCAGCTCCAGAAGCTCCAAACGAAACTCTCGCGCCTCCCGATCGAACTGATAGGCGGCCCAGAGCATGTTGTCAAGCATCCGGTTTTCCTGCGTATACTGCCGGTAATAGATGATCCCGCCGGTCGCCAACGTGGAAAAAAAGAAAAGAACCGCCGATAAGGTGGCGATTCGTGTTCCCCGAGGAAAATAGCGTTTGAGTGTCGACAGCATCGGGACAGACCCGCGTTGAATTACTCGATATCGATGCGGTTGACCTGCCACACCGAACGCGTAAGTGTTATCTCGTTCAAGAGTTCAGGGTCGTCATCGAACGGATAGATAACGAACAGCGGCCCTTGGTCGCGAACGCGCAGCGGCTCGCCGTTGGCCCGCATCGCCAGGATGACATCATGCGCTCGAAAATCGCTCACCGGGATGTTGGCCGAGTAGTCGTTCAAGGCGGAGACCCGTACCGTTCTTCCCTGGCTTTCCACCGTATCCAGCACGGTTTGGAACAGGGGGCCGGAAAAACGCACTGCCCCATCGTGCCAGGGCGTGTGGGTGAGCGTTTCGTGCTGATCCAGCGCCTCCAGCATGGCGCGGTCAAAGTGCGCCTCGTCACCGACATTGGTTCTATCGAGCTTTCCCGAGACCACGAGCAGCACGCGATCGCTCGGCGGCTCAAGAATTTCGGCGCCGGCCGATATAGAAGGTAGGAGTAGTGCGGCGGCAAGCGCGAACAAATAACGCATGTTCAAAGCCCCCTTCGGTCAAGTGCATGTCAGCGGCTAAGTATATAGCAGCCCTTTACAGGCTAACTGTGAATCTTTGTGTCGAAAAGCGCGAATTGCGTGCGGCGACCGGCCAGGCAAGGGAAGCAGAACGGTAGCGAGGAAACATTAAATGCAGATGATGCACATAGGCGTACTGGAAGACGACCCGGACCAGCAGACGTTCATCGAACACTGCCTGGTGGCCCAGGGTTATACGGTGTCGTCGTTTGCCCGCGCCAGCGAGCTGCGCCGCGCCATGCAGCAGACGCTTTTCGATTTTCTGATCATCGACTGGCGCTTGCCGGATGGCTGCGGCATGGATGTGGTCGAACACCTGCGTCAAAACGACGGCTGGAAAGGCCCCATACTCTTCATCACCGCAAGCCAGGGCGAGGACGACGTAGTCCAGGCGCTGGAACAGGGCGCCGACGACTTTCTCGCCAAGCCACTGCGACCCAAAGAGCTCACGGCGCGCGTCAACGCCCTTGGGCGCCGGCTGGGCCAGGGAGCAGAGCCCACCGCGATGGTGCTCGCCGCCCCCTACTCGCTCGACAGCGACCGGCGCCAGATCCATATCATGGAGTCGAGCGCGGAGCTGACCGAGCGCGAGTTCCGTTTGGCCTCGCTACTGTTTAGCCGAGTCGGCGAGCTTCTTACGCGAGCTCATCTTTTAGAGCTGGTGTGGGGCATCAAGGGCGATCTTTCGACCCGCACTGTCGATACCCACATCAGTCGGCTGCGTCGCAAGCTCGAACTCGACGGCCGCCACGGGCTGCGGCTAAAAAGCGTGTATCAGTCGGGGTATCGACTGGAGACGTGTTCACCAAACGAGTAAATCTGTCCCAATCAATTAAAGAAGCAGCGCCCAATCAGCAGGGTTGCTGCTTTTTTTGTTGTGAGAGCCAAGTTGAAAAAAACATACTCGATGCTATGATGAACCGTCGTTTCTTTTTTTTAAGAACAGCATTTCGGAGAATGTATGGAATTTCGTGAGGCTATTCATAGTGAGCATGCAAAACAGCTGGATACTGAAAGTCTTCGCAACCAGTTTCTTATTGAAAAATTATTTCAAAAGGGCGAACTTACGCTCGTATACAGCCACCTGGACAGATTGATAGTAGGCGGTGCACTGCCGATCGAAAATCCGATCGCCATATCGACCTCTATGTGTCAACACACGGGCACCGACTACTTCCTCGAGCGGCGTGAACTAGGCACCATCAACATTGGGGGACCTGGCAGTATTACCATCGATGGAACACGCTACGAGGTTGCGACCCATGAAGGGGTCTATATCGGCAAAGAGAGTCGTGATGTCCAGTTTGAGAGCGATGATGCTAATAATCCGGCCGCTTTTTATATGTGCTGTACGCCTGCCCATCAGCAATACCCTACCCGGAAAGTAACTCTTGAAGATGCCTCACCGCAAACGCTAGGCATCGCCGCCAACAGCAACGAACGCACCATTTACAAGTATTTCGTACCGGATGTGCTACCTACCTGCCAGCTATTGATGGGCATGACCCGCTTGGAAGAAGGTAGCCTATGGAATACCATGCCCTGCCATACTCATGAGCGCAGGATGGAAGCCTATTTCTATTTCGACATGGCAGATGACAGCGTCGTATTTCATATGATGGGCAAACCTCAGGAAACGCGTCATCTTGTGGTCCGTAATCGTCAGGTTGCGCTTTCGCCCAGCTGGTCGATTCATTCTGGCGTCGGCACCGGTCGCTATACCTTTATCTGGGCCATGGCCGGCGAGAACCAAACGTTCTCCGATATGGATCATATCCCCATGGATGAACTTCGCTAAATCCGGGAGCCCGCATGAGAAATACTCTTTTTGATTTAAGTGGCAAGGTTGCCATCATCACTGGTTGTAATACAGGATTGGGGCAAGGCATGGCGCTTGGTTTGGCTCGCGCAGGTTGTCACATTGTGGGCGTGAACCGACGTTCGCCGGACGACACCCGCCAGCGGGTTGAAGCACTGGGAGTAGAGTTCTTATCCATTCAGGAAGAACTTGGGAGCATCGCTCCTATCCCCTCTATTATAGAGAAGGCAGAGCAGCACTTTGGCCAAACCGACATACTGATCAACAATGCAGGCACCATTCGCCGGGAGAGTGCGCTGGAATTCACTGAAAAGGATTGGGATGAAGTGCTCGATGTCAATCTCAAGAATGTTTTCTTTCTGTCTCAGGCTTTCGCGCGAGCCTGCATTGCAAAAAAGCAGCGCGGTAAAATCATCAACATTGCATCAATGCTCTCCTTTCAGGGTGGCATCCGCGTGCCCTCTTATACTGCGTCCAAAAGCGGCGTGCTGGGTCTGACACGCTTATTGGCAAACGAATGGGCGTCCGAGGGTATCAATGTCAATGCCATTGCACCCGGCTACATGGCCACCAACAACACCGAAGCGCTACGTAAAGACCCGCAGCGAAGCCAAGAAATTCTAGCCCGTATTCCGGCAGGCCAATGGGGTACACCAGACGATCTGGCAGGAGCGGCCGTTTTTCTTGCATCGGATGCCTCGAATTACGTGCAAGGACACACGCTTGCCGTCGATGGAGGATGGCTAGCTCGTTAAATGAGAAAGAGGCGCCAACCTTCTCGTTTGGCGCCTCTATCAAAGCTTTTTCTTTTTCAAGAACGAGAGAATGGGTAATCGTAAAACCCCAGTCCTGAAGAAATTCGCCTCCCTGCGTCAAAAAGCAGCGCCATATACTCGTCGCGTTTTTGCTCGTCATAACGTACTACGGGAAATGATAGGCTCAAGGCAGCAATTGCCTGACCAAACCGATCAAACACCGGAACCGACAAGCATCGAACGCCCAGTTCAGCTTCCTCCCTGTCTTCAGCAACGCCCTCTTGGCGGATGCCGGGTAACTCATCCAGGACCTGCTGTGCACTGGTCAATGTGTACCTTGTTCTTGCAATGAAATGCGTGTTGGCAAGTATCTCCCGCACTCTGTCGTCATCCATCCAGGCAAGCAGTGTCTTGCCCATCGATGTTGAATAAACCGGACTTCGGCGCCCCACCCTGGAATTCATGCACAAATTGAACTGCGAGTCGTATTTGTGTAGGTAGACAATATGCTGGCTATCTTCGTCCAGGGCTCCCAAGTGGATCGCCTCGTGGGTCTGCTCTGAAAGTTTGCGCATCTCAACATTAGCCAATGGAATCAGCTCGACATGCTCAAGGGCCGCCCCACCTAATTCAAAAAGCTTAAAGGTCAGTGCGTACTTCTCCGACTCCTCCTCCTGCGAGACGTAGCCCAGCTCTTTCATGGTCTGCAAAAACCGATAGGCCGTACTTTTCGAGGTAAGCGAACGCTGCGAGAGCTCAGAAAGGCCAATGCTAGGCTGCGCTGCGAGCCCTTCCAGGATTGCAAAAACTTTCATTACCGCAGCCACATTGTCGGGCTTCTGGGAAGCGGCCATATCCTTCAAACCTCGTTTCATTAAAATTGGACTATCGTTCTGAATTTAACGCAAAAATATGGCAATTGCCAGTTCCCAAAGTGAAGCTGAACAAAGAGAGAGTTACCAGAAAGCGACTAAAGTATAAAAGAAACAACGTTTCATTTTTATAGGCACGCTGTTACATTTAACCAGAACCACAGTATCAGTCTTAGGATTACTGATTGTTACCGGTTTGTATTACCTAATAAAATCAACAATGGAGTCGTCATGAGCGCATTTCGCCACTCAGCCCGTTTTTCTCGGGTGGCTGGTTTCACAGCAGCCTGCGCGTTGCTGACACAGAGCCTACCTGTATGGTCTGCCGAGCATATCTTGACCACCAAGCTCGAACACACAACCAATGACCACGCACTTACCTTACCCAAGGTCGCTATTACTCGCATCTTTGAAGATACTTCTTCACTGATGTTCGAGAAATCCTGGTTTTGGCAGAAAGATATCCATGAAAGCGGTTGGCCAAAGCACGATGAAGCGTTCGTTAATTACTCCTTTCCTCGTTTCCAGCTCGATAACGACCGTCGGTGGTCACTGACGCCCCAAGCAGGAGCCAAGTTCAGGTCAAATGTGACACGTGCTTTGGCAGGGGTAAGACTGGGCTACCAGGGCGAAGGCTGGGGGCTGGCCGGCCGTTATCGCTACGAGCATGAAACTACCCATAAAACAGCAGAAGAGGGTCGCGCCGGGCGCATCGACCTTTACGCCACCTATAACATAAGTGATCAATGGATGTTCCTGTACAACCCCCATTATCACTTCAAACACGAAAATAGGTCGCCTGATTTCGGCACCGGGAATCGTGATTACTTCGAGCAGGAATTTCTGGTCTTCAACCAACTCAATGCCAGTAACACGATTTTTGGTGGCTATATAAGGCGAGATCAAAACAGCGATGAGGCTGCCATTGATCCCGGCCAACGCAATAGCTCTTGGCTACTGGGCTATCAATATAAATTTTAAAGATAAGCGCAGGTAGAGTGTTCCACACGATTTAACCGAGCTGGCAAGCTCTACCACTATTTCCTCGTAAAGTAGGGTAAACGCGATGTTGAGAATACATGCCGCTATGGATTTCGCCTTGAAATATTTATGCTGCCTTCTGTTCATAAGCATGGTGGGCGTGGCCAGCTGGCAAGTAATCGCACGCTACTTACTCAATAACCCCAGCACTATTTCTGAAGCCTTACTGAGATTCTCATTGGTATGGCTTTCTATGCTGGCTATTGCCTATGTAGTTGGGCAAAGAGAGCACGTTAGCTTGACGCTATTAACCGACCGCCTTACTGGTCGGTGGAAAATCATTTCGAGCGTGCTGATGGAAGTACTTTTCATATTATTCGCCGCCATCGTGCTTATTTATGGCGGAGTCAAGGCGACCAGCAATAGCATGGCGCAGATGTACCCTCTTCTTGGCATTGCCAAGGGGTACTTATATCTATCTCTTCCCGTTTCGGGCGCATTGATCATCATTTACTGTCTTAATAACTGTGCCCTCCTCATCAAGAAAAAGGTTCCTTCCAGGAGTGTCACACCATGATGCTGGATGCCGGTCTTTTATTAATCGTGACGTTTTTTGTTCTACTCGTCATCGGTGCACCTATTGGGATTTGTATCGCCGTTTCATCGATGGCAACGATCCTGATGGCGCTGCCAATTGAAATCGCTATTTTCACTACGGCGCAGAAGATGGTATCGAGCCTGGATAGCTTTACGCTACTTGCCATTCCCTTTTTCATCCTGTCAGGTGTCTTGATGAATCATGGAGGGATTGCATTACGCCTGGTCAATTTTGCCAAATTGTTCAGCGGTAGAATCCCGGGCTCTCTGGCTCATACAAACATCGTTGGCAATATGATGTTCGGCGCCATTTCAGGCTCAGCGATTGCCGCTTCAACCTCGATTGGAGGTGTCATGGTGCCCATGAGCGAAAAGGAAGGCTATAGCCGGCCTTTCGCGGCAGCGGCGAACATTGCCTCGGCCCCTACCGGTATGCTCATTCCTCCCACCACGGCGTTTATTCTTTATGCATTGGCCAGTGGCGGCACCTCCATTTCCGCACTCTTCGCCGGTGGGCTAATTGCGGGTAGCTTATGGGGGATAGGCTGTATGCTCGTCGCCTATTTGACGGCGAAGGCTCGAGGTTATACAACCAAAATCAATTTACATAACGCGTCGGTCAGAAAAGTCATCGCACAGGCACTGCCCAGTTTATTGCTGATTGTCGTTATTATCGGTGGCATCGTCCTGGGGGTCTTCACCGCCGTTGAAGCCTCAGCTATTTCCGTGCTTTACACCATGCTGCTGACTATTGGGGTCTATCGGACCATTAATCTTGCCGCGTTCAAGGCATCCTTGATAAAAGCCCTGGAGACCACCGGCGTCATCATGTTCTTGCTGGCCGCTTCTGCCGCCATGTCATTTGCGATGTCAATCACGGGACTGCCCGCTGCATTAAGTAGCGCCATCCTGGGTATTTCGGATAATCCAGTCATCGTCTTGCTCGTCATAACCCTGATGCTACTGATCATTGGATGTTTCATGGATATTGGTCCGGCCATATTGATCTTTACCCCCATACTGCTCCCCATTACCAATATGATCGGTATCGATCCCGTCCATTTTGGCATCATCATGGTATTCAACCTTTGTATCGGCACCATCACACCGCCGGTAGGCACCGGACTGTTTGTAGGTGCCGGCATCGCCAAGGAGAAGGTAGAAAACTTGCTACTCCCACTGCTCCCATTCTATTTCGTCATCATGGCAACGCTTTTGTTAATTACTTACGTGCCTCAAATTACCCTTTTTCTGCCCAGACTCATGGGGCTTTAGCGTCATTTTTTTATCAGGAGGCTTGAACATTGAAAGTATTCGAAGTAAAGCACAGCGACTTATTGAGAAAAAAAGAGAAATTCATTGAACGTCAGGAATTGATAGCGCTTATAAAAAGTAATATTAACAACCTGATTAACATTAAAGATAAGACCGGTGAATATCTACTGCATCTGGATGATGGCCGAACGATAGATACCAAGGGCTGGGCTGGTTGGGAGTGGACCCATGGGATCGGACTATATGGCATCTACAAGTACTACGAACAGACAGCAGATAAAGAGGCGCTCTCCATCATCGATCAGTGGTTCGAAGATCGTTTCAAGGAGCCTCTGGCAACCAAGAATGTCAATACCGTCTGCCCGTTTTTAACACTCGCTTATCGTTACGAAGAGACAGGCCATAAACCGTGGCTACCGTATCTCCAGGCGTGGGCCGAGTGGGTGATGCACGACATGCCCCGTACCGAGAAAGGGGGGCTCCAGCACATCGTTTACAACAATGAGAACCATCAGCAGCTGTGGGACGATACGCTAATGATGAGTGTGATGCCGCTCGTCAAGATTGGCCAGCTTCTGGACAGACCCGACTATATTGAAGAAGCAAAATATCAATTCTTGCTTCATATCCAGTACTTGATGGATAAGCACACCGGTGTCTGGTTCCACGGATGGACATTCGAAGGCAGGCACAATTACGCCAATGCTCTCTGGGCCCGGGGTAACAGCTGGCTGACCATCGTGATACCCGATTTTCTCGAACTTCTTGATCTACCCGTGCACGATGCCTTTCGCCGCCACTTGATTCAAGTGCTTGAATCCCAAGTAGAAGCCTTGGCCCGGTGGCAATCGGACTCTGGTCTTTGGCATACCGTATTGAACGACGAGACGTCCTATCTGGAAGCCTCGGCAACCGCTGGATTTGCCTATGGGTTACTGAAGGCCGTGCGCCTGCGCTATATCGATACCAGCTACGCCCCTATCGCGGAAAAAGCCGTGAAAGGTGTTATCAGCAATATCAACTCAGAAGGTGAGCTGGAACAAGTCTCCTTTGGAACAGCAATGGGAGATACCCTCGACTTTTACAAGGAGATCCCACTGACCTCAATGCCTTATGGGCAAGCGATGTCGATACTATGCCTCTCTGAATACATGCGTACATACCTGTAGTTCTTCTTTAAACGTTTAATCCAACACCAACAATAGCTATTGGAGCCACTCATGATCGCATCACGCACATCTAAAACAATTTTGACTGCGACGATCTCTCTTTTCGCCTTGGCATCTACAGCCGCTCAAGCTGAACAGAATATAAACCTGAGGTTGGCCTACGCGCAAAACTCTCAGCCGGTTAAAGATGCGCTTGATCTTTTTGGAGAGCTTGTCGAGGAGAAAACCAACGGTTCAGTTACCGTATCCTATTTTCCGGATAGCCAGCTAGGTGGAGAAAGCGAGCTCGTCGAACTACTCCAGGCCGGTGCCATCGACATGACCAAGGTATCAGGTGGATTGATGGGCAGCTTTTCACCCCTTTATGATGTTTTTTCAATGCCTTATCTGTTCGATGATGAAGAGCATTTCTATAGAGTCATGAACGATCCAGACATTATGGATGACGTTTATGCATCAACCGAAGATCAGGGATTTGTCGGCGTGGGCTGGTACGACTCTGGACAGCGCAATTTTTATACGACCGGTACGCCTATCGAACGGGTCGAGGATCTGGCGGGTAAGAAGATCCGTGTCATGCAAAGCCAAACTGCTATCGATACGATGAGGCTTCTTGGTGTATCGCCCGTGGTAATGGCACAGGAAGAAGTCTATACCTCCTTGCAACAAGGAGTGCTGGACGGCGCCGAAAATAATGAGTTCGCGCTCACGGCTGCACGACATGGCGAGGTCGTCGATTTCTATACGCTGGATGGCCATACCCGTATACCGGATATCATTTTGATAAGCAACCGTACACTGAACGCGTTATCAGATGATCAACGAGAGGCGGTTATGGCAGCGATAGATGAGTCCACCGAGTCTCAGGTGATTCATTGGCGTGAAGCTATCGCAAACGCGAGAACCCAAATCCAGGAAGAGTTCGGTGTTGCAATCAATGAAGTCGATACCGCTCCTTTCCAGGAAGCTGTGCAGCCAATTTACGAAGCACTAGAGAGCACGCCTGAAGAGTACGCTATTTATCAAAAGATCAAAGCCGTGAACACCCCCTAACGCTATGTTCGGCAGGGCGAAGCCAATGCAAAGAGGCCATGCCCTGCTGCTCTCGTGACTTTTTCTATTTCTTGTGGAGACGTTATGAATATTGGCATTAGAGCCCACGACCTACCCAAGCAGCCATTGAATGATCTTGTCGATACGCTTTCTGCACGGCAGTTGAATACCGTCCAGCTTGCTTTGGGTAAATCCTTCGATCTGACTCCCGAGCCCGGTTTCATCACGCCGGGCTTGGCCAGCCATATTCGACGCTCATTTAGTAGTGAAGGGCTAAGAATTGCGGTGCTGGGCTGCTACGTGAATATCATTCATCCCGACCGGCAGCAGCGCAAACAAGCACTGTCGCTTTTCAAGGAGCATCTCAAGTACGCCAGGGATTTTGGCTGCAGTATCGTTGGCACCGAAACCGGCAACGTTAACGCAAAGATTGTGTATACCGAAGAGAATTTCACCGAATCGGCGTTCAGCGAGATGGTCGAAAGCGTTCAGGAACTCGTTCAGGAAGCAGAAAAATTTGGCGTTATCGTGGGCATAGAGCCAGGCGTCAATCACCCTCTTCATAGCGCTGACAAAGTACGTCGTCTGATAGAGGCCGTACCTTCTAACAATCTTCAGATAATTTTCGATCCTGTCAATTTACTGACAAGCGATAACTATCGTGATCAGGAAGCTGTTCTGGAAACGGCCATCCAACAGTGGGGCGACAAGGTTGCCGTTCTTCACGCCAAGGACTTCATCATCGAAGATGGAAAACTGGTATTTGTTCCTCTTGGTCAAGGCTGGCTCGATTATCAACTGGTATTCGACCAGCTCATCGATAAGAAACCCTATATCGATATCATCATGGATGAAATCGAGGCCGAGGATATAGAGGCCGGCTTTACCTTCATCAGGTCATTGGTTAAAGGCAGCTCCATCATCAGTAATCGTCCACACTGATGGAAGATATCGCGGCGGTGCGCCGTTGCACTGCACGCACCGCCGCTTTAACCGCCTAAAGCAAACTTCGGGCAATGGGTCAATTCCAGATCAATACCCCGAAGATCGTCAGCAGCAAGATCGTTAATGACACCATGGCTTCACCCAGCGTGTAGGTCTTGAATCCACCACGCACGGTAAATCGAGCAAGCTGAGTGGTAATCCAGAAGCCGCTATCGTTCACATGGCCAATGCTGATACCGCCCGCCAGCGCTGCCAAGGCAATCCACAGGGGCTCTACCACGCCGGTAGAGGCTGCCCCTGCCATAATGGTCATGGCGGTGATACCGGCCACGGTACCAGAGCCTTGGGCAATACGAAAAATTGCCGCCAGGGAGTAGGTCAACAGCACCATGCCCAAGGCGGACTGAGTATCGCGAAATAGTTGATCAACGAGCATTTCGCCAATTTGCGTTTCCTTGATCACCGCTCCCAAAGAGCCACCCGCGCCGGTGACGAGCAGAACCAGGCCCGCCGTTTGCAAACCTTTCGATGCCGACACATCGCAACGATCTCGAGACATCAATGGAATGGCAATGGCGTAAGCCGCTATGGCCCCAAGCATCAAGGCCACGATTCGGTCGCTCACAAAAGCGACGAATCCCGGCAATTCCGTACCACCGAGCACGCCGATTTGCTGCCCGTAATCGTACAGTGTACCGCTCAGGATGAGCAGGATCGGAATGGCAATGGGCGCCAACGCCTGCCACAGCGGCATATCGGGTAGTTCGGGAGATGCTGTAGCGCTCTCCTCCTCATCGATCTCATTGATTGCGAGCTCATCCTTGGCGGCATTCCAGATACCGGCATCGAGCAGCATGAAGTAGAGCTTCATGACAATCAATGCGGTAATGAGCCCGACGGTCAAGCCAGCAAAGGTCATAATGCCTATATCAAAACCAAGAATGGAGGCAGCCGCCAACGGGTTGGGGGTAGGCGGCACGATGGTGTGCGAGGTAGCTGCGCCAATGACCAGCGCACCAATGGCGTAAGGCAGTGGCTTTCCAAGAGTTTTAGCCAAGGCTACGCCGAGAGGCACGAGTATTACGAACGTGACATCGAAAAACACCGGGATCGACAACAGAAACCCGGTCAACCCTAACGCGTATAACCCGGCACCTTTGGGCGCACTATCGACCAGCCGGTAGGCAATTTTATGCGCAGCCCCTGAATCGCTCATGAGCTGACCAATGATGACGCCAAAACCAATCGGCAGCCCGATAGCCGTCATGATATTACCAAAACCCGCGCCAATGGCGTCGACGGTTCCCGTCATCCCAAGGCCCATGGATAACCCAAGATAGAGGCAACCCACTACCAGACTAATGGCAGCATTTAATTTCACATAAAGAATGAGCAGCAGTATCAACAAGATCGCTACCGCAAGGTGCAATACTTCCATGGCGTGTTCTCCACTATTATCATATTTATAAGCCAAAAAGTAACTTGCGCATCAAGGCTCACCTTGCGCGCAAGTTATAGCCAATTATCTTTACTGCTTTCAAAGGCTGGATTAAACCTTTATTAATATTGGATTACCTATTGATTATAGGTTTGCGGCAGTCGATTCTCCCTCTCTTTTCATCCATAGAGGGGTTATGACGAACCAAAGCGCGGTCACAGCAAGAATGGCTCCTTTCATGGTTGATTCACTGACCACATCGAACAAATAGGCCAGCGGTAAAAGTACTATCAGCACCAGCATCAGAAGCGAAATACCTTGGAGCAGTTTACGCATCAGCTTGTCTCCAGCGTTGGTGAAGAAGGTGCTGCCGAAGGGTCGACTCGCTTGCGCTGGGCAATGAAGCTGAGCAGAGCAAACAGTCCAGCGGCAATGAACCAGCCTGGCAGAGCCACAAAGAAGATTTCGATACCAGCGAACTGCACCATGAACAGGCAGATAGCCAGCGTGATCAACCATGTGGCTATCACAGGTAGTGTGAACTGCTGCCCGGTATACTCGGCATAGAAACTCTTCAGACCCAGTTTGGGCAATACCCAGTAATCAATGAAGATCATCGCTCCCACTGGCATGAGCAGCAGACCATATAGCGCAACGAAGTCCAGTAGCTGCATCGCCACCCCCGGGAACAGCGCCACTGTGGTGGTCAGAATCCCCGTACCAATGGTCACCTTGAAGCGCGACACATTGGGAACGATCGCTTGAAAGGCGAGACCCGCGCGATAGATGGTTGGGTTGGCGGTCGTCCAGCCGGCAATGATGACGCAGATCAGCCCGGCGATTCCCAGTGCCTGGTCGGCCAGCGGCCCGGGCAACGGGGTGGGTATCTGCCCTGCTTCCGAGGCGGCAATCACGGCGGCTTCACTGGTGAGTCCAGCATCGTACATCTGAAAAGCAAACAGCATGGAGGCAGCCAGCCATGCCATGAAGTGGCCCACGTACATGCCCGCGGCCGATGCAATGCTGTACCAGCTCTTGCGTGCAAACCGGAGCACTGTCAAATCGGACATCCCTACGTGCATGGCCATATTAGCGAACCAGGCAAAGAAGATGACGTGCCAAATCGAGAAGCTGGGCTGCCCGGGTACTTCCACGCCGGTCCATATCGCGGTATCCGCCAGCGTCCAGAGATCGCTCAACGAGCTGGCTTCGGCACCCGTTGCATCGATGAACCACTTGAGTGACACGATACCGAAGCCCAGAAACATCAGTACCATCCAAGGCGCCGCGATATTGGCAAACCAGGAAACAAAGCGGTAACCATACGCCGCGACAACGGTGATGACGACACCGACACCGATGACGCTCAACACCCATCCAAGGCTATTGGGCAGCAGATCTGACAGCGTCGGCAAGGGGAACCCGAACCACACGCCGACGGCGGTCGCCGAAATCGTGATCATCGCGCCCGCAAGAAAGCAGAATGACACGCCGTTAGCCAGGTTGTAGAGAATGACCGTATGACGACCGGCAATCTTTTCGAGATGGCGATAAAGCGTCAGCCGAACCCGCGTGCCGATAGGCGCCGTCAAGAACAGCCAGCTCAGTACCGCCAGCAAATTACCGACCAATAACCCGATCACGACATCAAAGGCCGCCACGCCGGCCAATACGAACAAGGGACCGATCATCAGCTCGGTGCCCGCCGCATGTTCACCGGCATACATGCCGATGAAGCTCTTGAAGCCGAGCCGCGCCTTGGTAGGCACCGGCGTACGTTCGTATTCGCCACTCGTTACTTCTCCGCCTACCACACCAGACGTGTCTTGAGTGGCAGAGGAGTCGCTTGTATGACTCATGGCAAGATACCTCGATTGGATGATTGATCAGGTTTCCAGGTACACCACGTGACTGTGGGTATACTCGTACAAGCCATGTTTACCATCCGCCCCGCCGATGCCGGATTTGCGTACCCCGGCGTGGAAGCCCTGCATGGCTTCGAAGTTTTCGCGGTTGATGTAGGTTTCGCCAAAGTCCAGCTCACGCGCCGCCTGCATGGCGCTATTGAGGCTGCGAGTATAGATCGAAGAGGTCAAGCCATATTCGCAGTCATTGGCAAGCGCAATGGCCTCATCGAGGGTATCGACTATTTGTATCGGCAAGACGGGGCCAAAGATCTCCTTGCGCATGATTTCCATATCTTGCCGGCAGTTGGAAAGCACCGTTGGCTGGTAGTGAAAACCAGTGCCGAGATCCGCGATGCGCCCCCCCGTGACCAGCTCAGCCCCTTCACGACGCGCGGTCTCGACCATCTGCGCGACCTTATCCAGCCCTGCCTGGTTGATCATGGGCCCCATTTCGACATCGCTATCGGCTAGCGGGTCGCCATAGCGAGTGGCTTCCATTGCCTTGGCCATACGCGCGATGAAATCATCAGCCACGCCACGCTGCACGTAAACACGCTCGGCGCAGTTGCATACCTGCCCCGTATTGATGATCCGCGAGCCGCGAATGGCGTTCACGGCCAGATCGAGATCGGCATCATCGAGCACGATAGAGGGAGCCTTACCACCCAGCTCCAGGTTGAGCTTGGTAATATTGTTCGCGGCGTTGGCCATGATGCGCGTTCCCGTCTCAACGCTACCAGTAAAGCTGATCATGTCGACCTGGGCGCTGGCGGTAAGCGCATTGCCCGTCTCTATGCCCGTCCCGCTCACGACGTTGAACACTCCACGAGGGAAGCCTACCTCGTCGAAAAGCCGAGCGAATTCGAAGCAGTTGTTTGGCGTCTCTTCGCTTGGTTTGATGACGATGGTATTACCCGTGATCAAGGCAGGTGCCATTTTGCGTGCGATGAGAAAAAACGGAAAGTTCCAGGGTAGGATGCCTGCCACCACCCCCAAGGGCTTTCGGAACAGAAAGATGTTTTCCTTGGGTCGATCGCTTTGGATGATTTCACCCTCGATGCGACGTCCCCACTCGGCCATGTAATCCAGATAATCAGCGGTAAAGTTGACCTCAACTTCCGCCAGCCCGCTTATTTTACCCTGCTCGGCAGTGATCGTTCGTGCCAGTTGGGCAACGTTATCGCGCAGTTTGTCAGCCAGCCGATGCAAAAAAGCCGCCCGCTCGACGGCCGGTGTCGCGGCCCACTGCTTTTGCGCACTGCGCGCAGCGTCAAGCGCTCGATCGACATCGCCAGCACTCGAAGCGGGCACTCGAGACAGCACCTCATTCGTGGCTGGGTTACGTACCTCGAGATGCTGCGAAACGGGTTCGAAAGCACCGTTAACATAGTTCTGGTAGGTGGTTGGCTGTGACATCGTCATGCTCCTGTTATCGTTATGGATTGCGGCAACGAAGCCGCTTTACATCAGTGCCTCAATACGTGCTCGAAACTTCATGAGTAGATGACTGCTTGTAGCGGGCTACCGTCGATTGGGCCCCCTGACGCAACAAACTGATGTCGATACCCACCGCAATGAAATGACAGCCCAGCGCTTCATAGCGACGGGCGTCCTCTTCAAGCGGAGCGAGAATACCGACTGGCTTGCCCGCCTCTTTAGCCACTTTGATCACCGTCTCGATGGCCTCTTGCACTTCGGGGTGGCCAGGGTTGCCCGGATGCCCCATCCCCACCGATAAATCGGCCGGTCCGATGAACACCGCATCGACCCCATCAGTGTTGGCGATCGCCTCGGCACACTCGACTCCCTTTGGCGACTCCACCTGCACGATCAAACAGAGCGATTCATGCGCCTTCGCTAAATAGTCGTCCACACCATCCCAACGCGTTGCCCGTACCAATCCACCGCCTACACCGCGAACGCCTTGGGGAGGGTAGCGGGTCGCCCGCACCAATGCCGCCGCCTGATCGGCACTTTCGACCATGGGGACCATGAGCGTCTGAGCGCCAATGTCGAGCAATTGCTTGATCAACGCCGGATCCTGGTTGACGCATCGCACTACCGGTGCACTCGGGTAAGGCATCACCGCCTGTAACTGAGCCAGAATAGTAGGCACTGTATTGGGTGCATGCTCACCATCGATGAGCAGCCAGTCAAAACCGGTTCCCGCGACGATTTCTGCCGCATACCCTGTCGCAAAACCGGCCCAGCACCCCCATTGAGTCGAGTCACTCGTCAGCGCGTTCTTGAACTCATTAACGGGCATCTGCATACGTTTGCCTCCTGAAGATAAGAACAATTACTGCAAATTGACGTACATGCCGCCATCCACCAGCAGCGATGCGCCGGTGACGTACTGCGCCATATCGGAGGCCAAAAAGACCAGCGGCCCAGCCAAATCCTCAGGGCGCCCCAAGCGGCCAAGAGGCGTGCGACCAGCCATGTAGTCGCGCTTTTCCTGGTCGGCAAGGTCTTCCTTATTGATATCGGTTTCGATAGTGCCGGGGAGAAGCGCATTGCAGCGAATACCATATGGCCCTAGGGCCACCGCACAGGATTGCATCAACGAAAGAAGACCCGCCTTGGTCGGCGTGTAGTGCGTCTGCATACCGCCCCCCACGAGCGCGCTGATAGAGCTCACCGCGATGATGGCCCCACCTCGGCCTTGACGTTTCATCTGATTGGCTGCCGCTTGAACAGCAAAAAAGGCACCGTTGAGGTTCGTGTTCACCGTGTCTAGGTAGGTCTGGCGGGGCATATCCAGAAAACTATGGAAAGGACAGATACCCGCGTTATTGACGAAGACATCGACTCCGCCAAACTGCTCGACGGCCGCATCGACCAATAGCTGCCCTGTATCCGGGTCTTCTGCGGGCGCCCCCACCGCGACGGCGCGACGATCCAGTGCTTCTATCTTCTGAATCAGCTCGTCTACCGCAGCGCGGCTGGAAGGGCTACCGCTATAACCGATGACGACATTGGCGCCCTGGCGCGCGCACTCGATAGCGGCAGCATGGCCGATACCCCGAGAGGCTCCGGTAATGATGACGCTCTTGTCTGCCAGTAACATGCACACCTCCTTAAAACGGATGAATCAGGTTCAAATACGGTAGATACGTCGAGCATTGCTTACGAAGAGCGCTTGCTGCTCAGCGGGGCTTGCATCGGCGATGATCTGTGAATAGGCGTGCCAGATATCCGCATACCGAGCATAAAGCCCGTCAACAGGATAGTTGGACGCGAACAGACAGCGCTCGACGCCAAACGCATCTATTGCTTCCATAATCAGCGGACGGATGCTGCCAAGACTCCATTGATGGTCGAGCATGCCAAAACCACTCAGCTTGGACGCAATGTTGGGCTGGCAAGCCAGCGCTCGCATACCATCACGCCACTCACGCCAGCCGCGCACGCCTTGACGGTCCACGTACATCCCGGCGTGATTGAGCACGAACTGAATATCGGGGTGGCGCGCAGCCAAAGAGGCGGCCTGAACCATTTGTGAAGGATAGATTTGAAGATCGAACGAGAGCTGCAGCGGCGCCAGCCGAGCCAGATTCTGCTGCCAAAGCGTCTCTTTCATGTAGTGGCGCCCGACGTAATCGTAAAGCGGGTTCTGATGCACGTTGAGGATCTGGCGTACCCCGCGTACAGCACTGGAGAGCGCGCATTGCGCTTCGAGCCTGGCCGGCGCCTCCGGCTGCGATAGATCCACCCCCACTACCATTGCCGCGTTCAACGCAGAATGCTCGGCAAGCGTGCGAGTCAACCACTGAGTTTCTGCCACGGGATCTTCGGCATCCGCCTCTACGTGAACCAGCCCCACCAGTTCGATGTCATCGAGCTGTTCAAGTAGCTCTGGCGGCCCGAAGTCACGCGCCATGGGGGTGTAATCGCCCAACAGGTTTGGTGTGGGGTTCTCAAGCCATGGCTGATTACCCTGATCAAGTGCCCAAAAATGAAGATGCGGATCGACTACTTGCATGCGGTCTCTCCCGACAAGAAAGTGAAGACTTCCTCGAGAGGGATGCTGACCGGCGAATTATCGGCGGCGGAATCCATGATATCGGCCATATACGCCCACCAGCGCTTCATAACGGGCAAGGCCGATAGCTGATCGACGCTGTGCGCCTCACGAAGGTACATGATGGCGAATAGGTGCAGGCTTCGAGGGTCAAGAAAAATTCGGTACTCTTCGATGCCGGCATCGGCTAGCGCCGTTGCAAGCTCTGGCCACAGCTCATCATGCCGGCGCCGGTACTCGTCTTCCTGACCCGCGTGAAGTGTCATACGCAGCGCTTGAATGGGCATAAAACAACTCCTTGACGACCTGCTCAGTGGGTATAGGGGCGCGCCAGCTCGCAGTCGGGGTTCAAACGCACCCCAAACCCTGGTTTGTCCAGCTTGGAGGCGGGCATACGTCCGTTCTCGGGTACAGGTTCATCCAGCAACAGCGGATTAAACATGGGAACGACCTCGTCAGCCTTGGGCGCCATCATCAAGAACTCAGCGAACGGACTGTTATGACGTGTGATCACGAAATGGTAGCTGTAGACGGAAGAGCCATGGGGCACGACGAGCTTGTTATGCGCATCGGCAAGCGCTGAAATCTTGATCAACTCGGTAATCCCACCGCACCAGCCCACATCGGGTTGAATGATGTCGCAGCACTCCATTTCAAGCAGCATGCGAAACCCCCACCGGGTCGCTTCGTGCTCACCGGTATTAACCAACATGCCTTTCGGAACATCGCGCTTGAGCTGCGCGTAGCCCCAATAGTCATCGGGCGGCAGGGCCTCCTCGATCCACTTGAGCCCATACTCCTTGGCCCCCTGCGCCAATCGCGTGGCATAGTTGATATCCAGGCTCATCCAGCAGTCATACATCAACCAGAAGTCATCGCCCACGGCGCTACGCATGCTGGCCAGATGCTCGAGGTTTTTCTTGAGACCTTCTTCACCTTCTGCAGGGCCATGCACCAGCGGCATCTTACCGCCGATAAAGCCCATATCCTTGGCCAGATCCGGACGGGCCCCAGTCGCGTAAAAGACCAGCTCGTCGCGCACCGGGCCACCCAGCAGTTGATGTACCGGCAACTGGCGGACCTTGCCCAACAGATCCCACAGGGCCAGGTCCACGCAAGAGATCGTATTGATCACCACGCCTTTGCGACCGTAATAGAGCGTGGCATTGAACATCTGATCCCAGATCTTCTCTATCTCGCCTACCTGCTTGCCCTCAATAAAGCGCGCCAGGTGCTTTTCGACGATCCAGGCACCGATTTCGCCGCCCGTCGTCACGGCGAATCCGACCGTGCCATCGTTGGCCTCGACTTCAACTACCAGCGTTCCCAAAACATTGAGGCCGAAACTACTGCGCGTCATGCGGTATTCCGGATACTTGCTCATCGGTGTGGCGATTTGCGAATCGATCCAGTGTCCATCCGCTTGATCATGATAATCCGCACCGCCGCCGCGAACGGTATAGGCACGCACCTGCTTGATAGTGATATCGCTCATGGATGTTCCTTTTGTTTCTCAACGTCACGGTCTGCTGAATAACGTTGTATATAAAAAGAGAACTTCTCGACCAATGCTTATCAAGCCTTGTGTGATACCTTTTACTTATCAACAAAGCTGAGAGCCGTAACCATGGCGCTTGGGCTCAAACTCGAGAAAATGGACGTTCTTCAGGATTAGACTAATGTCTCAGATATTGGAGAGCCTTGATCGCCATACTATTTAGGTATAAAGCCACTTGGGGAAACCATGGAAAGTCTTCATTCGCTGACTACAAGATTGCGCTACAAGCATCTATTGATGCTTTCGACCCTGGGAAAACGTCGAAATCTTCATCAGACAGCGGCTTCCATGTACATGTCTCAACCCGCAGCGACGCGAATGTTGAGCGAAATCGAGCGCGTATTCGGTTGCCAGCTATTTGAACGTACCCCACGCGGTATGCAGCCAACCGGGCTGGGGGATATGCTGATCGAGTTTGCCGACAACGCCTTGGCGCGGCTTGATCGATGCGCAGAAGAAATGCATCGCTACCAGTTGGGAGGAAGAGGTCAACTCACAGTAGGCGCCATCATGGGCGCCGCACCTGATCTGGTAGCGCAGTCCATCATCGAGATGAAGCGGCTGCGACCTCTATTACAGATACGTTTGATGGGGGAAACCAGCGACCAGCTGATTGAATTGCTAGAGCAGGGAAAAGTGGATATCGCCATTGCACGCTATGCCACCTCGATCCAACACAATCAGTTCGATTTCGAGCCGCTGGGTAATGAAAACATGGTCACGGTGGTACGCAGAGAGCATCCATTAACCCATGGTTCACCACCACCCTTGAAGGAGCTGCTTGAAATATGGCCCTGGATCTTGCAGCCGATCTCGACGCCCGCGCGACAAGTAATGGAAAAAGAGCTCGAGATCGAAGGACTGGTCTCGCCCAAAGACATTATCGAATGCGGATCCATCTTTGCAGCCTTGCAGCTTGTTCAAAAAAGCGATGCACTGTTAATGATGGCAGAATCCGTTTTAGCGGATTACCTGGCGGCGGGGCTGATCAAAAAGTTGCCGTTGACCCTGGGGCGAACTCTCCCCCCCTTTGGACTACTCACGCGTAAAGACACTTATTACGGTGAGCCGGTTACTGGGTTTTGCGATATTCTTCGCCGAAATGCAGCGCTGTGGCGATAGATGCTTCCAATGTTTGCTTTTGAAAAGCCACTGGCTCGACTCACGGAACCCGGTGGCTTTCCATGCACAACCAGTGCGTTAGTCGCTTTTAGCCTTGGTATTACTCATCCCACTTCGGCGCCATGTCCGGGTTGGCGATGCGCTCGCCGCGGTCGAGGGTGGCGATGTCGGCCATTTCCGCCTCGGTAAGCTCGATGTCGAACGCCTTGAAGTTGCTCTCGATATTGCGCTGCTTGGTCGACGAGGGAATGGTGACGATATCGCGCGCCTTGAGCCAGGCCATGGTGATTTCCGCCGGGGTTACACCGTGCACGCCGGCGATCTGCTTGAGCACCGGGTCTTCCATTACCTTACCCACGGCCAGCGGCATGAAACCGGTCACCTGAATACCGAGGTTCTGGCAGTGCTCGACCAGCTTGCGGTTTTGCAAAAACGGGTGCACTTCGATCTGGTTGGTGAGGATCTCGCCCTTGCCGAGAATCTCGACCGCCTGATCGAGCTGGGCGATGGTGAAGTTGGAAACCCCGATATGGCGCGCCTTGCCTTCGGCCTTCACCTCTTTCAGCGCGCTCAGATAGTCGCGCATCGGCACGTCGTCGTTCGGTGACGGCCAGTGGATCAGCAGCAGATCCACGTACTCGGTCTTGAGCTTCGAGAGCGACTCGTCGACGCTCTGCTTGAGATCGCTCGGCTCTAGACGATCGAACCACACCTTGGTGGTCAGGAAGATGTCGCCCCGCGGGACGCTGCTGTCGCGCAGTACTTCGCCCACGGTCTCTTCGTTGCCGTAGAACTGCGCGGTATCGATATGGCGGTAGCCGGCGTCGAGCGCGGCGTTGATGCTCTGCTTGAGCGTGTCGCCTTCGAGGCGATAGGTGCCAAAGCCGGGGTTGGGCAGTGTGCGTTCGGTCATGGTCTCGTCCTTTTGCTTGAAGCACGTACGTGTGCGGATCTTTGTCACTTGAAAGGATATGGGGCGGCGCAAGCGCAAGTTCAACCGCCTGCGGCGATGCGCTACACTCTTTTCTTTGCCTGCTAATTGCCTGCGAATAAGGTAGCCATGTCCTCCAGCGATTCCTCCACCGCCCCGCCTCTGCCCATCTATCGCCAATCCGGCTTCTTGAGTTTTCTGCTCGCGCGGCTCGGCGCGGTGTTCGCCATGCAGATCCAGGCGATCGTGGTGGCCTGGCAGGTCTACGACATCACCCGCGATGCGATGTCGCTGGCCTACGTGGGGCTGGCTCAGTTTATTCCCATGGTGATTCTGCTGCTGCCGGCGGGCGATGTGGTCGACCGCTTTTCACGCAAGCGCATTCTGATGCTGAGCTGGGCGGTTCAGGGGCTCTGCAGCGCGCTGCTCTTGAGTCTCGCCCTGCATAGTCCGCAGAACGTGACGCCGATCTACCTGGTGCTGGCGCTGTTTGGCTGCGCCCGGGCATTCACCGGCCCGACCCTGCAAAGCCTTCTGCCCAATATCGTGCCGCGCGCGCAGCTCGCCAACGCCATCGCGCTGAATAGCTCGATCATGAAGGTCGCGGTGATCGGCGGGCCTTTGCTCGGCGGGATTCTCTACGGCCTCGGCGGCGGATCGCTCGCCTATGCAGTGTGCCTGGGCTGCTTTCTCTTCGCATTGGTTCTCTTGCCGCTGGTGCCGGTGCGCTACGCCGAAAAGGCCAAAGTGCTCGAGGGCACCGCCTGGCAACGCTTCTCGGCGGGGATCGTCTATATCCGCCGCCAGCCGATCATTCTCGGCGCGATTTCGCTGGATCTGTTCGCGGTGCTGCTGGGCGGCGTGGTGGCGCTGTTGCCGATTTATGCTCAGGAGGTGCTGCAGGTCGGCTCCGAGGGGCTTGGGGCGCTGCGCAGCGCGATCGCCGTAGGGGCGCTGTTGATGGGGCTCTATCTCGGCGTGAAAGGCATCACTCGCCGGGCGGGGCACGTAATGTTCGCTGCGGTGGCAATATTTGGCGTGGCGAACCTGGTGTTTGCGCTATCGCATCTGTTCTGGCTTTCGATGCTCGCCATGCTGGTGGCGGGGGCGGCGGACATGGTCAGCGTCTACGTGCGCACCACCCTGATCCAGCTCGCCACGCCGGACGCCATGCGCGGGCGGGTGAACGCGGTCAACATGCTGTTCATCGGCTCGAGCAACGAGCTCGGGGAATTTCGCGCCGGCAGCATGGCCTCGGCCTTCGGGGTGGTGCCCGCCGCGCTGATCGGCGGCGTGGGCACGCTCGCCGTGGTCGGCGCCTGGGTAAAACTCTTCCCGACGCTACGCCGGGTCGACCGTTTCGACGATGCCCGCTGAGTGCGCTGCGGGGCTCTGCTCCACCAGGCTGACCACGCTGCCCACCACGATCAGACACGGCGACGGCAGCGGGTGCGCCGCAAGCTTACCCGGCATGGTTGAGAGCGTGCCGAGAAGCGATTGCTGCTGGGCCTGGCTGGCGTTGGCGACCAGCATGATCGGCCACTCGTCCGGCAGCCCCGCCTGGCGCAGGCTCTGGCAGATCGCTTCGACCTTTGATAACCCCATGTAGAACACCAGGGTTTCGTCCTTGCGGGCAAGCGCCGCCCAGTCCGGCGCGCCGCCTTCGCGGCAGAGCTGGGCGGTGATGAAGCGAAGCTGCTGGGCGTGGCCGCGATCGGTGAGCGGAATGCCCATGCTCGCCGCCGCCGCAGAAGCCGCGGTAATGCCGGGCACGATGTGCGCCTTGATGTTCGCCTCGGCCAGTGAAGCAAGCTCCTCGCCCATGCGGCCGAACACGCCAGGGTCGCCCCCTTTCAGGCGCACCACCGACTTCCCCGCCCGGGCAAGCGCGACCATGCGCGCGCCGATCTCCGCCTGGGGCACGCTGTGGTGGCCGCGGCTCTTGCCCACGTAGTAGCGCTCGGCGCCGGGGTGAATCAGCGCCAGCACGTCATCCTCTACCAGCCGGTCATAGACCACCGCGTCCGCCTGCATCAAAAGCCTGGCGGCCTTCAAGGTGAGAAGCTCGACATCGCCGCTGCCGGCACCGACCAGATACACCGTGCCCTTCTCGCACTCGCCGCTCATCGGCAGGCACTGCTGCTGCCTGGCGGGCGTGACCGAGGACCAAAGGTGGCGGCCCATGCGCAAAAGCGCCTCAGGCCATTTGTGTCGCAGGTGCTTGTTGAGAACGCGCACGGCCCCGCTCCTCTTCCAGTAGTGATTTAATCTCCGGCAGGCAGCTGCCGCACTGCGTGCCGCAGGCAAGCCGCGCGCCCAGTGCTTCGACGCTTTGGTCGCCTGCATGGATCGCCTCGATGATCGTTTGCCGCCCCACCTGGTGGCAGCTGCACACCACCGGGCCGGTGTCCCGGGCGCCGCTATCGCAGCCGGCCAGCACGCGCCGGCGCTGGCCTGGGCTCAACGTCTCTTCATTGAAGCGCGCCTGAAGCCAGCCGGTGCCGGGAAGCTCATCAGGCGGGCCGACCATCAGCCACCAGCTCAAGCGGCCATTATACACACCCGCGGCGCGAAACCTGCCCGCCACGGCGGCGTCGCTGAAGAGCGTCACGCTCGCCCCCAGCCACGCCTCGATTTCGGCGGGCCAGTCGTCGACCGGCCGGGTGCTCGCCAGCTGCCAACGCGTGCAGCCCGCCATGGGAATGCGTGCCCAGTAGTCGAGCGCCTGCCAGGCAGCGCCTTGCGGCTCGGCGCCGTCGCGTATCATCAGCGTCGCCTGCCAGGCAGGGTCCAGCGCGGTGACGTTCACCGCGCCGTGCTTGGTCTCCGGCTGCCCGGACACCGGGTCGGTGTACCCGGAAAGGAGCGCCCCGCTGCGCCCGGCGCCGGTGAACTGGTCGTTCCAGTGCATGGGAATGAACGCCTCGCCCCGGCGCTGGGCGTTGGAAATTCGTACCCGCGCCCGGTATTCGCCGCCGGGCGCGCTGAGCCGGGCCAGGCCCTGATCGACGAGGCCCGCGCGCTCGGCATCCGCCGGGTGGAGTTCGACGAACGGCTCGGCGCGGTGGTTCATCAGCCGCGGCGCGCGGGCGGTGCGGGTCATGGTGTGCCACTGATCGCGAATGCGCCCGGTGTTGAGCCGCAGCGGATAGCGCGTACTCAGCGCCTGCTCCGGTTCACGGGGTGTTACTGCCACCAGCCGGGCGCGGCCGTTCGGAGTAGCGAAGATGCCCTCCTCGAACAGCCGGGCGGTGCCGCGTGGCGCACGTTGGGTCACTGGCCATTGAACGGGCTCGAGCGCATCGAACGCTGCCTGGCCCTGCCCAGCGAGTGCGGAAATATCGAACAGCCGTTTTCCTTCGCCGCTATTCTCGAACCCGGAGAGTCTCGCGTGCTCGTCGAAGATCTCCCAGGGGTGGGAGTAGTCGAACGCTTCGCCAAAGCCGAGCCGCCTGGCTACCTCGCACAGGATCTGCCAGTCGTGGCGCGCCTGACCGGGAGGGGGCAATAAGCCGCGCTGGCGCGAGATACGCCGCTCGGAGTTGGTCACGGTGCCGTCCTTTTCCGACCAGCCGCTCGCCGGCAGCACGATGTCGGCATGGGCCAGCATATCGGTGTTCGTCACGCATTCGGAGACGATCACCAGCGGGCACTTTGCAAGCGCCCGGCGCACGCGGGCGGCGTCCGGCAGGCTCACCGCCGGGTTGGTCGCCATCACCCAAAGCACCGTGATCTCGCCGCGCTCGATGGCCTCGAATAGCTCGAGCGCCTTGTAGCCCGGGGCCTCGGGAAGGCGGGGCGTGAGCGATGCGGTCGCCCAGAAGCGGGTCACGCGGTCGATCGCCCCGGGAGTGTGGTAATCCATGTGGGCGGCGAGCTGGTTGGCGAGCCCGCCTACCTCGCGCCCGCCCATGGCGTTGGGCTGGCCGGTGATCGAGAACGGCCCGGCGCCCGGCAGGCCGAGCTTGCCGCCGGCCAGGTGGCAGTTGATGATAGCGTTGCACTTGTCGGTGCCGCTGGTGGACTGATTCACCCCCTGGGAGTAAAGCGTGACCACGTGCAGGTGGCGGGCGAACCAGTAGTAGAAGGTTTCAAGGCGCTCGGCGTCGATATCGCAGGCCGCGGCCACCGCCGCCGCGCTCGGCGCGCTCGCTCTTGCTGCTTCCAACGCCTCATCGAAACCCTCGGTATGGCGCTTCAGATAGCGCCTGTCCACGTGACCGCGCTCGGCCATGAAGGCGAGCAAGCCGTTGAACAGCGTCGCGTCGCTTCCCGGCTGGATACCCAGATAGAGATCGGCGATCTCGCAGGTGTCGGTGACGCGCGGGTCGATCACTACCACGCGCATCAAGGGGTTGCGCTCCTTGGCGAGCTTCAGGCGCTGATAGAGCACCGGATGATTCCAGGCCAGGTTCGAGCCCGTCAGCACGACCAGCTCCGCCTCCTCGAGATCCTCGTAGTTGCACGGCACCGCGTCGGCGCCGAAGGCGCGCTTGTAGCCCGCCACCGCCGAGGCCATGCACAGCCGCGAGTTGGTATCCAGATGCGGCGTGCCGAGAAAGCCCTTGAACAGCTTGTTGGCCACGTAATAGTCCTCGGTCAAAAGCTGCCCCGAGAGATACGCCGCCACCGTTTCCCGCCCGTGGGCTGATTGAAGCGCAGTCAGCCGCTCGGTCAGCGCCGTCAGTGCCGCCTCCCAGCTGGTAGGCTTTCCATCCAGGCGCGGCGTCAGAAGCCTCCCCTGCTCGCCCAGGGTGTCGGCCAGCGCGCTGCCCTTGACGCACAGCCGCCCGAAGTTGGCCGGGTGCGCGGTATCGCCCGCCACCGCCTCCACGCGCCCATCGCGCACGGTAGCGGTGACGCCGCAGCCGACGCCGCAGTACGGGCAGGTGGTCTTCGTCGAACAGGCGGGGCATGACGCGTCGTGCATGGGTGGTCTCCAGAGCGTGTTTCGGCCAGAACGCAAAAAGCGCCCAGGAAGCCTCGTAAAAGGCCTGCCTGGACGCCGTTGTCTCAGGGACACCGAGCCGGTGCCATTCTCATCGTTTTTTGCGGCGCTTGAGATTATTGGTCGCCGAATTCTTTTGTCGTTGTCGTCAGCAAAAAGCGCTCATGAGTGGTTATAGGGTTGTTACTTCACGCTTTTGCAACACCCGGGCCCGAATACCGCCTGTCGATATTTAAATCTTCCAAAACAACGACTTTTTCAAAAAAATAGCTTTCTATCTGGCGGCCTTTACCAAGCCGACGCCCCGGCTTGCGGCTTGATGAAGGTGCACGCCATCCAAGGCTGCACCAGAATCGTTCGAAAACGGATCCTGGGCCCACCACCCGCTTTTTTAATCGTCACTCCAAGCCAATGAAATAAAAAGAGTAATAGTGTTTGTTGGCAGCCGTGGCGAGCTTCTTGCGACAGGGATAACACGGCGCGCCGCCAACGAAGGCACCGCGCGCCTCACTATTCAGGCAACGACGCCTCCGATACCGCGCGAACGCGCGGCGTTGGGGGCGTTTTTGGTTTCTGGCATCCAGCTCGGGTGCCGCGCCGACGAACAGGGAGGCCCCATGCGCCCTTTTTCTCAAAAGAGTACCCGGGAAAGCACGCGAGCAAGTACTCAGGAAAGTACTCGCCACTTGGTCATCGTGGGTAACGGCATGGCCTGCCACCGCCTGGTCGAGGCGCTGGTCAAATCCCCCGCGCGGCCTGCGCGCATCACCGTGATAGGCCAGGAGCCGGTGCCGGCCTACAACCGTATTCTGCTTTCGCCGCTGCTGGCAGGCGAAACCGACCGCGCAGCGTTGACGCTTCGCGAAGCACACTGGTACGCCGAGCACGGCATCACGCTGCGCCTGGGCGAGCGGGTGCTATCGATCGACCCCGACAAACAGCGCGTGGTCACCGAGCGCGCGCAGTTGGGCTTCGATGCGCTGGTGCTGGCCACCGGCTCGACGCCCGCCTGGCCGGAGGTGCCGGGCATCGCGCTTGAGGGTGTGAACGGTTTTCGCGATCTGCAGGATGCCGAAACGCTTGGCGAGATCGCCCGGCGCGGCGGCCAGGCCGTGGTCATTGGCGGCGGCCTTTTAGGGCTCGAAGCGGCGGAGGGGCTTCGCAAGCGAAGCGGCGGCGCGCTTGCGGTCAGCGTGCTTCAGCGCAGCGAGCGGCTGATGAACCGCCAGCTCGACGCTCACGCCGGGGCGCTTTTGAAAACGACGCTCGAGACGCGCGGGCTCGCCATTCACACCGGGGCTCGCTTGGACCGAATCATCGATGACGGCCAGGGCAAGGTGGCCGGTGTGGCGCTCGAGGATGGCCGCGTGCTCGAGGCGCAAAGCGTGATCGTCGCGGCGGGCATCACCCCCAACGATGACCTCGCCCGCCGTGCCGGGCTCGCGTGTGATCGCGCCATCTGTGTGGATCACCATCTTCGCACCTCACACCCGGCCATTTACGCCCTCGGCGAGTGCTGCCAGTTCGAGGAGCACACGTTTGGGCTGGTCGAGCCGATCTGGCGCCAGGTCGAGGTGCTCGCGCGCGTGCTCTGCGGTGAGTCAGGTGCGGGCTACGTCGAGGCGCCGAGCGCGACCAAACTCAAGATCAGCGGTATTGATCTCTACGCCTTCGGTCCTGTCGAGGCCGCTATTGATCACGAAGTGCTCTGCTACAGCGACCCGGAAAGCGGCGAGTACCGCAGGCTTCTTTTAAAGGACGGGCGCATCGAAGGCGCGGTGCTCTACGGCGACACCGCCCAGGGCCCCTGGTATTTCGCAAAGGCGCAGCAAGGCGCGGATCTGAGCGCGGCCCGCCCGGCGCTGCTGTTCGGCCAGGCGGACGTCGAGACACTTCTTCACACCCCTACCCAAGAGGCGGCTTAACCATGGCGACAAAAGAGACTCTGATCATCATCGGCAACGGCATGGTCGGCCACCACCTGGTCGAGCAGCTCATCGAAGCCGGGGCGCTTTCGCGCTTTGAGGTGACCGTATTCGGCGAGGAGCGCCACCGCGCCTACGACCGGGTGCATCTCTCCGAGTACTTCACCGGCCGCGACGCCGAGTCGCTGGCGCTGTGCGACGCCAACTACTACGCCCAGAACGGCGTCACGCTCAGAAGCGGCGAGAAGGTAAACGAAATCGACCGCGCGGCAAAAGCCGTGATGACCGACAGCGGTCGCTACGCCTTCGATCACCTGGTGCTCGCCACCGGCTCCTTCCCTTTCGTTCCGCCGATCGAAGGGCGCGACCGCCCGGGATGTCTGGTCTACCGCACGCTGGATGATCTGGACGCGATTCGCGATGCCGCCCAAAGCGCCACCAACGGCGTGGTGGTCGGCGGCGGTCTTTTGGGGCTCGAGGCTGCCAACGCCCTGCGCGGCCTGAATCTCGACACTGCCGTGGTGGAGTTCGCACCGCGCCTGATGCCGATGCAGGTCGACCGGGAAGGCGGCGAGCTCTTGAAAGAGAAGATCGAATCTCTCGGCGTACAGGTGCTCACCGAACGCGCCACCCAGCGCATCGAGGAAGGCGAGCAGAGCCGGCTGCGCATGGTGTTTCAGGACGACAAGGTGCTCGAAACCGATCTGATCGTGTTCTCCGCCGGTATTCGGCCCCAGGATGCGCTGGCGCGCGACTGTGGCCTCGAGATCGGCGAGCGCGGCGGCGTAGTGATCGACGACCACTGCCGCACCAGCGACCCGGCCATTTTCGCCGTGGGCGAGGTGGCGCTGTGGAACCAGAGCATTTTCGGACTCGTCGCGCCGGGTTACCAGATGGCCAAGGTGGCGGCTTCGACCCTGACCGGCGGCGACGCGCGCTTCGGCGGCGCCGACATGAGCACCAAGCTGAAGCTTCTCGGCGTCGACGTCGGCGCCATCGGCGATGCCCACGGCGAGCGCACCCCCGGGGCGCGCATGTTTCGCTATCTCGATCCGCTCACCCAGCTCTACCGCAAGCTGGTAGTGTCGAGCGACGGTAAGAAGCTGCTGGGCGCCATGCTGGTCGGCGACAACGGCGTTTACGACACGCTCTTGCAGTACTACGCCAACGGGATCGAGCTGCCCAGGGAGCCCGCCTCTCTCATCCTGCCTCAGCAAAGCAGCAGTGCGCCGGCGCTTGGCCCCGGCGCACTGCCGGCGACCGCCATGATCTGCTCCTGCCATAACGTGACCAAGGCGGGTATCTGCAGCGCCCTGGACGCCGGCGCGCAGGATCTGGCCGGAGTCAAGGGCGCGACCAAAGCCAGCACCGGCTGCGGCGGCTGCGCAACGCTTTTGAAAAGCGTGGTCGATTTCGAGCTCGAAGCCCGGGGCGTGGAGGTCGACACGTCGCTTTGCGAGCACTTCGCCTACACCCGTCAGGCGCTTTACGACATCGTGCGCGTCGAGGGCATCAAGACCTTTAGCGAGCTGATGGAGAAGCACGGCAAACCGGGCCACGGCCTGGGCTGCGATATCTGCAAACCTACCGTCTCGTCGATTCTCGCCTCCTGTTTCAACGAGCCGATCATGGACGCCGCCCACGTGCCGCTGCAGGACACCAACGACACCTTCATGGCCAACATGCAGAAAAACGGCACCTACTCGGTGGTGCCGCGCATCGCCGGCGGCGAGATCACCCCGGAGAAGCTCGTGGTGCTCGGTCAGGTGGCGCAGAAGTTCGACCTGTACACCAAGATCACCGGCGGCCAGCGCATCGACCTTTTCGGCGCGCGGCTGGAAGACTTGCCCGCGATCTGGGGCGAGCTGATCGCGGCGGGCTTCGAGACCGGCCACGCCTACGGCAAGTCGCTGCGCACGGTGAAGTCGTGTGTGGGCAGCACCTGGTGTCGCTATGGGGTGCAGGACAGCGTCGGCATGGCGATTGCGCTTGAGCACCGCTACAAGGGGCTGCGTGCGCCGCACAAGATCAAGTTCGGCGTCTCCGGCTGTACCCGGGAGTGCGCCGAGGCGCAGAGCAAGGACATTGGCATCATCGCCACCGAAAACGGCTGGAACCTCTACGTGTGCGGTAACGGCGGCATGCGCCCGCGCCACGCCGAGCTCTTCGCCACCGACCTCGATGACGAGGCGCTCTACCGCACCATCGACCGCTTTTTGATGTTCTACGTGCGCACCGCCGACCGGCTACAGCGCACGGCCACCTGGCGCGAAAACCTCGACGGCGGGCTCGACTACCTCAAGGAGGTGATTCTCGAGGATAGCCTGGGCCTCGGTGACGAGCTGGAGCGTCAGATGCAGACGCTGATCGAGCGCTACGAGTGCGAGTGGGCCAACGCCCTGAGCGACCCGGAGAAGCTCAAGCGTTTCCGAAGCTTCGTCAACGACGAGCGCCCGGACCCCTCCATCATCATGACCACCGAGCGCGGCCAGCTGCGCCCGGCCTGACGTCACCGATCAACTTCAGGATAGGAGCCCTTTCATGAGTGCAACCGCTGTCGCCTTGAACACCCCGCCGGCGCCCACTTGGCAGCCGCTTTGCCAACGCGCCGACCTGGTCGCGTTTTCCGGCGTGGTGGCCTGGCTTGATACCTCGGCCGCCCAGGTCGCGCTGTTCTACCTGCCCGGGCACACCCCGGAACTCTACGCGCTGGATCACTTCGACCCCTTCTCGAAGGCCCACGTGATCGGCCGCGGCATCGTCGGCGACATCAACGGCGCCCCGGTCATCGCCTCGCCGCTCTACAAGCAGCACTTTCGCCTGAGCGACGGTCAGTGTCTGGAGGATGAAAGCGTCAAACTTCGCCGCTGGCCGGTGCGTTTTGATGGCGAGCAGGTGTCGATCAAGGCGTAAACCCTTTGCTTGTCGCCAACACGAAAGCGCCGCCTCTGATTCCAAAGGCGGCGCTTTTACTGGTCAGGTGGATGGCGTTTTCAGGTTACTCATCGCTATCGAGAAACGCGATCAACGCCTCGTTGAACGCTTTCGCGTGAGTAACGTTCAAGCCGTGCGGGCCGCCTTCGATCACTTCCAACTTCGAGTGGGGCAGCGTTTCGCTGGCGCGCTTGCCGCTGACCTCGAGGGGCACGATGCCGTCGGCGTCGCCGTGGATCACCAGCGTCGGCAGCTTCATCTTCGGCAAGTCGTCGCGAAAGTCGGTATAGCTGAACGCCTTGATACAGTCGAAGGTCGCCTTGGGTGAGGCGAACGCCGCGATGTCGCGGTGGTACTGACGGTTGGGCTCGCTGATCAGGTCGCTCTTGTCACCGGCGGCAAAGAAGTTCTTCGTGAAGTCCTCGAGAAACGCCAGGCGGTCGCCGCGCACGCCATCGAGGAATTGGTTGATGGTGGCGTCATCCAGCCCGCCGTCCGGGTTGTCGTCACTCTTGTAAAGATACGGCGGCACGGCGGCGGCGAGTACCGCCTTGCTGACCCGCTCGGTGCCGTAGCTTGCGATGTAGCGCGCGACTTCGCCGCCGCCCATGGAGAAGCCGACCAGGGTGGCGTCGTGCACGTCCAGCGCGTCGAGCAGCTTCTTGAGATCCGAAGCCAGGGTGTCGTAATCGTAGCCGCCGTCGGTTTGGGTGGACTTGCCAAAGCCGCGACGGTCATAGGTGATGACCTTATAGCCCGCCTCGACCAGTGCCGGCACCTGTGGCTCCCAGGAGCGGCCGCTCAGCGGCCAGCCGTGGATCAGCACCACGGGCTTGCCGGCGCCGTGCACCTCGTAATAGATCTCGACCGGCGTTCCCTGTTCGGTTCCTGCATTCAACATCGGCATCGTTACCCTCCTGGTTGATTGGCCCAACGACTCCGCGTACGAATGACGCGTGCGGATGAAATAGACACGCTCTAAAGGCTAGTACACCTGCCCGGGGCTTTCCAAAGCGCCCGCGCGGCGCCAAAGTTGCTATGCTTACTCGCTCTTGAACCAGCCTTTGGAGCGCGCGTAGTGAAGACCGAAGCCGGTACCCTGAGATTTTCCGCTTTCATGGCCCTGTTGATCGGTGTGGTGGGCATCACGGCCACGCTCGCCTCGAACTCCCAGGCGATCCTGCTCGATGGCCTATTCAACCTGATCTACTTCGGGGTGGCGCTGGTCACGCTCAAGGTGAGCCGGCTGGCGAGCCAGCCCGACAGCGAGGCCTACCCGTTCGGCTACAGCTACTTCGAGTCGCTGGTGAACCTGTGCAAGGGGCTTCTGATTCTGGGGGTCTCCATCTTCGCACTGGTGGACGCAGTGGCGGCGCTTCTGACCGGCGGGCGCGAGATCGCGGCGGGCCTGGCGGTACTTTACGCGGGCTTCGCTACTCTTGCCTGCTCGATCACCGCCTGGGTGATGCACGTGAGCCAGCGCCACATCGCAAGCCCGCTGGTGGCGGCAGACAAGCTCAACTGGGTGGTCAACAGCGCCATCTCCGCCGGGGTGCTGGCGGCGTTTGGCCTGATGCTCGTGCTCGAGACGCTGGGCTCGACGCAACTGGTGCCCTACGTCGATTCGGTCCTGGTCATCGCGGTGGTGCTACTGTGCTTGGGCGTGCCGGTGCGCATCGCAGGCCAGGCGCTCGGTGAACTGACCAACAAGACGCCGCCGGTGGCGGTCGCAGAGCCGGTGCGCCAGGCCGTGGCTCGCGGGCTCGAAGGGGTGGCAACGCAGGCGGTGCGCGTTCGTATCGTGCGCCCGGGGCGGCTTCTTTACGTACTGGTTCACGTGGTGAAAAAAGACGACGCCGCGCTCGGTTTGGCCGAACAGGATCGGCTGCGGGCCCGAGTGGACGACGAGATTCGCCGCCACTACGCGCCCGTGGTCTGCGATATCGTGTTCACCCGGGACACCCGCTGGGCCGAGCCCTCTTGCGGGCTGTTGGTGCGTCCAACGAATCAAAACGCTCCCTAGCAGTCCGGCACTTCATTCGGGCCGCCCAATAGCATCGGGCACCCGAGGGTGCCCGATCGCATCACGTTGAAGGGCTACTCGCCGCTGTCGGTTTGCGGCTCCAGTCGATAAAGCCCGCCATCTTCCTCGTCGGTCAACACGTAGAGAAAGCCGTCCGGGCCCTGGCGCACGTCGCGAATACGCCCGAGCGTGTCCGCCAGCAGCGTCTCTTCGTGGGTGATCTCGCCCTGCTCATTCACTACCAGGCGATGCAGCTGTTCGCGCTTGAGTGAACCGGCGAACAGGTTGTTCTGCCAGCCGGCCACGTCCCCGGAGTAGAACGCAAGCCCGGAAGGCGCCATGGACTCTTCCCAGATATGATTCGCCGGAATCACGCCGGGGGCCTCGCGGCCAAGACCAATGTGCTCGTCGGTGGTGTACTCGGTGCCGTGGGCAATCATCGGCCAGCCGTAGTTGGCGCCTTCCTCGACACGATAAAGACGGTCACCGCCGTTCGGGCCATGATCCACCGCCCATAGCTCACCCGTTTCCGGGTGCATCGCGAGCCCCTGATTGTTGCGATGGCCATAAGAGTAGATTTCCGGACGCAGGTTGCCAGGCGCTACGCCGATGAACGGATTGTCCGGGTGAGCGCCGCCGTCCTCGAGCAGGCGAATCATCTTGCCGCCGGGAGTGGTCAAATCCTGGGGCAGGTTCTGAACGTTGCGATCGCCGATGGGAAAGACCAGTGAACCATCGCCCGGGAAGACGATGCGCGAGCCGTAGTGAGCGCCGGGATGGGTTCGGGGAACCTGAGTGTAGAGGGTTTCGAGGTCGGTGAGCGTCGTGCCGTCGGCGTCGAGGCGCGCCCGGGCCACCGCCGTACCGGTACCGTAATCCGGTTCATAGGTACTGAACGCACGCGGGTCGCCCGGGCTTGAGTAGGTAAAGTAAATCCAGCCGTTGTCGGCATGATCCGGATGCACCACGACATCCAGAAGCCCGCCCTGACTGCCCCCTTCGACGGCCGATTTATCGTCCTCTTCCACATCGGTTTTCGGCAAGTTGTCGAGCTGGGTCACACTATCGCCGTCGATCAGCTGAAGCCGCCCGGGGCGTTCGGTAATGAGCATGCGCCCGTCCGGGAGCCAGGCCACCGCCCAGGGATGCTCGAGACCGCTGACGATCTGCGTGATGCTGAAGTTCGTCTCTTCGCTTTCGACGTTGTCGGCCACGCGCTCCTCGATTACGCGGACCTCTGCGTATGCCGCGCTGGATGCGCCCAGAAATACCGCCGCTACGGCCACTCCCAGCGCCGAGGGTACAAAACGTCCTTTCAACCCCTTTGGCTCAATCATCCTCTACTCCTTTAGATACGATTAACGCACATTAAACGGAAAAAGCACGTTGCAGCTTAAAGGAGCTTTCAGAGCGCCACAAATGGCGCTTTGCTAATAAAGAGAATGCCCTTCTTACTCCATGGTGATTCAATTCGTCAGCGTGTTCAGTTCGTCAACGAGCGCTTTGGGAAGGCTCATACCGTATCGTCGCGTACGCTCGCGAGCCTCAAAACGCCGCTGCGAGGGCAAGCGCGCCCCTTGCTCCAGGATGTTGTCGAACAGGGTGTCCGCATGGCGTAAGTGATAATCGGCATCACTGCCCAGAAAAGCTTGCGGACACAGTGCAATGACGAGTTCACCGTGTAACGGCTTGCCGGTTCCCTCGATATTGGCGGGCGCGGTCTCGTGTCCCAGTACGTCGCCGATCAAGGGCCCGGCCAGCAACTCGATCATGGTGGAGAGCGCCGAGCCCTTATGCCCACCGAAGGTGCGCATGGCACCCGACAGCGCCGCGGTGGGGTCGGTCGTGGGCTCTCCTTGGGCATCCATCGCCCAGTGAGAAGGAATGGACTCACCGGCCCGGCGGTGCAGCTCGATCTCGCCTCGGGCCACTTCGCTGGTCGCAAAATCAAAGGTATAAGGTGTGCCGCCCGGGCGCGGCCAGGAGAAGGCTAGCGGATTGGTGCCCAGAAGTGGTCGTGTGCCGCCGGCTGGTGCCACGAAGGGATGGGTCGGCGTCATGGCAATACCGATCAGCCCTTGGCTCGAGATCGCCTCCACTTCCGGCCATAGTGCCGAGAAGTGAAAGCAGCGATTGATCGCCATGGCCGCCAGACCCTGACGCCGGGCCTTGTCGATCAGCATTGGCAACCCTGTCTCGAAGGCAAGCAGTGAGCAGCCGCGCTGGGCATCGATTCTCACCACGCCCGGCGCCTGGTCGTGCAGCAACGGTAGCGCTTGGGTATCCATACCGCCGTTGCGCGCCGTTTCCACGCACCCGATCAACCGATACAAGCCGTGAGAGTGGCATTCGTCACGCTGGGCGGCCACTACGCTGCGAGTAATAGCCTCGGCATGCGCCGGACTAAAGCCATTGTGCTGAAGAACGGTCAAACTCAAGGACCGCGCCTCTTCCAGGGAGAGGAGAACTGTTTCACTCATGCGTGTTTTCCCACGTTCTTGTCGGTTATAGGCGTTAAAAAAAGCAGGTCATCGACCTGCTCGGTTACTCTCTCTTTCAAGATCAACATCAACCTTGCTTCTTTCGACTCGCACAGAGGGCCAACTTCAAATACACCTACTTGTAGGAGTAGTACGTCTTGTAAGCCCGTTTCAAGTGGCGATTCATGGCGGTATTGGCCGCTTTTGACTTGCGCGCCAAAATCGCTTCAAGGATGTCGGCATGTTCCTGCGCCACTTTCTTCAAATACTGGTGGCTCGTTTGTACGTCCGCCTGCACCGAGCCCAGCTTGGCCCGAGGAATGGTGTCAACATCCCACTGTTCGTAGATAGTCACGAAAGCCGGATTATGGGTGGCTCGAGCAATAGCGGCATGAAACGCGAGATCTTCATCCCGTGCCTGAGTCGTCTTGCGGCAGGCCTGAAGAAATGCTTCATGCAGTTCGGTCAGGCGTACTCGATCCTGCTGATCGTATCGGCTGGCCGCCAGAGCGGCCGCTTCCGGCTCGATCGTCAGACGTAGCTCGAGGATATTCAGGATGTCGTCGATAGTGCGCAGCCGGATCTTTTTTTCAGGCGTGCGGTTTTCAGGGGTCGAGCGCAGGACTCGGGTACCGATCCCGCGCCGGGTTTCGACCAGACCCTGAGACTTGAGATGGGTGATGGCCTCACGAATAACGGTGCGACTGACGCTGAACATGTCGCACAGCGAGCCTTCGGGAGGCAGCTTTTCCCCGACCGGAATTTCCTGACGGGCAATGATACCTTCCAACTGCTGGGATACCTGTCGCGACAAGCTCCCTCCGTGCACCAAAGGCTGTATCCCTAAACGTTTCATGCGACACCCACTCTCATTCAGATCGACGATTCAGGGTCTTCAACGCCCTCCCAAGCCTGGTACTATAAAGTATTTGCCGAACTTTTTAATAAGACCTATGACGATCAGTCGTCCGGGTGGCCCGAGGAAGCAAACTTGCCACCCTGGTAGACCACCTCCGGTTCGTCCGCTGCGGGAACACCCCCTCTCGCCTCGACCTCTTCACGCCACGGCTCGGAGCTGTACTTGGGCTTCCAACCCAGAAACGATACTTGCTGGTTATCCCACCACTGCTCCGCGTTGTCGGAGACACCGTAGACCACGGTATTGCCCAGCTTGGGCGCCAGAAACGCACGCTCGAACAGGCTCATTAGATCTTCCACGTGCAGCCAGGTCGCCAGCATGCGCGTATCCTTGGGCTCTGGGAAACAGGAGCCAATACGCACGCTCAGCGTCTCGATGCCAAACTTGTCGAAGTAGAGGCTGGCAAGATCCTCGCCGAAGCATTTCGAAAGCCCGTAGATGGAGTCCGGACGATGCACGACTTGAGTATCGATCTTCCGGGTACGCTCGTAAAAACCGATGGTGTGGTTGGAGCTTGCGAATACGATGCGCGGCTTGCCCAGATGACGCGCCGCCTCGTACAGATTGTAAGTACCAACGATATTGGCCTGCAAAATGCCCTGCCACGGCTTTTCAAGCGATACGCCGCCCAGATGGATCACGCCATCGCAGCCCTCGACCAGCGCCTTTACGCCTTCGTAGTCAGCCAAGTCGCACTGAATGATTTCTTCGTGCTCGGCGGGGCTTTCGATATCGGCAATATCCGACAGGCGTACATGTTTGGCCAGCCTGTTGAGGTAAGGACGAATCGCCTTGCCAACACCGCCCGCAGCGCCGGTCACCAGTAGTCTATTGAGCATGTTTATCTCCTTGTCACTCTTGATAGGCGTTACTGAACGCCTGGTTATACAAAATCGTAAAGAAAGGCCGGGTTATCGACCAGAATCTTCTGGCGAGTCTGCTCGTCGGCCCACTGAAGCAGAATATCCAGCTGCTGGGCATCACTTGGATACTGGGCGCGCTGAACGCCTACATGAGGCCAGTTCGAACCCCATAGAATGCGATCCGGGGCATGTTGGATCACGCGTTTGGCAATGGGCGCCACGTCAGAAAATTCCGGCGCACCGGTCAAACTGGTTTCGTAGGCCCCGCAAATCTTGAACCAGGCGTTGCCCTTATCGATGAGCCTTAGAATATCGTCGACACGGGCGTCATCCGCCGCCACCGGGTCAATGAACTTGCCGATGTGATCGATGATGTAACGACCTTCGATCTTTTGCAGCTCGTCGTAGTAAGTCGGCAGGTCACGGCCGTTGAACTGCACCATGAGATGCCAGCCCATCTCCTGGATGTTCTTCTCGACGGCCAGCATTTGATCGATCCCGACTGCGCCACCGGGCAGTTGCATGATGCGCGCACCGCGAACGCCTTTCTCGTGCAGACGCTCGAGCTCCTGGCGCGGCGTGTCTGGCGTAATGACGGCAATGGCACGCGCGACATCGGTACCGAACTGATCAAGCGCCTCGACCAGCGCACCATTGTGCGCCTGGTAAGCATTGGGCTGCGTGATCACGACTCGCGATAGCCCCAGCCACTTCTGCAGCTCTCGATAGTTATCGACAGTAGCAAGTTCGGCGATCGGCGGCCCGTCGGGCTGGGATTCAAACCCTGGAAGAAAGATATGAGCATGGCAGTCCGTTGCACCGGGCGGCGCTTTCAAGCGCGGTGATGGTCCGGTCAAGGGACGACTGTTTTCTGGAATCGACATTACGGCTCCTGTTCGATGATAAGCGTCATTTGGGCGTCGCTCAGTACTGACTGGCGACGTCGATCAGCCTGGCCAGCTGCTCGCTCTCCGATTGTGTTGGCATGACCAACGGCGCACGCACGGTGCCGGCCGGCTTGCCAATGATCTGCGCGCCCTGTTTGATCAGGCTCACGGCGTAACCTTTCTTGCGATCACGCAGATCCACAAAGGGAATGAAGAAGTCCTGGGTGATCTTCTTGACCGTTTCATGGTTGCCGGCGCGCAGCGCCTTGTAGAAGGTGGACGCCATGTCGGGCACGAAATTGAAGACCGCCGATGAATAAGTATTCACGCCGATGGAGAGATAGGCCTCGGCGAAGATCTCGGCCGTAGGCACGCCGCCAATATAGGCCAGGCGGTTCCCCACTGTTTTGACGATCTTGTTGAGTGCCTGAATATCGCCTTTTCCATCTTTCAGGCCAATCAGATTGGGGCAGGCATCCGCCAGTGCTTTTACGGAGGCCGCGTCCAGAACGCCGTTGCCGCGGTTGTAGTAGATGACATTGATCGAGGTGCTGTCGCACACTTCGCGCGCGTAATCGACCAGTCCCTCCTGGGGGCACTCGGTCAGGTAAGGAGGCATCAGCAAAATGCCATCAGCGCCAGCCTCTTCGGCGATTTTGGCGTGTGCCTTGGCCTGCTCGACGCTTTGACCAGCGCTCGCTATGATCGGAAGCTCACCGCCGATGGTCTCGACCGCTGTAGTCACAACATCACGAAAATCATCGAGGGAAAGGCTGAAGAACTCCCCCGTGCCACCGGCGACGAATACTGCGGAAATTTCATGGCTAGCGAACCACTTCAATCGCGACTGATAACTTTCGCGAGCGAAGCGCCCTTGAGCATCGAAATCAGTGACAGGAAACGAAAGCAAACCATTGGCAATGGAAGCCAGCGTTTTTTCACGAGAGAAGTACATAAAGACTAGTCCTGTATCATATTTTTGTAATACATCACACAACTATAGGCGTTGCCAGATTGGCGATCAATATCGCAATGACGCTAACGACGACCGTTCGGCTCAAGCTCCTCGCCCTGTTTCAACGAAAACAGCTCGTTGTCACTGGTCACGAAACGCGGCTCGCCGTTGGCCATTAGGTAGGCCCCTTCCGTGAACCCGCCGCCGTTCAAGAAGGGCGCGACGGCATCGGACTCGCCCTGGTGGGCCGCTTCCAGCGCCAGCAGCGCGTAGGGATCAATGCTGTCGATCTCGGCGTACTGCACGTCCGGACTGCGAACGAAGAAGTCGTTGACGCGCCGATCGTCCAGAATGTTGTCGGCGACCCTGTCGGCCAGGTCGAGATAGACCGGCTGCTCCGTTGCCTTCCACAGATCGATCAGAGCGAAGATCGTGCGGGCGTCATCATTGCCCGTTTCCAGATCGACATCCGGATCCTGCCCTCCCACTTCGCCGATATCACCCAACCCACGCCCCTGAGCAATACCTCGTGCCACGCGCCAGAGGTCGGCGTCCGGCGCCAGGGCGTAGGCACGCGCATAGGAGAGCAAAAAGTTGCTGCCCGCCTCGTAGGGTTCGAGGACCTTTCCCTGCTTGCCGTAGTAGCCATCCCGGGGCAGAGCGTAGTTCGAAAGATCCGTCCCATCGGCGATCATGGGGCGAAACGTATTCGTCTCCTCATCGTAGCCGTACTGGGCAAACGCCTTCAGCCCGTCGATCGTCCACTGCTGGATCTCGGCGCCGTCATCGCCCAGCGACTGTGCCAGAGCCAGTTGCATTAGCGCATTCTCGGAGTAGATCGTTCCTGTACGGCCACTCAACAGCATGTTGCCCTCCAGCGCCGCATCACCGAACTCCGGGCCGAACTGGCGCTGGGCTCGATCGCCATACTTCGAGTGCGTGTCGCCATCGTCATCGGTCTCGTCGCGCTTGAGCGGCTGGGTGAACTGATACACGCCAAGCCCGGTTTGCGCATCACGCGGCAGCACATACTGCTCGGCAAGCCGCTTGGCCCAGGTGAGCGCGCCGGGTTCGTCGTTGTAGTGGTAGAGCAGGCCCGCCGAGTAGATCAAGTCATTGCCCGTATTTAGAAAGCTGAGTCCTTTGGTTTCGAAGAAAGGCGGCTGCTGGGAAAAGTCGCTGTCCCACAGCGCCCCCCTCTCCAGGCCGTACTCGCCATGCCGGCTGGTTTCGAGCACTTCCCAATCGTAGACGTGGGCATTCCAGAAGGCACGGATGAAATTCATCGTGGCGTCCGGGTCGACTTCGAACATGAGCTCATAGTAGGGGTAGGCGTTCTTGAGCTCGTGAACCAGTTCCTTCTCGCTCGGCCCTTCCGGCTCGAGGGTCTTCAGATCGACGAAGCGGTGACCACCCCAGTACAGAAGGCCGCTGTCGTCCTGGAAATGATCGAAGTAGTAGCGCACGTTCTGTTCGGCGCGCTCCCGATAGCGCGGGTCGCCGGTCAAGTTGCTCAAGCCGACCAGTACGCGCATGAAGTTCTGCTGCGCGGAAAAGTTCGACAGCACCGCCGTGCGCCCGTCGGGGAAGATCCACTCCATCTGCTCGCCGGTATCGGGATTGACGCCGGAGGCGAGCAAGGGCGAGGGGTTGTTGTCATGATAGTGATCACCGGCCTGGTCAAGGACGGTATCGGCGAAGGCCTGGACGGCCTGAAGCCGGGTGCTCTCGGCGAAGGCGCTGTGGCTGGCTGCCAGAGCGAGCACGCAACAGGTCTTGAAAGCTACACGAACATTCATGATCGAACTCCAAATCGACCGAACATACGGGATGGCGGCCGGGAGTCTCTACCCCAACCGCCTTTTCTCAGTCGATTACCCTAGAATCGGTAGCTATAAGTCACCTGAACGGCATCGTTATGGTGCCCGCCGTTATAGGTGGCTTCATCGCGGGTCTTGTCCTTACGCTTGTAGGTCAAGGCGAGCGCATTGGCGCTATCGATACGATAGCCAAGGCCCAGTTCATGCTCCCAACGATCTTCGTTACCCGTATACATGCTTCCCTCGCCCAGCACGTAGGCATAGCTCGTGTTCCAGGCCAGACCGATCTGGTCGGTCACGGCGTAACTCACGTAACCGTCGAAGCGGTTCACCCGTGAACGTGCACCGCCGCCCTCCCGGAAGGTCTGGTATTCATAGCGATAGCGCGCGCCCACGCGCCAGTCATCGTTCACCCGGTAGTTCAACCGCAGCATCGGCCGCATGGTTTCGGACCCCGGGTTGAACTTGTACTCGATCTTGGGCTGAAGCGACCAGCGGTTATCGTCGTCCAGCGCGTAGGAGTAGCCTAACCCAAACAGGTTTTCTGCAAGTTCGGGCCTGCCGCTGATTTCATCGCGCCAGCGGCGCTGGTGCTCGAAAGAAAACGCCATGGCGTTATCGAAGGTGTGCCCCAGGCCGAATTTGACCTTATAGTCCTGGTTTTCTCTAAAGGTCTGTTCGTATTTTGTCGAGATCGTGGTCGAGCCGGCGTGGCTGAAACCACTTGTCAGAGTTGCTAGCGTAGCGAGTCCAATAACCAACTTTTTATTTTTCATGTTGCACCCTTATGAAGGTATTTTTGTTGTAGCCAAGCCCTACGAAGGTCGCAGAGAACCAGCCGTATCATTTATTACGTATGATGTTTAATGAGCGCTTTCACCACGCGTATGAAAGCGCTCGAAGGACTTACTTATAGGCGATGCTTGCCTGCAATTCGGCATTCTGCATGGCGCGCTTGCTAGAGCGCGCCGAAAGCAGCATCAGTACTGCGGGAATCATCAGCAGCGCACCGCACAGCAGCATGACCAGACGCCCGTTCGTTGAGTTGGGCAGCAGCGAGAGACCCATGACCATCACGCTTCCGATCAGGATCAGACGACCCAGGATGATCTTCTGGCCGTAATCCACCGCGTCGGCGGCCGGGTCGGCATCGGTGCTTTCCACCGGCGTTTCCCAGCGACGCCACATTTCCCGGCGCTCGGCGGCGCGCTCGGGCGAGTGTTTCTCGGCGTTGTAGAACAGGCTGCTGAGCAGGAAGAAGCCACCGGTGATGACCGCATGCGCACCGATCGCGAAGGCGACGCGGAAGTCGGACCATTCACGCGCACTGATCTCCATGCCCATGACGCTGTTGACGAGCTCCGGGCTCAGCCAGGCACCAACGCCGTAGGAGACCATGCAGCCCACCACGAGCGTACCCCAGCCCGACCAGTCCGGCGTCTTGCGCACGATCAGCCCCAGCATGGCTGGAATGGTGATCGGGAAGGTGATCAGCGCACTCGCCGTCAGCAGGATCTCGAACAGGCTCATGCTCTTGAGCGAGTTGATGAACAGGCTGATGCCGATGATGATCGCACCGAAGATCAAGGTGACCATACGCGACACGCGCAGCATCTCGGTTTCGTTCGCGTCGGGCTTGATGATGGAGAGATAGAAGTTGCGCACGAAGAAACCGGCGTTGCGGTTCAGGCCAGAGTCCATCGAGGACATGCTGGCGGCGAACATCGCGGCCATCAAAAGCCCCAGCATGCCGGCGGGCATATATTCGCTGACGAAGGCCACGAAAACCGCCTCATTGGCGCTCGCGCCCAGTGCAGGGAAATTCTGGGCGAAATCCGGGCTGTTGGCGTGCATGAACCAGGCCGGGAAGAACCAGATGATCGGGCCGATCAACGCCAGGCACAGCGTGAACAGCGCACCATAGCGGGCGTTCTTGCTGTTCTTGGCACACATGTAGCGGTAGCCGTTGAGCGTGTTGTTCATCATGAAGATCTGCTTGATGATCAGCATGAACACCCAGAAACCGAACAGCCACGCATAGCCGTAGCCGCTGCCGGTCAAGAACTCGCCGTCATAGCTCGAGACGATGCTGCCGATGCTGTCGGTGTTGCCCCAGGCGACGAAGAAGCACACGAAGGTCACCGACATGATGATCAGCATCTGGACGTAGTCGGAGGCCACGACCGCCCAGGCGCCGCCGGTGACCGACATCGCGACGACCGCGATACCCGCCAACAGGATGACCGTTTGCAGCGGCACGTCGAATACCGCCGAAGTGATGATGGCCAGGGCGCTCAGCCAGGTAGCGGCGGAGACGAGACCATCGAACATGCTGAACCAGATGAAGGTCTGCTCGCTGGGCTTGCCGTAGCGCATCTTCAGCGCTTCGGCGGCAGTCACCACGCGCAGCTGACGAAAGCGTGGCGCGAAATAGACGTAGTTCAGAAAGTAGCCGGCGGCGTTGGCCCCGAACAGGAAGATAATCGCGAACCCGCTGACGTAAGCCTGCGACGCCGCACCGGTAAAGGTCCAGGCGGAGAACTGCGTCATGAAGGCGGTGGAGCCCACCAGCCACCACAGCATATTGCCGCCCCCGCGAAAGTAATCACTGGTATTGGTGTTGAAGTTCTTGAATACCCACCCGATGATCACCAGAAAAACGAGGTAAATAAGTATTACCCAGACATCGATAGACATGATTGCCCCTTCAATTTTTTTTATTTGTGATCGGCGCTGCCGAATGACTTCAAGCTGGCAAGGCGAGCCGGCGTGCTTGAATCGTGCTGAAACTCGCTCGGCTCAATACCGTTCGAGCGTATTGGCTTCGATGTAATCGAAGTTGATGCTCTCCCCCAGTCCCGGACGGTCCGGCAGATGAACGAAGCCTTCGCTATCCATCTCATCGACGATAACGTTGAGGTAGCCGGGCGCTTCGTCGTAGTCCATGTGGGGATGGAGCAGGCCGCGTTCGTACCATTGGCAGTTGGTAATGGCACCCACGACCGCCAGGTTGGGCGCGCCGTTGCCATGGATTTCGCAATCCATGCCGAAGGCCTCGGCCAAGTGCGCGGCCTTGATGCAGGGCGTGATGCCGCCGCCGTTGGCAACGCCGGCGCGCAGGATGTCGCAGGCCTGGTGCTGAACCCAGCTGGCGCGGCTCTGGTGTTTGCCGCCGATGGTCTCGGGGCCAATGACCGGTACGTCCACCTGTTGGGTCAACCAGCGGTAGGACTCCATGGAGTCTTCGGGCATCGGCTCCTCGAACCAGGCGAAATCGAGACGCGACAGCGCCCGACCGATCTTCAGCGCGTCCGTGCGGTTGTACCAGTGGTAGCCGTCGAGCATCAGAGCGATGTTCGGCCCGACCGCTTCGCGCACGGCTTCGCAGGCGCGAATGTCCATCTCGACGCTCGGTGCGAAGCTCACCGGCGGCATCCAGGTGTGCAGCTTGATGCCCTGGTACCCTTGTCCGACCAGGGTTTCGGCGAACTGAGCGTACTCTTCCGGCGTGGAAAGGCCGCCTTTGGTTTCGTCACCGCACATGGTGCTGGCGTAGGCTTTCACTTTGGTGCGTGCCCCGCCCAGCATCTGGTAGACGGGCACGCCAAGTTGGCGACCCGCCAGGTCCCAGAGCGCCTGGTCGAGAATCGCCATGGCGCGGTCGGTCAGCTGCGCCCCGCTGCCACGCTGGCGCAGCCAGAGGTCCTGCCAGATGAGTTCGCGTGCGTGGACGGGCTTGCCAATCGCCGCCTTCTTGAAATACTGCTCGACGATGTAAGGACGAATGAGTTCCCTGGGTGCGAAGGCGTATCCCTTGGCGCCGTCTTCCGCCATGACGGTCAGCATGGCGATCTGCGCACTGGAAGGCTGCCCTGCATGGGCATGCCCGGCGCTGTCTCGCGAAAGTTTGGATTCGTATTGGATAACTTCAACGGATATGGATTCGATTTTCATACTGTTCAGCCCTCGTTATCGCGCTTTTGTAAAGTAACGCGGCCATTAAGATCATACATAATATGTTTAATACTAATGAGGACGTCCGAGAGCAACAACATAGACAATGGTATGAATATGCGGAGATCGGTACTCAACGGCGTTGATCCACGCATTCAGATAAACGTATTCCAGCCAGCACTCGACAAGGAAAATGCATGATCCAATGCCGCAGCCACAAGGGCGTAACCAGACTTTCGACTTTGGCTACGCTCGGACCGCAATCCCGTCACCTGCGTCCAGCCGATTGCCGTGCCGAGAGTAATAGTTGGGACGGATTCGAAATACGCTGAGTCACTGATTAGTCAGCGAAGCACTACTTATCGCTAATACCCGCCTTAAACATACTATGTATTATCTTAAAAAAGCCGCTCTTGCCTGTCATGAATACAGGCCAATCGTCAGTGCGCCATAATCACAATACACAAGGTACTTGCATGAGAAAGATCGCTACGCTCGCTTTCACGCTGGTTACGCCCGCGCTCGGGACTACTCAGGCCTTTGCCCTCGAAGCTTCCGAACTTACCTGGCAAAGTATTACCTTTGGCCAATCCACGGATAGAAACTTTGGCTCTACCATTCTCCCGGAAAAGGTGGGCACCAACGAAGTGACCCACGACGGCGCCCCTGTAACGCCGGGTCCGCTGCTCGATCAGGTGGTGATCGAGAGCCGTGGGGGGAAGCTTGCCAACTCCCACGAAGGCGGCACGTTCTACTACACCACGCTGCCGACCGACCAGAACTTCGTGCTAACGGCCACGTTGACCCTGGAGCAGCTGGGACCGGAAACCGGCGCCACGCCCAACCGCCAGGAAGGCGCCGGCATCATCGCCCGGGACGTAATCGGTGCCCCGCGGGCCGAACCGCAGCCGCCAGGTCACGAGGAGTTTCCCGCCGCTTCCAACATGGTCATGAACCTGCTGCGCTCCCATACCCGCGACAATGACGGGCTGGCCAACGCCACAGCGGTCTACCGCGAAGGCATCCAGGACCCCTGGGGCAATCCCGGCAACCTCATGAGCCGCGAGGATTATGCCGAGGCGTTGCCTTATGGTGAGGCCCAGACCTACCGCATGAGTCTTGAGCGCAGCGATGGTCATTTCATCGTTGCCCTCGACGATGGCGACGAGGTTTATCGCCGGGAGATGGACGAGGCCCCGGCTAACCTGATCCAGGTGCAGGACCCGGATCACCAGTACGTCGGTTTCTTCGCCGCGCGCAATGCCCGCGTCAGCATCGCCGATATCGAGCTCGATCTCTCGCCCGCGGAGACCTACCAGGGCGAGGCCTACCAGGCGCCGCAGACCCCGCTGGTCTGGTCGATCGCCTCGCCCGAGCGCGTCAGCACCCCGGATTACACCTTCCAGGCGCTGGCCAACTACGCCGGCACCTTCAGCCTTAGCCAAAATGGCCAAGCCGTGGTCGAGGATGAAACCGTCGAGGCGGGACATCTCTTCAGCGCCTCGCTTACGATCGACGAACCTACGCAGCTCGAGGTCACCTTCCAGCCCGATGAAGGACCCGAAAGCGAACGACAACGCCGCGCCCTCACTCTCGAGCCTGCCCGGGTTGCCGACCCCATGAACCTGCACGCCTCCCCCGAGGGCCAGGCAGGAGACGCGGGCGACGAGGAACACCCGCTGGATCTGGCCTCGGCGATCGCGTTGGTCGCTCCCGGCGGCACTATCCACTTGGCCAGCGGCGAGTATGAGGCCATCGAGCTTCCGCTCGAGGTTAGCGGCAGCCCCGGCGCTCTCAAGCGCCTGACCGGAGAAGGCACCGACGTACGCTTTACCGGCATGGTCTCGCACAACGCCCACTACTGGCAGCTCGATCATCTCGAGGTCGCCGGCGAACGGCTGATCGTTCACGGCAGCCACAACGTGTTCGAGCACATCGTGACCCACAGCGCGCCGGACACCGGCTTTCAGATCACCTCACCGGACGACGTTGGCCGCGCCCTGTGGGCAAGCCACAATACGGTGCGCTACAGCGAAAGCTACAACAACCGGGATGACTCGGGCATCAATGCCGACGGCTTCGCCGCCAAGATGCGCATCGGCGAAGGCAATCGCTTCGAGCACTGCCTGTCGCACCACAACGTCGACGACGGCTGGGATCTTTTCAACAAGGTCGAGGATGGCCCCAACGGCACAGTCACTATCCTCGACTCCATCGCCTTCAACAACGGCCAGACCCTCGACTCAGAGCGTACCGGCGGTAATATCGGCAACGGCTTCAAGCTCGGCGGCGAAGGGCTGCCGGTGGACCACCACGTCGAGCGTAACCTCTCCTTCGACAACGGCATGGACGGCTTTACCGACAACTTCAACTCGGGCGCCTTGACGATCGCCGACAACGTGGCCATCGACAACGACCGCTTCAACTTCATCGTTCGCCAGAGCCCTTACGGTGACCAGCTCGAGCCGGCGCATCTCTCCGGCAACGTCTCGCTGCACCTGGAAAGCCCCAGCCAGTACAGCGACAGCGTTCACGGCACCATCGACGACGACAACGTCTTCATCGGCGATGACGACGATAACGCAAACGCCTCACCCTATGACGATGCGACCCTGGAGCAGATTCGGGCGCTGCTTCAAGAGTCTCCCGAGACGCTGGAAGAGCACCGCCGCCGGGCGCTGGCGCTGCAGGCGCTCGTTTTCGACGAGTAGGACGAAACCGACCGGGGGCACGCGCTGCCCCCGGCTCCGATATACGGTCCGTTGCCAGCCTCCAATAACAAGCAGCGAGCAACCCACATGTCAAAGCATGCCCACCTTGTGCTGGCCGGCTGCGTGCTGGCCCTGTTTCTCTTCCCCAAGGATAACGTCGCCATGGCCGAGAGCCTCTCGCAACACGCGGTCTACCCTCTGTGGGATGGCCCGCCCGAAGGCACCCCCGCCGAGCTTTCTCCCACGATCACCGAACGCTCTGAAAACCTTTTCTCCCCCGACCGGGCGCTGACCGGCATCAATGAGCCCAGCCTCACGGCCTGGGTGCCGGAGCATCCCAACGGTACTTCTATCATCATCGCACCGGGCGGCTCCTATCGGCGCGTGGTGCTGGACAAGGAGGGCATCGAGATCGCCAGGGCTCTGGCGCCTCTGGGCGTGACTAGTTTCCTGCTCACCTACCGCCTGCCGGGCGAGGGCCACGAGCATCGCGCCGATGCGCCGCTGGCCGATGCCCAGCGGGCGGTACGCCTCGTGCGCCGTCAGGCCTCCGAGTGGCACCTCGACCCCGAGCGTATCGGGTTTCTGGGCTTCTCCGCCGCCGGTCATCTTGGCGCCTCGCTGGCCACCGGTTTCGATCGGCCCATCTACGACCTGAGCGATGCCGAACAAACGGTGTCCGCACGACCCGACTTCGTGGCGCTAGTCTATCCGGTCGTCACCATGCAAGACGACGAGGTCCATGCGGGCTCCCGCGAGGCGCTGTTGGGCGAGGCCCCCACGCCCGAACAAAAGCACGCCCAGTCGCCGGAGGCGCACGTCGACGCGCACACGCCGGAGACGTTCATCCTCCACGCCGACGACGACCCGTCGGTCTCGCCGCTGAATGCCATCGCCTTCTACAGCGCGCTGCACCGGGCAGGGGTCAAGGCGGAGCTTCACGTCTTCCGCGAGGGTGGCCACGGTTTCGGCATCGCCAGCGCGGGCGATTTGCCCGTAGCCCAGTGGCCCCAGCTGCTGGCAAGCTGGCTCGAGAGGATCGATGCCCTGCCGGCGGCGTCTTCTCCCCGCGAGGAGCCACGATGAAACGCACGATAAAACGCCTGTCGATCCCCGCCCTGCTGCTCGTCGCCGCGCAGGCGGCGTTGGCCGACCCGAAGGGTGTCACCGACGACAACCTGCCGCTTTTTTATCAGGCGTTGAAGGAGCGCATGAGCTTTCCGCTGGCCTATGAAGGCGGCGACCCCGCCGTCTGGCGCGAGCAGGTGCTCCCCCAGGTACGCGCCAGCATCCTGCCCTACACCGCCTCGCGCCCCTTTGAAGCCGAGCTCATCGACGAAATCGACCGGGGAAGCTACCTGGCGCGCCGCATCGCCTTCAACGTCAGCGACGAAAGCCGCGTGACCGCACTGCTGCTGGTGCCCAAGGGCGAAGGGCCGTTTCCGGCGGCGTTGATGCTTCACGATCACGGCTCGCGTTTCGATATCGGCAAGGAAAAATGGATCGCGCCCTGGTACGACGACCCGCGGCTGGAGTCGGCCAACGAATGGGCCGACAAATTCTTTTCGGGCAGGTTCCCCGGCGAGGTACTGGCCGAGCGCGGCTACGTCGTGCTGGCAACTGACGCGCTCGGCTGGGGAGACCGCGAAAGCAACGGCTACGAGGCGCAGCAGGCATTGGCGGCCAACCTGTTCAACCTGGGCTCTTCGCTGGCGGGGCTGATCGCCCTGGAGGATATGCGCGCCGCGGCGTTTCTGGCAGCGCTTCCCGATACCGACCCGGACCGGGTCGCGGCGGTCGGCTTCTCGATGGGCGCCTTTCGCGCGTGGCAAGTGGCTGCGCTCTCCCCACACATCAGCGCTACCGTCGCCAACGCCTGGATGGCGCAGGCGAAAGAGCTCATGGTCCCGGGCAATAACCAGCTGCGCGGCCAGTCGGCGTTTAACATGCTGCACCCTTCGCTGCTTCGGCTGCTCGACTTTCCCGACGTGGCCGCCCTGGCGGCCCCCGCGCCCATGCTCGTCTACGCCGGTGAAGAGGATATGCTCTTTCCGCCGAGCGCCGTTGAGGGTGCCATGGCGCGTATGCATGAAATCTGGAGCGCCCATGGTGCGGACGATCAACTGAACACCCGCTTGTGGCAAGGCAAGGGGCACGTTTTCACCGCCGACATGCAGGACGCCGCCTTCGAGTGGCTCGATGCGCAGCTCAAATAAACCCGACTGACATCGCCAGCGTGGCGGTGTGGCTCAATGACCAATGGCCGGCGACTCACGGGCGCCGGCCATTGGTCATTCTCACTCGCGGCTGAAGGCGTGCTCGAGGAGCTCCCGGGTATAGGGGTGGGTCACGTTGCCCTCGACCAGGTCGTCTCGGGAGACGACTTCGACGATTCGGCCGGCCTGCATGACGGCTACCCGCTCGCACAGGTGGGCGATGACGCCCAGATCGTGGGAGACCATCAGGTAGGTGAGACCATGACGCTGATGCAACGAGGCGAGCAGGTTAAGAATTTCCGCCTGAACCGAGACGTCCAGGGCCGAGGTCGGCTCGTCGAGCAGCAGGATGCTCGGGTCCATGATGATCGCCCGGGCGATGGCTACGCGCTGGCGCTGGCCGCCGGATATCTGGTGGGGGTAGCGCGGCAGAAACGACGCATCGAGCCCCACGTCCGTGAGCGCCTTCTCGATGCGCTCCGCCTTATCGGCCACACTCTTGATCGCCAGGGGTTCGCTCAGGATCTTGCGGATCGTGTGCCGCGGATGCAGCGCGCCGAAAGGATCCTGGAACACCATCTGCAGGGTATCACTGCGCTTTTTGGGCGGCGTGTCGGCGATCGAGCGTCCCTCTATCTCGATCGCGCCTTCCCAGCCCTGGAACTGCCCCGCCAGACACTTGAGGATGCTGCTCTTGCCCGAGCCTGATTCGCCGACGAGACCGAAGCATTCGCCCTTTCCTATCTCGAGCGAGATGTCGCTCAGAATGCGCTTGCGCTTGGTTAAGGTCGAGATGTCGAAGGAGAGCGTGTCGATGGCGATCATGGCGCACCTCCCTGGGTGAGCCAGGCGGGATCGCGGGCCATCACCGGAAGCGTTGCCCGGCGGTGGCGCAGGCTCGGCAGCGACTCCATCAGTCCCCGCGTGTAGGGATGCGAGGCGTTGGCGAGATCACTCGCCCTGATCGATTCGACCACCTGACCGCTGTACATCACCAGCACCCGGTCGCAGAACTTCTTGACCAGATTGAGATCGTGGCTGATGAAGATGAGGCTGATGTTCTTCTTCTCGATGAGCCGGGTGAGGATATCGAGCACGTCCTGCTGCACGGAGACGTCGAGCGCCGAGGTGGGCTCGTCGGCGATGATGATATCGGGCTCGGGAATCACCATCATGGCGATCATTACCCGCTGCCCCATCCCGCCGGAGATCTCGTGCGGATACTGGTCATAAACGTGCTCGGGATCGCTGATGCTGACCTCGCGCAGCATGTCGAGCGCCGCTTCCCGGGCGGCCTGGCGCGAGATGCGCCGATGCACGCGCAGCGCCTCGGCGATCTGGTCGCCCACGCTCACCACCGGGTTCAACGAGAACTTCGGGTCCTGCATGATCATCGAGATATGCTGGCCGCGAATCGTGCGCATCGCCTTTTCGCTACAGGTGAGCAGGTCTTGATCGCGAAACGCGAGCCGCTCGGCGCTCACCTGGGTGGAAGGCGAGTTGAGACGCAGGATCGCCTTGCCCACCGTCGACTTGCCCGATCCCGACTCGCCGACGATGGCCAGCTTCTCGTCGTTCAGGGTGAACGAAACGTCGCGCACCGCGTGCTTGGCGCCGTCATCGGTGCGAAACGTGACGTTGAGTTTTTCGACTGTCAGTACGCTCATGGGTACTCCTCACTCGGTGCGTGGGTCGAGAAGATCGCGCAGGCCGTCACCCAGCAGGTTGAAGGCCAGGCTGACCAGCATGATGGCGGCGCCGGGAAAGGCGACCAGCCACCAGCTTTCGAGCATGTAACTGCGCCCGGTGGAGATCATCGCCCCCCATTCCGGAAGCGGCGGCTGGGCGCCCAGGCCCAGAAAGCCGAGCGCGGCGGCGGTCAGGATCACCGTCGCCATGTTCATGGTCAGGCGCACGATCAACGACGGCAGACACATGATGGCGATGTAGTGAAACAGGATGCGTGCGGCGCTGGCGCCCTGAAGCTTTGCGGCTACCACGTAATCCGATTTTCGAAACGTCATCGTCTCCGCCCGCGCCAGGCGCGCCACCGGCGGCCAGGCGGTCAAGGCGATCGCGATCACCGCATGCTCGAGCCCCGGGCCGAGCGCGGCCACGAACGCCAGCGCCAGCACCAGACTCGGAAACGAAATGAAGATATCGGTAATGCGCATGAATACGCTGTCGACCCAGCCGCCGAAGTAGCCGGACATGGTGCCAATCAGAAGCCCCACCGGCCCGACGATGACGGTCACGAGAAAGATGATGTAAAGCGTTACCCGCGAGCCGTAGACGATTCGACTGAAGATATCGCGGCCGTACTCATCGGTGCCGAACCAGTGCGCCGATGAGGGCGATGCCAGTACACGAGTCAAGTCCTGGGCAAGCGGATCGTGGGTCGCGATCCAGGGCGCTGCGAGCGCGCAGATCAGGAGCAAGGCGACGATGACCACACCCGACGCACTCAAGGGGTTTCTGCACAGCTTTTTGAACGACCTGGTCCACAAGGCCAGCATCGAGTAGCGAGCCTCAGACCGCGCCGAGCGCGCATCGAGAGGATGTTCCATCGTTTGGATCGTTTTCATTATTGGGTCCTCGGATCGAACAGCTTGTAAAGGACGTCGGAGAGCAGATTCAAGAACACGAACACCAGCCCGATGAACAGCACCGAGGCCATGACCGCATTCATGTCTCCCATCAGAAGGCTATCGGTCAGATACTGACCGAAACCGGGCCAGGCAAAGACCGTCTCTATCAGTACCGCGCCTTCGAGCAGGCCGCCATAAGCGAGCGCCACGATGGTCAGAAGCTGAACGCGAATGTTCTTGAAGGCATGCTTCCAAATGACACTGCGCTCGGAAAGCCCTTTCACTCGGGCGGTCTTGATGTACTCCTGGGAGAGCTGCTCGAGCATGAAGCTTCGCGTCATGCGGCCAATGAAGGAGACCGAGTTCAACCCGAGAATCAGTGCTGGCAAGGCGATATGACGTACCGCGCTGAAAAAAGCCTCGATATTGCCGGAGAGCAGCGTGTCGATCAGATAAAAACCGGTATAGCTTTCGAACATGCCATCATAAGCAAAGCCGATGCGCCCCGCGGCTCCCGCCCAATTGAGCCATGCATAGAAGATGATCAAGCCGACCATGCCGACCCAAAATACCGGCGTCGAATAGCCGAACAGCGTGATCAAGCGCGTCAGGTGATCGCCCAAGCGCCCACGATGGGTCGCGGCATATACACCCAGCGGTACGCCCAGCCCAACGCCTACCATGATGGCAATGGTGGCGAGCTCGATGGTGGCAGGGAGCACGCGTAGAATGTCATCCACCACCGGGCTTCCCGTTAGAATGGCGCGCCCAAAATCGCCGGACAGCATGTCCTGTAGATAGTAGGCATACTGAACCCAGATAGGGCGGTCGAGCCCCATTTGCTCGAACACCTGCTGGTAAGTAGAGCTGTCGGCATCGGGGCCGATGACGGCCAGCACCGGGTCGATCGGCATCAGCCGCCCGATCACGAAGGTCATCGTCAAAAGCCCGAACAGGGTGATGAAGACGACGCCCAGCTTTTTCGCAATACCCGGAAAGCGTGATCTTGTCATTATTGTCTCCTCGCAGTTGAAACCTTCGACGGCGATCGTTAGCGCTTGGTGATGGATCTCAGGCGCGTCATCGCTGCCGGATCATCGCGATACCCTTCGACCTCCTCCCGCACGGCGACGGTATTGACCATCTGCGAGAAGGGAAACAAAGCGCCCACGTCCTCTTCGTAAAGGGACTGGATCTCGCCATATAAGCGTTTTTGTACGTCGCTATCCGCCTCCGCCACGGCTTGCAGGATCAACTCGTTGATCCGCTGGTTCTGATAGCCGGTTCGCCAGCCCTGAAAGTTGGTGAGCCGTGCCGCATCGTCGTTGTCCGGGTTGAACAAGAGCGGGGTCAGGTTGGAGTCCGGGTGGGGCGCCATTCCGCCGCCACCTCGCCCTACGAGAATATCGAAGCGACGATCGCGCATGGCGCCATAAATCTGGTTGCCAGTGCCGGTGATGATCTCGGCATTGATACCGATGCGTTGCAGGCTGCTTTGCAGGTTGATTGCCACATTGATGAAGGGCGATTCGTTGAGCGCACGAATGGTCGTGGTAAAGCCATTTTCGTACCCCGCCCTGGCCAGCAGCGATCGAGCCTGTTCGTTGGAGAGTGAATACATCGGCTCGGGCAGCGTAGCGGGCAAACCCAGCTTGACCGGACGCTGATGAAACTCGCCGTAATACGACATGATGCTATCGTTGATACCCTCATAGTTGATGGTGCCGCGAATGGCTCGACGTACATCCTGGTCGGCCAGAATCTCGTTTTGCATACTGACGGCAACGTAGTAAAGGGTGCCGCGCTGAGTGGTCTGTAGATCGACGCCCTCGGCACTTTCCAACGCGCGAATATCGGGAACCGACATACCGATGGCGACGTCGAGATCCCCTCGCTCGATCATGAGCCGCATGGTTTGCGACTCCTTGAGGTTGCGCATGGCCACTCTGGAAAGCTCAGGCACCTCGCCCCAGTAGGCCTCATTGCGGGTCATGACGATTCTGTCCTGGGGAATCCACTGCTGCAGAACGAAGGCGCCGCTACCCGCTGCGTTCGTGGTCAGCCACTGATTTCCCAGATCACCATCCCGCTCATGGGAAAGCACCAGCTCCTTGTCGAGCACGAAGGCGCTGGGACTGGTCGCCAGGGTATACAGCACCAGGCTGGGATCGAGCTTTCGAGGAAACTCGATCACTACCTCATGAGAGTCAGGCATCGATACGAGCTGCGACATGTTCTCCCGGCTGTAACCCAATGCCTTCCAGGTCGTTGCCAACGCCAGATTGAGCTCCATGACTCGCTCAAGGCTCCACACCACGTCTTCAGCGGTCAGCGGGTTACCTGAGTGAAAGTCGATGTCGTCGCGCAGCGTAAATCTGATCGACATATCATCGTCGGCGATTTCCCAATCACTGGCGATGGCGGGCAAAATCACGGTCGGATCTTCCGGGTCCAGTTCGATGAGCATGTCGTAAAGATTGGCATTGACGAAGGCGATATCGTTGCCCGTGGCCGCCGCCGGATCCAACGAAAGAATATTGTTCATCTTGAAGGCGATGATCAGTTGGTCGCTTGGCGTACTGGCGTGGGCCGCTGTCATCCACAGCAACATCAGCAGTGCGCTGGCACAGCGTGAAAATACGCACTTGGGAAAGAAGCTCATACCATACTCCGTCGGGTTAGCGGGAGGTCGTTATATTTATTCGGTAGCGATTTCCTGGCACTTGCTAATAAAAAGGCAAAACGCCTCACAGACCATTCCAGGTTTTGGGTTTCAGGAAGTTATAACGAAGCACTTTATTGGTAATACATAATACGTTTAACAACGTACTGCTATTGCGTTGCGCCGACACTTCCCCATTAGTCTAAAAAGACGTGAGTTCGCACTCGCGCGCTACGCTCGTTCAGCTCAGTTATCAATCGCAGTAATGAAAACGCTCAGGCCAGGCGGCCCGAGTTATTGAACAGACACGTTGAACACCCTGCAAACCCGGCTCATGAAGATACCAGCGGGTTCAAGGCGTGCTAGTCACGTACTGGGCGTAGGTATCGCGGGCGCGTTCAAGGTGCTGCTTCATTGCCTTGAAGGCCGCCTTGCTGTCGCGCTTGAGAATGGCTTCCAGAATGCGCACGTGCTCGTTCTGAACCCGTTCGAGATAGCGCTGAGACGAGAGCGGGTTGATTTCGCTATTGGAGAGTTTGGCTCGCGGAATGACGCCCTGACTCCAATGCTCGTAGAACGACTGGAAGAACGGGTTCTTGCTCGCCTGGGCGATGGCAAAGTGGAACAGATAATCCTCTTCACGCGCTTGTGAGCGCGCCACGAACGCGCTGGTGAAGGCTTGATGCTGTTGTTCGAGCCGCGCTTGATCGTCACTGTCGTAGCGCCGTGCCGCATGCTCCGCCGCTGCCGGCTCGATCGCCAGGCGCAGCTCGAGCAGGTGAAGAATGTCCTCGACGGTAGTCGGATTGATTCGCCTGGCTGGCAGCGCCTCGATCTTCGAGGTGCGCAGTACCGATGTTCCGACCCCACGACGGGTTTCGACCAGACCCAGCGATTTCAAATGAGTAATGGCTTCACGGATGACCGTGCGGCTAACGCCGAAGGAGTTACACAGGCTGTTCTCGGTGGGTAACCTCTCCCCCACTGCTACCTTTCCTTCGACGATGAGTGTCTCCAACTGATCCGCCACGTGAACCGAGAGGCTGCCCCGTTGGCCCACCCGATTCACCTTGAACGCCTTCGTCCCGGAAGCTTGATTGACCATACCCACTATCCATTCCTTGTACTTGAGAAGCGCCTTTATCGTAAAACCGATGAAGGGGTGAGTAAGCATGCACCTCTCGAGGTAGCCCGGGGCGGTAAACTTGTCGCCCGAATACCCAATCTCAAGATCGCGTATTGAACGGGTCGAGGCTCTCAGCTCGCCTCAACCCATTGACACGACGTCCTTTCCAGTCTTTACGTTTTCAAGCGGCGTAATACAGGAAGCCTGACGACATTGCCCAATGTAGAGTCGCTCTCTCTCATCGAAGCGTTCGAGCATCACCTGAATAGCCCGGGCAACGTCAGCGACACCGCCGGAATGTAGGTCACCAGCATCAAGGCGACGAACAGCGCCAGAAAGAACGGCCAGATGGTGCGCACCGCGTGTTCGATCTTGATCTTGCCGATCACACAACCCACGAACAGGCATGCCCCCACCGGCGGTGTGCAAAGCCCCAGCCCCAGGTTCATCATCAGGATGATGCCAAACTGGATCGGGTCCATGCCGAACTGCATGGCCACGGGTAGAAAGATCGGCGTGCAGATCAGGATCAGCGCCGCCATATCCATGATCATGCCCAGAATCAAGAGGATGATGTTGAGCAGCAAGAAGATCACCAGCGGCCGATCCGAAATGGCGACCAGCCCCGTGGTCAGCATCTCCGGCACGTTGTAAAGCGCCAACAGATACGAGAACGCCGAGGCGCAGCCGACCAGAATCATGACCAGCGACGTGGTCTTGACCGACTGAATCACCGCCGCCTTGAACGACGCCCAGGTCAGTTCCCGGTAGACAAGCCCGGTGACGATGATCGCGTAGATCGCGCCGAAAGCGCCGGACTCGGTTACGGTCAGAATGCCCGACAGCACCCCGCCGACGATGATCACTGCGGTCATCAGCCCCGGCAGTGACGCTACCAGGCTCAAAAGTAGCGCCTGCCAGCCGGGAAACGCCTCACCCTTGTAGCCGCGCTTCACGGCAACGATATACGCCGCCACGGCAAGACTCAGACACATCAGAATGCCCGGCACGATACCCGCGATGAACAGCTGCGTGACCGAGATACCGCCACCGGCGGCCACCGCGTAGAGAATCATGTTGTGACTCGGCGGAATGACCACCCCGGCGACAGAAGAGGTAACCGTGACATTGACCGCGTAGTCGGCGTCGTAGCCCTTCTCCTTCATCACAGGAATGAGAATGGAGCCCAGCGCCGAGGTATCCGCCACTGCCGAGCCGGAAATGCCGCCGAACAGCATCGAGGAGCTGATATTGACCATGCCAAGGCCGCCGCGCATACGCCCAACCATGGCCGAGGCCAGCCGCACCAACCGTGTCGATATCCCGCCGTGGAGCATCAGCTCGCCGGCGAAGATGAAAAACGGAATCGCCAGCAGCGAAAACACCGAAATGCCCGAAAGAATCCGCTGAAAGGCAACGAACAGCGGCAGCCCCTCGTACATGAAGGTAGCGACCGCCGCCAGCCCCACGGCAAAAGCGACCGGCGCACCGGCCACCAGGCCCAGAAAAAAGAGTCCAAACAGGATAAACAGCCCCATGGCCTAGGCCCTCTCGGTGGAGCGAGACGTGAACCGCCGGAAAATATCGGCGGCGGCAAACAGCGCAATCAGCACACCACAGATCACCAGCGGCGCAGCGCGAATGCTTTCAGGCAGCCCGATCATGGGAATTGCACGCTGGGTATTGGTCATCACCAGCTGCCACCCCTGAACCGCCATGAAACCGCCAAATACGACGATGAACAAATCCGAAATATGGTGCATCAGCCCGCGCAGCAGCGGCGGGAAACTTTCACGCACGAAATCGATATTGAGATGGCTGCGATAGCGCACCCCGGCCGCCGCCCCCAAACAGGTGATATACACCACCAGCACGAGCGAGGTTTGCTCGACCCAGGTGGGCGTATCGTTGAGCACGTAGCGCCCGAACACCAGCCAGCCGAAGGTGACGATCAACACGACCAGCATGATGCCGGCAACCCCGACGCACAGCCCGGCAATACCATCCAACGTGCGATCAAGCGGAGTGTTGAAAGCCCTGCCTTTCTGCTCGTCCGGGGTTTCAAGTTCTATACTCACGAAAGCGTCCTTTTGACTCCCGGCGGCTCATCGCCGCCAGGAAACGATCAAACGAAAGATCACTGCGCAGCGCGAATCTCTTCGATCAGCTCGCCGGTGCCGGGGTTGTTGGCGATGAACTCTTCGTACATCGGCTCCATCAGCGTCTGGAATGCCTGCTTGTCGTCGACCTCGTTGATTTCGACACCGGCATCCAGCACCATCTGACGGCTTTCGTCGGAGCTTTCTACCCACAGCGCGCGTTGAAGCTCGGACGCCTTCATGCCTTCGTCACGCACGATCTCCTGATCCTCTTCGGAAAGCGCCTCCCAGCTCGACTTCGCCACGCACAGACACTCCGGAATAATCAAATGCTCGGTGAGCGAGAAGTAGCCGGCGGCTTCGTAGTGGTTGCTCGACTCGAAGGACGGGAAGTTGTTCTCGGCGCCATCAAGCACGCCGGTGGTGAGGCTCTGATACACCTCGCCGTAGGACATGGGCGTGGCGTTACCGCCGAGGGCGGCCATCATCTGCACATACAGGTCGTTGTTCATGACGCGAATCTTCAAACCACGAACGTCTTCCGGCGTACGGATGGGGCGCTGGGTGTTGTAGATACTGCGCGCGCCGGAGTCGAACCAGGAGAGCACCACTAGCCCCTTCTCTTCCAGCGCATCCGCGAAACGCTCGCCGATCTCGCCGTCCATCACCGTGTGCATGTGGTCGATATTAGTGAACAGAAACGGCAGCGAGAAGACGTTGGTTTCGGGCACGATCGGCCCCATCGGCCCCATGTTGAAGTTGGCGAAATCGAGCGCGCCGTTGCGGGTCTGCTCGATGGCGTCGGACTGATCACCCAGCACCGCGTTGTTGTAAACCCTCGGCGTCACGCGGCCTTCGGTACGCTCGTTTACGGCTTCGGCGAACGCCTCGAGCGCCTCGGTATTGGGATAGCCGTCCGGATGGATGTTCCAGCCGCGCCAGTTAGCGGCCTGGGCGGAAACGGCGGCGGCAAGAAGCGACACGCTGGTGAGCGCGACGAGCGTTTGACGGCAGATCGATGCTGTTTTCATTACTGAAACCTCTTGTTGTGTCGTTGGTTTTACGGCTTCACGAAAGCGGGCCCGGGGTGCACCGCTCGAACTTCAACTCAAAGCAACGTGGCGTGAACACTCAAGCGAACAGGCCCCCTACCAAGGAGCGTTCGCTGGTGAGTTTATTCACCTAACGATGCTCTAAGCTTTTTTTGATCATGAGATACCACTATCTCTTGAATTATTTGCTATCGCTTCTTCAGGCACAGCAATACCTTTTAAATTCAATAGAGTAAAACCTCAAAACCATTTGTCTTACATCATACAAATCTTGATCGTTAAGTTAGCCAACTGCCTTTTTACAGGCAAGTAGCAATAAGTCTAAATAGACTAAAGTTACAGTCTCGGCCGCTCGATCCGCGCGATCAAAACGCTCGCCTCCGGCTTAAAGCGCCATGACGTTGCTTACTTTCAACGACGACAGAAAACGATATCATCACGCGCCTGGTACGTATGGATAAGAGCGTATCGCCCCTGATTTTTGGTTCATCTCACGACACGGTAAGTGGCTTGTCTGGCGATCTTCTCCGAGTCGAACACATGAAAACCTGACAGCCTCCACCCCCGCTCAATAAGACTCTCGATGCTTCAAGGCATTTCACCCTGCTCTTACCCCCTACAACCAACAAGGCCGCCCAAAGGCGGCCTTGAAAGCATGGTGACCCCGAGGGTCTAGCGCATCGATTACTGCTCGCGCTTACCGTCCACCAGACGCCGCAGCTTGAGCGGGTTGTCGTTCTTGATCGCTTCCGGCAGCAGGCCTTCCGGCAGGTCCTGGTAGCAGACCGGGCGCAGGAAGCGGTAGATCGCGGCGGTACCTACTGACGTGGTGCGCGAGTCAGAGGTCGCCGGGAACGGGCCACCGTGCACCATGGCGTCGCACACTTCGACGCCGGTCGGCCAGCCGTTGACCAGAATACGGCCTGCCTTGCGCTCGAGCGTGGGCAGAAGATTGCGCGCCGCATCCAGATCCGCATCGTCCATCTGAAGCGTTGCGGTCAGCTGGCCTTCGAGATGCTCGGCGACCTTCTTGAGCTCGGCTTCATCGGCACACTCGACCACCAGCGATGTCGAGCCGAAGACTTCGCCCTGCAGCGCTTCGCTTGCGAGGAAATCCTGGGCGCCGGTCTTGAACAGGCCAGCCTGACACTGATTGGGGCTTTCGCCCTTCTGACCGCGCGCTACTTCCTGAGCCTTGCCGCTCTCCTTGAGGCTCTGAACGCCGTTTTCGTAGGCTTCAAAGATGCCCGGCGTCAGCATGGTTTGCGCGCCGCTTTCCTTGACGGCTTCACCCGCTGCCTTGACGAAGGCATCAAGCTCCGGACCCTTGATGGCGATCACCAGGCCCGGATTGGTGCAGAACTGGCCGGCGCCCATGTTGAGCGAGCCCACGAATGCCTTGCCCATCTCCTCGCCGCGTGCCTTCAGCGCTGCCGGCAGCGGGAAGACCGGGTTGATGGAACTCATTTCGGCGTAGAACGGAATCGGCTCGGGGCGTGACTGGGCCGCTTTCCACAGCGCGATACCGCCGCTGCGCGAACCGGTGAAGCCGGCGGCCTTGATACGCTCGTCGCTGACCAGCGCCGTACCCACTTCACGGCCGGAGCCGAACATCAGCGAGAACACGCCTTCCGGCAGGCCACACTTCTTGACCGCCGCCTGGATCGCGCGGCCGACCAGCTCACCGGTGCCCGGGTGTGCGGCGTGCGCCTTGACGATGACCGGGCAACCCGCGGCAAGTGCCGAGGCGGTGTCGCCACCGGCAACCGAAAACGCCAGCGGGAAGTTGCTGGCACCGAAGACCACGACCGGACCCAGCGCGATATGACGCTGGCGCAGATCGGCGCGCGGCATCGGCTGACGATCGGGCATGGCGGGGTCGATGCGAACATCGAGCCATTCGCCGGCGCGCACGGTCTTGGCGAACATACGCAGCTGGCCGCAGGTACGGCCGCGCTCGCCCTGGATACGTGCCTGGGGCAGCCCGGACTCCGCTACGGCGCGCTCGATAAGCGCATCACCCAGCGCTTCGATTTCATCGGCGATGGTTTCAAGGAATTTGGCGCGGTCTTCGAGTGAGGTTTCGCGGTAGCTATCGAAGGCATCCCACGCAAGCTGGCACGCCTGATCTACCTCAGCTTGAGTGCCGCCAGCGTAGCCTGGCTCCAACCGCTCGTTGGTCGCCGGGTTGATGGCCTGAATGGGATCACGAGAGCCCTTGACGGCTTTCTGTCCGATCAGCATTTCACCTGTTAGATTCATCTTGCCTCCTGCGATGAGAATGATTGCCTGGCCGGTTTGACACCGTACCAGGTACCCCTTTGCTCATACCCCAAAACACATAACACCAACGTAACAAAGCATTACGTCCGGCATCGCTTTATTGGCGCTTTCTAAATAAACGATACCGGAGATAAATCAGGGATTGAATTTGTCTGGCGTATTCACTGGTCAACGCGGCCAGCTTGGGCGATCAGCCCCATAGTAGTTCACCACGCGACCAACATCGATGTATGTTGATAACTTCTATAGCGACTTGGCGTTTTCGACCAGTTTTTTCAGCTGGCTCATTTGCTCGTCGTTGGGCATGGTCAGCGGGGCGCGCACGTTGCCACCGGGATAGCCCACGATGCCCGCACCCGCCTTGACCAGGCTGACTGCGTAGCCGGGAGTGGTGTCACGCAGGGTGACGAAAGGAATGAAGAATTCCCGCGTCGCCTTGGTAACGAAGTCGCTGTCACCCTGACGCAGCGCCTTGTAGAACTTCACCGCCATTTCGGGCACGAAGTTGAACACTGCAGAGGAGTAGGTGCTCACACCGATCGCGAGGTAAGCTTCGGCGATGATTTCGGCGGTCGGCACGCCACCAACGTAGCCAAGGCGATCGCCCAGAGTCTTGATGGTGATGTTGAGCGCCTGCATGTCGCCCTTGCCATCCTTCAAACCGATCAGATTATCGCAGCGATCGGCAAGCGATTTGACCGCATCGACGTTGAGATAACCGTTGGCGCGGTTGTAGTAAATAACGCCCAGGTCGGTGGACTGACAAACGCTCGCCGCGTACTCGACGATGCCACCTTGCGAGCACTCGGTCAGGTAAGGAGGCATCAGGAGGATACCGTCGGCGCCCTCTTCCTGGGCGATGCGGGCGTGCTCGCTGGCAAGCCCCGCGCTTTGGCCGGCGCTGGCGATGATCGGCACGTGTCCACCGATGGTGTCGACCGCGACCTTGACGATTTCGCGGAACTCATCGAGGGTCAGGTTGAAAAACTCACCCGTACCGCCCGCCACGAACAGCGCGGAAACTTCATACTCTTTCAACCACAGCAGGCGCTTGCGATAGCTTTCAGCGTCGAACTTGCCGCTTTCGTCGAAGTCGGTCACGGGGAACGACAAAAGCCCGTCGGTAATAGACGCTTTGAGTTCTTGTTTAGAAAAATTCATGCGGGACTCCTCTTGTTCGGTTTTCGGGCTACCATGACTGACGGCGGCACAGGGATTCAAAAAATTAGAGTATACCTTATATTGTCATACATCATACAAATATTCTTGTAGACTTTAGCCTAAAGAAAGGTGTAATCACAGCCCCTCATACTTAATGAGAAGTCTGTGAAGGGTTCCATCGTCAGGAAAATAAGAGACAAACATTAAACTCACAGATTTTCGTTCATGACGAATAATCAGCCGCTCAGCGCACCAGCGCCGGCCGCTTGGGATCGAAGCTCCAGCCGGGAATCAGGTACTGCATCGCCATGGCGTCGTTGCGCTGGGTCACGTCCAGCGATTTATACAGCCGGTGCGCGGCCATCAGTTGCTCTTCATCGAGCTCGACGCCCAGTCCCGGGGTGGACGGTACCTTGAGCTTGCCGTCACGAATCAGGAACGGCTCCTTGGTGATGCGTTGGCCGTCCTGCCAGATCCAGTGAGTGTCGATCGCGGTGATCTCGCCCGGGCAGGCGGCGGCCACGTGGGTCATCATGGCCAGCGATATATCGAAGTGGTTGTTGCTGTGCGAGCCCCAGGTCATGCCCCACTCGTTACACAGCTCCCCGACCATGACCGCGCCCTGCATGGTCCAGAAGTGGCAGTCCGCCAGCGGAATATCGACCGCGTTGAGTTGGGTGGCGAACTGCAGCTGCTTGAAGTCGGTGGCGATCATGTTGGTCGCGGTGGGCAGGCCCGTGCGCTTCTTGAACTCGGCCATGGTTTCGCGCCCGGAGTAGCTCTCCTCCTGGCCGCAGGGGTCCTCGGCGTAGCTGAGAAGGTGCTTGATCGGCTCGAGCACGCGCACCGCTTCGTCGAGTTTCCAGGCGCCGTTGGGGTCGAGCGTCAGGCGCGCTTCGGGGAAGGCGTCGTGCAACGCACGGATGCAGTCGGCCTCCTCCTCGCCTCTGAGCACCCCGCCCTTGAGCTTGAAGTCCTTGAAGCCGTAGCGATCGAACGCGGCCTTGGCGAGATTGGCCACCGCCTCCGGCGTCAGCGCCTTCTGGTAGCGCACCTCGTCCCAGGCATCGACCGCGTCGTTCGCCTTCGGGTAGGGCAAATCCGTCTTGTCCGGGTCGCCGAGCAGAAACAGATAGCCGAGTGCTTCGACCTCATTTCGCTGGCGGCCGTACTGGCCGAGAAGATCCGCCACAGGAAGGCCGACCGCCTGGCCGTAAAGATCCAGAAGCGCCGACTCGAGCCCGGTGATGACGTGAACCGCCACGCGTAGATCGAAGGTCTGGCGGCCGCGCTCTTCGCGGCCGTTTTTAGCAAGGGCCTGGCGCGCGCTGTTCAAGGTCTGCTTGAAGGCATTGACGGTGGTGCCTTCCACGATAGCGCGACACTGCTCCAGCCCCTTGAGAATCCCTTCGCTCGAGGGGATTTCACCGACGCCCTGATTGCCGGCGCTATCTTCCAGAACCACGACACAGCGAATGAACCAGGGCGCGTGACCGCCGCTCAGGTTGAGCAGGAACCCATCGTAGCCGGCAACCGGCACCACTTTCATCGACGTGATCTTGGGAAACATGGCGATAGCTCTCTTGTCGTTTAGCGCTTTTGCGTTATTGATGCGTTTTAAAGGCGGCAGCTCAGGTCACCGGCGCGGGATTGAACAGCACCAAATCGTTGTGGATGCCGAGACGGTCCGCCGAGGCCTGCTTGCGGCCGCTGGCGACATCGAGGATCAGGTGGAAAAGCTCCCAGCCCAGATCCTCGATGGTGGCCTCGCCGGTGGCGATGCGTCCGGCGTCAAGATCGATGATGTCGTGCCAGCGCCTGGCCAGGTGCGAGTTGGTCGCGACCTTGAGTACCGGCACCATGGCGAGCCCGTAAGGCGTGCCCCGTCCGGTGGTGAAGACCTGCAGGTTCATGCCCGCGGCCAGCTGCAGCGTGCCGCAGATGAAGTCGCTCGCCGGCGTGGCGGCGAAGGTCAGCCCCTTGCGGCGCAGCCGCTCGCCCGGGCCGATGACGTCGACGATCGGCGAGTTACCGGACTTGATCACCGAGCCCAGCGCCTTCTCGACCACGTTGCTCAAGCCGCCCTTCTTGTTGCCCGGTGACGGGTTGGCGCTACGGTCGGCTTGGCCCTGAAGCAGGTAGTCGTCGTACCAGGCCATCTGGTCGATCAGCGCCTGACCGACCTCGCGGTCGACGGCGCGCGGCGTGAGCAGGTGAATGGCGTCGCGCACCTCAGTGACTTCCGAGAACATGACGCTGCCGCCGGCGCGCACGATCAAATCCGTGGCAAAGCCCACCGCCGGGTTGGCGGTCACGCCGGAAAACGCGTCGCTGCCGCCGCACTGCATACCCACGGCAAGCTCCGAGGCCGGGCAGGTTTCGCGGCGTCGCTTGTTCAAGCGCTCCAGGTGGCGCTCGGCCATGGCGAGAATGCCCTCGACCATCTCGCCGAAACCTTCGAAGCTCTCGTCCTGAAGGCTCAGCACGTTGGCGTCCGGGTCGGCGGCCTCGCTGTTCTCATAGATCTTCACCGGGCGGTCTTCGAGCAGCGTCGACGGCTGGAGCTTTTCACAGCCAAGGCCGATCACCATGATCTCGTTGCCGAAGTTCGGGTTCAGCGCGATGTTCTTGAGCGTGCGAATGGGTACGATCGCCGCCGGCGCGTTGATCGCCACGCCGCAGCCGTAGCTGTGATTGAGCCCGACCACGTCGTCAACGTTGGGAAAACGCGGCAGAAGCTCGCGCTTGATCCGCGCGACCACGTACTCCACGGTGCCGGCCACGCACTGAACGCTGGTGGTGATCCCCAGCACGTTCTTGGTGCCGACGCTGCCGTCCGGGTTACGAAAGCCATCAAAAGTGTAGCCTTCAAGCGGCTCCTGGGCCGGCGGCGTACGGGTCGCCAGCGGAAGCTCGGAAAGCGCCGGAGCCGTCGGCAGGCGCACGTTGTGCTCGTTGACGTGCGCGCCGCGCTCGATGGCAGTGACCGCAGTGCCGATCACTTCGCCGTAGCGCACGATGTCGTCGTTTTCCTTGATCGGCGCAAGCGCCACCTTGTGCCCCTGGGGGATCGGCATCAACGTCGTGCATGACTCGTTGATCTTCACCCCTTCGGCCAGTCCGCCGTGCTCGATCACGATGGCGACGTTGTCGCTCGGATGAACCTGAATGACGCGAGAATTAGTCGTTAGTTGAGTCATGAGACTTTCCTGCAGTGGTGTTCGAAGGGGTGTGCATCTGGCTCAGCTCCATTTTCTGGCGAGCGCGCGACTTGAACCCCATCACGATCGCAAACAGTACCGACGCGGCGATCAACGCCCAGAGCACCATGGCGATCGGGCTCTTGGTGAAGAAGATGGTGTAGGTGCCGAAGGACTCGAGGCTCTTGACGAAATAGACCTCCGCCTGGCTTCCCAGAATGAAACCAATGATCAGCGGCGCGACCTCGAGCCCGATCTTCTGAATCAGATAGCCCAGCACCCCGAAGATCAGAAGCGTCCAGACATCGAACATGATGCCGTAGTTGATCGCGTAGGCACCCACCACGCACATCATGACGATGAGCGGGTAGAGGATGTGCTTGGGTACCATGACCACCTTGGCGATATGCTTGATGGCGAAGAACATCAGCGCGAACATGACGAAGTTCGCCAGCACCAGCGCCGTCATCATTACATACCAGGTATCGTGGTTTTCCGGAATGAACAGCGGCCCCACCTGGATGCCCTGCAGCGTGAAGGCACCGATCAACACGGCGGTGGTGGAGTCCCCCGGAATACCCAGCGACAACAGCGGAATCAGCGCGCCACCGGTCAGGGCGTTGTTGGCCGACTCCGAGGCGATCAGTCCCTGGGGGGCGCCCTTGCCCATCTGCGAGGAGTCCTTCGCCAGGTTCTTCTCCTGGGTATAGGCGAGCACCGAGGCCGCGCTGCCACCCACGCCTGGCAGCATGCCGACGAAAGTGCCAATGAACGACGAGCGGGTCAGGTTGGTGAAACTGCCTTTGAAGATCGAAAACGAGAAACCGCCCTCCTTGCCGATCTTGATGCGCTCGCCGGCGGTGTCGCGCTTCACGCCCTTCTCCGCCTCCAGCAAAATCGTCGAGATACCGAAAATGCCGATCAGCACCGGCAACAGTGAAAAGCCTTCGAACAGGTACGGCTCCATGAAATCGAACATCAGCCGGGTATGGCCGTTGCCGCCGTCGGAGATACTGTAGTCGCCGATCAGGCTGAGCCAGATGCCGATCACGCCGCTGAAGATACCGATCAACATGCTGGTGGAAAGCGAGGCGATCACCGAAAGCGCCAGCAGGATGATCAGAAACTTCTCCACGTAGGAGAACTTGATCGAAAAGTCCGCCAGCAGCGGCGCGAACAGAAACAGCACCAGCGCGCTGACCAGCCCGCCCACGAGCGATGCGATGACGCACACGCGTAGCGCCTTCTCGCCCTCGCCCTTCTGGGCCATCGGGTAGCCGTCGAAGGTGGTAGTGATCGAGGAAGGCGTGCCGGGAATGTTCAACAGCACCGCCGGCACCATCCCGCCGGAAATGCCGCCCACGTATAGCCCGAGCAGCAGTGCAAGCCCGTGATTGAGGCCGAGTGCATAAGTCAGTGGCAGACACACGGCCACCGCCATGGTCGCCGTCATGCCAGGAATCGCGCCGAAGATGATCCCCACGAGGGTGCCAAAGCCGACGAGCAGTAAAAAGGTGAAATCGATAAAAGCTAGAAAATCCATGGCAATTTACCCGCTTGGGTCACGGCAGAGTGATGGTGAACAGCTTGGCGAGCACGAACCAGGCGATGGTCGGTGCGGCGATGGCGTTGATCACCACGATGATCAATTTTTTCTTCGTCCAGTCGTGGAGATACATCAACGACATGAGCAGCACGAAGACCATCGAGACGAACAGAAAGCCGTAACCGGTGTAGGGAAACAGATCACCGACCACCGCCATCAGATAGAAATACGCGCTGATCAGCGCCAGGGTACCGAAAAAGCGTTTCGAGTCCCGCGCCTCGCCGATGATCGGCAGGGTGCGCTCACCGCGTTTGACCGCAGCCATGAAGGGGGCCACTTTCGTTACCAGAATCAGCAAAAAAAGCCCGGCCAGCACCCAGTGCACGATGTGGGGAAAAAACAGGTGTGACGTCTCGAAGTCGATCGACACGCTCAAAAGATCTGAGGCCATGGCGGCTCCACGAACGTAGATTCGGCACGTAACCGGCGCCTTAGCGCCGTGTGCCTACCAGAGGAAGGCGCGGCCGGCGCTCGAGCGGCCGGCCGCGGTGTGCTTAGTTGATGTTGCTGATGATGTCCTGATAGCGCGACATCTTATCCTGCAGGTACTCGGAGGCTTCGGCGGAGGGCTTGAAGTCCGGGATAAAGAAGGCGTTCAGCTGCGCCTCTTGCACGTCGCCTTCGTCGAAGATCTCGGTCAGCGCTTCGTCGATCTGATCGATGATGCCCTGATCCATCTCCTTGTTATAAAGGAAGAAGAACTCCTTATCGAAGGTGAAGTTCTCGTCATCGCCCATGGTGACGGTGACGTTGGGCTCGACGTACTCCAGAAGCTGATCGCGAGTGGTCTGTCCAAGCCCCTCTTCCGGCGCCTGCTCGATGGTTTCCTGACGCGCGGTCAGCCAGACGAAGCGCATCGCCTTCTGATCGCTTTCGGGCAGGCGGGTATACTGTTCGTTGGCCTGCACACTGCCGTTGATGACGTCGGCCTGACCGTCGAAGAGCTGCTGATTCTTGTCGGACTGGGAGCCGGTGTTGACCGCGACCAGGTTATCTTCCTGCCCCGGATGCTCGATGGCGATCGCGTTCTTGAGCGCGCTGAAGCCGATTTCCGATACCCCACCTGGCTGGATCGCGACGCGCACGGTTTCACCGCTGCCGACCGCTTCGATGATGTCGTCCAGACTCTGATAGGGGGAGTCCATGGGCACGAGATAGGCGTTGCCCGGGTTGATGGCGATAGTCGGCCCGATGGTGTACTTCTCGAAGATATCGTCGTAGCCCTGAACGCCGTACAGATGGCCAAGGTAAGACTGATCGTGGAAGATCATCAGGGTGTTGCCCCGGGAGTCCCGGTCCAGAGTGCGAAACGCGGAGCTTGCGCCCACGGCGTCGACCTTCATGTTGACACCCAGGTGCTCGGCCAAACGGTCGACCACGATGCTGGCGTTCTGGTAGGTGTCGCCACCGGTAGAGGTCGAACCAATGACTACACGGACGTTGCCGCGAAGCTGGGCATCCTGGGCCATGGCAACACCGGAGCCCAGGGCGGCTCCCATCATGACACCGGCGACACTAACACTCATCAGCGTTTTTCTGGATAGCAGCATAAGCTTACCTTTTGCGTTCATTGTGAGTTATAGCCTTTGAGAACGACTCTTCGGCCCGAGACTCGCAAAGCGACCGATTGCTGGCGTGGTGTGTATTACCTCGTTTGCATATTGGTAATACATCATACAAACGAAGAGTAAGAAGAAGCACCGAGGCGAGCAACAGGAAACGGTCAAAACGCGACCAAAGTTCAATGCTCGATCCAGGCCAAAATAGGGAAAACGCTGTTTTTGCCCATAAAGCCAAACTTAACATTGCTCAACAGGGGCATTAAAAGCGCTCGTGCGCTGTGCTGGAGGGCTTTGAGCGGATCAAACCGTCACGATCAAATCCTGACGAAAGCGCTCGGCGACGGGCTCGTCGGGGTAGCCGCCGGGGTTGGCCACCACGCGCGTCCCGTCGTGCACACTATCCACCGCCTCATGCACGTGGCCGTGAATCCATAGATCCATCTGGCCCATCAGCGCCGTCAGGTGGGAGGCAAAGGCGGGTGAGAGCGCATCGCCTGCGTAGCGCGGCGGGATGCACTCATCGAGCGGCGCGTGGTGGCTGATGACCACGCGCGGCCCGTCGAAGGGCTCGTCGAGCGCCCGGGTCAACCACTTCACCGCTTCGCGATGAAGCGCTTGGCTCGCCTCGGGGGTGAATACGTTGAAGTACTCGTCGGTCACGATCTGAAAATCCGGCATCATGGTCACGGCTTTATGGCGCGTGACCCGCGGGTCGTGGGTCGGATCATCCGCGTAGAGCGCGAAGTCGGTCCACAGCGTCGTGCCGTAAAAGCGCACCCCGCCAAGGGTCACGGCGCGATTATCCAGAAGCTCGATACCAAGGCGCTCGGCCTCGCGCGCCATCGCTTCGCGGTGGTTGGGTAGGCAGGTGCCGTAGAACTCGTGATTGCCCGGCACGTAAAGAATCGGCATGCCGGGAAAACGCGCTCTCGCCCAGGCAAACCCCTCGAGCTTCTGGTGAATGTCGCCGGCCAGAATCACGACGTCCGCGGGTACCTCATCGAGCACCCGCCCATTGGGAAAGTGCTCGAGGTGCAGGTCGGAGAGAACGCGTAGCCGCATCGTCTAACGCTTCAGGAAGTTGCTTTTCACCAGATGGACGACCTCGTCCATCCGCCCGCTCAGCACCGCCTTGGCAGAGTAGAGCGCGGTGGCGCCGACCTGGCCGGCTTCCACCTTCGGTGGCATGACCAGCTCCATCGGGTTGGTCATCACCTCCAGAAGCGCCGGGCCCGGCTGGGCGAGCCACTCGGTCACGGCGTCGTCGAGCTCATCCTCGCGCTCGACGCGCTTGCCCCAGAGCCCGATGGCGCGGGCCACGCCGCCGAAGTCGGGGTTCTCGAGCTCGGTGTAGGCGTCGATCATGCCCTCCACCTTCTGCTCAAGCTCGACGAAACTCAGCGATTGGTTGTTGTACACCGCAATCTTGAGCGGGATCTTGCGCTGCACCAGGGTCAAAAGATCGCCCATCAGCATCGAAAGCCCGCCGTCGCCGCACAGCGCGATCACCTGGCGCTCTGGATACGCAAGCTGAATACCCAGCGCCTGCGGGTAGGCGTTGGCCATGGTGCCGTGCTGCAGGCTCGAAAGCGTCTTGCGCTCGGGGCCTGAATGAATATGGCGCAGCATCCAGACGTTGACGCTGCCGGTATCGGCGGTGAACAGCGCGTTCTCATCGCTCAGCCGGTCGATGGCGAGCGTCAGCTCCTGAGGGTGAATCGTGGTGTTGCTTCTGGTGTCGTGGGCAGACTTTTCCAGCGACTTCCTGTAGCGCTTCTGGCACTTCTCGAGCCAACCGGTGTGCTCGTTGGGCTTGACGGCCTGGTTGAGCGCCTCGCAGGTATCGGCGACGCTGCCGACGATGCCCACGTCCACCGGGTAGCGCTTGCCGATCTGGTTGGGCTCATGATCGACCTGGATGATCTTCGCGCCGTCCGGGTAGAACTGGGCAAAGGCAAAGCTGCAGCCCAGCAGCAGAAGCGTGTCGCACTCAGCCACCGCGTGGTAGCCGCCTTCGAGCCCGTAAACCCCGGTCATACCGACCTGATAAGGGTTGTCGTACTCGATGTAGTTCTTCGCCCGCGAGGTCCAGGCGATGGGAGCGTTGAGCTTTTCGGCAAGCGCGATCACCTGCTCGCGGGCGTTTTCGCAGCCGGCGCCGGCGAAGATCGTGATCTTGCCGCCCTTGTTGAGCGCTTGCACCGCCGGCACCAGCGCTTCGGCGCTGGGGCGAATCGAGTAGTCGAAGGTGTGGGCCTGGAAGTCGAGCTTGCTCTGCGGCGTTTGCGTCATGACGTCGCCGGGCACCACCAGCACCGCTACCCCGCGCTTGGCGAGCGCGGCCTGGGCGGCCATTGCCGCCATGCGTGGCGCCTGCTCCGGAGAAGCGATGGTTTCGCAGAACACGCTGCACTGCTTATAAATATCGGTCTGATCCACTTCCTGAGGGAACTGGCTACCGACTTCGCCGAGCGCAATGTGACTTGCGATCAGCACCACCGGGGCGTTGTTGCGGTGGGCATCGAACAGGCCGTTGACGAAGTGCAGGCTGCCCGGCCCGCAGGAGCCGGCACACAGCGTAAGCTCCCCGGTCATGTACGCCTCGCCGCCGGCAGCGAAGCCGCCCACCTCCTCGTGGCGCACGCCAACCCACTCGACATCGCTGTGCCTGAGCGCGTCAGTGAAGTGGTTCAGCGAATCCCCGACCACGCCGTAGCAGCGCTTTGCCCCGGCGTTTTGCAGCGTGTTGACCAGTATCTCGGCTACATTGGCGCTCATTAGCGACTCCTTTCGCAAAAATTAATTAGGCACCCCCAAGCCTAGCCGCGGATGCGCGCTTTTGCCGCCCCGATTCGGCGGTCGAACGAAAACCCTCATGCTGCATTGCAGCAAAAATGCGGCTATAATGGAGTGGTTCGCACACAAGGAGCACGCGATCATGAGTAACGCGATCAATCGTCATCAAAGCGACGAAGTCTGGCACTTCTGGGAGCAGCAGGCCCAGTGGCAGCGCCTCGCGGCGGAAGGGTTCGCCACCCACGTCGGCGGATGAATGCCTTGACCATACGCACCCCGAATGCAAAGCCAGCCTTAGCGCTGGCTTTTTTTATGCGCTGGCTTTTTTATGTACTAGCAAGGGCGCTAGGGCACTTCGTTCTCGAGGCGCGCCTTCAAGTACGCCTGCTGTAGTACGTACATGCGCTTGACATCGCGATAGCGCCCGTTGATGAAGAACTCCTGCACCAGATGCCCCTCTTCGATGAAGCCGCACTCCCGGTAGAGATGCACCGCACGCTCGTTTTCGACCGCCACGATCAGGTACACCTTGTGCAGGTTCAGGATGGTGAAGGAGTAGTTGAGCGCCTGATGAATCAAAGGCCTGGCGAAGCCGCGGCCCTGATGCTCCGGGGCGATGATGATCTGGAACTCGGCGCTTCGGTGGATGTAATCGATCTCGATCAGCTCGACCAGGCCGATGGCGAGCGCGTCGGCGGTCTGAGCGACGAAGCGCCGCTCGGCGTTGTCGTGAATGTGCTTGTTGTAGAGCTCCTCGAGTTCGTCGAAGGATTCGTAAGGCTCTTCGAACCAGTAGGACATGACGCTTTGATTGTTGTTGAGCTCGTGAACGAAACGCAGATCGCTTCGTTCAAGCGCGCGAAGATACAGAACCGGGCTCATCGGTAGGCTCACTCTGGAGTCGCGTGAAGGAGAGAAAATCGGCCAGCGGGTGTGGGCGCTCCTCGATCAGGGCGCGCAGCAGCGGCGCCCCCATCATCGAGTAGGTAATGCCGTTGCCGCCGTAGGCCAGCGCGAAGTGTACGTGCGGCCCCCACGCCGGGTGCGGGCCAAAAAAAGGCAGGCCGTCATCGGTTTCGGCGAAGGTACCGGCCCAACTGAAGGTCGGGTTGATGGTCAGGTGCGGCCAAAGCGCTTCGACCTTGCGGGCAAGGCCATGTGCCTTCTCCATTACCCGCGCGTCGCGGCGCGCCGGCTCGTCGACCTCATCGTCGTCGCCGCCGACCAGTAGCCGCCCCTGGTCGGTGGCGCGCATGTAAAGATAAGGCCTGGCGGATTCCCACACCAGCGTGTGACGAAGCTTGCCAAGCCCTTCGGTCGCGATCGGGTCGGTCACGAAGGCGTAGCTGCTGCGATTTTTCGCCACCGGTGTTGGTAGCCAGCGCTGCGACTCGTAGCCGGCGGCGATCACCACCTTGCCCGCGGTCAGCGTCGAGCCGTTCGAAAGCTCGAGTACCACGCCCGACTCACCGGGCTCGATCGTCGCCACCTCGGTACGATCGAACACCTCGCCACCGCGCGCCTGCACGCGCTCGAAGAGTCGGTAGGCCATCAGATAGGGGTCGAGGCTCGCCGCCAGCCGCGACAGAATTGCGCACGGCGCGTCGACCCCGAACGCCTTCTTGAGCGCGTCGCGATCGAGCCACTCCATGTCGAAGCCGTGCTTTTCACGCAGCGCAAACTCCGCCTCGAGAGGGGCCACATCCTCTTCGCTGCTGGCGTAGTAAAGGCTTTCGTGGCGCTCGAAGGAGACCTCGCCGAGCTCGCCGGCCAAGCGCTCGAGTTCGATGATCGCATCGGCGCAGCCCTGGTAGGCCATGACCGCGCGCCGCTCGTCAAATCGTTTGGCGAGCTCGACCATGTGGGTGTCGATTTCGTACTGCAAAAGCGCCGTGCTCGCCGCCGAGCTGCCCCAGCCGATATCGCGACGCTCGAGCACCACCACGTGGTGGCCGTGGCCAGCAAGCTCATCGGCGATCAGCGCGCCGGTAATCCCGCCGCCAATGACGGCGACATCGCAACGATGATCGTGCTCCAATCGGGGAAAAGTGAGAAAGAGTCCATTTTTAACGGCCCAGAACGGGTAACCGCTTTTGAGATCCATGTCATTGCCTTCACGTTGTGGTCCTGTTAACCATAGCGTCTGGGCTTCGAATTGTCCGTAGTCCCCCGCATTCACAGGAGCCAACGTCTTGATCGATCTACGCAGCGATACCGTGACCCGCCCAAGCCAGGCCATGCTGGAGGCGATGATGGCCGCACCGCTCGGCGATGACGTCTGGGGCGACGACCCGAGCGTCAACGCCTTTCAGGAAGCCCTCGCCCAGCGCACCGGCAAGCAGGCCGCCCTGCTCTTCCCCAGCGGCACCCAGAGCAACCTGGTGGCCTTGATGGCGCACTGCGAGCGCGGCGACGAGTACATCGTCGGCCAGAATGCCCACACTTACCGCTACGAAGGCGGCGGCGCCGCGGTGCTGGGCAGTATCCAGCCCCAGCCGATCGAGAACGCCGCAGACGGTACGCTACCGCTGGAGAAGATCGAGGCCTCGATCAAGGCCGACGACCCCCACTTCGCCCGCACGCGTCTGCTGGCGCTCGAAAACACCATCGCCGGCAAGGTGCTGCCCGCCGATTACGTCGAGCGCGCCGTGGCGCTCGCCCGCCAGCACGGTTTGGCGACCCACCTGGACGGCGCCCGACTGTTCAACGCCGCGGTCGCCACCGATACGCCGCTCGACACACTCTGCGCGCCGTTCGATAGCGTCTCGCTCTGCTTCTCCAAGGGGCTGGGTACGCCGATGGGCTCGGCGCTGGTCGGCTCCCACGACTTCATCCAGAAGGCGCGCCGCTGGCGCAAGGTGGTCGGCGGCGGCATGCGCCAATCCGGGCTGATCGCCGCGGCCTGCCAGTACGCGCTGGATCACCACGTGGAGGATTTGAAAGAGGATCACCGCCGCGCGGCGCGCCTGGGCGAGGCGCTCGACGCGCTGCCCGGCATCACGGTGACCTCCCAGGCCACCAACATGGTGTTCGCCCAGGTGGACAAGGCCCACATCGCACCGCTTGCCGCCTGGCTCAAGGAGCACGACATCCTGCTCGATTTGGTTTACGCCACCCGCTTCGTGGTGCATCGCGATATCGATGACGCCGACATCGAGCGCGTGATCGACGTCATGCAGGCGTTTTTCCACCGCTGAGTGCAGCAGGCTCAAAGGCGGCGCAGCCCCCACATGAAGTAGGCGCCGCCGATAAGAGAGGCCACCAGCCCCGCCGGGATATCGTAGGGAAACATGATCTGGCGGCCGATGAAATCCGCCAGCACCATCAACAGCATCCCGATCAGCCCAGCGCCCAATAGATGCCACCGGGCGCGGGAAAAGCCGACCAGTCGCGCCATGTGCGGTGCCAAAAGCCCGATGAACGAAAGCGGGCCGACCACCAGCGTGGCACACGCGGTGAGCACGGCGACCAGCAGCAAAATGCCCAGCCGGGCGCGGCCAAGAGCGATCCCCAGCCCCCGCGAGGTGGCCGCTCCCAGCGGTAGAATGTCCAGCCAGCGGGTGAACGGCAGCGTCATCAGCAAAAAAGCGATCGCAGCAGTGCCAACGAGCAGCGCGCTTGTCACATCCACGTGATAGGTGGAGCCGGCAAGCCAGGCGATTACCTGCTGGCCGCGCGGGTCGCCGCCGGCGAGAATCACCCCGCGCACCGCATCGAACAGCGCACCGAACGCCACGCCGCTGAGCAGGAGTCGCTCGGGCACGAAGCCGCTCTTTTGATTGAGCAAGACCAGAAGCGCGAGCGTGACCAGCGCTCCTAGCGTGCCCACCCCGACCAGCAGCCCGCTCTGCGTCGCGGGCAGCCAGTAGATGCCGAGAATCAGCGCGATCGCGCAGCCACCGCTGATGCCCAGCACCTCGGGGCTCGCCATCGGGTTGCCCGAAAGCCTTTGCAAAAGCGTGCCCGCCACGGCCAGCATCAGCCCGCTGGCCGCCGCGGCGATCACCCGCGGGGCGCGCCACTCCATGACCGCCGCGTCGAACGGCGATACCAAACTCAGCCCCTGGCCGGTCTGACCGACCACGAGCCCCACCAGGATGGCCACGACCAGCGCCACCAGTAGCGCCATCGCCCGCCGCCCCGGCATCGGATGGCGATGCATGGCCACCGGAGCAGCCGCGGGCGCCCGGTCGCCTTGAAGCTTCAAGCGCGGAATCAGCCAAAGCAAAAGCGGCGCCCCCAGCGCGCCGGTCACCGCACCGGTCGGCAACAGCGTCGTGAGCTGGCCGGAAAAACGCTGCAGCAGTAAATCAGTGCTCGCCAGCAGTACCGCGCCCAGCAGCGCCGAGTAGAGCATGCGCGGGCCAAGACGCCGGACGCCAGCCATACGTACGATGTTCGGCGCCGCCAGACCGATGAAACCGACCAGGCCCACCACGCTGACGACGCTTGCGGTCATGAATACCGCAAGCCCGAGGCCCGCCAAACGCAGATACTTGAGCGAAATCCCGAGACTTTTGGCGCTGGCGTCGTCGAGTTCCAGCACCGCCAGCGGGCGAATCAGCAGCGCCGCGACCACCGCGCTGAGCGCAAACCGCAGGCAGAGCGCCGACACACCGTCCCACCCACCTTGCGCCAGCGACCCTGCCCCCCAGATCAAAAGCCCCGCCAGCGTTTCGTGGTTGAACAGCAGCACCGCGGTCGCCAGCGCCCCCAGATAGAGATTGACCACCAGCCCCGCCAGCACCACGACCACCGGCGCCAGCCGGCGCCGCCAGGCCAGAGCGAATACCAGCACCATGGCCGCCGCACCGCCACCAAGCGCCACCCACTCTCGCCCGAAAGCCAACAGGCCGGGGGCCAGCAACGTCGCCATCATCAACGCCAGATTCGCTCCGCTGGCCACGCCCAGGGTGGTGGGCGAGGCCAGCGGATTGCGCAGTACCTGCTGCATCAAAACGCCGGCCAGCGCCAGCGCGCCCCCCGCCAGCAGCGACACCGCCACCCGTGGCCACCAGGTGAAATAGAGCAACAGCTCATCGACATCGTTTAGCGCGGGCGACCACAAGACGCTCACGCCCTCGACCACCCCACCCCGCTCGTACAGCGCCAGCACCAGTAGCCCCATCAGGGTCAGGGCCAGAAAACAACATACCCAGGCGGGGGGCATGCCGCCGATTTTTCGACTCAACGGCGTACTGCCGGACATGGTGAATACCTTTTGATAACGACTCGCTCCAAACGAGCGAATCCATGCCCGGCAGCCGGGCAAACGATTCAAGACGACGAGAAAGCGGGTATTGCGGCGGCACACTTTAAATGATAACCATTAGCACCACAAACCCTCTGAACGGCGAGCAAAGAGCCCATGGCAGGCAAGCAGGCCTATCAACTTTTCGATATCACCCTGGCACGACGCACTCAGGTCAGCCCCTCACTGGTTCGATTCACGTTTACCGGCCCCGATGTCAGGCAAATGGCCAGCTACGCGCCGGATCAGCGCATCAAACTCTTCTTCGCCCAGCCAGGCGCTGACCTTACGCCGCTGTTCGAATATCCGCCCTCCCAGGACTGGTACAGTGCCTACCAGGCCCTGCCCGACGCGATCCGCCCGTTCATGCGAACCTACACCATTCGTGCCCTGCGCCCGGCGCTTGGCGAAGTCGACATCGAGTTCGTGCTTCACGGCGATACCGGCCCGGCCTCGCGCTGGGCGATGAACGCACGCCCCGGCGACACGCTGGCCATGGTGGCCCCACGCGCTGGCGCCCCGGGCCCTCATCTCGGGTTCGAATGGAAGCCGCCGAAGGGCGTTCGGCGCATTCTTCTCATGGCCGATGAAACCGCGGTTCCCGCCGCCGTGGGCATCCTCGAGGAGCTGCGCGGCCATACGGCACCACCGCGTATTGAGGCGTTTTTCGAAGTTCCTTGCGAAGACGACGCCCAGCCCCTTGCCGATACGGCGTGGCTGGCGAGAAGCACCCTCCCGGCCCGTGAGCACGGCGAGCGACTGCTCGAGGCGGTGCGCGGTATCGATCTCGCCCGGGAGATCGAGATACTGGGCGGTAAGCCCGGCCGGGCGCTTGAAAACGAGTCGGGGATAAGCGAAGCGGAAGAGAGCGATGCACCGTTCTGGGAACCGGCCTGCGCCGATGACGGCGAGCCGTTTTACGCCTGGATCGCGGCGGAAACCCGCGTTGCCCGAAAGCTGCGGCGCTATCTGGTCAATGAGTGCGGCGTGCCCAAACGCTGCGTGGCCAGCATGGGCTACTGGCGGCAGGGCCAAGCGGGCGGCTAGCGCCGCACCGAAACCGCCGATACGAAACGCCTGCCGCCACGGTGTGGTAACGGGTTCTGCGAGCGCAAGGCCTTCGCGGCGCGCAAGGCCCTGGCGTTCGTTAGGTTTTTTTGCTTCTCAGCGAGCCGAAGCGCTGCTGGAAGCGCGCCACCCGGCCCTCGGCAGAGACGCGGCGCTGCTCACCGGTATAGAACGGATGCGAGGCGCTCGAGGTATCCAGGTCGATCAACGGGTAGGTCTTGCCATCTTCCCACTCGATCGTTTGATTGGACGTGCAGGTGGAGCGGATACGAAAGGTATCGCCGCAGCTGGTGTCCCGGAACACCACGTAATCGTAGTTGGGGTGAATACCTTTTTTCATGAGAACCTCTCGGCTTTAAATTATGTAATAACATATCAATTTAAACCCATTTCCGTCGTGAGGTAAACAGAGCGACGGCCGAACCGCCGCTGTAAAATGAGAACCATTAGCGATACAATCGCGTCGAACACCCCGCTGCTCGGCAGCACGACGCCTTATTCCAGAGTTGACCCAGCCAAGGAGCTTTCATGTTCGAGGTCAAAGGCGCTACCTTCGAAATCGGCGGAAAGCCCCTTTTGCAGCCCATCGAACACACCTTCGAGCAGGGCAAGATATTCGGCTTGCTTGGCCATAACGGCTCGGGCAAATCGACGCTGATCAAACTGCTCGCCCAGCAGCAGCCGATCAGCGCTGGCGCGATTCATTTCGACCAACGCCCGCTGGACGACTGGGGCCACCGTGAATTCGCCCGCCAGGTCGCTTACCTGCCGCAGCATCTGCCCAGCGCCGAAAACCTCACCGGCCGCGAGCTGGTCGGCTTTGGCCGCTACCCTTGGCACGGGCTTCTGGGCCGCCACACGCACAAGGATAAAGCGGCCATCGAGCGCGCCATCGCGCTGACCCACACCGAGGCCTTCGCCGACCGGCTGGTGGACACGCTCTCCGGCGGTGAGCGCCAGCGCGTCTGGCTCGCCATGCTCCTCGCCCAGGGCAGCCGCTTTCTGCTGCTCGACGAGCCGCTGGCCGCGCTGGATATCGCCCACCAAATCGAAGTGCTCGAACTGACCCGCACGCTCTGCGACGAGCTGGGTCTTGGCGTGATCATCGTGCTGCACGATATCAACATGGCCGCGCGCTACTGCGACGAACTGTTGGCCCTGCATAGTGGCCGGCTGCTCGCCCACGGTACGCCCGAAAAGATGATGCACGCCGCCACCCTGAAGGCGATTTACGGGCTGCCGATGCAGGTGATCGACCGCCCTGGCGGCCGCTCTCGTATCGCCATCGCCGAGTAAGACCAGACATCAACCCGACGGCTTTGACGAGTCGATATCCGTGGAGTACGACAATGGCCCTGGCGCTCAGCGAACCCGACAACCGCCGCCCCACCCGGCTTGCCGAGTGCTATACCGAGCGGCTGGCGCATCTGTCGCCGCCGCGCATCGGCGGTGCGCCGCCCGCGACCGCGTTCAAGGCCTCGCGCTGGCGTAACCCGGCGCAGCTTGAACAGAGTATCGCCTTGTACGCCGCCCGCTACCCGGGCGGCGATCGCCGTGCGATCGTCTCGCTATGGTCGAAGTGGCTCTTCCATGCGCTCACCGTGCCCACGCTGATGTCGCACTTGCTGCTCGACAAGGCGCTGCCGGTCGCACTCGACGACGTGTACGTGCTGCCGGACGAACAGGGGTGCGTACAAAGCCTGTGGCTTGCCCACGATGGCGAGCCCGTCACCACTGCCGATCCCGCCGAGCGCTTTAGCGCGCTGCTCGACGGGCACTGGACGCCGCTGATCGAGCGACTCTCGACGCTTGCCGGTCTCGCGCCGCGGGTTTTCTGGAGCAACGCCGGCGGTTACGTCGACTACTACGTCAACCTGCTGGCCGAGCACCCTTTCGTTCGCCCGAACGCCCTGCTCGCTGGCCGCGCGCTACTGGAGGCGCGCACGCTGGGCGGTCAGCGTAACCCGCTCTATCAGCCGGTACGCGATTACCAGCCCCAGGGCTCGGATGAGGTCAAGCGCGTGCGCAAGCTCTGCTGTTTGCGCTATCTGCTCGACGAGTTCGCGCTGTGCAGCAACTGCCCGCTCGAGGGGTGCGACCGCCAAACCCGGCGCTGACGCCGCGTTAGTCGGGGGTAATCTGTGCCACTGCGTCCTGGCTTGCACGGGCGCGCTGCTCGCCTTCGAGTTCAATGAGTTTGCCCCGGGACATTTCCAGCAGCCGGTCGGCGTGAACGAAGTAGCTGTCGTCGTGGCTGATGGCGAAGACGGTCTTGCCCATCGCCTTGAGTCGCGGAAGAAGCTCGCGGTAGAAAAGCCGCCGAAACTGCGGATCTTGATCCGCCGCCCATTCGTCGAGCAGCAGGATATCGCGCTCCTCGGCAATCGCGAGCAGCAGCGCCAGGCGTTTTTTCTGACCTTGTGAAAGCTTCGTGTTCGTTACCCGCTCGCCCTGCCACTCGAGCTTCTGGTCCATCTGCAGCCGCGTGAGCCACTCCTTGACCAGCGCCGCGTTCGAGGGCTCGCCCCCCTGCCCCAACAGCCGATCGAAGGCGTGGAAGTCGGTGAACACACTGGCAAAGCGGGCGCGAAAGGCGTCCCACTCGTCCATCTCGATGCGCCGACCGTCGATCAGAATCGAGCCGCTTTGAGGGCGATAGAGCCCCGACAGGAGCCTGGCCAGAGTGGACTTGCCGCTGCCGTTACCACCGATCAGAAAGACCTGCTCGCCCCGGTGAAGAGTGAGGTTCAAAGGCCCCACCTCGAACGCATGCCCCTCCCCGCTTTGGCTTTCATAGCGGTAGCCAACGTCGACCAGGTCGATGCGCTGCCAGTCTTTCAGCGTATCCTCGACCTCGAAATGCGTGCGGTATTCGGCGAGTTCCAGGCTCTTGAGCTTATCGAAGGCGACCTGGGCGCTGATCAGCGTCGGCCAGGCGCCGATCGCCTGGATGAGCGGAGTACGCAGAAACAGCAGTGTCAGCGCAAAGGTCGCCGCCGCCGCCGGGCTCGCCCAGCCCAATACGTTGGCCATGAAGAACACCACGCCGATGGCGCCGAGCATCATGATGTTCGACCAGTTGCCCGCGCTCAGGTGATAGGTATCCGCGCGAATGATGTGGTGGCGGTAGGTTTCGGCGTTCGCGGTGTAGGTGTCATCGAAAAAACGCCGCGCGCGGTCACGGTTGAGCGAAAGCTCCTTGCGCCCTTCGATGGCGGTCTGATAATCCCGGTAGAGAAAATCTTCGCTTTCGCGCACCTGGTGAAAGTGACGGTACACCTTCGACACCAGCCACCAGCCGACCGCCATGGTCGCCGCCATCCAGAGCACGGTCACCACGACCATCTCCGGCGAGAGCCACGCCAGGTACGCCACGCACGCCACCGTCATCACCACACCCTGAACGAGCTCCGGCAGGCGCACGAAACCGATGGTGATGTTACGCACGTCGCTCGACAAACTCGCTAACAGCGTGGCGCTACCCACTCGCTCGAGGCGCTCGATGTCGGTATCCAGCATGCGCTTGAGTAACCGCCCGCGCAGATCGAAAACGAAGTAGTGGCCCAAAAGCGTGAGCGCCAGCTGAGTGGCCAGCGTCACCGCCAGCAGGAGAAACAGGAGCCCGAGAAACGGTAGCAGCACGGACATCGCGCTTTCGGCTACGATCAAATGACGGTTGATGAACGCGATCACGCCCACCCCCAGCCCGGCACTCAAAAGACTCAATGCAATAGCGCCCAGAAACGACCAGCGGTAGTGCGTGAAGACCACCCGCAGTAACTCCATTCTCACCTCCCGATTGACCAGGCGGGAAATTGTGACGGACTGCGGGCGCAAGTCAACAAAGAAGAGTGATTGTCATTAACACGACGGACGCGGGTCAGTCGAACAGGCTCATGCGCTTGATCACGCTGTCGCGCTTTATGCGCCAGTGAAACAGTGCGCCAAGCACGTGCAGCGTCACCAGCACCAGGATCGCCCAGCCAAGCCAGGCGTGCCAGCCAAACAGAGTACGCGAAAGCTCGGGGTTTTCGCTCAAAAGCCCGGGCAGGTGCCAGCTGAAGAACTCGACCGGATAACCGCCGGTGGCGGTGGCCGCCCAGCCGATCAGCGGCATCAGCACCAGCGCGATGTAAAGCAAATGGTGCACGCTTTTGCTCACCACACGCTGGAATGGGTGCAGGGGCGGGTCATGATCCGGCACCACGAAGGCCACGCGAGTGATGATTCGAAGCGTCATCAGCAAAAGTATCGTCACCCCCAGGGTCTTGTGGCCGGTATACATCACGTTGGTGAACGCCGTGCCGAACGCATTCGCCGTGCGCTCGAAGCCCAGGGTGCCCAGCGTCAACCCGGTGGCCAACGACACCAGCACGGCGGCGGCCACCAGCCAGTGCAGCACTCGGTGCGGGTAAATGTAATGGTCAAGCTCGTGCATCGCGTCCTCCTGACGCCGGGTTCGTTTCGATTACCGTCTCGTATCCACCTTATAACGCTTCACCGATCGCCGCTAGCTGTTCGCGAATCAGCTCGCCGAGGCGCCGTGCGGGCTCGGTCGGCCGGTGCGGCGCGCGGTGCAGGGCGAGCTCGATCATCGGCAGCGCCGGCAGCCCGCTCGTATCGTCGAGCGGGCGAAGCGAAGGCGTCAACATGCTGCGCGTGACCACCACCACCGCAAGCCCGGCGGTGACGATCGGCGCAAGCCCCGCCATCGACTGGCTGGTGTAGGCCACGCGCCAATCCCGTCCCGCCGCCTGCAGCGCCTGCTCCGCCACTTCGCGAAAGACATCGGCGCCGGGTGAGTAAAGCGCCAGCGGGATCGGGTCGCTCAAGAGCGGCTGTTGATTGATCCCCACCGCCCATAGAAGCGGTTCGCGCCGAATCACTTCGCCGCCGGGCGAGTTGCGCTGGCGCGTCACCAGCGCCAGATCGATGTCCGCCTTCTTGACCCGCTCGACCAGGTGCGCGCTGGTGCCGCAGATCACGGTCAGCCCCACCGCCGGGTAGAGCTGGTGGAAGTAGGCGAACACCGACGGCAAAAGCGAGGCGTAATCCTCAGGGATCCCAAGCGTCAGATCCCCGGTGACCTGGCGCGCCTGCATGTCGCTGAAGGCTTCATCGTTGAGCGCCAGAAGCCGCCTTGCGTGAGCCAGTAGCCGCTCGCCTTCGCGGGTGAAGCGCAGCTTGCGCCCTTCGCGTTCGTGAAGCGTGAGATCGAGTTGCGCTTCGAGGCGCTGGAGCTGCATGCTCACCGTCGACTGCGTGTAGGAGAGCCGTGTAGCGGCGGCGGTGACGCTGCCGGTATCGGCGATCGCAACCAGCGTGCGCAAAAGCGTCAGATCGAAAATGGGCGCGCGCATATATCAACATCCTTGATGCTTTTCATCATTAAAGATCGATATTGTGATATTTATTTCGCGAGTATGCTTGGCGCCACTCTCACAAAGCAAGGTTTGTCTTTATAGAAGGAGTTGCCCGATGCATCCCGTTCACACACCCGCTCTCGCCTCACGTAGTTACAGCATTGCGATCGCCATGATCGCGGTAGCGCTCTGGAGTATTGCGCCGCTGTTGGCGCGTATGGCGAGCGCGTCCACGCCGCTGCAGCTAACGGCGCTGACGCTTCTGGCGGGGGCGCTGGCGACGCTTCCGCTGAGCCGAAAGACGCGTGTGACGACGATGAGCCCGGGCTGGGCGGTGAGTATCTGGGTGGGGGTGCCGCTTCTCATTCTGGGCGCGGTCAGCAGCTACTTCATCGGCATGCGCCTGGCCCCGGCGGCGGAGGCGGCGCTGATCACCTACACCTGGCCGGTGCTGTTCGTGCTGCTGAGCCAATACAGCCGCTTCGGTAAACTGCGCTTTCAGGGGCTGGTTGGCGCGCTGATCGCCTTCAGCGGTGCCTCCCTGCTGCTCTTGCCTCAGGCGCTGTCCGGTGGGTTCGGCGGCGAGATGACCGGCTACGCGATCGCGCTGTTATCGGCCTGCTGCTGGGCGCTCTACTCCTGGTTTGGCCAGAGCGCGCCGGTCGCGCTGACGCCGCTTTTGCCGCGCCTTTTGCTGATCGCCTGCGCGATTGCCACCGGCGCAAGCGTAGTGCTCGAAAACAACCTCACCCTGCCGGATGGCGAGGCGCTGCTGGCCGGCATTGCCTTGGGCCTTGGCCCCTACGGCATCGCCATGGTCGCCTGGGACAAGGCGCTGCGGCTGGGTCACTCCAACCTGGTCGGTAGTCTGGCCTACGGCGTGCCGATCCTGGCCGCGGCGCTTTTAGTGCTGGCAGGCATGAGCGTGCTCGACTGGCGCCTGCCCACCGCGGGTCTTCTGGTGGTCGTGGGCTGCCTGAAGGCGGGCCGCTAAATCCGACGAACGTTTCATCACTTCAAGCAAATAATCACTTCACGCAAATAATCACTTCACGCAAATAAAGGCGGCGCCTGAAACGGCGCCGCCTTTATAGCATCTTGCTCCCAAGCCCGCTGGCACACTACTCAGAGTCGGCCGAACCTTCCAGATAGCGCGGTTTAGCGACGCCACGAAGCGCCTCGAGCGGAATGTCCAGCTCCGGCTGCCCCAGGGCATAAGGGGCGATCTCGTAGACGTCATACTTCACCACGAAACGGTTGCCAAGCGGGGCGACGTTGCGGCTCTGCGTCAGCGGCCAGTTCTCGGCCATGTCAGGCCCTTCGTCCAGCTCGCTCAGCCAGCGCTGGTGGGCGTCTCTAACCAGCGCCTCAAACGCCGCTTCGCGACCCTCGATCAGCATGTCGTCGAGGCCCACCGTGCGCGCCTGGCGCTCGTCGATCACCATGAACTCGGTAGAAGGCAGGCCGTGGGCCTGGCCGTCCAGGTAGGTGTAACCGTTGAGCTCGATGACCAGAAGGTCGTTGTGCCGGGCGTAGATATCGGCTTCCAGTAGCGCTTCGCTCGCCCCGCCCCCGGCCAGAGGCCCGCCCTGTCGGCGCGCCTGGTCGAAAAACGCATCGGCGTAGCCCGCAAAGCCTGGTGTTGCGCCCGCCGGTGTCGTTTGGCCTTCGAGCGGCGCCAGCGCCATCAAGCGCGCTCTGAGCTCCTTGGTGAGCGCCTCGCGCCGGGGGAATTCGAGTGCCGAAACGCGCACCTCGGCGCACTGCTCGCCGGTGCAATCCGGATCGACGAACAGCTTTTCCTCGGCGAGCGTGGCCAGTGAGTAGGGCTCGACGGGCGAGCTCTGGATGCTCTGACAGCCGGCGAGCAACAAGGCCGACACGGCCAGTGCACTCCCTGCGATAGGTTGCATGATGTTCCCTTTTTGCGTTTGCTTTCCCTGAAAACCATTCTTCAATGTAATCGCTGGCGCGCGACAACGCGAGCCAGCGCTGCGGCAAGACTTAAAGATCCGGCTCGATCTCGGTCGGTTCGCTCTCCACGGTCAACTCGAACAGGCCGCTTTCGCTGGCGCTGTAGCCGCGGGCATGAACGGTGTAGCGCCCCGGCAGAAGCGATGCCTCGAGCCGCGCATTGGTGCCGCCGCCGCCGTCATCATCGGCATGCTGGACGCCGTTACCATCGAGTTCGAGGTAGGCGTCGAAGTGATCGGAGTCCATGGCAATCGTGACCGCCGAGCTTTCCTCGAGTTCGAGGGTGTAGACGACTTCTTCACCGCTGTACCAGCCGTGAATGGGCTCCCCCACCGTCAGTGCCCCATCGTTTTGCAGCTCGATACCGTCAGCCAGGTCGCTACTCTCTTCAACGCTCAGGCTGAACGGCCCGCTGCTGCCCGACTCGTAAGCCGAGCGAGCGATTACCTGATAGCTACCCGGTGCGAGAAAATCGACCAGCCGAGCGTCGAGCCCGTCGCCGCCGTCGTCGTTTTCCCGGTAGTAGCCGCTATCGTCGTGAAGCTCCAGAAATGCGTCGATATCGCTCGAGACCATGTTGATCTCGTAAATTCCCGCCTCATCGATCTCGAGCGTGTAGGTGAGCGGTGTCCCCTGGTACCAGCCTTCCAGCCTTTCACTCAAATTGAGCGGCCCGTCGTTGCGAAATTCATCCGCCTGCTCACTGATCCGAGCGTTCAGCGTATAAAGCCCCTCGCCGCCACCGTAGGTACGCGGGCGCAGCGTGTAATCGCCGGGCTCGAGAAAATCGGTAATCCGTGCATTCAGATCGCCACCGCTATCGTCGTCTTCGCGTTGATAGCCGTTCGGACCCTCGAGAACCAGGTAGGCGTCGAATTCGTCGGAGCGCATGTCAAGCTGGTAGATGCCGGCCTGCTCGATGGTCAGCGCCACCGTATCTTCATCCCCGGCGAGCCAAAAATCTGCCGGCTCTTCCAAGGTCAGCGCATCGGCGTCGCCCAGCTCCATGCGCCGCGGCGTGAGCGTGAACGGGCCATAGCTGCTGGCGTCACGTCCGCTCACCACCACGAAGTAGTCGCCCGCTTCAGCCGCGTGATAGCGCAGCGACTCGCCGCTTTTCAAAAACTCGAGCTGATCGTTGTAAAGCGATACCACGCCCTGAAGCGGGCCGCTCACGCCAAGCTCGACCAGAGTGTTTTCATCGAGCGCGAGCGCATAGACATAGGAACGACTGCCGTCCTTGCCATTGAAGGTACCGGCCGAAGTCAGCTCGTCGCGCAAGCGCTCGTCCAGCGTCAGCGTCTCGCGCACCTCCAGTGCCTGGGACGGCGTATTCGGCGCGTTTTGCTGCGCTCGCGCCTCAATGACACCCCCTGGCACGGCTCCGGCCACGCCGAGTACTGCGCCCAGCACCCACACATAAGATATACGCTTAGCCATCGAGAGCTCCTTTTGAACTCGTGTTGAAATGCGTCCAAGTCGCTTTGAGTGCGATACACGGTCGCACGGCGACGCTTACATCATGTGTTTCTTATACAAATTCTCGAGCTTGCCATAGCGGCGCGCAAGGCTTTTATCTTCTTTATTAATAAAGGAGTTACCGACCTTGTCAAAACTTCACACTCCTGTCGCGAACTAAATTCCAAACTTGGGGTACATCTTCGCCGAATATCGCAAAGCTTGCTCAATCCAAACCGGAGCGTTACCATCGCCCGGCCTATCAGGCTCCTCTATTTAATGAATGCCCGATCGAGATCAATTGCTGAGGTACTCCAATGGGAGTTCATCAAGGACTAATCAGAAAAAGCGTTTTCGCGGTTTTATTAAGTATTGTTTCGAGCATGGCGCTGGCTCAGGATGTCGATACCCAAGAAGGTGTGGCCTCGTTTTACAGCGACCGTTTCCAGGGTGCGACCACCGCCAGCGGTGAAGCCTTCGACCAGCAGGCGCTAACCGCCGCCCATCCAAGTCTCCCCTTTGGTAGTAAGGTGCTGGTCACAAGACCGGACACCGGCCAGGAAGTCGAAGTGCTGATCAACGACCGTGGCCCCTTCGTCAAGGGCCGTATCATCGATCTTTCCAAGCGCGCAGCGCGCCAGCTCGGCATCGTTCGCCGCGGTACTGCTCCGGTCATGCTGACGCTGATCAACTGACCTTCAAGACCCCGACTCAACGGCTAACGCACCCCTTCGTGCGATACCCCTTGAGCCTGCAGCGCTTGCCAACGCTATCGCCACACACCCAAAGCGGCCCTCACCCGGGGCCGCTTTTTTATTTATTACGCGGGCTGGCGAACTCGTTGAGTCGCTTATAGTCTCTAAACGGACACGTTCATCATGACGCGACCGCCACGGCGGCGTGAAAGGATTCATCGACGCAGGAGGTCTTGATGCAGTCACGTTATTTCACCCTCACCGACTACCCCGAAGGCGTACCCAGCCGCGAGATTTTCAAACTCGAAAGCCAGGAACTTCCCGACCTGGCCCACGGCGAGGTGCGGATCAAAAACCGCTGGCTCTCCGTTGACCCCTATATGCGTGGCCGCATGAGCGGCGTGCGCACCTACGTGCCACCCTTCGAGCTCGGCCAGCCGATGGACGGCGGCGCGATTGGGGAAGTGATCGAGTCCAACGATGAAAAACTGAAGGTAGGCGACCGGGTCAGCCACATGGGCGGCTGGCGCGACGTGGCTCAGGTTTCAGGTGAAAGCGTTTTCAAACTGCCCGACCACGACGTACCCGAGCAGGCCTACCTGGGCGTGCTGGGCATGCCGGGCATGACCGCCTGGACCGGCCTCAACCAGATCGCCGAGTGCCGCGCCGGCGACAACGTGCTGGTGAGTGCGGCCAGCGGTGCGGTCGGCTCGCTCGTGGTTCAACTGGCCAAGGCCAAAGGGTGCCACGTGGTCGGCATCGCAGGCTCCGCGCACAAGCTCGCCTGGCTCGAATCCATCGGCGTGGAGCCGGTCACCTACAAGGAGCGCACCGCCAAGGAACTTGGCGACGCCATTGCGCTTGCAAGCCCCGAAGGGATCGACGTCTATTTCGAGAACGTCGGCGGCACCTGTCTCGAGGCCGCGCTGGATCATTTGAACGAGGGCGCGCGGATCGCGGTGTGCGGCATGATCACCAGCTATAACGAGCGTCAGGAGGGCGTAGGACCGGGCAACCTGTTCCAGATCGTCGCGCGCCGGGCCAGAATGCAGGGCTTCATCGTCGCCGACCACTGGTCGAACTACGGCTACTTTCTCAACGACGTGGCCCCGCAGGTGGCCAAGGGCACGTTCGACTATCAGGAAACCGTCGAAGAGGGCCTCGAGCGCACGCCGGACGCGTTTCTGGCGCTGTTCGAAGGCGGTAACACCGGCAAGATGCTGGTCAAGCTGAACGACTGATCCTTCGGGTATTCGTCTAAACGACCACTCGTACAGCGACCAGCGACGGGCAGCTTCAAAGAGCTGCCCGTCGCTGGTTTGAAGTCCGGTGCCTGCTTAGAAAGTAAGCTCCACCCCGCCGTAGACGCTGCGCCCCGGTGCCGGCTCATAGTAGCGCCCGAAGGTGCCATTCAGGCGCACGTTGGAGAAGTGCTCGCGGTCGAAGACGTTACGTAGTCCCACGTAGGCGTTAAGCCTTGAGCGCTCGTCGAGCTGCCAGCCGTCGCCGACGCGCAGGTTGACCAGCCAGTAGCTGTCCGCCTCGACCTCCCCCGCGTTGTCCGCCAGCAGATCGCCGATGTACTCGGTCTCGAGCGTGGCGAAGCGCTCGTCGACGCCCTCCCAGGTGAGCTGGCTGATCCAGGTCTGCTCCGGCAGCCCCGGAATGCGGTTGCCGTCGAAGTTCGCGGAGGGCGTGGCGAACTCATCGAAGGTGTAGCGAGCCAGGGTCAGGGCGCTGTCGAGCCGCCACTGGTCGAGAAACTGCCAGCCGAGTGCAAGCTCCATGCCGTCGCGATCAGTGTTGGCGGCGTTCTGGTAGAACGTACGCCCGCCTTCATCGAAGGGCACCAGCTCGTCGCGCACGCGCACCGAGAAGAGCGCCAGGTCGTAGTCGAGCGCGAGCGGCGCCACGTAGCCGCGAAGGCCCACTTCGCGATTCCAGGACTTCTGCGGCTCCACGCTTGGATTGAAGCCGCCGCCGGCGGGGTTGGCGAACTCGGCAAAGGTCGGCGTCTCGAAGGCTGTGCCGGTATTGAGATAGACCTGGTGCTGCGGGCGGTAGCGGTAGCTCAGCCCCGCCGAGCCGCTCCACTCGTTGAAGGTTTGCTTGCCGCTTTGATCGCCGTCATCGAAGTAGCGGTCATCGATCTCGAGCTCGACGCGATCGAAGCGCGCGCCGAGCGACAGCGTGAGCGCTTCGGTCAGGCCCAAATCACCCTGGGCGAACACGCCGGTGGCGGTGGCGGTCTGCTTTTCACGCGCCACCTGCTCACCCACCGCCCCTACCGCGCTGACGTCGTTGCGAAAGCGGTCGTCCTTTTGGCGCGCAACATCGACCCCGACGACGTAATCCAGCGGCAGCGCGCCAAGCGTGAGGTCGTGGTGATACTCGGCGCTGCCGCCCAGGTAGTCACGATCGTACCCCAGCCGGCTGTCGCCGACGTAGGGCAGCTGCTGCTCGAAATCGCGCCGGGCGTAGAACCCCTTCACGTAGAGCTCGCCCGGGCCAGCGCTCAAATCCTCGTACTGCAGCCCCAGAAGCTGCTGGTCGACGTTCTGGTGGGCGTCCAGCGCCGCGGCATTGGGCGCGGCCAAATCGCGCGCCCGCGCCACCTCACGGGCATTGAGTGCTCCCGGGTCTTCCGAACGCGGGTTCTCGAGCAGATTGACGATCGCCGTCAGCGCCCGCTCGCTTCCAAGCTCACGACGCAGCTTCGCGTTGAGCAGGTACTTTTCGGTGGAGCTCTGGTCGCGGTAGCCGTCCACGTTCAAGCCCGAAAGGCTCACGTGGTGCGACCAATCGCCGTTCTGGCCGCCGTTTTGCAGCGAGAGCTTTTGATAGCCGTCGCTGCCCGCCTCGACGCGCACACTCGAGCCCGGATCACTGCGTCCGTCGGCGGTGGTGATGTCGATCACCCCGCCGGCGGCGTTGCCGTAGAGCACCGAGGACGGCCCGCGAATTACCTCGATACGCTCGGCGCTGTCGAGATCGATGGCGTCGAGCGCCGCCTGGCCGTCGGGCAGCGTGTAGGGAATGCCGTCGACGCGCACGGTGATCCCGCGCACGCCAAACGGCGCCCGCGCGCCGAAGCCGCGAATGGCGATCCGCTGGCCCTGGGCGAAATTATCGCGGTTTTGCACGAATACCCCGGGCACGCGAACGAGCGATTCGTCCAGGCGCACGCGCTGCTGGCCTTGCTGGATCGCCGTTTCATCGAGCGTCGACACCGCCGCGGGCGTGGCATAAAGCTCGCGTGAAAGGCGTGGCGCGCTGACCTCGAGCGGGGCAAGCGTGGTCGTAGGCGCGCCGGCCGGCGTCTGCGCAAGCGCCGGAGCAGTCGCGGCCGCGCAGAGCAGCAGTGAGGGGGGCAGCAGCTTGTTCATGGTGTCTCGTCTAGTTGGCTTGAGAAGCGAAGAGTGAAAGATGAAAAGTGAAAGGCCAAAACCCAGACTCAAGGGTAGCCCCTTAATGCCCTATCGAACGATGCTTTGGATCAAAACGATCCTATCGGCCAAAAGTGCGACAAGGAATTAGCGTAGCCTCGAGCGGGTGACTACACTTGAAAAATCCAGATGACCGGTGTTATTTCGTAGCAAGCATTCGTAAGCAATGGAGGCTTAATATGGCATTGACCGCCACCGACCCGATCAAGATGATCTTCGCAATCCTGCTGCCCCCGCTGGGCGTTTTTCTCGAAGTCGGCCTCAAGGGCCACTTCTGGCTCAACATCCTGCTAACGCTGTTCGGCTTCATTCCCGGTATCATTCACGCGTTCTACGTGATTCTCAAACACTGACGCACGACAGACAAGAAACCGGGGCGCAAAGGCGCCCCGGTTTTTTCATGCGCGCATCATGCCCGTTCCGGCGACGCCGTCTGTTCGTCATCCGGGGCTTCCAGCGTTTCGCCTTCGCTTCGTGCGATCAAAGCGGTCCCGGTCAAATCGCCGGTGACGTTGAGCGCGGTCGCACCCATGCCCACCAGCGCATCGATCGCGGTCAAAAGCCCCACCACTTCGATCGGCAGGCCCACCTGGGTGAACACCGTCGAGATCATGATGATGCCCGCGCCGGGCACCCCGGCGGTGCCGATGGATACCAGCGTGCCGATCAGCACGATCTGCACCATGCTGGCAAAATCGAGCGGCGCGCCGATCACGTTGGCGGCGAACACCGCCGAGATCGCGATGCGAATGGCGGCGCCGTCCATGTTCATGGTCGCCCCCAGTGGCAGGCTGAAGCCGTAGATCCCTTTCGCAATGCCCAGCCGGTGGGCCGCGTTTACCGTCAGCGGCAGCGTACCGGAGCTACTCTGGGTGGCGAAGGCGGTGGCCATCGGCGTGCGCGCCTCGCGAAAGAAGGTGCGAAGGCGCACGCCGAAAAACCGCAGCGCCACGCAGTAAAGAATCAGCTGCACACCGAGCGCGATATAGAGCACCAGCACCATGTCGCCCAGCGCCAACAGCGTATCGAAGCCCTGACGGTTCACGGTGCCCGCCACGATCGCGAACACACCGATGGGGACGACGTGCAGTACCCCGGCCATGACTTTGAGCGTGACCGCGTTGAGTGCCTCGAGCACCTCGTAAAGTCGCTCGCCCATCGCCCGCTGGTGATCGCTCTGGCGCATCTTCAACAGCGCGATGCCAAACACCAGCGCGGTGAAGATGATCCCCAGCATGTTGAGCTCGACGAACGCCCCGAACAGGTTATCCGGCACGATGTTCAAAAGCGCCTCGACCACGCCGGGATTGTCCGGCACCGAAAAGCTCATGTCCGCCTCGGGCGAGGTGTTGCGCCCGGGGTTGAAGAGCGACGCCACGGCAAGCCCGACGATGATCGCGAAGGCCGAGGAAGCCAAATAATAGAGCAGTACCTTGGCGCCCACGCGTCCGGTACTGCCCGCCTCGGTCTGGTTGACGCCGACCATCAGCGTGAACAGCACGATCGGTACGATCAGAAAGGTCAGAAGCCGCAGCAGCAGATCCCCAAGCGGCGCAATCCACCCCACCAGCGTGTCGCCACCAAGGAGCCCGACCACGACCCCCAGCATCAGTGCGATGCTGATACGCAGTATCAACGAGGTGTGCAGATACCCCTTCACCAGTGCCGTCATGTCACCCATCCTTCGTCGTGAAACCCCTGGTCGCGCAAGGGCCCTTGCGCCTGTGCGACCCGTAAAGAAGAGAGCATAACGAAAAGCGCCGTTTCCAGCGAAGATGATTACGCGTGTTCGCGGTAGTCGAGCTCCAGGCGCGCCTCGAGCCCGCCGCCCTCGCGGTTTTGCAGAACCAGCCGGCCGCGGTGCGCCTCGGCCACGGCCTGGACGATGCTCAGGCCCAGCCCGTAGCCGCCAGTATCGCGGTTACGCGATGCCTCACGCCGATAAAAGGGCTCCGTGACCCGGGTAAGTTCCTCCTCGGCGATGCCAGGCCCGCGATCCAGCACGCGCAGGCAGAGTGTGGCCTGGCTCGCTTCGATCACCACCTCGACCCCCGATTCGCTTGCACCGTAGCGCAAGGCGTTCTCCACCAGGTTGCGCAGCGCCCGCTGAAGGCTCTGCGGATGCCCGAAAAGCGGCCTTGGCGGCGTACCCTGCAGGCGAACCCGCTCGCCCTGCTCTTCGGCATCCGCCTGGATACCCTGGAGAATCGACAGCACGTCGACCCGCTCGAAGGCCTCCACCCGCTCGCCTTCGCGCAGAAACTCGAGGGTCGCGGCGACGAGCGCTTCCATGTCGTCGAGGTCCTGGCGCAGGCGCGCCTTGAGCTCGGCATCCTTCAAGAGCTCCGTGCGCAAGCGCAGGCGAGTGATCGGCGAGCGAAGATCGTGGGAAACCGCGGCCAGAAAGCGGGTGCGCTCGGCGAGATGATCGATCAGCCGGCGCTGCATGGCGTTGAACGCCTCGGCGGCCTGGCGGACCTCAAGCGGCCCTTCGATAGGCAGCGGCGGGCGGCGAATGTCCTGGCCCAGCCCCTGGGCCGCCCGGGCGAGCTTCTTGAGCGGGCCGATGGCCAAGCGTACGGCGACCAGCGCCACCAGGGCGACGACCAGAATGCGCAGCAGGTAAAGGCGCAGCAGCACGCTCCAGGCGTCGTCGAAGGGCGAACGGCTGGTCCAGCCCTGGGCCTCGATCATCGTCACCTCGAGCCACTGTCCGGGCAGCACCTGAAGCGTCAGGCGCAGGCGCGCTCGGGTCGGCTGGTTGGTAAAAAGCGCCATCCAGCCCGCCGGGTCGCCCTCTTCGCGCAGAAGTCTGGCCTCCACCAGGGCGATATCCGCCGGTGCCCCGCCGGCCTCCACGAAGGCGCGCTTGAGCAGCTTGGCGGCAGGGGCGAACGCGTCGCTGGTTGGCGGCGCGGCGTCGCTCGGGGTCAGCCGAAAACCGGGGCGGTCGAGGGCCTTTACTAGCGCGTCGAGAGCGGCCGGCTCCCGGCGCGCCTCGCGCTGCACGTCGGCAAGCCTGGCCGCGGCCAGGCGCAGCGGAATCTCCATCGCTTCGGTGTGGCGCACCTCGTACCAGACGCTGCCGGTCAGCACCTGTGCGCCCAGCATGCCGCCGACCAGAATCAGCACCAGGCGGGCGAACAGGGTACGCGGCCAGCCGCGCATCACCGCCGTTCCACCGCGTCCACGGTCAGCCGGTAACCCTGGTTGCGCACCGTCTGGATGAAGCGCGGCGAGCGCGGCGGGTCGCCCAGGTGCTGTCGCAGGCGGCTTATGCAAACATCGATGGCGCGATCAAACGGCATGCGCTCTTTCTGAAACACCTGCTGGAGCAGAAAATCGCGCCCCAGCGCCTGATTCGGGTGGTTCAAGAGAAGCTGCAACAGCCGGGCATCGGAGCCCGCCAGGGCGATGGTGACGCCCTTTGGCGAGCGCAGAAGGCCCGCGCCCACGTCGAGCTCCCAGCCGGCAAAACCCAGCCGCGTTGCGTCATCCGGGGCGCTCTGGGGCGGAAAACTACGCGTGCGCTTGAGCACGACGCGAATCCGGGCGAGCAGCTCGCGCGGGTCGAAGGGCTTGGCCAGGTAGTCGTCGGCGCCCATTTCGAGGCCGACGATGCGGTCGACCAGACCGCCGCGCGCCGTCAGCATGATGACCGGCAGCGCCGTGCGGGTGCGAAGCTCCCGGCACAGCGTCAGGCCATCCTCGCCGGGCAGCATCAGATCCAGCACCACCAAATCGATCGCCTGGTGGGCCAGCAGCCGGTGCATGGTCTGGCCATCCTCGGCCAGCGTCACCTGGTAGCCGTTCTTCTTCAGGTAGGTGGCCAGCAGCTGGCGAATGTCCGGGTCGTCGTCGACGACGAGAATATGATCAGACCTCATGAATGCCCCCGTTCGGCGGCGAGCGGTATAGCCCAAGCGCACCGCCACGCCGATGCGAAATTGTAATGCAATGTTGTGAGAGCGGGATGTGAAACATGGCAATGCATAGCGCGGACTCTGGGGATCATCGAACACGTTAAAGTAGCAATGCAAATGCGAGTCATTGTAATTTAACGCAAGAGGCTATCCTATGGGTCTTTTCTCGGCGGGCGATCATACCACTTCCAGGCGGCGCTTCGGTCTTTTACCCCGGGCGCTGGCCGCCTGTCTGGCGCTACTCTCGACCCAGGCGCTGGCCGTGGAAGTGACCGACGTGCTGGGTCGCCAGGTCGATGTTCCCGAGACGCCCCAGCGTATCGTGCTCGGCGAAGGCCGGCTCTTCTACGCGCTGGCCCTGCTCGACAAGGAAGACCCCTTCAAGCGTGTCGTTGGCTGGCAAAACGACCTGCGTCTGCTCGACCCGCACACCTTTGCGGTCTACGGTGAGCGTTTTCCAGATATCAACGAAATTCCGCTGATCGGCCAGGCCTCCGAGGAGAGCGTCAGCGCCGAACAGATCCTGTCACTGCACCCGGATCTGGCCATTTTCAGTATCGCCGGTGAGGGCCCCACCCAGCACAGCCCGGTCGCGGATCTGCTCGAGGCGGCGGGTATTCCGGTACTGTTCATCGATTTTCGCGTCCACCCGATCAAGAACGCCCACGTCAGCCTGACGGCACTCGGTGCGATTCTGGACAAGCGCGACGAAGCCAACGACTACCTGGCCTTCTACGATGAGCATCTGGCGGCCATCCGCGACCACGTCGACGAGCTCACCGACGACGAGCGTCCGGACGTGTTCATGGAGCTTCTCCCGCTGGTCTGGCAGGCACCTGGCCACACCACCGGAAAAAGCGGCATGGGCGATATCATCGAGGCGGTCGGCGGGCACAATATCGCCGCCGACGTGGTCCCGGGGGCGCTTGGTGACGTCAACGTCGAGTACGTCCTTCAGGCGGACCCGGACGTCTACATCGCTACCGGTAACCGGGCACCGGGTCTTCTGCTGGGGGCGGACGTCAGCCAGGCAACGGCGCGGGAAAGCTTCGAGAAGGTGCTCGCTCGGCCGGAGTTTCATGACCTGCGCGCCGTGCGTGACGGCAACGCCCATGCGCTGTGGCACGACTTCTACAACTCGCCCTATAACATCCTCGCCATCGAGGCGATGGCGAAATGGATTCATCCCGAGCGCTTTGGCGAGCTCGATGTCGACGCGACCCGCGATGCGCTCAACGACTTTCTCACCCTGCCCCTGCAGGGCACTTACTGGCTGGATCAGGCCACCGACACGCCTGAATCATGATATCGACTTCTTCAAACCGGATGCCTGCGTCCCACCCGCCGGGCCCCCTTGGGGGCCCGGCTGACGTCGTGAACAGCGCCGTCGACTCGGCGGAAAACGATGACCTGACCCAGCTGACGGCGCACTACCGCGGCCAGCTGACAAGGCGCCTGTGGCTGATCGTGCTGCTCGGCCTGGCGCTGGTGGCAAGCGTGCTGTTCGATCTCTCCTGCGGCCCCTCGGGTATGCCACTGGCCCGGCTGGTCCACGGGATCCTCGACCCTTCGCTGCTGGACACTACCGAGCGAGTGATCATCTGGAACGTGCGCCTGCCCTATTCGCTGATGGCGGTGCTGGTCGGCATGGCACTCGCTTTGGCCGGCGCCGAAATGCAGACCATCCTGGATAACCCGCTCGCCAGCCCCTTCACTCTGGGGGTCTCCTCCTCGGCGGCGCTGGGCGCATCGCTTGCCATAGCGTTTCCGCTGGTCGGTATCAGTCTCGGTCCCAACGCCCAGGTCACGCTGGCGGCCTTCATCGCGGCGGGGCTGTCGGTTTTGTTGCTGGTGCTGCTGTCACGGCTGCGCGGCGCCGGGGTCGAAAGCCTGGTGCTCTTTGGCATCGCGCTGGTGTTCAGCTGCAATGCCGTGGTGTCGCTGCTTCAGCTAATGGCGACCGAAGATACCCTGCAGCAGCTGGTGTTCTGGTCGCTGGGCAGCGTGGCACGGGCCAACTGGGAGAAGCTGACGCTCCTGGCCGCGGCGCTTCTGGTCCTTTTGCCCTTCTCGCTCTGGGCGGCGCCGCAGATGACGCTTTTGCGCATGGGCGAGGACCGGGCGCGCAGCTTCGGGGTCGACGTGCGCCGGCTGCGCTTCTTTTCGCTGCTGCGCATCAGCCTGTTGACCGCCACCGCCGTGGCGTTCGTCGGCACCATCGGCTTCGTCGGCCTGGTCGGCCCGCACATCGCCAGAATGCTGATCGGCGAGGATCAGCGCTTTCTGTTCCCCGCCAGTGCCCTGGTCGGTGCCCTGCTCATGTCGCTCTCCTCGATTGCCAGCAAAGTGCTGCTGCCGGGCATGATCATTCCCGTGGGGATCGTCACCGCCCTGGTGGGCGTGCCGGTCTTCGTTGCACTGATCTTCAAGCGCGGGAGGTCACTATGAGCGCGCTCTCTCTAAAGGGTATCCAGGTCGCTTACGGTGCCCAGACCATCGTGCAGGACGTGACGCTCGAGGCCCTCGAGCGCGGCACCCTGACCGCGCTCGTAGGCCCCAACGGCGCGGGCAAGTCGACGCTGTTACGCGGGCTCGCCGGGCTCGAGGCGCTGCGCGGCGAGGTGACGCTGGACCGCCAGCCGCTGGGGCGCTTGACCCACGCCGAGCGCGCCCGGCGCGTGACCTACCTTCCCCAGCAGCTGCCGCCGCCCATCGCCTTTGGCGTGCTCGAAAGCGTAGTGGCCGCCCAGCGCGGCGGGCAGCGCCGCTCGCTGCCCCAGCGCCAAGCGCTGCTCGAAGGCTACCAGGCACTGGCGCGGGTGGGAATCGAGCACCTGAGCGACCGGCGCATGGACCGACTCTCCGGCGGTCAGCGCCAGCTGGTGGCGCTGGCTCAGCTGGTGGCCCGCCGCCCGGACGTGCTGCTGCTGGACGAGCCGACCAGCGCGCTGGATTTACGCTACCAGCTTCAGGTCATGGAGTGCGTCCACGCCCTGGTGCGCGAACATGGCCTGGTGGGCGTCGTCGTACTCCACGACTTGAACCTCGCGGCCCGCTACGCCGACCGGCTCGTCGTTTTGCAGGAGGGGCGAGTGGTGGCGGAAGGCGCCCCGGAAGAGGCGCTCACCCCGCAGCTTCTGGCCGACGTCTACGGCGTCGAAACCCGCCTCGAGCGCTGCAGCCTGGGCCACCTTCACGTCATGGCCGACCGCGCCCTCCCCTCCAGCGCCAGCCGCTCTACTCAAGCGCCCGGCGTGTTTTGAAGCCACGCCGTGAACGCCTCATCCCGCGGGGCGTAGTACACCAGCCGTAGATGGCGGTCGGCATCGGCGATCAGCGAGGTGTGGTCAAGATCGATGCGACCAAGGCCTGGCAAGTAAAGATGGCGCACGCCCAGACACGGAGCGTCGATCTCCTGGCTTGGCCACCAGCGGGCAAAGTCCGGCGCGGCGTCTTTCATTAGCGCGATCAGGCTCTGGAACGGGCCGTCATCGAAGGCGCCAGCGGCATCGCGCTTGAAACTTCCCAGTATCTGCTTCGCCTGATCCTCCCAGGGATCGAACAGCCCCCGAACCGCCTCATCGGTAAACAGCAGCCAGAGCAGATTACGCTGGGGCGCCGGTTTCTCCGAGAACCCGAACAGGCGATCGGCAGCGCCATTCCAGGCCAGCACGTCCCAGCGCAGATTGAGCAGGTAGGCAGGCCGGTGGGGCAAGTCATCCAGCAGGGTGCGCAGGATGGGGGGCACCGTGCAGCGGGTCCTGGCGGGCTCGGAAGGCGGGCGCTGGTGGGCCAGTAGAAATAGATGGCGCCGCTCGACGGCGTCGAGTTTGAAAAGGGTGGCCAGTCGGTCGAGAAAGGCGCTCGAGGCGCGAATATCGCGCCCCTGCTCGAGCCAGGTGTACCAGGTCAGCCCCACACCGGCGAGCGCGGCCACCTCCTCTCGGCGAAGACCGGGCGTTCGCCGCCGCGTCCCGCTTGGCAGCCCCACGTCCTGGGGCTTGATGCGTCGACGGCGATCGGTAAGAAAGTCGCCGAGTTCCGGGCGGCAGCGTTGGAGCGAAGGCGTCGAGGTCACGCGGTTACCTTGGGTAATAGTATAGGAGGTTAAATTGTACCCCCTTTAAAGCCACTCCAGAATGGCGTTTTTACACCGGCTGGAGAGCACAATGGCAACGCCGCACCGAATGTCGATTCATCTGATTGCGCTGGGCGCCTTCGCGCTAGGCATGGCCTCGTACGTTACCGCGGGGTTGATCCCGCTGATCACGCTAAGTTTTTCCATCTCCGACGCCGCCGCCGCGCAGCTGGTGACCGCGTTCACCCTGGCTTACGGGATGGGTTCGCCCCTGGTGGTGGCGCTGCTGCCCGCGCGCCATCAACGCGATGCCCTTCTCGCTGCGCTTGCGCTTTTCACGCTGGCTAACGCCTTGAGCGCCATGGCCGAAAGCTATCCGCTCCTGCTGGCCTGGCGCGCGCTGGCCGGCGCCGCCGCTGGCGTCTACCTGGCGCTGGGCATCGCCGCGGCCGCCGCGCTTGCAGGTGAAGCTGGCCGTGGCAAGGCGATCGCTACCCTCATGGGCGGTATGGCCAGCGGTACGGTACTCGGCGTGCCGCTGGCGCTGATACTGGCCGAGCGCTTCGGCTGGCCCCAGGCGCTCTGGCTGATTACCGCGCTGGGCGCCGTGGCCGGCCTGGGGCTCGCGGCGAGGCTTCCGGCGCTGCCCGCACCGGCGCCGGTGGCGCTTGTGCGAAAGCTTTCGCTGCTCAAGCACCCAGCGACGCTGTCGATTCTGGGCGTTTCGCTGCTGGCGGCGGTGGCGAGTCTTGGCATGTACACCTTCATTGCTCCGTTCATGGCGGTGCCAGCGTTTGGCGGCGTCTCGTCCATCGCGCTCTATCTATGGGTGTGGGGCGCAGGCGGCATCGCCGGCAGCTTTCTGATCGGCCCGCTCGTCGACCGCTTTGGTGATACCGGCGTCACGTTGATCATCATGGCGCTGCTCGCGCTCTCACTGCTTTTACTCCCCATGGCCGCCGCGCTTCACCCCTGGCTTGCGCTGGCGCCGATCATGCTTTGGGGCGCGGCGGGCTGGGCGCTGCAGGTACCGCAAAATAATCGCTTGATGGCGCTGCGAAAGCCGCACGGCGACGCCCAGCTGGCAGTGGCGCTCAACGAGTCGGCGCTCTATCTGGGAAGCGCCCTGGGCGCGGCGGCGGGCGGGCTCTGGCTTTCTGCCTCGCTCTCGATCGGCGCGCTTGCCCTGGCGGGCGCTGCGGTAGCCGCGCTGGGGGCACTTTTGCAGCTTGTATCGATGCGCTGCGAGCCGGCACCGTCCGGCGAGTCATGCCGCGTTTGAGCCATCCCAACGCGCCGGGAGAAAATAATTGCAAAAAGGCTTTGACGCCCAGGCCCAATCGTGACACTGTGGTGCCAGTTGGTTAGCAAGCAGCATGGTTTCAGTAGCGTACGATCTTTTCGGCAGCCTGATATTGTATTCCTTGTTTCACCCGCTACTTCATCTGGGTCATACCAGGAACGTTATAACAGCGCACTTTGCGCGAAAGGATTTAGACATGGCAACTGGCACAGTCAAGTGGTTCAACGACACTAAAGGTTTCGGCTTCATCGCTCCTTCTGACGGTGGCGACGACCTTTTTGCTCACTTCTCCGAAATTCAAGCCGACGGCTTCAAGACCCTGCAGGAAGGCGCGACCGTATCGTTCGACGTCACTCAGGGCAAGAAAGGCCTTCAGGCGTCCAACATCAAGCAGACTTCTTAATCTTTAGATTAACTGTTTGAGCGGGCTTTTAGTCCGCACCACAAGGCCCGCTTCTGCGGGCCTTGTTGCGTTTAAGCACTACCATTTATCCACTGTTATCCCACCTTGACCCACCGCTTGATCACCACGTCGATACTCAAGCTCAGGGAGGTCAGCGCCAGCGCGCGCTCACGCCCCTCGGCCGTGGCACGATAAAGATGCGGCGTCATCGCTAGAAGATCGGAAATCTCCTCGGCGCTTCGTAGCGTGGCGCGATCATTCACGCGCTGGGTGCTTGCCAGGGTGAATCCAGCGGGTGTATCGGCGTCTTCGGCCCGCGGCGCCTTGAGCCGGGGGTAGATGATGTCGCGCAGCTCGCGCAGATGCTCTGGCCCCGCTTCCACCTGCAGCCAGACGCCGCCGGGCTTGAGCGCGCGCTGAAATTCGCTCACCACGGGAAAGCCGAACATGCACAAGAGCCGGTCGAGCGTGGCGCTTCGCACCGGAAGACTTGCGTTACTGCCGACCGCCCAGCGAATGCCGAGCGGCGGCGACGGCGGGCGGCTCTGGCGCGCCGCGGCGAGCACCGCCCACTTAGAGATATCCAGCCCCATCAGCGAAAGTGGCGCGTTGGACGCTCCTGCCAAATGGCGAAGGTAATAGCCTTCGCCACAGCCAGCGTCCAGGCACGCAAGCGGCTCGCCTTCCGGCGCATCCTCCAGCGTGGCGGCGCTGACGGCGTCGGCCACCGGCTGGTAGTAGCCGGCGCTCAAGAAGCGCTGGCGCGCGGCCACCATCGCCTTGCTGTCGCCCGGGTCCGCCGAGCGCTTTTGCTGTACCGGCAAAAGGTTCACGTGGCCCTGTTTGGCGATATCGAAATTGTGCCCCGACGGGCAGCGAAGCGCGCGGCCATCGAGGGTCAGCACCTGACCGTCCAGCGGGCAGGCCAGGGCGTTAAAGGGAGTCACCGTCATGGGGTCAACGTCACAAGAGCTCTTCAGTGGATGAAAAATCGAACGCTCAGCGCATGACCAGTACGAGTCCCAGCAGGATGAACCCGCAGCCGACCATGAAAGCGATGCCCAGCGGCTCGCCGAGCAGTAGCGTACCAAAAAGTACGCCAAAAAGCGGTGCCAGCAGCGAGAATACCCCGAGCTGCGAGGCGCGAAAGCGGCGCAGCAGCGAAAACCACAAAAGCAGCGCGGCAAACGAGATGATCAACGCCTGAAACCCGAGGCTCATTAGCGTCAGCGGCGTGAAGCGCGCGGCGAGAAGCTCCCCAGTCAGCAGCGCCGCCGGTAGCAGTATGAGCGCGGTAACGCTCAACTGAAACCCCAGCGTCAGCTCGGCGGGCGCACGGGAGAGTGAACTTGTGCGAATCACCAGCGTCGTCGCGGCCCAGCAGAGCCCGGCCAGAAGCCCCAACGCATCGCCCAGCAGAATCTCTTTTGATGCCGACGCCGGCCCCGGCGTCATGGCCACCGCCATACCGGCAAAGGCAAGCCCCACGCCGCCCCACTGACGCCAGGCGAGCTGCTCGTCGGGTACAAAGTGGTGTAGCCCCAGTGCGGCGAAGATCGGCGCCGTGTAAAGAAACACCGACATGTGCGAGGCCAGGGTGTACTCAAGCCCCCAGGCGAGAAACAGAAACTCGCCGGTAAACCCCAGCCCAACGAGTACGCCGGGGCGCCAGTGAGCGCGAACATCGCGGGCGCGCAGCCTTTTCGCGTAGGCAAACCCGAGCACCACCATGGCAGCGATCGCAGAGCGCAGGGCGATCTGGGACAAGGGCGATATTTCCTCGGCCACCCCCTTGATCGCGACCTGCTGTAACCCTAGCGCCAAACAAAACAGCACCATCAGCGAGGCCGCGCCTGCGTTCACCGGGCGGCGGTCCTGGACCACGGTAGCTGCGTAAGTAGCTGATGAGTTTAACGAGCCTTGCGGTTTCACGGCGTTTCTCCTCTACAATGAAGGCGCCATTGCAGCAACCAGCGGGCTTTTCCACAAACGATTAGTCGTCACCCGAAGACTCAGGAAAACTCATTCATGCACAGGTCGAGACTACCGCTCAACGCGCTGCGCGCCTTCGCCGAAGCTGCCGAGCAGCAGAGCTTCAAGCGCGCCGCACAGACCCTGGGCGTGAGCCCCGGGGCGGTCAGCCGGCAGGTCAAGCTGCTCGAGGCGCGGCTGAACACGCCGCTATTCGAGCGCCACGCGCGCGGGGTGGTGGTCAACGAGGCAGGCAAGCTCCTGGCCACCGAGGTGCAGGCGGGGCTTTCGCGCATGGTCCAGGGCGTGGAGAAGATCACCCGGCGCGAAAGCAATCACTTCGAACTGGTGATCAGTGCGCCGCCGTCGTTTTTACAGCTCTGGCTGCTGCCGCGCCTGCCGCAGTTCGAAGCCAGCGAGCGCTCGATCCACATTTCGCTGGACGCCGACGCCCGTCTGACGCCACCGATGTGGCCGCCAAACCGCGCCCGGCTCTCGCTGCGCTACGGCCAGCCGCCCTGGCCCGGGGTCGAAAGTCACGCGCTGTTCGAGGACCGGCTCTTTCCGGTCTGTGCGCCGGCGCTGCTCGAGCGCCAGCACCTGGAGTCGCCGGAGGATCTGCTGACCCAGACGCTACTCGCGGTGGACTGGGAAACGACGAGCCGGGTCCCGGATTGGGCGGACTGGTTCGAACAGGCACTCGGAGCGTCGCAGCGCCTGCCACGCCAGCGGCGCTACTCGCTGTACAGCATGGCGCTGGATCAGGCGATCGCCGGCCAGGGCGTAGTACTGGCAAGCTATCCGCTGATCGCCGACCGACTGGCAAGCGGTGTACTGGTGCGCCCCTTCGGCGAGCGCCACGCGTACTGCTCCGGGCTCGTCTACGCGCTCATTCTGCCGCCCGGCGGCGAGACGCCGGCGCCGGTGGCACGCTTCATCGAGTGGCTCGCCCGCCAGGTTGCCGAGCTTCAGGTGGATTCGCCCGCCCCCCCAAGGTCTGTTTGAAAAGCCGACGAGCGAAGCCAAAATAAGGCAACAATTGGCGCAGTAGCGGAGTTTGCGTTAAGTAAATGAGCATTCTGATCGGCCTTGCGCGCAAGCCCATTTTTAACGCCGTATTGTCGAGCGCAGACACTTATCAGGCAGCGCCTGGCGCGAGCGCGGGTTGACGATATACTGCCAACGCCAGCCATCCCCTTTACCGATTTGCCAGCGCGGAGAAACGACGACACCATGTTGAGGCTTTTGCACCACAAGGGCGCTCGGCCCTACCTGATCGCGCTGTTTCTCAACGCCTTCGTGGATATCGGCCACAAGGTCGTGCTGCAAAACACGCTGTTCAGAAGCGCCGAAGGGCCCGAGCAGATCGCCTTGACCGCGCTGGTCAATGCGCTGATTCTTCTGCCGTTCATCGTACTGTTCATGCCGGCGGGGTGGATAGTTAGTGCCCTGCCCCGCGTTCGGGTGCTGCGCGGGGCGGCGTGGCTGGCGTTTGGCGTAACACTGGCGATCACGGCGGCCTACGCGGCGGGGCTCTTCTGGTTGGCGCTGCTCCTGACGCTGGTGCTGTCGATTCAGTCAGCGCTCTACTCGCCGGCGAAGTACGCACTGATCGTGACGCTTTTCGGCAAGCAGCGCCTGGCCGAGGCCAACGGGCTGGTTCAGGCGGTGACGCTGGCGGCGATTCTGGCCGCCACGGCGCTTTTTACCATCGCCTTCGAGGCACTGGTACCCGCCGGCGCCGGTGCGCGGGGCGCGATACTGGCAAGCGCTGCGCCGCTGGGTGCGGTATTGATCGTCAATAGCGTGATTCAGCTGGTACTGCTTTATCGGCTGCCGCTGGATCGCCCCCTCGAGGTACAGCCCCGGCGCGCCGGACCCGCCCTGCACCCTGCGGCCGCCCGCCAGCGGCTTCGCGCGGTGGCGCGTCAGCCGGTGCTGCGTTTGTCGATCATCGGGCTGGCGGCGTTCTGGTCGGTGGGCCAGGTGCTGCTGGCCGCGTTTCCCGCCTACGCCAAGGGCGCACTGGGGATCGAGAGCACGCTGGTGCTGCAGGGGATTCTCGCCGCCAGCGGTGTGGGTATTACGCTTGGGTCGATACTCGCCGGCCACTTCTCGCGTAACCGGATCGAAACCGGCCTGATTCCGGTCGGCGCACTCGGCATCGCGCTGGGCCTTATGGCCCTGCCCTTTCTTTCCTCGCCGCTTACTCAAGCGCTCAACTTCGTCTTTCTCGGCATTATGGGCGGGCTTTTCATCGTACCGCTCAACGCGCTGATACAGTTTCACGCCGAAGAGCGTGAACTCGGCAGCGCGCTCTCGGCGAGCAACGCCTTTCAGCACCTGACCATGCTCGGTTTTTTGATCGTTACCGCGCTCATGGCGCTGAGCGGGCTCGACAGCCGCTTTCTTCTGGGACTGATCGCCGCGGTCGCTCTTCTGGGCGGCGCCTACACCGTGGTGAAGCTGCCCCAGAGCCTGGTGCGCTTCGTGCTGAGCTTTCTGCTCACTCGCCACTACCGTGTGGCGGTTCACGGCCTGGAAAACCTGCCCTCGCAAGGCGGCGTGCTGCTGCTGGGCAACCACATCAGCTGGATCGACTGGGCGATGGTGCAGATCGCCTCTCCCCGCCCGGTGCGCTTCGTGATGCTCAAGAGCGTGTATGAGCGCTGGTACCTGCGCGGTTTTCTCAAAGCGCTGGGCTGCATTCCCATCGAGCGCGGTGAAAACGCCGAAAAGGCGCTGGAGGCGGTGGCCAGGCAGCTCAACGCCGGTGAGGTGGTCTGCCTGTTCCCGGAAGGTGCGATCAGCCGCACCGGCCAGCTCGGCGAGTTTCGTCGTGGCTACCAGCGCGCCTGCGAAAAGGCGAACCCGGACGTGGTCATCGTGCCGTTCTACCTGCGCGGGCTGTGGGGCAGCCAGTTCTCGCGCTCCTCACAACGGCTAAAGACGCTGCGAAACGCGCCCTTCCACCGCTCGGTGGTGGTGGCCTTTGGCGATCCGCTTTCAAAGGACACCCCGGCGGACGTGCTCAAGCGACGCATTTTCGAGCAGGCCTCGCGCTCCTGGCAGCATTCCATGGAGACACTGGAGCCCTTGGGCGTTGGCTGGATCAAGAGCGTCAAACGCCGCCCGCGCGAGCTGGCCCTGGTCGACGCCTCGCGCCGCGGCCTGAGCGCCGCCGAGGCGCTTTGCGAAAGCGCGCTGATCGCCAGGCGGCTTACGCCGCTCTCGCGCCAGGCGCCGCTCGGGCTGCTGCTACCGGGCAGCATCGACGGCGCGCTGACCACCATGGCCGCGCTGATGGGCAGTAAAACGCCGGTGGCGCTCTCGCCCGCCGACCCGGCGCTGCTCGAGGCCGTCATCGAGCGCGCGGGTATCACCACGGTGGTGACCTCGCGCGCCTATCTCGAGCGCCTCGAACAGGCCGTAAGCGCACCGCTTTCGCGCCTTCGAGTGGTGTATCTCGAAGATTTCGCGCCGGGGCGCGCCGAGCGTTTCATGACCCGGCTCGGCGTTCACCTGCTGCCCACGGCGCTGCTGCGTGCCTGGCTTGTGACGTCATCAAGCAGCGACGCCACCGCGGCGATCGTATTTACCGGCGAAAGCATCGAGACGCTCAGAGGCGTGAAGCTCAGCCACCGCAACCTGATGGCCAATATCCAGCAGCTTTCGGATGCGCTCAACACCGAACACAGCGACGCCCTGCTGGCCACACCCGCCCCGCACGCGGCCTACGGGCTGACTGCCACACTATTGGCCCTGATCGAAGGGCTGGTGCTGGTGTACCCGCCGGACGCTCAGGACCCCGCCGGCGTTGCCAGAACCCTCGCCCGCCATCAGGCGACGGTGCTGTGCACCGATGCGCCCTTTTTGCGCGAGCTTTGGCACACCGAAAAGGTGCACCCGCTGATGCTCGAAAGCCTGCGCGTGGTGGTGACCGGCGGCGAGGCGGTCGATGAGGCGCTCAGAGAAGGCTTCGAGGGCAAGTTCTACAAGCGGATTCTGGAAGGCTATGGCGTCACCGAAGCCGCGCCGGTTGCCACGGTGAACCTGCCCGATGCGCTGGATATCCACTACCTGCAAATTCAGCGCGGCGCGAAGGTGGGAAGCGTGGGCATGCCGCTGCCCGGCACCAGCATCAAGATCGTGGATGGCAAAACGCTCGAAGAGCAGCCTACCGGCGAACCCGGCACGATCCTCATCAGCGGCCCTCAGGTAATGCAGGGCTATTTTGAGGACCCCGCGCGCACCGCCGCCGCGCTCAGAAAAATCGATGGACACACTTGGCTTGTGACGAGCGATCGAGGCTTCGTGGATGCGAACGGCTTCTTGACTCTGGTGAGTGTGGCAAGCGTTACCCTATGATATAGCACCAGAATTTCATTTAATATCACTCATGAATTTACAAGCGTCCGAACACCCTCCTCCCTACGCCACTGGCGAGGACTGGTACCAAACCAACGCTTGAAGGCACGGGAAAATGCGCTGGTTTCTGAATACCCTAGTAGCAGCGCCATTTCCGAAACAGGTAGATGTTTTTGTTGCAAATAGTGCGTTGCCAACTCGCGGCGAACGCCGTCCACCACGTTGGAGAAGTTGATGGCTTCGTCATGCAGGCGCCGCTGTAGTGACCAGCCGGACATTCCCAGTCGCTCGGCCACGCATTCGAGCGCCGGTTCGCCTTCTGCCAGCATCAGCTGCACCTGACTGCGGGTCTTCTCGACAATGCCTTGATGCGGGGCCATGCTATTGAGCCGCCGAATAGTGTCCTGCAGCACCATCAAGAGAACGGGGTCGCTTTCCGGCATCGCGCAGCGTACGTCATGCTTGGGAATCACCAGCGCATTGACCGGCTGCTCGAAATAGACCGGCGCGTCGAAGATCTTGCAGTGCTCGTGCCACTGCTCGGGTCGGGGGTGTTCGAAGTAGACCTCGCGAGGCGCCCAGTGCGGGCCCAGTGCGTGGCGGACAAGATTGAGAATCATGCCTATCGTCAGCTCGGCATCCTGCCGGCGACACAGAATGGCGCCGTGGCGCACCTGGTAATAGAAGCGCCAGCACTCCCCCGTATCGACCCACCGGGTCAGGGTATCGTGCTGATGAAAGGGAAAAGCCGCGACAACGTTGGCAAGCGCCTGCTCCAGCGTGGCCGAACACAGCCCAATATAGCCAATCAGCCCAAGCGCCTGGGGCTTGAATTGCTTGCCGTAGTGCAGGCCGAAGTTATCAAAATGGGCGTGACTGGCGGCCTCTTCCAGGACCTGGCAGTAGTTGGCAAGCCCCAGACTCAGCGTCGGGCTCGTCAATAGCGCAGGATCGATGCCGCTGACCCCGAACACATGGTCAATATCCCCCCCATGGCGGGTAATGAACCCCCCAAGCCCCGAGGCCGCCGCCGACAATACGCCGCGATTGCCGGTGGCCATGGCGGGAACGGCCTCCGTCAGTGCCGGATGAAGCGAAGATGTGATCATGGCGGCCTCTGCTCATAAGTTAACGAACCAACGGCAATACCGAGCAATATTCGCGCCATTTTTCCCGCTAACCGACATGACGAAGTGACCGCCTTGAATCCCGTTCATGCCTCCCATTGATAAGTCGTCACACCAACGCGATTGCACACATACGGTGCATCACGCACCAATCGGGAGCCGCTTGCCCTCCAGATAGCGCTTGCATAGTCGTACGGTGTGACCGACCCACTCGGAGCCCAAGCTCCTGGCCATCTCGGTATCGGCGTGAGAGGCCATCCAAGCGGTCATTTGAATGCGGCGCTGGATTAGCATGCTGGGAATGATCGCCCGCTCCTCCTCGCTTAGGGTAATCACCTCTTCGTAGCCTTTTAGCCACTGCTCGACCCACACCTCGGCGTTGGGGTGGTGCTCCTCGAAACTGATGGCTGCCGCCAAATCGTGCAGGTACCACCCCATGCCGCAGTCATCGAAGTCGATGACCCGGGTTTCGCCCTCGTGCATCAACAAATTGGTCAGACGCAAGTCAGCGTGGATCAGCCCGTAGCGGGAGGCGTCCTTGCCAAACCCGGCCATTGCCTCGTCGATAGAGCGCAAGGCCTTCTCAACCACGCTTTTATCATCGAGCGAAAGCCCTGGAGCGTCGCGCCAGTCGCCCCAGTGTCCCTCCGGTCCCACCATGGTGTCGTGATTCCAAACGATACGCTGAAACCCTTCGGGTTGAGGCCAGCCTCGGCTGTGCTCGTGCAATTTGGCAGTAATGCGCCCCAGCTGGTGGAACGAGCGCGGATCCACCTCGGTGGTCGGCATCTCTCCCTCCATCCAGTGAAAAAGTACCGCGTGGCGCTCGCTGCCGTCAGGTAGAGCCAAGGTGAGCACGCGCTCGCCGCCTGCATCCGCAATGGCTTCGGGCACCTGAATGCCGGTCTCGCGCAGGGCATCTAGCCAGGCAAGCTCACTTTCGATATCAGCTTTTTGATGATAGTTGGCGCGATGCAGGCGCAGGGCGTGGCGCCTACCTTCCACCGTAAGGACGAAGGTGGCATTTTCCGACCGGCACAAAAGCGCGACCTCGCCCTGTAGATGCGGCTCGTAGCGGGTCATGGCTTGCTCAGCCAAACGGGTCAAGGCGGCATTGTCCAAAGTATCGTACTGCTCGGCGCTCATGAGTCACTCCTCGTGTTGTCCCCGGATGGAGCTAGCATGGCGCGTGCCAACCGCTAGCGCTTGACCTAGCGACACACCAGGTTGACCTCAGCGCGCAGCGCCCCCGCCGTCAACGTCAAGTTGACCGCAGCGCGCGAACGTATGGGTGCTGAGGTCAAGTTTGCGCTGCCGGGCAGTGGCATTATCGAGACAGCAATATCAAGCGCAGTGATTCAGACGCCGGCAAGGCGCCCACGCTCAGGAGGAGTTTATGCCCGTACGTTCGACCATCATGGATACCAACAGCTTTCGCGCCGAGCATGCCGAGGCGCTACCCGCCGACATTCGCCGGCTGACGCAGCGGCGCAGCGACGTACTGGGTGAGTCCTACCGTCTGTTCTACCGCCAGCCGGTGCACCTGGTGAAAGGCCAAGGGCAATATCTGTGGGATGCCGAGGGAAAGCAGTACTTGGACGTATACAACAACGTTGCCAGTATCGGCCACTGTCATCCTGCCGTTATAGCCGCCGTTCACGAACAGATGCAGAAGCTCAATACCCACACCCGCTACCTGCACGAGCGCATTCTCGACTATACCGACGAGCTGCTGGCCACCCTGCCACCCGAGATCGACCGAGCCATGTACATGTGTACGGGCTCGGAAGCCAACGACCTGGCCATGCGCGTTGCCTACGCCTATAGCGGCGGCACCGGCATCATCGTGAGTCAGGAGGCCTATCACGGCACCAGCTACCTTACTTCCGGTGCATCACCGGCACTGGGCAGCGGCCAGCCGCTGGCCCCCACCACTCGCCTGGTGTCGCCGCCGGATCGCTACCGCGTCACTGCCAATGACTTGGGCGCCTGGTTCGCCAACGAGATTCAGCGTCAGATCGACGACTTGGCGGCCAACGGTATCAAGTTCGCCGGGTTTCTCGCCGACTCGATCTTCTCCTCCGACGGCGTACTGCCTGGTCCCCCCGGCGTGCTAAAACAGGCTATCGACGTGGTTCACGCCAATGGCGGTATCTTTATCGCCGATGAAGTTCAGCCGGGTTTTGCTCGTACCGGGGATGCCTTCTGGGGGTTCGCGCGCCACGGTGTGGTGCCGGACATCGTGACGACCGGCAAGCCGATGGGTAATGGCATCCCCGTTTCGGGTCTTTTGGCCAGACACGAGGTACTCGCGGCCTTCAGCGACCAAGTGCCCTACTTCAACACTTTCGGCGGCAACCCGGTCGCCATGGCCGCCGCACAGGCGGTACTAGGCACCATTCAAGAGGAGAGATTGCAGGCACATAGCCAGAAGGTCGGTGCCAAACTGCTGGCCGAACTGGGAGCGCTGCAGAAGACCCACGAGTGCGTAGGCGACGTGCGTGGTGCGGGGCTTTTCATCGGCTTCGAGCTGGTCAGCGAGCGCCAGAACAAGACGCCGGACAAGGCGCTGGCGCTGGACCTGATCGAGGCGCTACGCCAGGAGCGCGTACTCACGTCGGTCGCCGGCCCCCACGGCAACGTGCTCAAACTGCGCCCCCCGCTTGCCTTCCAAGAAGCGGATATCGACTGGCTGGTGGGCGCCCTCGACCGGTGTTTGACAGGGCTGGGTCGCTAGGGCGGTGAAAAAAAACATTCACTGATCCTTCCTGTTTTGGTTTGGCTTTGGACCTAGCGAGTTCCAAGAGATTGTAGTGATTCATTGAAACCGGACACCTGCTTTCATTACGCACTTTTTAACAATTGCCATTACAAATTTACATACAAAAAATACCGAAGTATTGACGACATATAGATCTTAATATAAACATACTCTGTGTATACATGAAGAATACGAAGAGTTTTGGAGATAAAAATGAGCAAACCGAAGCTAAGCATTTGGCTGACAGAACCTTCAACGGCGGCGGTAGAAATTGCCCAGCTGGCCGGGTACGACACTATCGTGCTGGACGTCGAACATGGTTTGTTCGATTTGGCGGCGATGGATTGGCTCATTCCCTCTATTCGCGCGCGCGGCATGCGCGTGATTGTCAAAGTGTTGGGCCCCGAGCGCGGGCCGATTCAACAGGCACTCGATTTCGGCGCCAACGGTGTGGCCATCCCGCATATCGAGTCCGCTGAGCACGCTCAACAGGTCTGTGGCTACGCAAAGTTCCCGCCGCTGGGGGACAGAAGCTTTGCCGGTGGTCGAGTCTCCAGCTACCGCGGCTTTTCCGATAACTGGCTCACCACTCAGGATACCGAGTACCAGTGCTTTCCCATGATCGAAGATGGTAGCGCCTTCGACAGCGTTGAAGAGATCCTTGCCCTCGAATGTGTCGACGGTATTTTCATTGGCCCGTCCGATCTGAGCATGCGCCGTGGCCGCGGCGCCTATAGCGTGAGCGAAGACGACCTGGACGATATTCGCTATTTGGCGAGAGCCGCCTGCAAAGCCAACAAGCCTTGGATACTCCCGGCCTGGAGCGAAGCCGAGCGCCAAGTAGCCATCGATGAAAAAGCCGCGACCATCGTGCTGACCATGCAATATGGTGCGCTGTTGAATGGCTTTAGCCAAGCACTGACCGATTTTAAAAAGATGGAAGAGGAAACCCGCTAATGTCGCTGATTTCTGCCGTCATTCAATACGCACCGACCGAAGACAAAGCCGAAAACCTCGCGACAATCGAGAAGCTACTTCGCCAAGCGACGAGCCAACGCGTTCGCCTTGCCATCCTGCCCGAATACGCCATCTACACCGTTCCCAAAATGGATGATCGTTTCGTCGCTAACGCCGAGTCGCTGGACGGGCCGAGCCTCACGCAGCTCATCAAACTGTCTCAAGAGCTAGGAATCGCGGTGGTGGCCGGTATCAACGAAACGGCGGGTAATGGGCGTATTCACAATACTCTTGTGGCCATGGATCAGGGGGAGATCCAAGCCGTGTACCGCAAAGTGCACCTTTACGATGCCTTTGGATATCGTGAATCGGACCGGGTCAACGCCGCAGCACCCAATAATGGCTCACTGTTTGAAATAGACGGCTACACCGTGGGCATGCACACTTGCTACGACCTTCGCTTCCCGGAAACCACTCGGTCACTGATCGACCAGGGAGCCAACGTGGTGGCACTACCCGCGGAGTGGATTCCCGGGCCGCTCAAGGAGTACCACTGGAACACTCTCATTCGCGCACGCGCTATCGAGAACACAATCTATGTGTTGGCGGCAGATCAGTGCGCGCCGACAGGCTCGGGTCATAGTGCCATTATCGATCCCATGGGTATTGCGTTGAGTGCACTAGGTGAGGCGGAAGGCGTCGGGGTGGCCGAGCTAACCGCCGAGCGGCTGAGTAATGTAAGAGCAATGAACCCCGCCCTCGAACTACGTCGTTTCAAAGTCTCGGCAATGGAGTAACCCCATGGCCTTTCAGATTACAACTACAAAAGCGGTTTTGACCACACTCTCAGTTTTGATGGCCGGCGCACTCGCCGGCTGCACTCAGAAAAGTGCCGACTACGTGCTTCATTACAGTACTTACTCCAGCGCCAATTCCGATCAGTCGAAAACCGTGCAGCGCTGGGCCGAGGAGATAGAACGCCTAACAGATGGCAAGGTACAGGTCGAATTTCACTATAGCCAAAGTCTCATTGGCGCTGATTCGGCACTTCAAGCGACTCTCGACGGACGTACCGACCTAGCCCAAGTAGGTTCGATGTACGCTGCCTCGGACCTGCCGATGTACACCGTCACCGAGTTGCCGTTCGAAACCCAGAACCCCAAAGCGCAAATGACGGCCATAGAGCGCCTTTACAACGAGAACACCACCTTTAGAGAGGATTTTGACCGCCAAGGGGCCAAGCTGCTTTTCCCCCTGCCGCTGGGCGCCGTCGTGCTCGGACTAAACGAGCCCGCCGATAGCCCGGCGGACTTGCGCGGACGCTCTATCAGGTCGGGAGGCCTCACGTCGGAAGTTCTGTTAACCGCTGACGTGAACCCGGTAGCCATGACCGCCAACGATATCTACGAGTCGATGGAACGGGGCATCATTGACGGGTACTCCGCGATTGCCGCAGCCAATCTGCCGGCCTTCAGTCTGTCAGAAGCGACGCCCTACTTGGTCAACCCTGGAATCGGTACTTTCGCAAGTTCCATCGTGATCATGAACGTTGAGCTCTTCGAGTCGATGCCGCCGGAGTATCAAGAAGCGATCGAACAGGCGTCCGCGCTGAGTATCGATGTCGGCCTTGAGGAGATGGATGCCGCCGGTGAAGTCGCGTGCAACGACCTTTTAGCGTCCAACGCCGCACTCTCTGAGTTTGCGGGTGCTGATATCGAGCGCTGGAGCGAGCAGGTCGACATCGCATCGAACTGGATCGAACGTTACGCGCGCAGAAGCTACGACGCCCGGTCTGTGCTCGAAGACTATCGGCGTATCATTAGTGAGGAAGAGCGCGAGACCTCATATGCGGATCCCCTGTTAAGCTGTCTGGAGAGAGCGAGATGAAAACCTCCCAAGTTACTCGCAAAATAGCGTCATTGCTGAGTATGGCAGCCGGTCTGCTCCTGCTTGGTGTGATTTTACTGACGGTTGCCGATGTGGTCTCACGAAACGTGCTGAGCGCTTCAATTCTAGGCACCGTGGAAATCTCGACCCTACTGCTGGTCACCATTGCCTTTTTAGGCTTGGCCTCTGCGGAAATCGATGGTCGGCACGTGGCCGTCAACCTCATAGAAGAGAAGCTCCCTCTTGGCTCAAGAAAAGTGCTCTGCGCGGTTCGCATACTGCTGCTGCTTGGCCTTTTCGCGATCGTTGCCTGGGGGCTTTTTTACGTTTTTTTATCCTCGATTGACCGTCAAGAGACGACTAACGGCATTTTAAGGCTACCCACGTGGCCAGCCAAACTAGTGTTATTTGGATCTTTTTCGTTCTACTTCGTCGTGGCCCTGTTATCAAGCATTGGCGAACTCAAAAATAAGCGGCGGGAACAATAAGGCGTAACTTTTTAAACACGCGCCAAGCATTTATCAACATTCGTTCAACCGCACTGATTAACCATACGGGTAAAACGCTCTGCGTAAATAACTCCCGGTGAGCAAACTATAATATAGATTCTACAGGATAACGAACATGTCTCCAGACAGTATAATGGCGCTCGTGCTTGTACTCGTGACGTTTCTGTGCCTGCTCGCGATACGCTTTCATGTCGGCTTGTCGCTGATGCTATCAGGGCTTATTGGTGTCATGGTGCTAAGAACCACGGATGCCGCCATTTCCGCCGTCACTAACGCGCCCTACACCACCTCGTTCAACTACTCCTTGGTCATCATTCCGCTTTTTATTTTGATGGGCGTTTTAGCGGTGCGCGCAGGATTGGCACAAGCCGGCTTCGACATCGCCTCGCGCCTACTCGCCAAATTTCCCGGCGGAGCTGCCCTCTCCTCGCTGGCGGGCTCCGGCCTGTTTGCTGCGGTCACGGGATCAAGTGTGGCGACGGTTGCCACCTTGGCGCGGGTCTCTACCGACGCAATTACGCAAGCCAAGCATCATATCCGCTTGGCTGCCGGGGTAGTATGCGCAGGCGGCACGCTGGGGGTGCTGATTCCGCCCTCCATCGTGTTAGTGCTGTACGGCATCATTACCGAAGAGTCCATCGGCCAGCTGCTTCTCGCCGGTATTGGCCCAGGCCTTTTGACTATTGCTGCTTACGCATCGACTATAGTGGTGCTGGTACTGTTTTTTGAACGCCGCGCGGATCATACTCACGCTGCCTCGACCACACCCTCCACGAAAGCCAGCGCGGCTACCCCCAAATCGGCACTCGATATCATGGGTGGAGCGTATCTATTCATCATCTTTATGGTCTCGATCGGCACAATTTACTTAGGAATCGCCACCTCGACAGAGGCCGCGTCTTTCGGTGCCCTAGCGGCGCTGATTATCTTTGCCGTTCGCGTCAAATTCGCCAATCTCTTTAGCGCCATCAAAGAGCCATTGAGCGAGACCATTGGCCTGACGGCCATGACGTTTTTGCTACTGACCGGTGCTGGCGTATTTACTTACTTTCTTGCGCTGTCCGGCGCATCCACCTCACTGGTTAATTGGGTGGTATCCGCCGACCTACCACCCTATGGAGTGCTCATCATCTGCCTACTTTTATTACTGCCTTTGGGCATGTTTTTGGATGGCATTTCGATGATTCTCATTGCAGGCCCCATTTTGCACCCCATACTGACCAGCTATGGTTTCGACGGTATCTGGCTGGGGGTGATCATCGTTAAAGTTGCCGAAATGGCGCTCATCACGCCGCCCGTGGGGATGAATGTCTTTGTCTACTCGGGCACGGTCAAGGAGATCCCCATCAGCGATGCTTTCAAAGGGGTTTTTCCCTTCATCATCGCCGACTTCGTCGTCGTGGCCTTGTTGATTCTTGTCCCCGGAATCATCACTCTTCTACCCAGTCTATCCGGCGCTTCCTGAAGCAGAAAAGCTCCCGGCACTCTTGATAAAGAAGCCGGGGCTTTGCGATGGCTGCCTTTCGTCATTTGAAAACTTGCCCCTTTTTGGAAAGGAACGAGCATAAAAGGTGTTATCAAACTCTGTTATAATGAAAAAAGTCACGCCATGTCATTCAATCGTTATCTTTCAGGTTTTTTAAATGGACAGAAAAAAAGCCAAACAAAACACTCCCTCTATAAAAGAGAAGGTTTACTTCCACATCCGCAACAAGATTATTAAAAGCGATATATTAGGTGGAGAGTTCATAGAAGAAGAAGAAGTCACCGATGAGTTAGGTGTCTCAAGAACCCCCGTGCGTGAAGCATTCTCGCGCCTAGAGGCCGAACGCTTTATCGACTTGATACCGCGCAAGGGCGCACGCGTACGTCAAATTACCGGCCAAGAAATTATCGATATCTATGAAACGCGGCGTCTAATCGAGATTCACGCCGCAAAGAGGATATGCAAGGAAAAGATCGATGTTCCGCTCGCCATGTACACCTACCATGAAGCGATGATAGTAGACACTCACGATATCGATTTTTACGAACATATCATTAACGATAGTGGGTTTCATGGCGCCATGGTGGATGCCATCGGTAATCCTGTTATATCGGATGTGTATAAATCGATACAAGAAAGGAAAATGCGCGTTGCCTATACAGCGCTGTCGATACGTCCCGACCGGCTAAGCGTTGTAACCGAACAGCACCAAAAGATTATCGCCGCCCTCGCTAATCACGATACAGATGAAGTAGCCGCATTGCTGGAAAGACACCTCCTTCCTGTTGAAGGCGTCATCTCCCGATTACCCAAATAATTTTGGTTCATCGCACTTTGCCGGGAAACGCGGCACGGATCTTCAGGAAGAAATACGCCGTGTCGCGGTATCCATAAGCCATTCGCTTGATGACCTTGATCCGATTGTTCATGCCCTCCAGCACGCTGGTGTTCAGCCGATGCCGGGCGCTGGACACGATCCCTGACAGGTAGGGCTTCAGCTTCCTGGCGAAGCCGGCCAGCGCCTCGATGCCGCTGTCCCGTGCCATCCCGCTCCACTCCTGCCAGCGAGTTCTGGCGTCTGCCTCGTCCTTCGCGAACCACAGGGTCTTGAGCTGATCCTTGAGCAGGTAGACCGTTGCCAGCGAAGCGGCAGCTCCTCTAGCTTGACCGCCTGGGCGGGCTTGAGGTTGTCGGCATTGCGTAGCAGCAGCCAGCGACTTTTCCTGATCACCTGGCGAGCGCCCTTATCCTCCTTCAGCTGGTTGGCCTGGTCGACACGCACCCGGTCCACTACCTCGCGCCCATATTTGGCGACCACATGGAAGAGGTCATACACCACCTCGGCATGGGGGCACTGTTCCCTCACTTCGAGATCGAAGGCCGAGTTCATGTCCATGGCCACTGCCTCGATCTGCGTTCGGGCATCGCCCAGCCACTCGAAGAACGGGCGGATGGCCTCACGGGAGCGGCCTTCCCCGACCCATACCACCTGTCGAGTATCCGCGCAGGCGACCACCGTGGCATAGCGGTGGCCCTTGTGCAGAGCGAACTCGTCCATCATCAACCGCCGAAGTCGCGTCGCATCAGGCGTGGAGAGGTCGCGCTGTAGCCGCTGTTGATCGAGCGTCTTGACGGTATGCCAGTGCAGCCCGCTCAGCTTGGCGACATGCTGGATGGGCAACAGGGTCACCATCCGCTCGACCCACTGGCGCAGTGTATCGGTGACCGGCGAGCGGCCCGGCAGCCAGTCGATACGCTCGCGCGTGGGGCCGCAGGCAGGACAGCGCAGCCGTCGTACCGGGACGTCGAGCTCCACCCGGTAGATCAGCAGCGGTGCCTCCCGGACACGCCGACGATGCACGTCATGCACCCGCCAACAGGGGTGGCCGCAGCCACTGCAGACGGGCGGAATCTGATCATCGGGCTCCAGTTGGAGCCGCAGCACCTGAGGCGCAAGGAACTCGTGATGGGTGATGGTGAAGCCTTTCCAGAACAGGCTCCAGGGGGTAGCATTCATGGTGACGGCGGTGTCCAGGTGAGGGGCTGAGGTTTATGGTGAACATCAGCTTACCCGGATTGACCGCCGTCCCTCCATCCGGCCTGGTTCACGCTGATCTGCGATGAACCATAATTTTCATCCTCCTCTCGACTGTGTGGCGTTGACAGACCCAATAATTTTATTCTTCCGTAACAATGACTTTTCTACATGGATTACTAAACCGCGTTAATCTAAATTAGGGCTAATCGATTGAGTATCGCCCAACGAACGCTGACAACTCAAGGAGAGATAGAATGACAAATCCCGCCATTAGCGTTTTTGAAACTCGCCGCAGCCAGTACGCGATCGGCAAACAGATCCCCCTGGACCAAGAGGCGACGAGCGCGCTGATCAAGCGCGCGGTGAAGCTCGCCCCGACATCGTTCAACTCGCAAAGCTCGCGGGCGGTGATTCTGTTTGGCGAGCACCACGACCGCTTGTGGCAAATCGTGATGGACACGCTGCGCGAGATCGTTCCCGTGGACGCCTTCGCGTCGACCGAGAAGAAGGTCAACGCCTTCGCTGCCGGCGCCGGCACGGTGCTGTTTTATGAAGATCAGGACGTGGTAAAAAACCTGCAGGAGAAGTTTCCGCTCTACGCCGACAACTTCCCGGTGTGGTCGGAACACGCCACCGGCATCGCCCAGTTCGCGGTGTGGACGGCGCTGAGTGAGGCCAACATCGGCGCAAGCCTTCAGCACTACAACCCGATTATCGACGAGGCAGTGGCGAAGGAATGGGATCTACCGTCGAGCTGGACGCTGCGCGCGCAGATGCCGTTTGGCTCCCATGAAAGCGGGTTCAGTGAAAAGACATTCATGGACGACAGCGAGCGTTTTCGCGTTTTCGCCTGATGTCTTCACGCCCCGGGCGTCGCCGGGGCCTGGCTCATCAGTCGCCGTCCGGTTTCGGGGCGGCGTTTCCTTTCACTGTGTAGTGGGTCTTGGCGCCGTCGCCCTTGGCCATGTCCTCGTGGCTGAGCACCACGATATCCCGCGGCCACCACTCGGGGTAGTGGTTGCGAAGATAAGTCAGCATCTGCTCGCGTAGCTCGTTTTCCGCCACCCAGCCGGCAAAGGGGTCGGAGGCGACGAAGTAGCCGGTCATGGTCTGCTGGGCGCCCTGCTGGGCGGTCAGGTAGAAGTAGAGATTGTGCAGTTCGATCACGTTCTCGTTTTGTTCGGCGAAGGCGTAGAACTGTTTGCGCAGCACCTCAATATCGGCGCTGATGTGCAGCGTCATCTCGAAGGAGCGATAATTCTTGGCGTTCTTGACCGAGAGGTTCTCGAAGGGCCTGGAAACAAAGTAGGTCACCGGCACGATCAAGCGGCGTTCGTTCCAGATACGCAGCCGAATGTAGGTATAGAAAATCCCCTCCACGTAGCACCAGTGGCCCTCGAACATCACCAGGTCACCGATACGGATGGGCTTGGCCAGCGACAGCTGCAGCGATGAAAGGATGTTACCCAGCACCGCCTGGCCCGCGATACCCACCAGCACCGCCAGCACGCTCGCCGAAGCGAGCAGTGAAAGCCCGAGCGTCTCGAACAGCTGAATCTGACCAAGTACGTAGACCGCAACCGTGGTCACGGTAAGCAGGATGATCACCCGGCGCACCGCGTAAAGCGTGGTGAGCAGGCGCCGATCATCCTTGGGCTTGGTGTCGTCGATCTCGCCGACCAGCTTGCGCGCCATGCGCAGCATCAGGGTATCGACCAGGCGCAGTGCGATCGTGCCCACGCCCCAGGCCATGACGATGATCAACAGAATGCGAAAGGTGGTGGTGGCGATGGCGGAAAACGACACCACGTAGTCCAGCAGCATCTGAGTCACCAGCGATACCACGATCAGCGACACCGGCATCTTGATCTGCGAGACGTAGATCGTAACGCTGCCAGGCGGTAGCCAGTGTGAGAGCAGATCGAACACCCGGTAAACGCCCCAGCCGAGCGAGGTGATCAAAACCAGAAAAACCGGAATAGCGATCCACTCCCAGACCATCAGCAGGCCGAAGTTGGTCTTGAGGCTCTCCGGCAGATGGCCCTCGAGCCAGGAGGGGCCGTACTCCTCGTACAAAAGATCGATGGAGGCCACACTTTCAGGCATGATCAGCCAGGCCGGTTCCCCGCCCTCAACGAAGTAGCGCCCCATGCGCACATCAAAAGTATCGCCCCCCACCTCCAGCGCAGTGAGTTCGATATCCCGGCGCGGCTTGCCGGCCATGGGGTTTTCACCGGCGGTGCTCTCGATCGCCGCGTCCTGGCGGGCCGGCAGGCTCGAAGCGGTCAGCCAGTCGCCGCGCTTTAATACCTCGGAGAGCTTTCGGGCGAGCTCGGCGCCGCGCTCGGGCTGCTCGGCCGGGTCGATATCGGAAAGATTAAGAATGTGAGCGGCGTCGGCGTACTCCTCCTGGTCGGTCAGCGCCTGGAAGCTACGGATGGCCTCGCGCGGGGTGATACGGATCACGTCCTCCGGCGGCGCCCCAAGCCCCACGTTCAGCTCGTCCAGGGTGTACCAGAGGCCATCGCCGTCGCCGTCCTGGCTTTGCGCCTGGGCGGCGCCTGCCATCAGAAAAACACACGCGCCCAGCGCTGCGGCTAATCGCCAGATACTTCGTTTCATTGCCTATCCATCCCTGGTGTTCGAACGCGGGCAGGTGTTGCGCTCGCCGGCCATGGCGCCAAGGGTAGCGCACTTTCGCACCACTCGCGCAGCCCGCCCACCGCGTGTCTACTCGAGCTTGGTCATGCGCAGCCGCGCCACTTCGCTTGGCGGCTGGAAGGAGTCCGAGCGCGCCTGTTTCCAGTAATGGTTGAATACCGTATGCTGGCTTTCACCGCCCAGCAGCTCATCGGGCTTGAGGAAGGTGAAGATCTGATCGAGCGACTGCACCTCGTTTTCACTGACCCGGCGGATGATATGCTCCGGGCCGAGCTCCAGCGGATGCGTGAGCCCCGCGGCGGCAAGCATCTCACCCAGCGCCTTGAGCGTATTGCGGTGGAAGTGGTAGACGCGCTCGGTCTTGTCCGCCACGTCCAGGTAGCGGCTTCGCTTCGGGTCCTGTGTCGCCACGCCGCTCGGACACTTGTCCGAATGGCAGTTGAGCGCCTGAATGCAGCCCAGCGAGAACATGAAACCGCGCCCGGCGTTGCACCAGTCCGCCCCCAGCGCCATGGTGCGGGCGATCTGAAAGCCGGAAGTGATCTTGCCCGCGGCGCCAATGCGAATCTCCTCGCGTAGCCCGGTGCCGACCAGGGTGTTGTGTACCAGCGTGAGCGCCTCGGTCAGCGGCACGCCCAGGCGGTTGATGAACTCCAGCGGGGCGGCGCCGGTGCCGCCCTCACCGCCGTCAACGACGATGAAGTCCGGCCGCTCGCCGGTTTCGAGCATCGCCTTGACGATGGCAAACCACTCCCAGGGGTGACCAATCGCCAGTTTGAACCCCACCGGCTTGCCGCCGGAGAGCTCGCGCAGCCGGCCGATGAACGCCATCAGCTCCAGCGGCGTGGTGAAGGCGCTGTGGGCGGCCGGCGAGATCACGTCCTGGCCTTCCGGCACCTCCCGCGCTTCGGCGATCTCTTTGGTGACCTTGGCGGCGGGCAGAATGCCGCCGTGGCCGGGTTTGGCGCCCTGGGAGAGCTTGATCTCGATCATCTTGACCTGCTCGAGCCGGGCGTTTTCGGCAAAGCGCTCCTCGTTGAAGCTGCCGTCGTCGTGGCGACAGCCAAAGTAGCCGGAGGCGATCTCCCACACCAGATCACCGCCGTGGATGCGGTGGTAGCGCGAAATCGAACCTTCCCCGGTATCGTGGTAGAAGCCGCCCTTCTGAGCGCCGGCGTTGAGCGCCTCGATGGCGTGGCCGGAAAGCGAACCAAAGCTCATGGCGGAGATGTTGAGCACGCTGGCGTGGTAGGGCTTCAAGCAGCGCGCTCCACCCACGCGCACGCGAAAGTCGTGATCCTCGATGGTGGTGGGCGCCAGCGAATGGTTGATCCACTCATGCCCCGGGCGGTACATGTCCAAAAGCGAGCCGAAGGGCTTCTTGTCCGACAGATTCTTCGCCCGCTGATAAACCACCGAGCGCTGCTCCCGGGAAAAGGGCCGCTCGTCGAGATCCGACTGAATGAAGTACTGGCGTATCTCCGGGCCTATCGACTCGAGAAAATAGCGACAGTGCGCCAGCACCGGGTAGAGCCGGCTGACGGTGCGCTGGCGCTGGGTCTTGTCATGAACGCCCAGTATCGTCAACGCGCCGAAGATAGCCACGCCAGCCCACCAGGGCCAGGCGTAGAAAACGCCGATGATCGATATCACCAGCAGCACGGCGCTGGTCACCAGCACGGCGTTGCGCAGCGGAATGCGCGTCAGTCCAATTGCCCTGACCATGAAACGTCTCCCTTCCCTGTGTTGTTCGGTCCGTCTTGTTCGGTCGATAGTGCCTTTACAGCATAAACCATAGCGGTAAACGCGACGAACAGCGGGCGCGGGCGGACAGGCGCCGGATAAGCGGCTAAGCTGACCACTTTATCGTTTCGCTTTTCCAGGGTGATCATGGGTCTACAAGAAATCGCCATTGGCGGCATCTTCATCAGCCCGCTGCTGCTCTATGCGCTGTTGGGCTTTGTCGTCACGCTTGCGCTGCGCACGCTCTTGCACCTGGCCGCCGGTGCCCGCCCGCTCTGGTTCGAGGCCTGGTTCGACGTATCGCTATTCGTGATCGTGACCGCGCTGATCACCTTCGTTTTCACCGTTTTGCTCGAGACTCCTTGATGCGCCGCTCATTTCGTATTCTGCTAACGCTCTTGATGGTGGCGCTGGCCATCGCCGCCGGCACCTGGCTCTGGCGCTACTACCTTTACACCCCCTGGACCCGCGACGGACGGGTGCACGCCGACGTCATCACTATCGCCCCGGATGTTTCCGGCTGGGTCAGGACGCTGTCGGTGAATGATACCGACTACGTCAGCGAAGGCGACCCGCTGTTTCAGATCGACGACGCCCGCTACCAGGCAGCGGTGAACCAGGCCCAGGCCGAGGTTTCACACCGCCAGGCGACGCTCGAGCTCAGCCGCGCCGAGGCCAATCGGCGCAACCAGCTGGGCAACAGCCGGGCGATCAGCCAAGAGAACCAGCAGATCGCTCAGATCGACGCCCAGGTAGCGGCGGCGGATCTCGAACAGGCCGAGGCCGCGCTGGAAGCCGCCCAGCTCGATCTCGAGCGCGCCAACGCCACCGCGCCCGCCAGCGGCCATATTCTCAACGTCCAGTTCACCGCCGGCAACTACGTCAACCGCGGCACGGCGGTGATGGCGCTGATCCGCGAGAACTCCTACTACGTGGTGGGCTACTTCGAGGAGACCAAGATGGCCGGCATTCGCGTCGGCGACCCGGCGGACGTGACGCTGATGCAGGGCAACACGCCGCTTTCAGGCCACGTGGCGGGCATCGGCCGCGGCATCGCCGACGCCAACACCGCCCTCAACGCTCAGCTTCTGCCCCAAGTGGCCCCCACCTTCAACTGGGTGCGCTTGGCCCAGCGTATTCCGGTGCGAATCGTGCTCGACGACATTCCGGACGAGACGCTTTTGAGCGTGGGTATGACTGCCACCGTGCGCATCCACCCCGATGATGGCGCCGAGTAGCCCGTGCCGCCGCTGATCAAAACCTATCTGATGCCCGAGGTCTCGGCGGTCCAGTTCGCGATCAAGACCACCGTAGCGATGATGCTGGCACTCTATATCGCCTTCTACTTCGATCTCGAGCGGCCCTACTGGGCGCTGATCTCGGCGGCCTTTCTGCAGGTGCGGCCGATGAGCGGCATGGTGATCGAGAAAGGCATCTGCCAGCTCGGCGGCACCTTCGTCGGCGCCGTCGCCGGGGTCGCGATCATGGCGCTGTTCGCCCAGGCGCGGGTGCCGGCGCTGGTGACGTTGACGCTATGGATCGCGTTTTGCACCTACGTGGGCTCGCTTTGGCGCAACAACTATACCTACGGATGCCTGATGGCGGCGGTGACCGCCATGCTGATCGTGGTGATCTCCAACGGAAGCTCTCCCGCCGGGATCTTCAATATCGCCGTGGCACGCATGACCGAGCTGGGCCTGGGCGCGATCTGCGCCACCCTGGTCAGCTCGCTGTTATGGCCCTCAAGGGTGGGCGGCCACCTGGCCCAGCAGGCGGACACGGTGATCAACCGCGCCTTCAACCACGCCGCGCTGCGCCTGGAAGCGAGCGACGACATTCCCGCCATGCAGGCTGCGCTGCGCGAAAGCCTCGGCGCGCTTACGGTGGTCGAAACCGACAGCCAGGCGGCGCGCTTCGAAGGCCCGGAAGGCCCCGGGCGCATTCGCGCCGCCCACGTGCTGACCCGGCGTACGCTGCGTCTTCTGGCGAGCCTGCACGCACTTCATCAGCTTTTACACGACCACGCCGAGCGCCTCGATCCGCAGAGCCTCGCCATTGCTCGCGAGATGGCTGCCCGCTTTCGCGACGCCGAACAGGTCACCGGCGTACCCGAGGCGCGTCGCCGCCTGCATGAGCTGCGCGCCTCCCTTCACGAGCGCGACGCCGATAGTGACGCGCTTTCGCCGCTGGACCGGCGCCTGCGCCTGGGGCTACGCGAGGTGCTGGGCCACGCCCGAGTGATGCTCGATGCCCGCGAGGCGATCGCCGCTCCCGGCACTTACCGGCTGCGCGCCGGACCGCTGGCCTGGCACCGCGATCACGTGGCCGCCGGCATCAACGCGCTGCGCTCGGGGCTGGTATTCGCCGGGCTCGCCACTTTCTGGATCGTCACCGCCTGGCAGAGTGCGATGGTGGCGATGCTGCTGGGCACGCTGTTCTCGGCGTTCTTCGCCAGCCGCGACAACCCGGTGATGGTGACGATGATGTTCTACAAGGGGATGCTGGCGGCGATTCCCAGCGCCTTTCTGTTCGGCCACGTGCTGCTCTCTCAGGTCCACGACTTCGCGCTGCTGGCGGTGGTCTTCGGCGCGCCGCTGTTTCTGGGGCTTCTGGGGGCCTCCAACCCGGCCACCATGGGGTACTGCCTGGCCTTTACCATCTTCAACATCCTGCTCACCATGCCCGGCAACGATATGGACTTCTCGTTCGATAGCTTCGCCAACCGCGTGGTCGCCGCACTGATCGGCCTGACCACGGTGGTCACGGCGTTTCGCCTGCTGCCGGGGCTTGGCACGAAGCTTCGTCGGCGGCGCCTGATCCACGCCATTTCCCGCGATATCCACCGCCTGCGCCGGCGCTCGATCACCCAGAGCGAAGCCCGCTTCAGCGGCCGCATGGCGGACCGGCTCTTGCAGCTCGCCCAGCACGACGACATGCTACCGGAGCAGCAGCGCCATCTGTTCATTCTGGGTCTGACCGGACTCGACGTAGGCACGGCTACGCTGCGCCTGCGCCATCAGCTCGACGCCATCCCCCACGCGGAAGTCCAGCGCGCCCACCGGGCGCTATTGCGCGCGCTCGCCCAGGCCTTCGAGCAGAGCGCCCACGGGCAACGCCCCAGCGGGGTGATCGAAGCCGGTCAGCGTCTTGACCAGGCGCTCGAGACCTTCGAGCAAACGCCGCGTCGGCGTCGCGAGCTACTTATCGGCCTGGTCGAGCGGCTTTCGCTGTCACTCGACCGGCTGGCCGAGACCATGGCGACCCGCCCCGACCGGCCAGCGCCGGATACCGCGGAGTCGACGCCCGTCGGAACGAGCGCCTGACGAGCGAACTTTTCGCCGGTGTGGCTATCGAAACCAGTCAGGGCTAAACACGGTTAGATGCTCTAGCCCGGCTACAATAATGCTACGAACGCGCCTTCGGCATGCCGCTGGGGCCGTCGTCAGGGAGAGAGAACATGCTGATCAAGATCGCCAAACCCAGCAACCTGCGTGAATCCGATGTGACGCCGGAGTCCGTTTACCTGAGCCGCCGCCGCTTTCTGGGCGGTGTTGCCGGTGTCGGCGCCGGGCTCATGCTCTCCGGCCGCGTCAAGGCGAGCGAAAACTACAGCGATGTACCTAGCGGCGACGTGCCAGCCTGGCTCGACGAAAAAATCAGCCAGTCCCAGTGGCGTGCCGTGACCCCGGCAGACCCGGACAAGGACACCCTGGCGCCCTTCGAGGATGCCAGCGGCTACAACAACTTCTACGAGTTCGGCACCGGCAAGAGCGACCCGGCCAAGCGCGCAGGCAGCCTTCAAACCGAACCCTGGAGCGTGGTGGTCGACGGCGAGGTGAACAACGGCGGGCGCTTTACCCTCGAGGACTTCGCCAGCCCCTCGCAGTTCGAGGAGCGTATCTACCGCCTGCGCTGTGTCGAGGCCTGGTCGATGGTGATTCCCTGGCTCGGCATACCGCTTGCCGACGTAATTCGCCGCGCCGACCCGACCAGCAAGGCCAAATACGTACGCTTCGAGACCCTGGTCGACCCGGAGCAGATGCCCGGCCAGCGCTCGTCCTTCGCGCTGATCGACTGGCCCTACGTGGAAGGCCTGCGCATGGACGAGGCGATGCACCCGCTGACGATTCTGGCACTCGGCATGTACGGGCGCGAGCTGCCCAACCAGAACGGCGCGCCGCTCCGTCTGGTGGTGCCCTGGAAGTACGGCTTCAAGAGCATCAAGTCGATCGTGCGTATCTCGCTGGTCGAAGAGCAGCCGGTCAACTCCTGGCAGTTGCTGGCGCCCAACGAGTACGGCTTCTACGCCAACGTGAATCCGGAAGTGGACCACCCACGCTGGAGCCAGGCCACCGAGCGGCGCCTGCCCAACAGCCTCTTCAGCCCCAATAACATCGACACGCGGATGTTCAACGGCTACGCCGACGAGGTCGCCGAGCTCTACGCCGGCATGGATCTGAGCGTCAACTATTGACCGCATCGACGACACTCCCACGCACTGACGATCAGGGCAGGTAACCATGGCAAAGCAGGAAGCCAAGTGGCGGCTGTGGCGCGTGGCGGTCTTTCTGGCCGCCCTCGCTCCGCTCGTCTACTGGAGTTTTCAGGTCTATCAGAACGCCGCCGGCCCGGAGCCGGGGCGCTATCTACTCCTGAACATCGGCCTTGGCGGGCTATGGCTGATGTTATTCACGCTCAGCCTGACACCCTTGACCAAACTCACCCGCTGGAAGGGCTTCGCGCTGATCCGCCGTCAGCTCGGGCTCTGGACGCTGGCCTACGCGGTGCTGCATCTGTGCTGCTACGCGCTGTTCATTCTGGGGCTCAACTGGGCGCTTCTGGGCGCCGAGATCGTCAAACGCCCTTACATCATCGTTGGCATGCTTGCGCTGCTCGGGCTGATCGCTCTGGGCGCAACCTCCAACCGGGCCGCCATGCGCAAGCTCGGCAAGCGCTGGAAAACCCTGCACAAGCTCGCCTACCCGATTCTCGCGCTGATCCTTCTGCACTTCTTCTGGGTGGTACGCGCGGACATGGCCGAATGGGCCGGCTACGCCGCAGTAGGGGCGCTGCTGCTAGCGCTTCGCCTGCCGCCGATTGCCCGTGCGTTGCCCAGAATGCGCCAGCGGTTCAGCTAGAGGGCGGGCGTCTGTGCAGCGCTTCGCTGAACGCCGCGGCGAGGATGCCGGTGGGCATGGCGATCAGGCCGATACCCGCCACCGCGGTCAGCCCGGCGAAGACCTTGCCAAGCGCGGTGACCGGAGTGACGTCGCCGTAGCCGACGGTGGTAAGCGTGGCGATGCTCCACCAAAGCGCCCGGGGGACGCTGCCGAAGGCCTCGGGCTGAGCGGCGGCTTCCACCACATAAAGACAGCAGGACGAAAACAGCAGTAAAAGCCCCGCCACCCCGGCGCTGAGCCAGAGCTCGTGCGCGCGCGACGAGAGCGCCACGGAGAGCGCGTGCCAGGCCTGGCTGAAGCGCCCAAGACGGGCCAGGCGCAGCATGCGCACCAGACGAAAAAGGCGCAGTATGAACGCGTTGTCGTGGGCCACGAAGCCCAGAAAGTAAGGCAGGATCGCGGCCAGGTCGACCAGTGCCCAGAACGAGAAAAGATACCTTAGCCGCCCTTTCAAGCCGCGATAGCGCGGCTCCATTCCCGCAGCGTAGAGTCTCGCCAGGTACTCGATCAGAAACAGCGCGACAAACAGGGTTTCAAGAAAAGGAAACAGCGCCGGCGCTTGGGCGACCAGGGTTCGCTCGGTCTCGAGAATCGCGGTCAGCGCCGAGAGTAGAATCAGCACACAGATGACTCGATTGGTCCAGGAGAGCCCCGGCGCCTGGCGCGCTTCTGGCGCCAGCGCTCGATAGATCGCCGCCTTGATCATCGCCTGCCTCCCTTCTCCTCACCTTGCATCGGCGTATTTTCAGGATGCCCTGCCCCGGGCTCGAGTGCCAGCCCGACTCAACGCCTCTGCAACCAAAAACCCCCGGCGTTGCCGGGGGTACGTTGCAAGAGGGTGCCCCTCAGGAGTCGACGTGAAACGCCATGGTGGCGTTGACCGCCTTCTTCCAGCCGGCGTAGAGCGCGTCGCGCTTGTCGTCTTTCATTTCCGGCGTGAAGCGCTTCTCCAGCGCCCACTGCTCGGTGATCTCCTCACGGGATTGCCAGAAGCCCACTGCCAGGCCGGCGAGATACGCAGCGCCCAAGGCGGTGGTCTCGTTCACCTCGCAGCGCAACACGTCCACACCGAGGATGTCGGCCTGGAACCGGGCGAGAAAATCGTTGCTGATCGCGCCGCCGTCGGCGCGAAGCTCGCTCAGGGCGATGTCGGCGTCCGCCTGCATCGCCTTGAGCACATCGGCGCTCTGGTAGGCGAGCGACTCCACCGCCGCGCGAATGAAGTGCTCCTTTTGCGTACCGCGGGAAAGCCCGAAAGTGGCACCGCGCACGTTGGAGTTCCAGTACGGCGCGCCGAGCCCGGTGAAGGCCGGCACCATGTAGACGCCGTCGTTATCCTTGGCGCGCACCGCATAAGCTTCGGAGTCCGAGGCCTTGCCGAGCATGCGCATACCGTCGCGCAGCCACTGGATCACCGAGCCTGCGACGAACACGCTGCCCTCCAGCGCGTACTCGAGGGTGCCGTCCACTTCCCAAGCCACGGTGGTGAGCAGGCCGTTTTTCGACGGCGTGGCGGTGGTGCCGGTATTCATCAGGGTGAAGCAGCCGGTACCGTAGGTGTTCTTCGCCATGCCCGGCGTAAAGCAGGCCTGACCGAACAGCGCGGCGTTCTGGTCGCCAGCGATGCCGGCGATCGGCACCTCTTCGCCGAGCAGGTACTTGGGCAGGATATGGCCGACCACTTCGCTGGAGGACTTGACCTCGGGCAGCATCGACTCGGGCACGCCGAACAGCTCCAGCAGTTCCGGGTCCCAGGCCCGATCGCGGATGTTGAACAGCATGGTGCGCGAGGCGTTGCTGACGTCTGTTGCATGCACCTTGCCGCCGGTCAGGTTCCAGATCAGCCAACTGTCGATGGTGCCGAACAGCAGCTCGCCCTTCTCGGCCTTCTCTTTCACACCGGCCACGTTGTCGAAGATCCACTTGAGCTTGGTGGCGGAGAAGTAGGCGTCGATCACAAGGCCCGTCTTTTCGCGAATCATTTCCGCGTGGCCGGCCTCGCGCAGCTCGTCACAGATCTCGGCGGAGTGGCGCGACTGCCAGACGATGGCGTTGTGCACCGGCTGGCCGGTGTTCTTGTCCCATACCACGGTGGTTTCGCGCTGGTTGGTGATACCGATGGAAGCGATCTCGGCGGCGTCGATACCGCTCTGGTTGATCACCTCGGTCAGGGTAGTCAGCACGCTGGTCATGATTTCGCGCGGGCAGTGCTCGACCCAGCCCGGTTTGGTGAAGATCTGCTCGAACTCGTGCTGCGCCATGCTGGCGACCCGGCCTTCGTGATCGAACAGCATCGCCCGCGAGCTGGTGGTGCCCTGGTCGATAGCGAGAACGTATTTTTTCTGGCTCATGAGCGGCCTCTCAAGCGTTGGTGTATGCCAAGGATCGAAACTAAAAAGGGTCGAAACGAAAGCGAAACTAGTAAACGTGCGCGGCGAGACCGGCAAGAACGCTGCCAATCACCGGCCCGACGATGGGCACCCAGGCGTAGGACCAGTTGCTGCCTTGTTTATGGCGAATCGGCAGCAGCGCGTGGGCGATACGCGGGCCGAGATCCCGCGCCGGGTTGATCGCGTAGCCCGTGGGCCCGCCGAGCGAGGCGCCGATCGACACCACCAGCAGCGCCACCGCCAGCGGGCCAAGCCCCGAAGGTGTATTGCCGAACATGATAATGACAAAGATCAGAACGAAAGTACCGATGATCTCGGTGACCAGATTCCAGCCAAAAGCGGGAATCGCCGGACCGGTGGAGAAGGTGGCGAGCATCGCCCCGGCGTCCTCGGTGGCGTCGTAGTGCTTCTTGTAGGCCAGATAGCACACCACCGCGCCCAGAAACGCGCCGATGAACTCCGCGCTGAAATAGGCAAGCGTAGTGGCCAGATTAATGGGTATGCCGGGCGCGTATTCGCTGGCCGGGCCCACTAGAAGCGCCAGCGTTACCGCCGGGTTGATGTGCGCGCCGGTATCGAACGCCACGTAAACGGCGCAGAACACCGCCAGCCCCCAGCCAAAGAAGATGACGATACCGTCGCTACCCTTGCCATTGGTGCCGTTGAGCAGCACGTTCGCCACCACCCCGCAGCCCAGCAGTGTAAGGATGGCCGTTCCGGCAATTTCATGAAGAAAGATGGTTCCAAGCATGGTATTCCAACCGGTGCGTGAATGGGTTCACCCGCGTGCCTTGACGTTTCGCCCCAGCGCACGAAATGTTCTTTTGCGAAAATAATATTTTCTTTTTTCGGCATCCTATCGGGGCGATTAAAAAAAACAATATAAAAAAACGAAAAACCAGCAAGACACCCACAAACCACTAATTTTTATGGAAAAATATTGAATTAGACCTTAGTTTATCATCGCTTTTTGCCGCCTTTATAATCACTTGCGCGCGCTCAACGGTAGCGCACTGTGTCATATAGTGAAAAGTTCGAATGGCGCGTAGGGTACCCGCAGGCGGGCCAAATTTCGAGCTTTCGAACGCGCGGCCAGGCCCGAATCTCACCGCGAATTGTTACGTGAGCCGCCGGAACGTCTCCTATACTCATAGCGCGACTCGCCTGCCCTTTAGCGTACCGTGCCAATCAACCCCTGAAAGGAGACCACCATGTCGGCGACCGCCCACCCGACTCACCCCCCTCTCAAGCCGCGCGAGCTTCATCCGCTCCACGCCGTGCTGCTGATTGGAATGCTGCCCCTGTTTCTTGGCGCAGCGCTTAGCGATTACGCCTATTCGGTAAGCTTTCATATTCAGTGGAGCACCTTTGCTTCCTGGCTGATCGCCGGCGCGCTGGTGTTCAACGGCTTCGCGATCATCGCAGCACTCGTCGGGCTCTTTCGCGCCTCGACGCGCGGCGCGCTGGCCTTCGCTTATGTGGCGCTGCTCATTGCCACGTGGGTGCTGGGGTTCATCAACGCGCTGGTTCACGCCCGCGATGCCTGGGCCATGATGCCCACCGGGCTAGTGCTTTCCTGCGCGGTGACGCTGATGAGCCTGATCGCGCTATTTCTCGGCTTCAATCGCTCGCGCGCAACCGGAGTTTCTGTATGACTGCTTTTCGCTCAACGCCCCTGATCGCGCTTTCGGCGCTGCTAATGGCGGGCACCGCCAGCGCCGCCGACGTCGAACAGCCCTACGGCCCGAACCCGACCCTGCCGGAGCCCCAGCGCGGCCTGTTGCCGGACATGACCGTACCCGAGCCCGCCGAGTGGGGGGATCGACTGCCCACCGTGCCAGAGGGCTACACCATTTCCGCCATCGGCACCGACCTTCTGGTGCCGCGCCAGACGATCGTGCTCCCGAACGGCGACATTCTGGTGGCCGAAGGCAGCGGCGGTAATGCCCCGCAGCTAAAGCCCAAGGACATCATCGCCGGCTACATCAAGGATCAGGGCAACACCTCGGTGGAAAGCGGCGACCGGCTGACGCTGCTGCGCCCCAACGGTGACGGTACCTATGAGCAGTCCATCTTCGCCGAGGATTTGAACGCCCCCTACGGCCTGGCGCTGATCGACGACGGCCTTTACGTTGCCAATCAGGACGCGCTGGTACGTTTTGATTATGAAGAGGGCCAGGCCCGGGCCAACGGCGCGCCGGAAGTGATCGCCCAGCTTCCCGCCGAGATCAACCACCACTGGACCAAGGCGATGGTCGCCAGTGCCGATGGCCAGTACCTGTACGTCGGCATCGGCTCCAACAGCAACATCACCGAGCGCGGCATGGAAGCCGAGATCGACCGCGCTCAGGTGTGGGAGATCGACGCCGAGACCGGCGCCCACCGCCCCTACGCGACGGGGCTTCGTAATCCCACCGACTTCGCCATTCAGCCGGGTACCGATCAGCTCTGGGCAGTGGTCAACGAGCGCGACGAGCTGGGCCCGGATCTGGTACCGGACTACCTTACCTCGGTGCAGGAGGGCGGCTTCTACGGCTGGCCCTACAGCTACTGGGGGCAAAACGTCGACCCGCGCGTCAAGCCCGAGAATCCAGAAAAAGTCGAATCTGCCATCGCTCCGGACTACAGCCTGAGTTCCCACGTGGCGCCCTTGGGCGTGGCGTTCTCCAACGAGGCGGTGGGCGAAGAATACGCCGATGGCGTCTTCGTCGGCGAGCACGGCAGCTGGAACCGCGCCGACCCGGTGGGCTACAAGGTGGTGTTCATTCCCTTCGAGAACGGCGCCCCCGCCGGCGACCCGATCGATTTCGTCAGCGGTTTTTTGAGCGACGAAGGCAATGCTCGCGGCCGCCCGGTAGGTGTGAGCGTCGCCCCGGACGGCGCGGTGATCGTCGCCGACGATCTGACCAACGTGGTGTGGCGCGTAGCACCCGATACCCCCCAGGAGAGCGAGGCGAGCGCCCCGGCGCAGGAAGAAACGCCTGAGGAGAGCGATGACGCTCAGGCGTCGACATCGCCGACATCCGAATAACCTGAAAACGCTACCCGTCGGCGACAATGCGGGCATAGCACTGAAAAGCAAAAGGGGCGCTGGCCAACCGGTCAGCGCCCCTTTCTTTTTGCGTCGCTCGTTAGAGTTCGATCTTCAGCGCCGCGAGGCGCTCGTCGTCGATCTCGATGCCCAGACCCGGGGCGGTGGGTAGTGCAAGCTGCCCTTTGGTGAGCGCCAGCGGCTCGGTCAAGAGCGCTTCGCGCAGCGGGTTGTTAGCGGAGACGTCGAACTCGACCCAGGTCGGCGTATGGTGGCGATCCGGGTGCGGCTGGGACGGCAGGGCAGCGGCAAAGTGGGCCGCCGCCATGATGCCCACGGCGCTCCCCCATACGTGGGGCGAGACCCGCAGCCCGCCCAGATGAGCCAGATCAGCGATGCGCAGCGCTTCGACGAAGCCTCCGCACAGGTTGAGATCCGGCATCAGCACGTCGACGCTGCCGGTGGCGGCCAGCTCGCGAAACTCCACCGCGTTGACCGAGGCCTCGCCGGCGGCGATGCGCAGCGAGCGCCGCGCGGCCAAACGGCGAAAGCCCGGCAGATCCTCAGGCGCAACCGGCTCCTCGATCCAGTAGGGGCGGTAGGATGCCAGCGCGGCCATGGACTCGAGCGCAATATCGGCGGTGTAGGCGCCGTTGATGTCCGCCATGATCGCAACGTCGTCGCCGAGAATGCGCCGGGCACTCTGCATCCGCTCGATATCGCTTTCAATGCCGCGGCCGATCTTGATCTTGTAGCCATCGAACTCGCCGGCCACCCGTTCGAGCTGCGCCTCGAGCGGCAGCGCCTTCGGCTCGTGGAAGTAGCCGCCGGAGGCGTAGACCTGAATCGAGGCCTGCTCCTCGCCCCCGAGCAGCCGGTAGACCGGCAGGCCAAGAAGCTTGCCAAGGCCGTCGTGCAGGGCGATATCGAGCCCGCTGATGGCAGCGGCGAGCTGGCTCTGGGCGCGCACGTGGTAGAGCACGTTGGTCATGCGCCGCCAGATCGCGCGGTGATCGAAAGCGCTCTGACCCACGTAGGCTTCGCGCAGAATGTCGAGGTAGGCGAGCGTGGTCTTCGGCGGCCCGTAGCACTCGCCGATGCCCACGATGCCCGAGGCCAGGCGCACGAACACCAGAGTCGCCATGCGCGCGTGGCCGATTTCCCGGGCGCTGCCGTAGCCGCCGTTTTCCGGCAGAAAGCTTCCGATCGGCACCATGTCGATCGCTTCGATACGCGCGTCCTGAACGACGCCGGCCTGATTGAGCGGTTGATTCATGTAGAGAGACTCCAGACTAGATGAGGCTCGGCAGCCAAAGCGTCAGCGCCGGGATGAAGGTAATCAGGATCAGCGAGACCAGAAGTGCAGCGATGAACGGGAGCGTTGCGCGCACCGCGCGGGGAAACGAGATATCCGCCACCCGCGCCAGAATGAACAGCACCAGCCCCACCGGCGGGGTCAGAAGCCCGATCATCAGATTGAGTACCATGATGATGCCGAACTGCACCGGATCGACCCCGGCCTGTACCGCCAGCGGCAACAGCACCGGCGTGAGAATGGTGATCGCCGCCACGGTTTCCATGAAGCAGCCCACCACCAGCAGGATCAGGTTGATCAAAATAAGAATCAGAATCGGGTTGTCTGCCACCGTCATCACCGCGCCGGCAAAGGCCGTGGGCACGCCTTCGCGGGTGAGGATCCAGGCAAAGATCGACGACGCCGCGACGATCAACAGCACCACCGAGGTCATTTCGATGGTTTCGCGGAACACCGTGATGATCTGGCGCCAGCCGGCGCTGCGGTAAACGAGCGTGGCCAGCACCAGCACGTAGGCCACCGCCGCGATCGCGCTTTCGGTGGGGGTGAAGATCCCCAGCACGATCCCGCCGACGATGATCACCGGAATCAGCAGCGACAGCGCGGCGTGAAAGAAGGTGGACGCCAGGCGCACCAGTGAGAAGCGCTCGCCGACCGGGTAGCCGCGCCGATGGGAGATCACTGCGACCATCAGCATCAGAAGCCCCGCGATCAGAAGCCCCGGCACGATACCGGCAACGAACAGCTGACCGATCGAAGCCCCGGCCACCACGCCGTAGACCACCAGCGGCAGCGACGGCGGAATGATCGGCCCGACCGTCGAGGAGGCGCCGGTGATACCCACGGCGAAATCGACGTCGTAGCCCTTTTCGCGCATCGCCTTGATCTCGACCGCGCCAAGCCCGCCGGCATCGGCGATCGCCGCCCCGGACATACCGGCGAAGATCACCGAGGCGCCCACGTTGACGTGGCCAAGCCCCCCGCGCATCCACCCCACCATGGAGTCGGCGAAGCTGAAGATTCGCTCGGTCACGCCGCACACGTTCATCAGGTTACCGGCGAGGATGAAAAACGGCACCGCCAGCAGCGGAAAGCTATCCACTCCACCGACCATACGCTGGATCAGGATGATGTCGGGGATGCGGTCGGCGGCCAGCAGGTAGACCAGCGACGAGCCCGCCAGCGCCACCGCAACCGGCGCGCCGATCAAAAGCAGCACCGCAAGCGCTGCAAACAGAAGAATGATCATGACGGCGTATCTCCTCGCCAGTGATTGATGCCCTGGCGCGCGAGCCGGTAGGCCATCAGCAGCAGCGCGGCGGTCACGATGGTATAGATCCAGCCTTTCGAAATCGGCAGCGTGCTCATGCTGGAGCTCCAGACCCGCTGACCCACCTGCCAGGCAAGCCAGGCCACGTAGGCGAAGAAGCCAGCGCTCAGGAAGTTATTGAAGCCCTTCAGGTAGCGCTTTTCCCGCGCCGGCAGCACGAGCTCGAGAATCTCCACGTAGATATGGCCCTGGCGCGAGGCGGCCCCGGCGGCGCCGATGAACACCAGCAGCACCAGCAGCATGCGCGCGCTCTCTTCGGTCCAGCCAATCGAGTGGTTGAAAACGTAGCGGGATAGAAACTGGGCGAAGACAACCCCGCCAAGCGCAATCAGAACCACCAGCGCGATATGATCCTCGAACACCCAGCGCGGAGCGGGCGCTGGGGTTGGGTCGATGGCCGCGCCACCGGCCGCGGGATCGCGGCCGGTGGCGGCAGGGGTCACCTGATCGAGGGGACGGCCCTTGTCGTCGTTCATTACTCGATCGCCTCCAGCCGCTCCAGTTGTTCGCTGCTCCAGCCCACGTCATCGGCAGTCAGGTAAGGCCGTACCAGCTCGGCAAACGGCGCCCGGTCCACTTCATGAACGTTCGTGCCGTTCTCCTCGAACCAGGTGACCAGTTCCTGCTCCTGCTGCTGAATATCCTGGCTACCCTGCTCGCCCGCCTCGCGGAACACCTCACGGAACATCGCCTGATCCTCTTCGGAGAGCTGGGCCCAGGCGTCGCCGCTCATGATGATCGGCTGGCTGTCGAAAATGTGGCCGGTCAGCGAAATATCCGACTGCACCTCGTCGAACTTCATCGCGCGGATGATCGGCAGCGGGTTCTCCTGGCCGTCGACCACGCCCTGCTGAAGCGCGAGATACACCTCCGAGAATGCGATTGGGGTCGGGTTGGCGCCCACGGCGCGGGGGAACATCAGCAGAAGCGGCGCATCCGGCACGCGAATCTTCATGCCTTTCATGTCGTCCGGGGTCAGCTTCGGCTCGTTGGCGGTGACGTGGCGCTGGCCGAAATAGATCAGGCCCAGCGGCACGTGGCCGGTGGTCTCCTCATAGCCCTGGGCGAGCTCCTGGAACAGGTCGCTGCGCGAATAGGCAAGCCAGTGGTCGAAATCACGGAAGACGAACGGCGCGCTACCCAGCGCAATGGGCGGGTAGGCGTTGCCGGCGAAGGCGTTGCCGGTATAGATGATGTCGACGGCGCCCAGGCCCAGCCCTTCGTTGAGCTCGACCTCGTTACCCAGCTGTGATGAGGGGAACACCTCGACGGTGTGGCGCCCGTCGCTGCGCTTTTCGATCTCCTCGGCGGCCCACAGAGCCCACTTGTGGTGACTATGACTCGCTTCATAGATATGGCCGAACACGAAGTCGTTGGCCTGGGCGACGGATACCAGCGAAAGCGACAGAGCAAGGGCGGTGAGAGGGTGGCGTACACGCATTGTTATCTCCTTATGAAGTCGAACAACCAGCTTCATCAGTACACGTAAAATGACGAATTCCGGCAATTTGTTTATCATCAAAACCCGAAGACAGCATCAACCGTCTGATTTGAAAAGCTAAAAATTCAACAACCGGACGCGCGCGCATGACAACAAAGACGAAAGTCGAAAGAGCGGGCGAGCTCTACGACGACATGCACCACTGGATCGTGCGCGGGCAGTATCTGCGCGGCGCGAAGCTCCCGACCGAGGCCGAGCTCTCCAAACGCTACGAACTCAGCCGCAGCGCGGTGAGAGGCGTCACCGCCCGCCTCAAGGCCGAAGGGCTGATCGTTTCCCGCCAGGGGGCCGGGCTTTTCGTCGCCACCCGCCCGGCCACCGAACTCGACGCGCCGAACTTCGTCAGCGACCAAAGCGATCTGGCCGCGCTGTTCGATTTTCGTCTTCTGATCGAAACCGAGTCGGCGGCGCTGGCCGCCACGCGTAGCCGCGCCGAGGATATGGCGCGTATCGAAGGCAAGGCCCGGGCGCTGCGGCGGCTATTTCGTCACGGCAAGCAGGGCACTCAGGAGGATTTCGATTTCCATCTCGAAATTGCCAAAAGCGCCGGCAACAAGTTTCTGCTCAGCTCACTACTGACCCTGCAAACCGGCGTGATCTTCAGCGCCCGCTTTAGCCAGAAAAAGACCCAAAGCGATCTGATCCTGCACGCCCAGCAGGTCAACCAGGAGCACGATGCCATCGTGGACGCCATTCGCGCCGGCGAGCCAACCACCGCGCGCGAGGCGATGACGCGTCATATCAAGGCGTCGCTTTCGCGTATCAGGGTGTAAGCGGCGCCGCCATTGACTACGCTCATAGTCCCGGGCGACAAGGCTCGGGGACCGAGCTGCAGGGAAGGCAGCGACACCGCTCACTCAAGGAGCCCTACAGATGATCGAATCGATCGAAGAGCTGGAAAGCGTCAAAAAGACGTGTCAAAAGAAAGTGAATCGTAGCTCGAGTCTCTCCGCCGGCGCCGCCATCATCCCCATTCCTGGCGTGGATATCGGCTCCGACGTGGCGATTCTTTTGCGCCTGATCCCGCAGATCAACGAGCGCTTCGGTCTGACGCCCGAGCAGATCGACGAGCTGGACACCCAGTCCAAGATCATGGTGATGACCGCGATCTCCAACGTGGGCAGCAAGATGGCGGGCAAGTACATTACCCGCAAGCTGATCGTCAATCTGCTGCAGAAGATGGGCTTCAAGATCGCCGCCAAGGGCACCTCAAAGTTCGTGCCGATCATCGGCAGCGCCGTGGCTGGCAGCATCAGCTACACCGCCATGAAGTACATGGGCAACAAGCACATCGAGGAGTGCTACCAGATCGCGCTGGAAACCCTCGAGCAGAGAAAAGCCCTGGCGGCCATCGACATCACTCCCGAGCCTGGCGAGGCGTCGGACGAGCCCCGTTGAGTCTTCCCCTTCTAGAACCCCAGCATCCGGCGGCGAAGTGGGCGCAGAGCGAAAAAGCTCAGCACCGCTAGCGCCGCCCACTCGATACTCGACGGCAATAGCTCCTGTACCTGCACTGCTTGGCTGACCGGGTCGATACCGACGTGCGTCAGCACCGCATCGACCAGCGCGCCCAGCGCCACCGTCACCACGAAAATACTGCCCATGTAGATCGCCAGCGCCGCGGTGCCCAGCTCGCGGCGAAAGACGGCCAGCGTGGCAAGACTCGTGATCGGGCCAGCCAGCAAAAAGACCAGCGCCATGCCCGGGGTGATACCGGCGAGCAAAAGCCCCGCGGCGATAGGCGTGGCCGCGGCGGCGCACACGTAAAGCGGAATACCCACGAGCGCCATCAGCGCAAGCGCCAGCGGCCCTCCCGAAAGCCCGGCCAGAGCGTCAGGCGACACCCAGGCCATCAGTACGCCGGCCAGCAGCAACCCGGCAAAGATCCAGGCGCTGAAATCGTCCAACAGCTCGCTAAAGGCGTAGCGAAGCCCGCCCAACAAGCGGCCCAACGACGTCTTTGGCGCATCAGGGGGTGCTCCAGCCTGATGGTCATGAGCATCGCGCGAGCCGCAACAGCCGCCGCATGACGCTTTGTTAGTGGCCACGGCGCGCTCTTTGGTAAAGCTGACCAGAATGCCGGTGACGATCGCGGTCACCAGTGCTCCCAGTACGCGTAAAAGGGCCATGAAGGGTCCGAGCAGCGCGCTGGTCAAAAAGATGGAATCCGCTCCGACGCCGGGCGTGCTGATCAAAAACGATGTGGTCGGGCCGCGCCCTGCCCCGCCCCGATGCAGCGCCATGGCCGTGGGAATGGCGCCGCAGGAGCAAAGCGGCAGCGGCATACCGATAACGGCTGCGCGTAGAATGCTGCCTAAACCGGTGCCGCCCAGCCAGCGCGTGAGCACCTGCTCGGAAAGAAAGGCCTTGATCAGCCCGGCAACGAACAGCCCCAGCAGCAGCCAGGGGGCGGCGCTAAGCGCGACACTCAATAATGCGTCGATCGTCTCCATGATGGACTCCTGCTTGTCGAACGATAGGATAGTGGCTAGCCTAGACCCTGTAATCATTACAGGGTCAAGCCATGAGCAACGTCTATCGCATCGGCGAAGTGGCCAGCCGGACCGGCTGCTCGCCGGAAAGCATTCGCCATTACGAAAAACTGGGGTTACTGAAGGCACCCGCGCGGGGCGAGCAGGGATACCGGCTCTATAGCGATAGCGCGCTTTCGCGTATCGGCTTCATTCGTCACGGCCGCGCGCTGGGGCTCGACCTGGACACGATTCAGGAGCTCCTCACCCTTTCCGATCATCCCGAGCGAAGCTGCGCCATCGCCGATGACATCGCCAGCCGCCACTTAACGCATCTGGAAGAGCGCATTCGCGCACTGCAAGCGCTGGCAAGCGAGCTTCGTCAGGTGGTCGACCAGTGCCGAGGCGGCACGACCGCCGAGTGCCGGATCATCCAGACGCTCTTCGAACACCCCGGCGCGCCCTCTCCGCTTTCACCAACCCCGTAAAGAGCCTTCCGATGCCAAGGGCCGGAATCCAGTGCATGAGCGGATAGAGCAACCCAACATCGCGCGGCCCCGGGCAAGCCGAGACGTTCTATGAAACGGCCGATGGCGTCATCAGCGAAGGGTTCGAGGTCGAGTTGAGCGGAGCGGTGACCGAAGACCTCGACATGACCGTGGGCTATTCACACTTTACCGCCAAGGTTAACGAAGGCAATTACAATACCGATCAACCACGCTCGCTGTTCAACATTTTTGCCAGCCATGACGTACCCCTGGTACGCGAGTTGACTCTGGGCGGCGGCGTGAACTGGCAAAGCAGGCTCTTCGCCGATGGCATTGCATCCCCTGCGGGTATACCTGATAAATTCAGTCAAGGTAGCTACACCCTTGCCAACGTTTTCGGACGCTACCACTTCACTCCGGAGTTATCGCTTCAGCTCAACGTCAAAAACCTCTTCGACGAGAAGTATTACAGCTACCTGAATGGCTACGGCGTGTACGGCGAGCCGCGCAGCATTAGCTCCACGCTGACCTACTCGTTCTAAGCGCAAGCAGATACTCCCCATACTCCATTGCCTCCCGTCGGCCCCGCGCCTTCGGGAGGCAATGGTGTTCATCGAGCGGGTTTTCACTCAAGTACTTACCTGCTCACCGGCACCCAAGCTGATAAACAGGCAAGGGCAACTGTCGCTTACTTGCGCGCACCGCTTCACAATTAAAAAATAATAATAATGTTTCTCAAGAGCATTTACATTCGAAAAACATTTTCATAGGATCGCGGGGCCAATTTCTCTGCACCCGAGGTTTGTGAACCAGACCCGTTCATGAACACGTCGTGCCAATAAAGACTCATAAGCGCCACGAGCGCATCGCAAGGGTACCCATGAACACTCCAGGCTCTCGCCGCCCAGCGGCTGCCATACCAACGCTCAAGGGGCTTACGCTCTGCGCCTTCGTTTCCAGCGCCCTTTTTGCTTCGGCGGGCACCAGTGCCCAGGAAAGCACCACCGGCAATGCCCAGACACTGGATAGCGTAACGGTCACTGCGACCAACCTCTACGAGAACATCGGCTACACCCGGCGCAGCACCACCGCCGGTACGGGCCTGACGCTGGCGCAAAAGGAGCTGCCCCAAGCGATCAGCATCGTCACCGAGCAGCGTATCCGCGACCAGAATCTCGACTCCATCGAGGATGTGCTCGCCAATACGACCGGCATTTCCGCGCGCAAGATCGACAGCGAGCGGGTCAACTTCTCCTCCCGCGGTTTTCGCATCAACAGCTATCAGTACGACGGGATCCCGACCCTCAACCGCGATGGCCGCTGGTACTTCGGCGAAGGCCGACTCAATACCGCGATCTATGACCGCGTGGAAGTGGTTCGAGGTGCCAACGGGTTGGTGACCGGCTCGGGCAACCCCGGCGCCTCGGTCAATTTCGTGCGCAAGCGCGCCGACAGCCGTGAATTCACGGGCTCGGTTTCCGGTACGCTGGGCAGTTGGGACAAGCGCGGATCAACGGTGGATCTGACCACGCCGCTCTCTCCTTCCGGCGACGTACGGGCGCGCTTCATCGGTGGCCATGAAGAAGGCGGCGCGTACCTGAACCGTGAAGACAAGCGCCGCACCTTCGGCTACGGCGTGATCGACGCGGACGTGACCGACTCGACCACGCTGTCGCTGGGCTTCGACTACCAGGACAGCCACACGTCTTCGCCCACCTGGGGCGGCCTGCCGCTATGGTTCGATGACGGCACCCCGACCAACTACTCGCGCTCGTTCAGCGTGGCCCCGGACTGGTCCTACTACGATTTCGAATCCGAGAAGGTCTTCGCCGAGCTCAGCCACCGTTTCGACAGCGGCTGGCAAGCCCGAGTGGTGGCGGCCCACGAAGAGACGGACATGGATGGCAAGCTCGCCTACCCCTACGTGGAAGGCACGCTACCCAACCGCCTGGACGGCAGCGGCGTTTTTTTCTACACCGGCTGGAACCGCGGCCATCGTGAGGTCGACTCCGTCGACGCCCAGGCCAGCGGTCCCTTCTCCCTGCTCGGACGCGAGCACGAGCTGGTCATCGGCGGCAGCTACAGTGACCAGACCAACGACTATGAAAACACCTTCATCGACGGTTTCCAGGTCGATGATTTCAACAACTGGAACGGCGCGGCACCCAACGAAGGCTGGGCACCCTTTACCCCGTCCGAGGCGTCGAGCACGCGGCAAAAAGCGGTGTACTCCGCGGCGCGGTTTTCGCTTGCCGACCCGCTGACTCTTATTGCTGGCGCCCGCTATACCGAGTGGGACGGCATGACCCAGTTCCGCCGCGTGGACCGTCAGAGCAAGTACGAAGTAACGCCCTACGGCGGGCTTGTCTATGACATCGACGATACCTACTCGGCGTTTGCCAGCTACACCGAAATCTTCGAGCCGCAGAATTATCTCGGTCTCGACGGCAGCTATCTCGACCCGGTCGAAGGCAGGAACTACGAGACCGGCCTGAAGGCTGCCTGGCTCGACGGCCGTTTGAACGGTTCCGTGTCCGTTTTCCGCATCGAGCAGGATAACGTCGCCGCGGCCCTGCCCGGATTTCCCGGCCAGACCCAGACCTTCTACGAAGCCGTTAGCGGTGTCACCAGCGAAGGTTTCGAGGTGGAGCTCAGCGGCGCCATCACCGACGATCTGGACATGACCGTGGGCTACTCGCACTTTACGGCCAAATCCGATGAGGATGACTTCAACATCAACCAGCCGCGCTCGCTGTTCAACCTGTTCGCCAGCTACCACGTGCCGCAGGTGCGCGAGCTGACGCTGGGCGGCGGCGTGAACTGGCAAAGCAGCCTGACGGCGACCAACCTCTCTACACCGGCGGGCCTGCCGACGCGTTTCGAGCAGGATAGCTACACCCTGGCCAACGTCTTCGGCCGCTACCAGTTCACCCCGGAGCTGAGTCTGCAGGTCAACGTCAATAACCTGTTCGACGAGAAGTACTACAGCAGCGTTTCCGGTTATGGCGTCTACGGCGAGCCGCGCAGTATTTCTTCTACGCTACGTTACGATTTCTAGATCACCCTCGCACGCAACACCGCCCGGGCCTCGTCCCGGGCGAGTGCGTTGGTAAAGAACCGCTTTCAAGGAGGTTTGCATGACCATCGTCATACGCTCGCTCGCAAGCCGATGGGGCGCGGCGGCGCTGGCCGCCGGAGCGCTTTTCGCCGCTCCGGCCGGCGCCGTCGAGTACCCGCTGGAGATTCCGAGTGCGCTGGGCACCGCCGTACTCGAGCAGCCGCCCGAGCGCGTCGCCACCGTGGCCTGGGCCAACCACGAAGTGCCACTGGCGCTCGGCGTGGTGCCGGTGGGCTTTGCCGCGGCCAACTTCGGCGATCCCAACGGCAACGGCCTGCTGCCCTGGGTCGAGGCGCGCCTGGAGGAACTCGGCGAGCCCGCGCCGGCGCTTTATGACGAAGGCGATGGCATCGACTTCGAGGCCGTGGCGGCAAGCCGCCCGGACGTGATTCTGGCCGGCTACTCGGGGCTGAGCCAGAGCGATTACGACACGCTGAGCCAGATCGCGCCGGTGGTGGGCTACCGCGCCGGCCCCTGGGCGACCAGCTGGCGCGAGATGATCCGCCTCAACAGCGCCGGGCTCGGCATGGCTGATGAAGGCGAAGCGCTGATTGCTGATCTCGAGACGAACATTCGTGATACCGCCGCGCGCTACCCGGTGCTCGAGGGCAAGACCGCCATGTTCGTGACCCACCTGGACCCCAACAACCTGGGACGTATCTCGTTCTACTCCGATAACGACGCTCGGGTACAGTTCTTTCACGACCTTGGGCTCGTCTCGCCTCAGGTGGTGCTGGACAACTCCGCCGAGGGCCAGTTCTCCGGGTCGATCAGCGCCGAGCTGATCGATGCGCTCGAGGACGTCGACCTCCTGGTCACCTATGGCGGCGAAGCGCTGCTCGAAGAGCTTGCCGCCAACCCACTGACGTCGCGCCTGCCCGCGGTGGAAAACGGCGCGATCGTGCTGCTCGGCGATAGCCCTCTGGGAACCGCCGCCAACCCTACTCCGATGTCGATCGACTGGGTACTGGACGACTATGCAAGTCTCCTCGCCGACGCCGCTGGCAAGGCCGAGTAACCCGAGCGGCGCGGCCACGGCGCGCCTTGCCCGGCGTCAACTGACCACACGGCTAAGCGCCATCGCGCTGCTACTGGCGATGGTAGCGGGCGCCGCCGCGCTGTCGGTGGCGCTGGGCGCGCGCAGCGTAGGTTGGGCGGAAATCAGCGCCGCGCTCGCCGGGCAGATCGACTCCGTGGGCGATGCCGCCGTGGCCAGCCGCCTGCCGCGTACGCTGCTGGCGCTGCTCGCCGGCGCCGCGCTGGGCGTGGCCGGCGGGGTCATGCAGGGGCTGACCCGCAACCCGTTGGCCGACCCGGGGCTTTTGGGGGTGAACGCCGGCGCCGCACTGGCGGTGGTGATCGGTATCGCCTGGTTCGACCTGCAGACCAGCCTGGGTTTCATTATCTGCGCGCTGGCCGGGGCGAGTGTCGCCGCCGTGGGGGTCTACGCCATCGCCAGCCTTGCCCGGGGCGGCGCCACGCCGCTTCGTTTGGCGCTGGCGGGGGCGGCGGTCACCGCGGCGCTGACCTCGCTCACCACCGCAGTGATTCTGCCCCGGGGCGACATCGCCGGGCTCGTGCAGTCCTGGCTGGTAGGGGGCGTGGGTGGGGCCAGCTACCGGCAAATCCTGCCGGTGGTGCCGTTTCTGGCGCTGGGCCTTCTCATCGCCCTGCTCTGCGCGCGCAAGCTCAACATGCTCGCACTCGGCGACGAGACCGCCGCGGGTTTGGGTGAGAAGGTAGCGCTGGCCCGGGGAATGGCCGCCTTCGGCGCGGTGCTTTTATGCGGCGCCACGACCGCGGTGTGTGGGCCGATCGGCTTCGTGGGCCTGGTCGTGCCCCACGCGGCCCGCCTGCTGGCGGGTAGCGACTACCGCTGGCTGCTGCCGTTTTCCGCCCTCGGCGGGGCGGTGCTGCTCACCCTGTCGGATGTCGCCGGACGACTCATCGCCCATCCGGCGGAGCTGGACGTGGGTATCGTCACGGCATTCGTCGGCGCGCCGGTGTTCATCTGGATCGTACGCAACCGCAAGGTGGGCGCGTTATGAAAACCGCCACGACCGCGCTGATCGACACTCTCAAGCAACACCGGCGCGAGCAGGCCCGCCGGCGCCTGACCTTGCTGGCCGTGCTCGCCGCGCTGCTGCTGGCTGCTATCCTGCTCACGCTGACGCTCGGTCAATCCTATACCCCGCTTGGCACGGTGGCTCGGGTGCTGGCCGGTATCGACGTGCCCGGCGCCGTATTCACCGTGCGCGAGCTGCGCCTGCCCCGGGCGGTGGCGTGCCTGTTGACCGGCGCCTGCTTCGGGCTGGGCGGCGTGGCCTTTCAAACGCTGCTGCGCAACCCCCTGGCAAGCCCCGACATCATCGGCATCAGTACCGGCGCCAGCACCGGGGCGGTGTTCGCCATCGTCGTGCTTTCATGGAGCGGTCCGGCGGTGGCGCTGGTGGCCGTGGCTGCCGGACTCGGGGTGGCGCTTTTGATCTACCTGCTCTCCTGGCGCGACGGCGTGACCGGTGCGCGGCTGATTCTCATCGGCATTGGCCTTGCCGCCATGCTGCAAAGCGTCACGGCGTATCTTCTGATGCAGGCGCCGAGCTGGTCGCTGCAGGAAGCGCTTCGCTGGATCACCGGCAGCGTCAACGGCGTCCGCCTGGGCCAGGCACTGCCGTTGGCCTTCGCGCTGCTGGTCCTTGGCGGGTTTCTGTTGAGCCGCCGGCGCGAGCTGGATGCCCTGCGCATGGGCGATGAACTCGCGGTCGGGCTCGGCGTGAGCCTGACCGCCACCCGGCTGATCGTGGTACTGTCGGCAGTGGGGCTGGTGGCCTTCGCCACGGCGGTCTCCGGGCCCATCGCCTTCGTGGCGTTTCTCTCCGGCCCCATCGCCGCGCGGGTGATGGGGCCCGGGGGCTCTCTTCTGCTGCCAGCGGCGCTGGTGGGGGCACTGCTGGTACTGGTCAGCGACTACGCCGGGCAGTTCTGGCTTCCCGCCCGCTACCCGGTGGGTATCGTGACCGGCGTGCTGGGCGCGCCCTATCTGGTTTACCTGATCATTCGCGACAATCAACGCCGAGGCAGTTTATGAGTGCATCTTCCCTGCAAGCCGAGGCGCTGAGCGCCGGCTATGGCGAGCGCCGGGTGCTCGACGGGGTCGACGTTTCCATCGCGCCGGGAGAGATCACCGCGATCGTCGGCGCCAACGCCTGTGGCAAGTCGACGCTCTTGCGCGTGCTTTCCCGGCTGATCGCCCCTCAGCAAGGCCGCGTGCTGCTCGACGGTCACGCCATTCACGCGCTTCCCAGCCGCAAGCTTGCAAAGCGGCTCGGCTTTCTGCCGCAGTCGCCCATCGCCCCGGAAGGCATCACCGTACTGGATCTGGTCAGCCGGGGCCGCCACCCGCATCAGGGGCTGTTCAAACGCTGGCGCACGGAGGACGATACCGCCGTGGCCGAGGCGCTTGCCGCCACGCAGCTAAGCGAGCTGGCTACCCGCGCGGTCGACGAGCTCTCCGGCGGCCAGCGCCAGCGGGTATGGATCGCGATGGCGCTGGCCCAGCAAACCGAGGTGCTGCTGCTCGACGAGCCGACGACCTTTCTCGACATCAACCATCAGGTCGAAGTGCTGGACCTGCTCACCGAACTCAATCAGACGCGCGGTACCACCATCGTGATGGTGCTTCACGAGCTGAACCTGGCCGCCCGCTACGCGGATACACTGATCGCCATGGCCGGCGGGCGCGTTCACGCCGTGGGGGCGCCCGAAAAGGTGCTGACCGAAGCCACGGTGCGGGAGGTGTTCGGCCTCGAAAGCCGGGTCATCGACGACCCGGTGACCGGCAAACCGATGATGATTCCGCTGGGGCGCCACGGCGGGGTGAACGGCGCTACTCGCTCATCTTCATCTCTTTGACCACCGCGTCGAGATGGCTCTGGTTGATCTCGGCCGGGGAGTTGGCGCCGATCAGCGTCATGGTCACGCGCATGTCCGCGGCGATCAGCTCCAGAAGGTGTGAGACCCCCGCTTCGCCCCGAGCGGCGAGCGCGTAGGCGTAGGCACGGCCGAGCAGCACGCCCTTGGCACCAAGCGCCAGCATACGCACCACGTCGAGCCCGGAGCGCACGCCGGAGTCCGCCAGCACCGTGAGCTCGTCGCCGACCTCTTCGACGATGTGCGGCAGTGCCTGGGCGGTCGAAATCGCACCGTCGAGCTGGCGGCCGCCGTGGTTGGAGACCACGATACCGTCGGCGCCCATCTGCTGCGCCTCGCGGGCGTCCTCCTTGTCGAGAAGCCCCTTGATGATCAGCTTGCCCTTCCAGCTTTCGCGAATCCAGGCAAGTTCCTCCCAGCTAATCGAGGGATCGAAGTTCTTGGCCAGAAAGCCCATGTAGTCCTCCATGCCCATGGTACGGCCGGTGTAGGCTTCGATGTTGCCAAACGACAGCGGCTTGCCCTTCAGGCCCACGTCATACGCCCACTGCGGATGGGTGATCGCCTGGGCGTACTGGCGAAGCCGGGCATTGGGCCCGGACATGCCGGAGCGCCGATCCCGGTAGCGCGAGCCGGGCAGCGGCATGTCGACGGTGAACACCAGCGTCTTCATGCCCGCTTCCCAGGAGCGCTCCAGGGAGTTTTTCATGAAGCCGCGATCCTTCAGCACGTAGAGCTGCGACCACTGCTCACCGTGGGCATCGCGCGCCACCTCCTCGATGGAGCAGACCGAGACCGTGGAGAGCGTATAAGGAATACCCGCCTTTTCGGCGGCGCGTGCGGCCTGCACCTCGCCGCGCCGGGCGTACAGGCCGGTCGCGCCCACCGGGGCCAACGCCACCGGCATCTTCCACGGGCTGCCCAGTATCTCGGTATCCAGCGTCGGCGTGCCGCCGCCTTTCAACACGCGCTGGCGCAGCGGAATGCCTTGCAGCGCCTCGACGTTGCCGCGCAGCGTGCTCTCGGTCACCGAGCCGCCGTCGAGGTAGTCGAACAAGAAACGGGGAATGCGCTGTTTGGCGGCTTGCCGGTAATCCGAAGGGCTTGAAATGATCATGAATTCGCCTTGAGACAGGAGATAAAACCAGAAGAAGAGGCCGTGATGACGATGGCCTAGCGTATCAAGGTTCCGCCCTGCCGGAGGCGCCCTCGGCCCTCTACTTTAGTCTATTCGGCGCCACCGCCGCGTTGACTATGCTGTAGGCATTCGTATGTCAGTATTCATGGCAGGGAGACAACCCCATGACGCAGCCCGAAACGCTCCGCCTCGAAAGCGATGCTCAAAGCGGCTTTCCCAACTCAACGTTACCGATACTGATCTACCGAAGCGTGGTGAAAGAGGCGCAGGCGGAGCAGCGCGCCCAGGCGTTCGAAGCACTGTTCGAGCAGAACGGCTGGCCGCCCGCCTGGCGCTATCACCTCTACGACTTTCAGCACTTTCACGCCGATGCCCACGAGGCGCTGGGCGTATTTCGTGGCCGCGCCCAGGCGCAGCTTGGCGGCCCCAACGGGCCGGTGGTCACGCTCGAAACCGGCGATGCGCTGGTGCTGCCGGCAGGCACCGGCCACGCCTGCCTCTCGGATGAGGGCGACTTCTGCATGGTCGGCGCCTACCCACCGGGGCAAACGCCGGATCTCGAACGCGGTGACCCGGCGGCGTTCGACGCGATGAAAGCCCGGGCCGCCGCCGTCGCCCTGCCCGCCCATGACCCAGTCGATGGCTCTGCCATGACGCTCTGGGCGCCGCGAAGCTGAAGCGCCCCGTGAGCCCCCGCGCTATACTCGGCACTCACCACTCACTTTCCATGCCAGAAAACAAGGCAAGAAGACAAGGAGGCCGCCGTGCCCGCTTACGTCGTACTGATTCGAGAACGTACCCACGATGAGCAAGCGCTCGACACCTACGCCGCCAAGGCCAGGGCCGCCCGGGAAGGCCACGATCCTCAGCCGCTCGCCTTCTACGGCGACTTCGAAATGCTCGAAGGTAGCGACATGGAAGGCGCGGTGATCCTGCGCTTTCCCGACATGGCCGCCGCCCGCGCCTGGTATCAAAGCGACGCCTACCAGGAAGCGCGAAAGCATCGCTTTCAGGGCGCGGATTACCGCGTGCTACTGCTCGACGGCTTGCCGGAAGGCTGAATACCCCATCGCGAGCTGAAGCTCCTTACCACCAATGCGACTCATGCTTGCTTGAACGGCATCAGGCTCTGGACCGGCTTTTGTATGCCAGCGCTTGGCGACCTTCAACCCAACGATTCTCCTTGCCACACGGGTTAGACGACCGGTCTATTTAACCTTACACTGCGGCATTCGATACAGGCGTTTTCGCCCAGTGCGCTGGCTACGGCGAGTCTGGCTGCCTACGCTCAAGTGAGCCTTTAGCCTGAACACGTTATCTCAAACAAGGAGTCCGCGATGAAGATCCTGATGGTAGTGACCTCCCACGACAAGCTGGGCGATACCGGCAACAAGACCGGCTTCTGGCTCGAGGAGCTGGCCGCGCCCTACTACACCTTTCTCGATGCCGGCGCCGAGCTGACGTTGGCCTCCCCCGCCGGCGGCCAGCCGCCGCTTGACCCCTCGAGCGACGCGCCGGACGCCCAGACCGACGCCACCAACCGCTTCAAGCAGGATCTCGACGCCCAGCATGCGCTGGCGCATACCCACAAGCTCGACGCCATCGACGTGGGTGAGTTCGACGCTATCTTCTACCCTGGCGGCCACGGCCCGCTGTGGGACCTGGCCGAAAGTGCCACCTCGATCCGCCTGATCGAAGACGCTCTGGCCGCCAACAAGCCGGTTGCGGCGGTCTGCCACGCCCCGGGCGTGCTGCGCCACGTGCGCGGCAGCGACGGCAAGGCGCTGGTCGCCGGACGCAAGGTGACGGGCTTCAGCAACAGCGAAGAAGAGGCCGTGGGCCTGACCGAGGTGGTACCGTTTCTGGTCGAGGAGATGCTCAAGGAGCAAGGCGGTGAGTACTCCAAAGGCGATGACTGGAGCGCCTTCGTGGTGGAAGACGGCCTGTTGATTACCGGCCAGAACCCCGGCTCTTCCGAGGCGACCGCCGAAGCGCTGTTGAAAAAGCTCAAGGGTTAAAACCAGGGCGAGAACCTTACGTTCACCTCTCTATAAAGTGACAGCTTTTACTATCTCGCCCTCTTCAGCCTGACTGGCTGAAGAGGGCTTTTGCTATCAGGACAATGGCTCACCTCAACACGGGTGATCGATCCTGTTCGACTATCAGGTTTCTTACACGCTACTAAAATGCTTGCGGTACCGGCCATTGCCAAAACACCTTTAATGTACAATTATTGTAAAACAACTGTACATGGAGAGAGGCGATGGCGGATTTCAAGCAGCGCGAGTGGGTGAAATGGAAGTGGGGGGATAACTGGGCCGAGGGTCAGGTGACCAAAAAGTACTGCGAGAAGGTCACCCGGAAACTTCAGGGCAGCGAGGTGACTCGTAAGGGAAGCGAGAAAAACCCGGCGTACCTGATCAAGCAGGAAGACGGCAGCCGAGTTCTCAAGCTGCATACCGAAATCAAGAAGACCTGACCTTCGCACCAAATCCAAGCCAGGAGGCGCGCATGACGTTCGATGAGTTCGTAAAACGAGTCGGCCAGCAAAGTATCAAGGAATTGCACATCGAGTCTCACGAAGGCGACGTATTCGTCTTTCGAGCACTCGCCAGCGATGGTGAGGAGCACGTGCTCGTTGACCAGCACGGCAAGCCGCTGCGCCCGCAGTCGCTTAGCGATGCGCGCAAGCGGCTGATCGACGCTGGCGGAATGGAAAACCTCCCGCTCTATCTCGTTCAGCAGGTGCCTTACGATGAGATGATCGGGCTTGATGCCGACCAGGAGTCGCACAAAACACCCTTGACGCTACACGCCGGTATCTAGCGAGTGACCCGCCCCAGGGCGGCGATCATCTGCCGGCCGCCTATTTCATCCAGCCCTCGGCGCCTTAGCACGAGGGCAGCCGTTTTTTATCGTGCCGCTAGCCTTAATGCCTTTCAGTCAGGTTTGGTTGGGGGTGTGGGAGGGAGCTTTAGCTCGCAACGCGTGGCCAAGCCAAGGCGCCTAACGGCGGCGCTATACCGTATTGTCGGCCACTCCGGCCTTCCAGCACCTTGAAATTCGCGAGCGCTCTAATCGATGATTAAAAGGAAAGCGCAGAACGTGTGCGCCTTCTGGCGTCAGGTAAGCGTGCAGCAGCTCATGTAGACCACCTGATCGCGCCCTCTCTTCTTGGCCAGGTAGAGCCCCTGGTCGGCACACTTGAGTAGCCGCTCGCCGCCCTGGTCAACGCGCCCGCCCGTCTGGGGGCCTACGCTCGACACGCCCACACTCACGGTGACGATACCGGTGCTGGCTTGGGGATTAGGAATGTTGAGCTTGCGTACCGCATCGTTGATTTTTTCCGCTACGTGGCGCGCGCCCTGCTCGTCGGTGGCTGGCAGCACAACGACAAACTCTTCGCCGCCGTAGCGCACCGCCAGATCCGACGGGCGCTCCAGCGCGGCCTGAATCGCCCCGGCGATCTGGCGCAGACACTCGTCGCCGCCATCGTGACCGTAACGGTCGTTATAGGCCTTGAAGTGGTCCACGTCGCACATGAGGATCGATAGAGGCCCGGGGTGACGTGACAGGCGCTGCCATTCGGTTTTCAAGGCGCCCTCCATGGCGCGCCGGTTGGCAAGCCCGGTCAACGGGTCGGTATTGGAGCGCACCTGCAGTATCTGGCTGGTCGCCAGGAGTTCGTCCTCGGTATTCTCGATCTGGCGCCGAAACAGATTCAATAGCGTAATGAGCAGCAATAGAGCCCCGGAGGCGCTACACACGTACATGAAGCCGAGCCACGGCTTGGGTACCGGCGTGATCGCCACCCCTGCTGTCAGCAATAGCTGCGTGCTCAGATAGAGCGCGCCGCATACGAACAGAAGCCCGATCAGCGCCGGCCAGCGAAGCGTCGGAAACAGGAAGACCAGCACACCCGCCTGGGTAAAGTAGAAAAGATTGACGCCGACACCGGCGCCCGCCATCAGCGACGACACCAGCATGTGCCCGCTAACGCACACCATGAGCAGCGTACGGGCCGTCGTGTAATCGCCGCGGCGATTGAGCATCAACACCGCCGCGTAAATGGTCATGAACAGCAAGTTGATGATGAAGATCTCGCTGAAATACGCCAGATCGAAGAAAATATAGAAAATCTGATAGGGGATCGGGGTATAAAACGCGAAGATTGCCAGCTGATCGCACACCAGCACTTGGCGCTGGGACTGCGGCGACAGGCCGGGGTCGTTGATGGCGCTAAAGCGGATCCACTTATCGAGCACTGTCAACACTCCGAAGGCCTTGCTTGCCCGCCGGGTAGGGTTGAAAAGCGGCCTGATCGCGTCCCCGGCTCTTGGCCTGGTAGAGCGCCTTGTCGGCACACCTGAGTAGGCTTTCACCGCCTTCCGGGCTCAGGTCGCTATAGTCCAACGCGTGGATGCTCGAGATGCCAACGCTGGCCGTTACCAGGCCGTTCCCCACGCCGGGGTTGGGTATTTCGAGACGCCGGACCGCCTCGCACAGTCTGTTTCCCAGATAACGCGCTCCGCGTTCGTCGGTCTCCGGCAGCACGAGGGCGAACTCCTCGCCGCCGTAGCGCACGATGAGATCCGCGGGCCTGGCGAGTTCGGCCTGCAGCACCAGCGCCACACGTTGCAGGCAGCGATCCCCCCCATCGTGCCCGAAGCGGTCGTTGTAATTCTTGAAGTGGTCGATGTCGCACATGATGATCGAAAGCGCCCCGGGCTGACGCGCTAGCCGCTGCCATTCGCGCTTGAGCGTTTCGTCGAGCACTCGACGGTTGGCAAGCCCGGTCAGGGCATCGGTATTGCCCAGCATTTCCAGCGCCTGATTATTGATTACAAGCTCCTGTTCGCTCTTTTCGAACTGGTTGCGGTAGAGATACAGCAGCGTACCCAGCACCATCAACACCGCGGCAACGCTCAATCCATGGAGCATATTGTTCCAGAACCCGGGCAGCGGTGTAGCGCCCATACCGGAGGAAAACAGAAGGCTCACCAGCACGAAAAGCACGATACTCAGTAGCGCCAGGCCATTGGATAAATACCACTGATGACGGGGAAACAGGAACGTCAAGGCGCCGGCCAGCGTAATGTAAAAAAGGTGAAGGCCAGTATCGACGCTTAAATAGAACGAGCCGACGAGCAGCTGCGTCATCACCGCCAGCGTAAAACAGAGCCGCGCGGCCAGGTACCAGCGCCAGTGGTTCATCCAGAGAATCGAGGCGTAGACCGCCAGATGGCAGAAATTGAGGGTGAAAAAAGGACTAGAGAGATCAAGACCGGACACGACGTAAAGCGCTTGATAGATTGCGCTCATGATCACTCCGAACAGGCCGAGCTGGTTACACAGCTCGATCTTGCGACGCACCGCAACGGAGTTGCCGGCCACTCCCGGCGACCAGGTTTTCCTGATAAGACTCAACATCGACGGTTTCATTGACTCCTTCAACGACGTTTCCTTATGCCGAGAGTACGTCAACCGCATGATTGGGCGTAGCGTTATTTCCACAGCTTAGCCCTGATTAAAGACCACGCGACAATACTCGTGTCGATCCTTCGGGCACTTGCGACAGACTGCTGGCCCCTATTCGCTTCAACGCCAAGTGGGCGCTCACTAGCCGCCTAATACAGTTCTCATGACTCATATCGGCACCGCACGGACAAGCTTGATAGCGGCCTGGGGTCTTCCATCGGAAAGCTCAGCCCAGCAGCAGCGAGCCCTCGATGGGTACGAACCGACTGGCGGCATCGACCAACGAGGCCGCAGTGAGCGCCGGCACGCCGTAGACCTCGACGCGCTTGCCGTGCACATCGCGGATCTTGCGCGCCAGCAGATCGAAATCGCCGTCGCCGGAGACCAGCACGATGACGTCCGCGCGCTCGGCGGCCTCGATGGCATCGAGGGTGATGCCGACATCCCAGTCGCCCTTGGCGGAGCCGTCGGCGCGCTGGATGAAGGGCTTCAAGCGCACTTCGAAGCCGATGTTACGCAGGATGTTCTGAAACTCGCGCTGTTTGGCATCGCCTCTATCGATGGCGTAGCAGCGGGCGGTGATCACTTCCCGGTTCGCCGTGGCCATGGTCCAGAAGCGGCGGTAGTCGAAGTGCTTACCGTAGGCGTCACGCACGGTGTAGTAGACGTTCTGGATGTCGACGAAAAGCGCCACGCGGGTCATGAATCCTCCAAAAAAGAGTGAAGTGCTGGTCAGGCGTCGTCTCGCCACTTTTTTATAGCCCTTTTATTAATGAGCCAAACGAGAACTATTCCTGGGCCCAAGCGTCCTAGAGATGACTGTTACACGGATGTTGGAGGTCTACCTTGTTGATCAAGAAGAAAAAAGTACGCTCTCACACCGAAGACCGCTATTTGGCGCTGGTGCTGGCAACGGCGGCAGGCATTCTCAACGCCATGGCCCTGGGCGCTTTCGGTTTTCTTCCTTCCCACATGAGCGGTAACGTCTCGCAGATTTCCGATGAAGTGGCCAGTGCCGATACCCACGGCTTTCTGTTTCTGGCCGCGCTGCTGTTCGCCTTCGTCATGGGGGGCATGCTGGCGCGCATCGTCGTGGTGCTGGGCCAACGTATCAGAACCATTTTCTGCCTGATTCTACTGGTGGAAGGCGCGGCGCTGGCCGCGGTTTCACTGTTCGAAATTTTGATGTACTCGCCTCGCTTCAACTCCGAAGTACTGCTGGCGCTGGGCTTTTTGATGGGGGTGCATAATTCGACCTCGACCCAGCTCTCCAACGGCCGCGTTCGCGCCACCCACGTGACCGGCACGCTGACCGATGCAGGCATTGCGCTCGGCTCGTTCATCTCATCGCGTTTTTCACGCCAAGCGGCGCTTGACCGGCGTTTTTCACGCAAGCTGCTGTATACGCACCTGACCACGATTTTCTCATTTCTCTCTGGCTGCATCGCCGGGCTCTTGTTGTTCGATCTGTTCGATTTCAAGGCGATGTTGGCGCTGGGGCTATTTTTGATCGTGGTTGCGATCAGCGCCATCGTGATGACCGTGCGCACCGCCAGCCGGCTGATGGTGATCAGGCGCGCGCGCTTGCAGAGTCAGTGACCTCAGCTCAACTCAACCGCCAATGGCCTGCCAACAAGGCAGGCATTGTCTACGCGCTGAGCGCGTCAGCCCTTATTCAGCGTGCGGCTTATCGCCCTTCGCCAGATGCATGACGACCACTACCAGCGACCCCACCAAGAACCCGATGACCGCCGAGCAGAGCGTGTTGACACTCCAACCCAGCGCCCCGCCGAATGCCCCGGTTGCCTCGGCAATGTGACGCTCGAAATGGTGCACGAAGGCGTAGGGCGCTTCCCACCAACCCACGCCCTCGGCGCCCAGGTTGACCAGCAGGATATGCCCGCCCACCCAGAGCATGGCGGCAGTACCCACCAGCGAAATGATCGCCAGCACCTTCGGCATGGCCGCGACCATCCCCCGGCCCAGGCGCTTCATCGTCGAACTTTCGCGTTGAGCCAGGCGCAGGCCGATATCGTCCATGCGGATCAACAGCGCCACCACGCCGTACACCAGCACGGTGATGAACAGCGCCACTACGATCAGACTGACGAGCTGAGACCAGAACGGCTGGTGAGCAACCGAGGAGAGCGCGATCACCATGATCTCGGCGGAGAGAATCAGGTCGGTGCGAATGGCGCCACTGACGATGCGCCTTTCCGCCTCTGGCCCCTTGGCCACCGCCGGGGTGTCGTCGTGGTGGCCAATGAGCTTGTGCCACACCTTCTCAGCGCCTTCAAAGGCCAGATAGGTGCCGCCCACCATCAGGATGATCGGTAGAAGCGCTGGCAGAAAGTGATTGAGCAGAAGCGCCAGCGGCAGGATAAAGATCAGTTTGTTGCGAACCGAGCCCAGCGCGATCTGCTTGACGATCGGCAGCTCCCGCTCGGGGCTTACGCCTTGAAGGTACTGCGGGGTCACCGCCGTGTCGTCGACCACCACGCCGGCGGCCTTGGCGGTGGCGCGCCCGGCAGCGGCGCTTACATCATCGAGCGACGCCGCCGAGAGCTTTGCAAGTGCGGCAATATCATCGAGCAGTCCCAACAAACCACCCATACGGCGTCCTCCGTGAGCATGCACTGCGCGACCAATCGAATCCGATCAGTAAAGCACAGCGCGGATGGACGCGCCTGGATGGCGTGAGAGAATTTCAGGGCGTTAAAGCTCTCGGCGCAGAAGCTCGGCGCCGGCGCTCAGCGCCTGGAGCTTGCCGCGAGCCACCGAGCGCGGAAGTGGCGCCATACCGCAGTTGGTGCAGGGGTAGAGCTTGTCCGCATCGACGAACTGCAGCGCCTTCTTGAGCGTCGCGGCGACCTCTTCCGGCGTTTCGACGACGTTCGTGGCCACGTCGATCGCGCCGACCATCACCTTCTTGCCGCGAATCAGCTCGATCAGCTCCATCGGCACGTGGGAGTTCTGACACTCCAGCGAGACCATGTCGATGTTGGACTTCTGCAGTTTCGGGAAGACTTCCTCGTACTGGCGCCACTCGTTGCCCAGCGTCTTCTTCCAATCGGTGTTGGCCTTGATGCCGTAGCCGTAGCAGATATGCACCGCGGTTTCGCACTTTAGCCCTTCGATGGCACGCTCGAGTGCGGCGATGCCCCAGTCGTTGACCTCATCGAAGAAGACATTGAACGCCGGTTCGTCGAACTGGATGATGTCGACACCCGCCGCTTCCAGCTCCCGGGCTTCCTCGTTGAGCGCCTTGGCGAACTCCCAGGCGAGCTTTTCACGGCTCTTGTAGTGATCGTCATAGAGGGTGTCGATCATGGTCATCGGCCCCGGCAGCGCCCACTTGATCGGCTTGTCGGTCTGGCTTCTCAGGAATTTGGCATCCTCGACGAACACTGGCTGGGTGCGGGCGACCTCGCTCACCACCGTAGGCACGCTCGCGTCATAGCGGTTGCGGATGCGAACGGTCTGGCGCTTGGCGAAATCCACGCCGCTCAAGTGCTCGATGAACGTGGTCACGAAGTGCTGGCGGGTCTGCTCGCCGTCGCTGACGATATCGATACCCGCATTGAGCTGCTCCTGCAGCGATACGCGCAGCGCATCCTGCTTGCCATCGACGAGCTGCTCGCCTTCGAGCTTCCAGGGCGACCACAGGGTTTCGGGCTCGGCAAGCCAGGTAGGTTTGGGCAGACTGCCCGCGGAAGAAGTGGGTAACAGTTTACTCATGGAATCGATTGCCCTGTCCATTCGGGTTCATTGAAACGTCTCGTTCATTGAAGCATTGGGTTCATTGAAGTACGTCATTCATTGAAGCACGCAGCTCATTGAAACGTATAGCCGGCCGCCCATTGGTCGAGCACCGCTTGATAAGGCTTGATGAACTGCTCCTCGGCGAAATGCCCCTGCTCCACCGCCAGCCGGCCACGCTCGGCGCGATCGTAAACGATGCGCGTCAGCGAGTGATCCGGGCTCTTCAAGCTGGGCTGGTAAACGCTGCCCGCCGCCGCGTTGGCGTTGTAGATCTCCGGGCGGTAGATCCGCTGGAAGGACTCCATCGTGCTGATGGTGCCAATGAGCTCCAACGGGGTGTAGTCGTTGAGCAGGTCGCCCTTGAAGTAGAACGTTAGCGGCGCAACGCTTCCCGGCGGCATGAAGTAGCGCACGCTCAGGCCCATTTTCTTGAAGTACTGCTCGGTCAACGACGACTCGTTCGGCAGATACTCCACGCCCAGCACCGGGTGGTGGTTATCCGTACGGTGGTAGGTCTTGTTTTCGGACACGCTCAGGCAGATGACCGGCAGCTTCTTGAAGTTTTCCTTGTAAGCCGGCGAGGTGATGAAGCTATTGAACAGCTTGCCGTGCAGCACGCCGAAATCCTCCGGCACGCTGAAGCCAGTCTGCCCTTTATTGTGCTCCAATAACCGCACGCTGAAGTCGTAATCGCGCACGTAGGAAGAGAAATTGTTACCCACGATGCCTTCGATACGCTTGCCGGTCTTGCGATCGAGAATGCGAGTTTGCAGGATCTCGATCATCGGGAACTTCTGGGTCTCGCCGCTGGCTTCGATACCCATGTTGACCGAGACGATATCCAGCTCCACGGTGTAACGATCCGCCTTGGGGTTGTCCCACTGCGCCAGCGCATTGAAGCGCCTGTCGATCATCTGAAAGGTGTTGCGCAGGTTTTCCTGGCGCTGCTCACCGCGGGCAAGGTTGGCGAAGTTGGTAGTGATGCGCGTATTTTCCGCCGGGCGATAGTGCTCGTCGAACTCGATACGCTTGAGCGTGAAATTGAAGTCGTTACTCATCGTCGGGGCGTCCAATCAAAATGAAACCGGGGCATATCTTCGCGCTTGCCGAAAGCGGCAGCCTGGCCGGGTCGCAGCGTTCGGGCCGAAAGGTCTTACCGAACAGACTGCAAAAGGCGTGATACGAAGTGCGGTATGCAAAGTGCGTTGGAGATTTTATACAGCAGCCCAAAGATGAATAAAAATGTTTTTATTTCATGGCTGGATTAGCGTTTTTCATGTTCGATCTCGCCTGCCCCTGGTAGGGCGACGCTCGAGCGCTATAAAGGTGGCCGTCGTGCTCGACGATGAACACGCTCTTCATGTTCACGGCGCGCTCGACAAGTACGGGCGAGGCTACCTGTTGCGTTATCACGCCGGTGCGGCCCTGTGGCCGGCGGCGCTTCGACCCAGGTTTTAACGAAACGCCCCACGCGAAGAGGCTCAAGCGCCAAGCCGCGCTCAAATGGGCGCTGGGGCTGGACCTTTGGATAGCGCTCACACTGTGGCTCGCGATGCAGCCGTTCATGGTGGCCTTCGTGGCTCACGGCTCTAATATCTCGTTTGTATTGGCGGTCGCCGGTTACCTGATGGTCAGCGGCCTGACCCCTTTATGCGGTGACCAGGGGCTATCACAGGATTCGCCAGTGGCTAAACCCGTTGCATGAAGCCACGCCACACGAGCAGCGGTTGAGGGGGTAATCGAATGCCGCGCACCGCTCCCGCCCCGTACTAAGCCATGCCCGCATGAAATTCGAGGCGCAAGACGTTATTATCCCGCTAAGTAGTTTAGCCGCCAGATTCAAACGCTCCTGGACCATCTGACTGGACACGCCATGCACAACCTCTGGATTCCCATCGTCGCCATTTTTGCCGTGGCGGGCCTGATCTTCGGCCACCAGGCCTACTCCGAGGCCCAGCGCGATGCTCATATTGCCGAAACGATTGCAGAGCGTCTCGATAGTCAGGCAACCGCCGAGATCGCCCACCTGGTGAGCGTCAACAAGGGGTACGGGGTGTGTGGCGACTACACGCTTTCAAACGCCGAGGGCGGGCGTTTTTACTACAACAGCGCTACCGAACGCCTTGCGGTAGGGAGCGATGAAGTGCTTTATCAGGATAACTGCGCCCGCGTTTCCAACTGACCTCACGGTATTGGTCAAAGCTCGTTTCAGTAGTCACTCGATAAAACATGCTGACAGACGTCTCGGACCAGCGGCTTCGAGTGCGCCGCCGCTACTGTAAACCAAACAGCTAGACGATGGTTTACTTAATGGATAAAATCGAGCAGTAAACCAAATAAACCAGAAAAGGTTACTGCTACCATGCATGATGCTTCTCGGTCTCTCGCTCTCCCCACGCCCTTGAACCTTTCCCGCTACTCGCTGGGCGGAAAGGCCGTCGCGGTCGTGCTGGGCTCGCTCTTTCTGACGCTGTGCTCCTATATTCAGGTGCCCATGGTGCCCGTGCCGGTTACGCTGCAAACCTTCGGCGTGCTGCTGATCGGCGCGCTTTACGGCTGGCGCCTAGGTGCGATCACGACGCTTGCCTGGCTTACCCAGGCAGCCATGGGCCTGCCGGTACTGGCAGGTGGCGCGAACGGCTGGATGGCGTTCGCCGGGCCGACGGGCGGCTACCTGTTTTCGCACCCGCTGGTGGCCGCGTTGGCCGGCTGGCTGGTTCAGCGCGGCTGGAACGGCGAGCGCCCCGGGCTCGCGTTCCTGGGCATGGCGTTGGCGAGCGCCCTCTGCCTGACCGTTGGCGCCAGCTGGCTTGCGCTGTTCGTCGGCGTCGAGCAGGCCGTAACGCTGGGCGTAGCGCCTTTTGTACTGGGAGATCTCCTCAAGTGCGCCTTGGTAGCCGCTACCCTCAAGCTGATCGCCAGCCGCCAGCGCAATAACGCGTGACCATTCGGTTACGCGGCCACCACCTGCTCTGCCTGCTCACCTACGTGGGCAAGGGCTACAGCGCCGCCTTCGTGGCCAACTACGACCGGCTCGCCGAACGCCTCTCCGGCGGCGAGCCGATAGAACTGGTGGCGGGGCCGGATGACATCTGCGCCCCGCTGCTGGCCCCCAAGGGCGAGCCGCCCCACTGCCTGAACGACAGCGTCATCGCGCGAGACACCGCCGCGCTCGAGGAGATCGGTAAGACCCTTGGCCGCCCGCTCGCCGTTGGCGATGTTTTTAAGTTGGATGCGGCCACGCTGGCAGCGCTAAGAGCCGCCTTTCGCGCCGGGCTCAACCGGCGAGCGTGCGTGGACTGCCAGTGGCACTCGCTTTGTACGGATGTGGCGGGGAGTGGCTATGTCGGGGTGCGGGTCGGTGTTACGTGAGCAGCTGTTTTCATTGGGCTTGAGAGCGACACCCCTGAACGTAACGATCTGACATGTTTAGAATCGATTTCCTCTCCTATGGCTCGAACGGCAACGCATAGCGCGTACTGCGCCCGCCCCCGGGCAGCTTGACGAGGCACCCCTTCTCCAGCAGTTCGGCAAAGTCCCGGGTAGCGGTGGCCTTGCTCACCTTCGCCAACGCCTGATACTTGCGCGCGTTGATGCCTTGCTCGAACTCTACGCCCGCCGTATCCAGCAAGCGGTTCAACACCTTGATCTGGCGTTCATTCAACACGGTGGTGGCATGTCGATGCCAAAAGCGGGTTTTCTCGAGCACCCGGTCGATTCTCGACAGCGCCTGATCGAGTGCCATTTTCAGGGTATCCAGAAACCACGCAAGCCAGGGCGTAATATCCAGGCCGCCCTTCTGCGTACTCTCGAGATGATCGTAGTACGCCTCCCGGCGCGCCATGATCGCCGCGCTCAGCGAGTAGAAGCGTACCGACTGCCGCTCGGCCTGAGCCAGCGCGCGATCCGTTACCGCGCGCGTCAAACGCCCGTTGCCGTCATCAAAAGGGTGCAACGTAACCAGCCAAAGATGAGCAATCCCCGCACGAATGAGCGGGTCGAGGTTTTTCGGCGGCCGGTTGAACCAGGCCAAAAACGCATCGAGCTCGGCCTCGAGGCGCCCTCTCGGTGGCGCCTCGAAATGAACGGTAGGCCGATCGATCCGCCCGGAAACGACCTGCATGGGTTGCTCACCGCGTAGCTTGCCCACCCGCACCCTATCGATCACGCCCGGCCCCTGTACGAAGAGTAGAGACTGCCAATGGCACAGCCGCTCGAGGGTAAGCGGCTGATCCGGATAGTGCGTGGCTTGCAGCAAAAGCTCGATGAGGGCCTCGGATTCAGGCGTCGTTCTACCCAGGACACCGGCCTGCTCCAGCCCCAACTGGCGCGCCACCGACGAGCGCACAGAGCCTACATCCAAACGCTCCCCTTCTATCTCGCTGGTACGGATGGCGTTCTGAATGAGCGTATCCATTTCCACGCTTGCATCCGCGTGCTCGGAGGATGACTCCGTTCTTCCTACCACGCGACCTTGCAACAGCCTGATATCGTCCAGCAAAGGCCGTAAGGTGGGCTCCCTCCACTCGAAGGATGGCCATTTGCCATGTTCCCAAATGTACATGAGCCGATTACCCCGCCTATTTGGATCAATAAATGAGCCGAATATAGCGTTTATTCGGCTCACGTTGCAAAGCGAAGACAGTAGCATCATCAAGCGGCTCACATCGGGCTCTGCTTTATTACAGGAACAATACGATAGTTAAAATTACCGATCGGTAACTAAATATCAGCTATCGATGTTTACACATCTCCAAGTTACCGCTCGGTAATCATCCGCCAATCGAACAACTACGCTGTCAGAGGCATGCCTCGCCCGACAAGACTCCCTTGCTCGGTTACACTAGCGCGACCGCCTTGAAGGTGAGGTTTTCTCTCCACGTTTTCACCCACGCCCTTCCCAACCTGCGATGCATCCCATGTCCATTGCCCAACGCCCTTCGAAACTGAGCCTGCCGCAGGTCAATCCCGGTGTATCGACGGTGCTGGAGTATCTACTGCTCACGTTTCCAGCCATCGATGAGGCGACATGGCGTGAGCGCATGGCCATTGGCAAGGTGCATCGCGATGACGGCAGCTGGATTACACCGGCGTCCCCCTTCAAGCCCCATCTTCGCGTGTTCTATTATCGCGAAGTCGCCAGCGAGCCGGTCATTCCCTTCGCCGAGCATATCGTCTATCGCGATGAGCACATTCTGGTGGCCTACAAACCCCACTTTTTGCCCGTGACGCCCGGCGGGCGCTACGTCAATGAGTGCCTGCAGCAACGCCTGCGGCAAAGCACGGGGATCGAGGGGCTGCAGCCGGTGCATCGCCTGGATCGAGTGACGGCAGGACTGGTGCTTTGCTCGCTGAATCCCGAGACCCGCGCGCTGTATCACCAGCTGTTCAAGTCACGCCAGATCCACAAGACCTATCAGGCCATCGCCGAAGTCGACGGCGCTACGTCATGGATGGGTCGAGAGTGGGACGTAAAGAATCGCATCGAGCCAAGCGAGCAGCGCTTTCGCATGCGGATTGGTGAGGGCAACGCCAATAGCCACTCGGTGATCCGCTGCGTGCAGCAAACCGACACGCAGGCGCTGTTCGAATTACACCCCGTCAGCGGGCGCCGTCACCAGCTGCGCCTGCACATGCAGTCACTCGGCTGGCCGATTTTGAACGATCGCTACTACCCGGTGCTGCAGCCGCTCTCGCCGGATGATGTCACGCGCCCCTTGCAGCTGCTCTCCAAGGGCTTCGAGTTCATTGACCCTGTGACAAATGAGCATCGATGCATTGAATGCGGTGGTGGCCTGAGGCTTAAATAGCGCGGCGTTATTATTACCATATCGTTTGCTCCCCCAGAACGTGTCACACGCCGGAACAACATCTTATACGGTAGTTCTCCTAAAAAACCAATAAATCGTATCAGATATTATAAGTACTCGTTAAGATCTTAAAGTAACGCCTTCAATATTCAACCGGAGACAAATTATCACTTATGCAGTGTCCGCGCTTTAGGTTGTATAATATTTCGATATAATTGAACACATCGCGTCTAGCTACTTTCCCGTGTCGAACAAACTGTCGCTTAATCCCTTGGCACTTAAGAGTTGAAAGAAGCTATCAGCAACGACATGACAGCTACCACATCGACCTTCCTACTAACCAAGTAATTAGCTTCCAAAAAGTTTTGCCAGTCTCAAAAAAATCCTAACAGACCTTGCAATAGCAATAAAAATCGCCGTTTTCAAACTATGCATGTTTGATCAACCTCAAGAGGCGGTGATCAACTAGGTCTCGATTAAGCAGTGCTTTTTACACCATGCGTAGTAGCCGTTGGGTTGTACGGCTATTATGCGGTACATATAGCGTACCGGATATTGGTCAGCATGATTTTAAAAAACGCGTACCACAACCAAACTCTCTAACGAAGTACACGGTAGTCTTTTTAATATATTTCGCTCTTTTGACACACGTTTAAGTTTACCCTTCAAACGCCAACTTTAAGTTTAGATATCACTATCTTCTTGCAATTGTTTTACCGGTTTATCGTAACATTTGATCCAGTGGTACAAGCCTTGGCCTAACACGTATAAGCGCTCAGCGACCTCTTCAACTCGGTGGCTAAACTCTACTATCTGTTTAGCGGCTTCGATTTTGAACTCTTCAATGTAACTGGGACGGCTCATGAATCCTTCCAGGTACCATTAGCATAGGGTTTGGAAGTGTCCAAGAAACCTGTAGCGATTCATACTAAACTGTATATTTATTCAATAAATGCAGGACCTATCCACTTCTTTGCGACACTACTCTGAGATAATAGAGCATCTAAAAAAAGGCCTCCAGAGACGGTTTTGAGAGCGCTTGATCACTGAATGGTAATCAGGAATAGCTCTTAGCCTTTTCCACAAGTCACCATCATGCTGACCTATTACAAAATCTATAGCAAGTATAGGGCAATGTGGTAAAAAAGGAATTCTAGGGCCTGGAGTTTGCATTAAAGCATAACACGGTGTCTTTAATTCTAATTTATCGTTAGGGGTATACCCAATCTGCGCTGCAAATTCGTCTTGAGCGTGGCCCCCTCTTTGAAAATGAATATACGGATGGGGTTCTTTTGGCATAGGCTCCGGTGGAAAGCAGTGACTATCAACCCTCCAATGATCTTGAAGAGTTATAAAGTCATTTTCAGTTTCTAAATACCCTTCTACTTTGACCTGAAACTCAGACAACTCAGGAATTTTGTCCAACTCGAACGATTCACCTAATTTAAAATTAAAATTAATTTCAGAATACTCAACGATGCACCCGCGTGGCTGCAACCCCCTTGGCTTAGGTATAGGTATAGATATACCACGCTGCGTATATATACGATTACTAGTACGCCATAGGCCATGAAAAAAAGAAAGAACCGTCTCCAAGGCTTCGGCTGTCGGTCTAGTACTATCTATCTTCCTTAGAGCCATTGCAAACTCTCGGATTTCAATTATATAATTTACATCATTAAAATCAGACATGCTTTTTCCTTAGTCTTTCCAAATTTTCTTCGTCTAACCTTTTATCATGTTTATTCTGAAGAGCCACTTTCAAAGATACATAAGCAGTATCAACCCAATTAGGGTAGTTATTATCATTATAAAATCGGACACCTTGACTAGGATCAACCGGCACCTTACGTGATGAGCCTTCACTCAAAAGACTCAATTCGCAAAAAACCCATGGACAAGACCCAGGACTTCCAGGGGGCATACGAACACATTCAATTCCATCTAATAAAAACTTATCACTCAAACGTTCCACACGTTTTCGAGCTTCCGTAGCAATAAGAGGAGCTTCAGTATTAATATTTTGAAACCACCATTCATCCAGACCGCGGCTCCACCATCGAGGAAAAAAGTCTGCTCCCAGACCTTCGTATTTGAAAGCTGATAACTTTGGTATAAGATCCCTCCATGCCTCTCCGGATTTTTCTAAGTCTATTCCAAGACGTAGTGCCAAATTTTCCTCGTCAATTAATAACCCAGTTGGGAGAATAAAGGTTCTTAACAACCACCCTGCTGCTACATGAACAGATCCTGACGAGCTAAAAATTTTTCGCCATAGTAAGCTATCCCCCCAAGCAGCAAAACTCTCAGAGCTTAACCCGAACACCTGATCGACTGTTAAAGCTTCCCAGTTACCAATAGACTTAAAATCTGCATATATACTTTGAACTCCTAATAGTTCAGATAAAAAGCTTTCAGCATCTTCTACAACTTCTTCTTTTTGTCTCTTTAGATCAAATAAATCATCACTAGTAGGATCTCCCTTTATATTCAAATTGACTTTATCTAACCTAGAAAAGCGAACGATAGGATATTCTGGTGCCTCCCCCCTTTTTTGTTTTACACGAATATCTTGTGCTATACCTGGCCCACTTCCTTTTTCACCAGCTGCAGAAGATAAATCTACATCCATTAAAACCCCAGAAGGCTCACAAAGCTCAACAAGCAGCTTATTGCGAGCGTCTCTTGGAGACATAAACTCTATATCTATACTCTTTCCACGCTTCAAATTATTAGAAAAAGATATAGCTTCATCAGGTAAATCATCCACAAATATCCAAGGATTATTACTCATCGGGTCTTTCCTCTAAAAACGAAACTTTGAAACTAGTACTGTAATTATCTGGTGAATCGGTTAATTCTATTGTACCACTAATATTGGACACTATTTGGTGTACGATCCAAAGCCCAAGCCCTGTACCTTTTAAGTGTTCGATTTCTGCTGCACCTCCATGTGGAGCCGATCGAGTAGTAAAAAATGCATCGTAAATTTTTTCCCTGTTTTCCTCTGCTATACCATCACCACTATCTGAAAAAATAAAAAATACGTAGCCATCACTTCTACTGGCTTCAACTTTTATTTTTTTCTCTTTGCCTTTACGCTTGACTGCTTTTACTGCATTTGTATAAAGATTAAGAAGGATTGAGGCAATTTCAGCTTCATGCATTGGAGCACTGTATAGTGGGTCAAAGTCTGGCACAGAAACTTCAAGTTCCACACCCTGATTTGATGCTTGCATCTTTATGCCATGAGAAAATTCTTCAACTGCCTTACTCAAACTCAAGGCTGATACATTTCGGGAAGCACGAGCTCCAGCCAAGGAGTTTAAATAAGATGTTAATGTATCTAAACGTGCCAACATAAGTTGCGTTTTTTTTGCAAGGGAAAGAAATTCATCATCTTTGCATTCACGTTGCATCCAATCAAATATAGTTTTAAAGTCTAGCCTAACTGCATTAAAGGTCATACCGGCCTCGTGACTAAACTCTGCAGTAGTCATACCGAGGGTTGCCAAAAACTGAAGCATGGATCTTTCATCTGCCAAAGCTTTCTGATATTCCTCAAAGTTTCTTTCAGCAAATTCTATTGCTTCTATTACTTCTTTTTTATCATCTAGATGCTCTTTAGAAGCATTATTATCCTTATCGTTTATTTTAGTTTCCACAATTTCTTTTAGCTGTATTAGCGAGTGCTTTACACCATCATCTTTGAATTGACCATGATTTGGATCGCTCTTACTAGTTCGTGTTTTTCTGCCCCTTTCTTGCGCAATTCTAGTTGCTACACTTATTAAAACAGAAGATGCGATATTTTTTAATCTGGTGAAAGCTGGCGTTTCAACAAGACCTTCTCTAGATGTATGCTCTTCAAAGTAAACACCTTCAACATCATCTATTTGAATAGCTCCAAAAAAGTTCCTATTAGCAACTGGTGCCAATATACTCCTCTTGGCATAAGCCTCATCTAATTGCAGCCAATCGTTATCTGAATCCCCATAGGGCACAACCCTGAAACCATTTCGGTACAGAGCCACCCCCCCCCCTTTTACTTAGCTCATCTCTAACTCTTGTATATACAAATGATGGAAGAAGGCTAGGTTCTAGGACAACATGATACGCTTTCATCCACACATTGGTTAAACCAATTTCTTTGTTAGATCCTTCTATATCTTTAGAAGTATATTCATACTTTCTCCAATCAAAAGATTCTCCAAGCTTGTTTTTTGAAATTCTCCAGAAAACACTCCCTTCCTTATCAACCATCATATCAACAACAGCATGTAAATGGTCTAGTATCTCAGTTTTTAAATCAGCAATAACCATTTCATCTTTATATAAGCCACCCCCCTTATAAAAATCAACAGAAAAGCCAGGATCTATACTAGGTTTATTTTCGACTGGTGCAATTGGAAATGGTTGTTGTAAGGAAAGTACTCCTCTCCAAGCTCTCTTTATTTGTGCATCACTCCATGTATCCCTTAAACCTAAAATTATCACCTCAGTGCCAACTGTAGCTTTTTCATATTGCTTCAATATAACTTTTATATCTTGCAATGTTTTTCCAGATTCAAAGTCGTCCCAATTTACTAAAAGCTCCCAACCTATCGAGTCTTTTTCTCGACGAGTTCTCAATATTAGTTTTCTACCTAGCCGCTGAGTAGAAAACCGGCCTATTCCTTTTCTTCCAGCTTTTTTTCTTTTGTAAATCGCAGAAACTGGATACTCAACTTTTAATCCGCTTGCTATTTTAAGAAAGCCATTAATGATTTCACCTCTTCCCATCCCAGTTCCATCATCAGAAATTTTCAGCTTTCCCTCTCCAACTCCAATATCAAAAGTCACCTTAACCTTATTAGAATCAGCATCGTAACAGTTTTTAATAATTTCTATCAGGGCTGTTTCTTGCTTAGCAACAAGCTCTCTTCCAAGCCGATTTATAATCGCAGCATCTGCTGTAAACTTAAATCTTCAGTCATTTACTCCCCTCCTCCTTTCTCGTAAAACACTTAAATATTCTTTCATACTCATTATGGCAGATTTCTTTTGGTCGCCAAAAAAATAAGACATTACAACTTCATCCACGACCTTTGTAGCATTCGAAAAGTCACCTTTTTTCATTAACTCATCCACAATGTCTAAAGAAAAATTGTTAAAAGCTTTATCGGTTATAATCGGTAACACTCTTAATTCAGACAACTCAAACTTCAATATACCTCCCCCGTAAGAACGGCCGATTAGCTCTGCAGAAATTTGCCCGAACGTTGAAATAGGGGTTAGTAACATTGCAGCAATTTCTTTGTCTGTCACATCTTTTTTGAAAAAAATCTGATGCAATGTATTAGTACAAGCCGTAGCACCATATATCCTTGTTATGAAAGGAAACTCATGATTCATATAAGTAAATGCGGCGTCGCATTTTTTTCCAATCTGTACTTTCCACCAAGGATTTCTTTTTCTAAACCAAGTTGTACTCTCTATATCTTGACTAGATATACTGTACTCTAAATATTTTCTAGCATTCCCCTCAGAATCAATAGGATTTACAAGCCATATTTTTCATTCTTATTATCCAAACTAAGAAAATCTTCCTTATTGAAAAAAATACCGTTTAAATGGCGTCGCCTTGAAAGAGTTGGCAACAGTTCTTCTTCGCTAATATTATTAGCTAACACTTCTTTTTTACTTAATAAAAAAACCTTATTTCTTCCCGTAACTAGGCCAATCGAAACATCAGCCAAGCTTTCTAAACCATTTGAAACACTAAGTATTTCTTTATAATAACCATTGCCTAATTCAACTTTATCTAAAGTTTTGCCATTATTTTCCAGAATACCATAGGAAACTTTTTTTGCTTTACCCATCTTATAGTTATCAGCAAGAATAACAGCCCCATTCTCTAAGGCAGCTCTACTCCACTTAGGCTTAGATTGAAACTCGTAGATCCCAATAGAGTTAAAATGACTCGCTAGCCTATTCAAAAACTGCTTGCCATGCATTGTAAAGCAAACGGACTTAGGCACAATACAGGCAAGCCGCCCCCCAAGTCTCAAATAACTTAAGGAATGCAGTAAAAAAAACCCCCAAACTCCTACAGATCCTTTGACACCAAATCTTTTTCTTAACTCTTCACGATATTTTTTATCTATATTTTGATTTCTGCTAAATGGGGGATTTGCCAAAACAGCATCGACCTCAAAATAATCATTAACAACTGTATCTAAAAAATTTTTCTGATACACTTTTAGGAAATCACTTTCGAACTCCTTAAGTTTATCAATTGACTTTCGATCTATATCGAACCCTAAAAAATTTAGGTTTTTGTATGGCGATAACTCTTTCCCTCGTTTAATTGCTGCAGAGATTAAAGCTCCACCACCCGCAGTTGGCTCAAGAACTATTTCATCACCACTCCTAATCAACCAATTAGCAATTGGACTCGCTATATCATCTGGAGTGTAGAAATCGTCTAAAAAATTACGACCTATATCTTCATTCATGAGAATTTCTCAAAAACTATCATTAAAAAAAGCCCCACTTAAAGAGAGGGGCTTTTAAATTATTACCGCTTCATCTTCACTCCCATTCAATAGTCGCCGGCGGCTTGCTACTCACATCATAAGTCACCCGCGAGACTCCTTCCAACTCATTGATCACCCGATTGGACACCTTCTCCAGCAGCTCATAGGGCAGGTGCGCCCAGCGGGCGGTCATGAAGTCGATGGTTTCTACCGCGCGCAGCGCGATGACCCATTCGTAGCGGCGGCCATCGCCGACGACGCCTACTGATTTCACCGGCAGGAACACGGCGAACGCTTGGCTGGTTTTCTCGTACCAGCCGGAGGCGCGCAGCTCTTCGATGAAGATGGCGTCGGCCTCTCTTAAGATGTCGGCGTACTCTTTCTTCACTTCGCCGAGAATCCGCACGCCCAGGCCCGGCCCCGGGAAGGGGTGGCGGTAGACCATGTCGTAGGGCAGGCCGAGCTCCAAACCGAGCTTGCGCACTTCGTCCTTGAACAGCTCGCGAAGCGGCTCGACGAGCTTGAGCTTCATGGTTTCCGGTAAGCCCCCCACGTTGTGGTGGGATTTGATCACGTGGGCCTTGCCGGTCTTGCTGGCAGCGGATTCGATCACGTCCGGGTAGATGGTGCCCTGGGCGAGGAACTCGACGCCTTCGATCTTGCTGGCTTCGTCGTCGAACACGTCGATGAAGGTGTTGCCGATGATCTTGCGCTTGGCCTCCGGGTCGTTCTCGCCCTTGAGCTTGTTGAGGAACAGCTCTTCGGCGTCGACGCGGATCACCTTCACGCCCATGTGCTGGGCGAAGGTTTCCATCACCTGGTTGCCTTCGTCCTTGCGCAAGAGGCCGTTATCCACAAACACGCAGGTAAGCTGGTCGCCAATCGCTTTGTGGAGAAGTGCGGCGACCACGGAAGAATCCACGCCGCCGGAGAGGCCGAGCAGCACGTGGCGGTCGCCTACCTGCTCGCGTACGCGCTGCACCTGGTCTTCGATGATCTGGGCCGGGGTCCAGAACTTTTCGGCTTTACAGATGTTGAGCACGAAGTGCTCGAGGATGCGCTGGCCCTGCAGGGTGTGGGTCACTTCCGGGTGGAACTGCACCCCAAAAAACTGCTTCTCTTCCCAGGCCATGGCGGCGATCGGGCAGCTCGGGGTGGAGGCGGTCACGGTAAAGGTATCCGGGGCCTTGGCCACCTTGTCACCGTGGCTCATCCACACGTCGAGCAGCGCCTTGCCGGATTCCGCGTCCACGTGGTCCTTGATGCCGTCGAACAGCGCGTTGCCCGCGTCGATCTGGATCTGGGCGTAGCCGAACTCGCGCTGCTGGGAGCCTTCCACCTTGCCGCCGAGCTGCTCGGCCATGGTCTGCATGCCGTAGCAGATGCCGAAGACCGGCAAGCCCATCTCGAACACGCACGCAGGGGCGCGCGGGGAGTCCAGCTCCGTGACCGACTCCGGTCCGCCGGCGAGGATGATGCCGTTGGGGTTGTACTCGCGGATCTCCTCTTCGCTGATGTCGAAGGCGCGCACCTCGGAGTAGACGCCGATCTCGCGCACGCGGCGGGCGATGAGCTGGGTGTACTGGGAGCCGAAGTCGAGAATCAGGATCTTGTGGGCGTGAATGTCGGTCATGGCGGTATCTCTCAAGCAGTGTAGGCGCAGCCGCTAAGGCGTTGACAAGAGCTGTAAAAAGCAAGCGACGGGCCTTTGCCCGCCGCCGTGATACTGAACTCCGGGGTTAGCTCACCCGGTAGTTGGGGGCTTCCTTGGTGATCTGCACGTCGTGAACGTGAGACTCGTTGAAGCCGGCGCCGGTGATCTGCACGAACTCCGGCTTGGTGCGCATCTCGTTGATGTCGCGGCAACCGGTGTAGCCCATGGAGGCGCGCAGCCCGCCCATCAGCTGGTGCACGATGGCGCTCATCAGGCCCTTGTAGGGCACCCGGCCTTCGATGCCTTCCGGCACCAGCTTCTCGGCGCCGGCGTTCTTGTCCTGGAAGTAGCGGTCCGCACTGCCCTGGCTCTGCGACATCGCGCCCATGGAGCCCATGCCGCGGTACGCCTTGTAGGTACGGCCCTGGTAAAGCTCGACCTCGCCCGGCGCTTCTTCGGTACCGGCGAGCAGGCCGCCGACCATCACCGCGCTGGCGCCAGCGGCAATCGCCTTGGCCAGATCACCCGAGAAGCGCACGCCGCCGTCGGCGATCAGCGGAATGTCGAACTCTTTGAGCGCGGCCGCCACGTTGGAAACCGCGGTGATTTGCGGCACGCCCACACCGGCGACGATGCGCGTGGTGCAGATCGAGCCCGGGCCGATGCCCACTTTCACGCCATCGGCGCCGGCTTCCGCCAGCGCACGGGCGGCGGCAGCGGTGGCGATGTTACCGCCAATTACCTGAATCTCGGGAAAGTGCTCTTTCACCCAGCGGATCCGCTCGATCACGCCCTGGGAGTGGCCGTGAGCGGTATCGACGATCACCACGTCCACGCCAGCTTCGGCGAGTGCCGTGATGCGGTCAGCGGTTTCCGGGCCGGTGCCCACGGCGGCGCCGACCAGCAGGCGGCCGTCGCTGTCCTTCGCGGCGTTGGGGTAGGTGCGCGCCTTCTCGATGTCCTGGAAGGTGACCAGGCCGCGCAGGCGGAAGGCGTCATCGACGATCAGCATCTTCTCGATGCGGTGCTCGCGCATCTTGGCCTTGCTGGTCTCGAGCTCGGTGCCTTCCGGCACGGTGACCAGCCGCTCGCGCGGGGTCATGATATCGGCGACGCTGTCGCCTACGTTGGGCTGAAAGCGCATGTCGCGCTCGGTGACGATACCGACCAGCGTTTCACCTTCGACCACCGGGAACCCCGAAAAGCCGTACTCTTTCGCCATGGCAAGCAGGTCTTCGAGCTTCGCTTTCGGGCTGACGGTGACCGGGTCTTTCACGATCACGCTTTCGTGCTTCTTGACCCGGCGCACCTCGGCGGACTGCTGCGCGATGCTCATGTTCTTGTGGATGATGCCGATGCCGCCTTCCTGGGCCATCGCAATTGCCAGACGCGCCTCGGTCACCGTGTCCATGGCGGCGGAAACCAGCGGGATGTTAAGCGTGATATTGCGGGTCAGGCGGGTTTTGAGGCTGACATCCTTGGGCAGAACGTCGGAGAAGCCGGGAACGAGGAGAACGTCATCGAACGTAAGCGCTTCTTGGGCCATACGTAGCATAGCGGCAACACCCATTGAACAGTGGGAAGATGGGGCGAGGAAAGTTAATCGCGTATTATAGCGTTTCGAGGGGCGTGGCAGCAATGCACCGCTCGCCGGTGCCGTCCTTGCTCCGCTGTACGTCGTGCCCCACTTTTCTCATCACAAGGCGCTCTCATGTCTGATTCTGCCAAGCCCCTTACCGTCAGCGATCTCAACAGGCGCTCGCGCCAGGCGCTGGAGCACGAGCTGGGCGAGGTATGGGTCGAAGGCGAGCTTTCCAACGTCTCCCGGCCCGCTTCGGGGCATATCTACTTCACGTTGAAGGATGACCGGGCGCAAGTGCGCTGCGCGCTGTTTCGCCAGCGCGCGCGGTTCGTCGCCGCGCCGATGCGCGACGGCGACCAGGTCAAACTGCGCGGCAAGGTGTCGCTGTTCGAGCCACGCGGCGACTACCAGCTGATTGCCGAGGCGGTGCAGGCGGCGGGGCTTGGTGAGCTGCTGGCCGCTTACGAGCGCCTGAAAGCGCAGCTGGATGGCGAGGGCGTGTTCGCCAACGCCAGACCCCTGCCCTACCCGCCGCGCAAGCTGTTGATTTTAAGCTCGGACAGCGGCGCGGCGATTCGCGATGTGCTGGCGGTGCTGGCCGCGCGCTGGCCGCTTTGTGACGTGACGCTGATCCCGGTGCCGGTACAGGGGGCAGAGGCGGCGCCTGCGATGATCTCGGCGCTTTCGCTGTTGAACCGCCAAAAACAGCTCGACCCGGCGCGCGATGCCATCCTGATCACCCGCGGCGGCGGCAGCCTGGAAGATCTATGGGCGTTCAACAACGAGCACCTGGCGCGGGCGATCTTCCACTCGCGGCTGCCGGTGATGTCGGCGGTGGGCCACGAGGTGGACACCACGCTTGCGGATTTTGCGGCCGATGCGCGCGCGCCCACGCCTTCAGCGGCGGCGGAGCGGCTGGTGCCGGACGGCAAGGCGCTGGCTCGATCAATTGACCTAAGCGAAGTACGCCTAACGCGCGCTATCCATGCCCACCTTCAACGCGAAAGCCAGCGGCTGGATAGCCTGCGCGCGCGGCTGCGCCACCCCGGCGAGCTTCTCGCCCAGCGCCGTCAGCAGGTCGAGTCACTGGGCCAGCGTCTTGAGCGCGCGATGCAGCAACGCCTGACCCAACAGCGCCAGCGTGTGGTTCAGCTTGACCGCCGGTTGGCAAGCCAGGACATGGCGCGCCTGCACCAGGCCGAACAGGCGCGGCTCTCTCAACTCTCGAAACGCTTACAGAACGCCACGCAGCGAACGCTGCAAACGCGTAGAGCTCAGCTTGAAAGCGCCGCCCGCGAGCTCAACGCGGTGAGCCCGCTGGCGGTGCTGGGCCGGGGCTACGCGATTACCCAGGACGAGGCCGGCCAAGTGGTACGCCGCGCCGAGGACGCCGCGCCGGGCCAGAAGCTGTCGCTGCGCCTGGCGGAAGGGCGCCTGAGCGTAGAGGTCAAGCGCCGCTATAAAAAATAGCGCCCGGCGGTGGCCGGGCGCTATCAGCATGCGTTATCTCAACGCTTTTGAAGCGTTATTTCCCGTTCAGCGCTTGGGCGGCTCCAGGGTGTCGTCACCCTGAGTGTTGCCGGAGGGCGTGTCGGAGTCGGCCAGGCCGTGCTCGTTCTTACGGCTGTCCTTGTCGTGGGGCGTGGGCGCCTTGCCCGGATGACCGCTTTGACCCGAGGCGGCGTTGTGGCCGGGCATCGCCTCGTCGGAGTAACGCATGTGCTCGTTATCCGGCTCGCTGGGCGTATGGCGCGGGTCGTGCTCCTGGTGGTCCTTCTGGTCCTTATCCCGGTCCTGGTCGCGATGTTGACCTTGCACCTTGTCGTTATCGGCGTCGTGTTTCATCTTCTCGGTCCTTTCGTGAAGCGCGTGCTGCATCTTGTCCGCTTGTTCGTGGCCCCTTTCGGCGGCCTCGTCTACCAGGCGGTCCCGGTACTCGCCCATGGCGGCATCTTCCCTGCGCGTTGAGGGTAGAAGCCCGCCGAGCGCGGCGCCAATGGCAAAGCCCAGGGCGCCTGATACCAGCGGGTGCTCCTGGATGAAATCCGAAGAGCGTCGGCCGGCATGTTGAGCCCACTCGCCGGCATCGCTCATGCCGTGCCGGGTGGTGTGGTAAAGGTGTGAACGGCTATCGCGCATGCTCTCCCCCATGTCGTGGGCCCGGTCGCTCATGTGATGCGCCGCCTGAGAGGCGCTGTGGCCAAACTGGCGCGCGCGATCCGCCATGCGCTCTTTCACGCTATCGCCATCATGTTCCATCGAGCGGCCAAACCCCGGCGGCTCGCGGCGAGCGGCCTGTTGGCGGAAGCTGTCGTTGAACGCTGGCGGGTGGGAGAAGGCGCTAGGCCGGGGCCGCGCCGAGGCGCCCAGCGGCCCGTTGGCCGAAAGCCCCGCCGCGTACTGGTGGCTGGCGCTGGAGGGCGTTGCGCTCATACCCGCCGCTCGCGCGTAGGCGTTGTCATCTTCCGGCCCCTGCGGGTCGCTGTGCGGATAGGCCTCGGAGTTGGCAAGCGTTTGAGCGTGCGCGCCGCCATTTCGCTGGGCGGTCAGAAGCCAGCCAAGACCCACACCGGTAACCAGAAACGGCACCGGGTTGTCGCGAATGGTGGTACCCAGGTTGGTAAAGAAGGTGTTCGCCCCGCCGTGACGCAGGTAGTCGTAGGAGGCGTTGAGCAGGCGCTGGGGCGAGAAGCGCTCTCCGAGCTCGCCGAGCGTTTCGTCAAGGCGCTCGCGGGAGCGGTGAAGCTCCTTTTCGATCTCCTCCGGCGTGCGGTGATCCGTGTGTTCGCTCATTTCAACTCCTCCTTGACGTTGTGCCCATGCTCGCGGGCAAGCTCCCGGTCGCGCTGAAGGCTATCCAGAGTGCGACGCGGCGCCAGATTCTGCGCCTTGATCCTATTGAGCCCCGCGCTCAGCATGATCAGCCCGATCACCGCCACGACGCCGCCGACGATGGCGGCGGAAAGCCAGGGGGTCATGTCCGGCGGCAGAATCTCGTTGAGTAGCGCCACCGCCGCAGCGAGCAGCACCAGAAATCCGGCGAAGATCACCGCTCCGGCCACGGCGATCGCGGCGATTGCGGTCATCATCTGGTGGGTCTTCTCGGACACCTCGGCCTTGGCAAGCGCCGTCTCGCCTCGAACCAGATCGGTCACTTCACGGGTCAACGTGGTCAGGAGCGAGCCAACGGACGCTCCCTGCGTCGTGCTATTGCGCTGCGTATCCATATAAGCCTCGTGCTTATGGTCAGTCGTTGATGGACGTCATTAATGGCCAGCTGCTTGAGTTAATCGCGCTCAGAGACGCGGCGGGCGGGTGGGGTCACGCTCGCCAGGCCGATGCTCGTCGTTGTCGAACGAAGACGGGTGGCGCGAGGCAGGGTGCTGCGTCGAAGAAGATGAAGAGTGGGAGGGCGAGTGTTGTGAGGCGTAATACGATCCGCTGGCGTTCATCTGCGTGTGGCGCTCGCTCGACTCGTCCTGGTGATGACGCTGTGAGCTGCGCAGAAAGCGCGCCACCAGAAATCCCGCCGCGATGGCCCCACCGATGAATACCGCCGGTTCGCGGCGGCTATAGTTCTGCGCGTCCTGGCACAGGCGCTTTAAATCCTTGTTGCGCAACTGATGCGAAAAATCGTCGGCAAACTCGGCGGCCCGGCGCGCCTGCTGGGAGAAAAACGGCTGGTGCTGGCCTTCGAACTCGTCTGCGGCCTTTTTCATTACGCGGGTGAAACGACCGGCCTGGTCGGCGACCAGCTCGCGCTGGCGCTCGTAGAAGTATTCGGCCTGCTGCTGGGCGGCGTTGCTTACATCGTGGGCGGCTTCGCGCCCCTGATGCTTGAGCCGCTGGGTATCGAGGGATTCGTGATCGTAGTGAGAGTCACCGCGGTCGTCGACACCCGGGTGGGCGTCCTTTTCCTGAAAGCTCTTTTCGTGAGAATACTTTTCGTGAGAGTACTTTCCTTGGTCGCTCATTGCTTGCCTCCTCCATGTCTTACACGCGTTGCAGCCGGGGTATCAACAAACGAAACTTTCCATGGATTAAACCACCCTCTTTTTATAACTTGTGTTATATAAAAATATAAACAGACTCCTGAAAGCCTTGTTTTAAACCCGCGGCACCCTTTTGAACTATAGCGAGCGGCGCAGTCGTGTCAATTTAAATAAACGCACTTTCATTCGAATGCACGGCGTTGAAAAACATCTTTTTTATCGAAAAATAAAAACCAACTAATTCAATATCTTAAATGATATAAAATACTAAATAGACTAAGCCCTCAAGAAAGCCAAAGATAATTAACAAGGGCGAAAAATCACTTTCCTGAAACCATCACGTTTATTAAAAGAGGATTAGACCGCCTTGTTAAAAAAGGCAAAAGGGGCGACTAAAAGCGGTACTCCAAGTGCACCCACGCCTATCGGTTTGGCCCTTTTACGACCTTCGACTAAGGTGAACAGAGGCGCGGTCCAGGAAGAGGCCAGCCATCACACTGAAAGCCTTTATTGCAGCCAAGGAGTGAAACGCATGAGCGATCAACAGCAGCCACCACAGCACCAGGAAAAGCAGCCTGGCGACGAGCACGCCATGCGCCCGGAGCCCGAGTACATTCGCGACAACTACTGCGGTGCGGACAAACTGCTCAACCGGGTAGCGATCATCACCGGCGGTGACAGCGGCATCGGCCGCGCCGTGGCCGTGCATTTCGCCCGAGAAGGCGCCGATAGCGTGATCGTTCACCTGGAAGAGGACACCGACGCCGAAGAGACCAGGCGCCTGGTAGAAGCCGAAGGCCGGCGCTGTCTGGTGCTCAAGGGCGATGTGGGTCAGCCCGAGTTCTGCCGCCAGATCGTACAGAAGACGCTCGACGCGTTCGGCAAGCTCAACATTCTGGTCAACAACGCCGCCGAGCAGTACGACTGGGACGACATCACCGACATTCCGGACGATCAGCTCTTGCGTACCTTCCAGACCAACCTGTTCAGCCACTTCTACCTGACCAAGGCCGCCCTGCCCCACCTGGCCAAGGGCGATACGATCATCGAAACCTCGTCGATCAACGCCTTCAAGGGCAACGACACCCTGATCGACTACACCGCAACCAAGGGCGGGGTGCAGGCCCTGATGCGCTCGCTCGCCATGTCGCTGATGGATCGCGGTATCCGCGTCAACGCCGTGGCGCCGGGCCCGGTGTGGACACCCCTGATCCCCGCCAGCATGGACGACGAAAAAGTCGCCAGCTTCGGCGGTCAGGTGCCCATGAAGCGCGCTGGCCAGCCCAGCGAAATGGCCCCCGCCTACGTGTATCTTGCAAGCGAAGACTCCTCCTACATGAGCGGGCAGACGATCCACCTCAACGGCGGCGTGATTCTCAACACCTGACGCCAGGGCGCTTGGTATGCGCAAAACAAAAAGGGAGCGGCTCGAGGCCGCTCCCTTTTCGTGGTTCAAACGCGCAGTACCGTATGCGGGCTCAGTGGCGTGGCTGAGCGCCGACAGTGCCCAGCACGCACTCGAATAGAATCTTCTCGAACTGCTCCATCGGCGCGACGGATTTGAGCGTCTTGGCGCGCAGAATCGCGCCTTCCCAGCCGGAGAGGATGAAGCTGCCCAGCGCCTCGGCGGGCAGAGTGGGCTCGATCAACCCTTGAGCCTGGGCGGCCTCGATGCAGGCGGCGAAGCGCTGCTCCCAGCGCTTGAAAACGCCGTCGAGCGCATCGCGGAAAGTGTCGCTCTGCCCGGATAGTTCCTGACCCAGGTTGCCGATCAGACAGCCGGTCTGGTGGTTGCAGTTGCTCATATAGGCGCGTCCGCGCGCGAAGTAGAGGCGCAGGCGCTCGAAAGGGTCGCGCGAGGCGTCTTCCAGAAGCGCAGCGAGATCCGCGTCGTACTCCTCGCCAAAGCGCTCGATAACCGCCAGGCCAAAATCTTCCTTGCTCGAAAAGTAGTGGTAGAACGAGCCTTTGGGCACACCACAGGTGTTGAGCACGGCGTTGATTCCGGTGGCGTTATAGCCTTGCTGGGCGATCAGTTCGGCGCCGGTGGTAATCAGTTTGTCGCGGGTAGCGGTGTTTTTCATAGCGTCGTTTTAAGCCTGTCGATCGATGGCCGCTGCCGGGCTTGGAACCGGTCTGTTTATTGGAAATCGGCGAAGTGCGTCAAGCGCGCAGGATACGGCTTATTCATCTTGCACCGTATTTGCATAATAGTTGCCCACTCACTGCTTAACTAGCGTGGATGCTAGCATACTACGGCTTTCTTCGAGCATTTTCAGTCTTCATTACGGATGACGCGTTTCAATGACCCCTTGTGATTCGGTTGCTTCCCGGCAGCAGGGCCGTATTCGCCCTGGCGCCGTGCTGGCGCTTTTCGTTCTGGTAGCGGCACTGGCGGTGGCCTGGTGGATCATCACCCAGCCGCCGCGTATCGAGCGCCGCCCGCCACCGCCCACGGCGCCGCCGCTGGTGGATGTACTGCGCATCGAGCAGCGCGTTCAGGCGCCGACCCTGACCGGCTTTGGCCGCGTCGAGGCGGAGAAATCGACCATGATCTCGAGCCGGGTGGCCGGCGAGATCGACCGCTTCGCCGAGGGCGTGGTACCGGGCCAGGTGGTGGAAGAAGGTGCCCCGCTGGCCTATATCGACCGGGCAGACCTGGAGCTGGCGCTCGAAGACGCCCGCGCGCAGGTCGCCAACGCCGAAGCGGCGGTAGCGCTCGAGCAGGCCGAGCAGCAGCGCGCCGAGGCCGACTACGCCCGCTTTGGCCGCGAGCTCTCCTCTGAGCGCCGTGCGCTGGTACTGCGCGAGCCGCAGCGCCGCCAGGCCGAGGCCGCGCTCACCCAGGCCCGGGTGGTGCGCGACCAGGCGGCGCTGAACCTGGAGCGCGCTACCCTCACTGCCCCCTGGCGGGCGATGGTCGCCGAGCGCAGCGTCGGCGCCGGCAGCCTCTTGAGCCAGGGCAGCGAGGTGGTCAGCCTGGTCGGGGTCGAGCAGTTCTGGGTGCGCGCCTCGCTTCCCGGCGAGAGCCTCGAGTGGCTCGACCCCGGCGACACCGTGACCCTGACCAGCCAGAGCTGGCCCGCCAACGCGCGCCGCGAAGGCCGGCTTCTTTCGATTCTGCCCAATCTGGAAGAGAACGGCCTGCAGGCGCAGCTTTTGATCAGCGTCGACGACCCGCTGGCACTCGATGGGGACGGCCCGGCCCTGCGCCTGGGCGACGTGTTGCGCCTTCGCTACCACACCACCGCGCGCGAACCGCTGATCGCACTGCCCTCTTCGGCGCTGCGGCCGAATGACGTGGTGTGGTGGCTCGACGATGACGACCGGCTGCAAAACACCACGGTGACGCTCGTCTACCGCGGCGAGGACGAAGCGCTGATTCGCGATGGCCTGACACCCGGCCAGCGCGTGGTGACCGGCGGTCTGGCCCAGCCCCGGGTCGGCCAGCAGGTACGCGCCCGCACGCCCGCCGACACCCCGGCCCAGGCGGGCGAGGAGCCGACACCATGATGCGCAAGGGGCCGCTGGCCTGGATGGTCGACCACGGCGTCGCGCCGAACCTTCTGATGGTGCTGTTCATCGTCGGCGGGCTCATGGCGTCGCTGGCGATCAAGAAGGAAGTCTTTCCCGAATTCGAAAGCGAAACCGTCCAGGTCACCATCAGCTACCCCGGCGCCACGCCGGAGGATATCGAGCAGAGCCTGCTGCTTCCGGTCGAGGCGGCGGTCTCCAACGTCGAAGGCATCGATGAGCTGACCGCCAGCGCCAACGAGGGCAGCGGCGTGGTGCAGGCGACGCTGATCGACGGCGTCGACGTAATGCGCGTTTATCAGGAGATTCAGCAGACGGTGAACGCGATCACCACCTTCCCCAACGCCGCCGATCCGCCGCGCTTTAGTCTGGCGGGCTTTTCACGCGGCGTGGTGAGCCTTCAGGTGTACGGCAACGCGAGTCTTGCCACGCTACACGATGCCGCCGAGGAGGTGCGCGCCGAGCTTCAGGCCAATAGCGGTATTTCTCGCGCGGAGCTTTCGGGCAACCGCGACCGCGAAATCCAGGTGCTGCTGGATGAAGAGGCGATCGAGCGGTTTGGTCTCGACCACCAGGCGCTTGCCGCACGCATCGGCGAAGAGGCGCTGGACCTGGCCAGCGGCCAGCTCACCACCGCCGAGGGCGAGTGGCTGATTCGCTACCAGGGCCGGCGCAACAGCGCCGCCGAGTTCGAACGCCTGCCGATTCTGACCACCGCCCAGGGCGCGCCGGTCACCCTTGGCCAGATCGCCCAGGTGCGCGAAGGCTTCGCCGAAACCGACCGCGAGGAGTTCTATAACGGCCAGCGCGGGCTCTCGGTAGAGATCTTCCAGATCGGCGACCAGACCCCGACCAGCATCTCCGAGGCGGTCAACGGCGAGCTCCCCCGCCTGCGGGCACTCTTGCCCGAGGGTGTGCACCTGGACGTCGCCCGCGACAGCTCCGAGGTCTACGAGGACCGGCTGGGGCTTCTGCTCAAGAACGCCTGGATGGGCCTGGCGCTGGTGATGATTCTGATGGCGCTGTTTCTCGAGGCGCGCCTGGCCTTCTGGGTGACGCTCGGCATCCCGACCGCGTTTTTAGGGGCAATGCTGTTTCTGCCCTGGATCGGCGTATCGCTGAACATGATGTCGATGTTCGCCTTCATCATCGCCCTCGGTATCGTGGTGGATGACGCCATCATGGTCGGCGAGAACATCTACAGCTACCGCGAAGAGGGCTATTCGCTGCGCGACGCGGCGGTCAAGGGCGCAAAGGAGATCGCCACCCCGCTCACCTTCGCGATTCTCTCCAACGTGGTGGCGTTTTTGCCGCTTTTGTTTCTGCCCGGCTTTCTGGGCCGTATCTTCGCCGCCGTGCCGATCGTGGTCGTCACGGTGTTTCTGATCTCCTGGATCGAGGCGCTGTTCATCCTGCCAGCGCACCTGGCCCACAGCCGCAAGCCGCGTCAGACCCCGGCCTGGCAGCGCCCGCTGGAGCGCGTGCGCCACCGCTTGCAGGGCGGGCTTCACGCCTTTACCTACCGCGGTTTCGAGCCGGTTCTACAGCGCGCGCTGAACCAGCGCCTTCTCACCGTGGCGCTCGGCGTGGCGCTCCTGCTGGTGACGCTGGCCTGGGCGATGAGCGGGCGGTTGGGGTTTTCGCTGATGCCGCGGGTCGAGTCCGACCAGGTCCGCGCAAGCGTCACGCTGCCGATCGGCACCAATTTGCAGGTCAGCCGAGAACTTGGCCAGCAGCTGGTCGACGCCGCCGAAACGCTCAGCGCCCAGGAGCCGACGCTCGCCTTCGAGAGCACCCGCAGCCGCCTGGACGGCGAGACGCTCGAGGTGACGCTGGATATCGCCCGCGAAAGCCTGGCCCAGTGGCCGCCGTCGCGCATTGCCGAGCGCTGGCGCGATTTGACCGGTGACCTGGTCGGCGCGCAGTCGGTGCGCTTTGCTTCGGATTTCGGCGGGCCGGGCAGCGGCGCCGCGCTCAGCCTGCGCCTTTCTCATCCCAACACCCAGGTGCTCGAAGCCGCCGCCCAGCGCCTGGCCGAGCAGCTGGGTGAGTACGGATTGACCGATATCGACAGCGGCCTGGGCGACGGCAAGCCGCAGCTCGAGATGCGCCTTTCCGCCGAAGGCCGGGCGCTGGGGCTGACCGGGGCGGACCTTGCCCAGGCGCTGCGCGGCCCGCTGCAGGGCGCCACGGCGCTCGAGCAGTTCATCGGCCGCCAGGAGGTGAGCGTCGAGGTGCGCCTGCCGGAGCAGGACCGGGCGAGCCTGAACGAACTCTACCGCCTGCCGGTGCGCACCGCCGACGGCATGAGCATTCCGCTCTCGCGGGCGGCGGACATCACCCTGAGCCAGGCCTCGAGCAGCCTTTCGCGCATCGACGGGCGGCGTATCATCACCGTGACCGCCGATGCCGACGACGACCAGATCATTAACCAGGTGCTGGCGACCCTGCAGGAGGACGTCTTCCCTACCCTGACCAACACCTGGCCGGGGCTCGAGGTCACGCTCGGCGGGCGCCAGCAGGATACCGCTGACAACCTGGCCACGCTCAAGACCGCCATGTGGCTGATGCTCGCCGCGCTCTACGCGCTGCTGGCGATTCCGTTTAGAAGCTATCTGCAGCCGCTGCTGGTGCTGGCCGCGATTCCCTTCGGGCTGGTGGGCGCGGTGGCGGGCCACATGATGATGGGCTTCGGGCTTTCGATCATTAGCCTCCTGGGGATGCTCGCGCTCTCCGGGGTGGTGATCAACGACGCGCTGGTGCTGATCGACTACGCCAACCGCAAGCGGCGTGAAGGCATGGCGGCGCGCGAGGCGATCGTCGCCGCCGCCACCCGGCGCCTTCGCCCGATCATGATGACCACGCTCACCACTTTTCTGGGGCTGGCGCCAATGATTCTGGAAACCTCCCGCCAGGCGCGCTTCATGATTCCGATGGCGATCTCGCTCGGCTTCGGGATGATCTTCGCCACCGTCATTTTGCTGCTACTGGTGCCCTGCCTCTACCTTGGGCTTGAAAACCTGCGCGAGCGCTTGAGCGCGCCGCCCAAACCCGCACCGGAAGGAGCCACGCCATGAGCCGGCTGGGAGCGCTTTCACGCTGGCGGCCGTCGCGGCTGGGGCTCAAGCTGTTCGCCGTCATTCTGAGCGTCAACGTGGCGATCGCGGCGAGCATCTTTCTGGCCGTCTCCTACAGCATCGATCGGGGCTTCATCGAGTATCTCAACCAGGCCCAGGAGCGGCGGGCGACGCTTCTGGCCGACGGGCTGGTGACGCGCTGGAACGCCCAGCAGAGCTGGGAGTGGCTCGAGCGCGCCCCGGAGCGCTGGCCGCGCGTGGTGCGCTTCGCCCTCGGCCAGACCCATAACGAGCGCCCGTCGCCCTTGGGCGAGGCGCGCGACTTCGCGCTGCGAGACGTTCAGGGCCGCTACGTGGTGCGCCCGCGCCCCAGCGGTTCGCAAAGCGACTGGCGCTGGCTGACGCTTTATAGCGAAAGCGCCGATGGTCGCGATCTGCAGGCCATCGGCTCGCTCGGCTTTCGCTCGCCGCAGCACATGATGGAGCGCATGGAGAACCACTTTCTCGAGCGCCAGCAGCGCAACCTGTTCATCATCGTCATTTCGCTGGTGATCGCGTCGATGCTGCTGGCCGGCGGCCTCTCCTGGTGGCTGGGCGGGCGCGCCCGCGCGCTGGCCGGGGCCACGCGAAGGCTCATCCAGGGCGACTACCACATTCGCCTGAGCTCGCGCGGGCGCGATGAGCTCTCGCGTTTGGCCCAGGACTTCAACCGGCTGGCCGAAACCCTGGAGGCGAGCCGCAGCGCCCGGGCGCGCTGGGTCTCGGACACCGCGCATGAGCTTCGAACGCCGCTGGCGGTGCTGCGCGGCGAGATCGAGGCGATGCAGGATGGCGTGCGCGCCCTCGACCAGGAGAACCTGGGTTCGCTTGCTCAGGAGGTGGACCAGCTCGAGCGGCTGGTGGCGGATCTGCGCCTTCTATCACAGAGCGACGCCGGGGCGCTGGATATCCAGCTCGTGCCGATGGATCTGAGCGAAAGCCTCGAAGGGCGGCTCACGGATGCCGACCGCTGGCTCGAGGAGAGCGGGCTTGCGCTCTCCACCGACATTGCCCCCAACGTGACGGTGCTCGGCGACCCGCAGCGCCTGCGCCAGCTCTGGAGCAACCTGCTCGACAACAGCTGCGCCTACACCCTGGCACCGGGCGCGCTCGACGTGCAGCTTTACATCGAGGCCCATCAGGCGGTGGTGATATGGCAAGATAGCGCTCCGGGCGTGCCGGAAAGCGAGCTTGCCCGGCTGACCGAGCGGCTCTACCGGGTGGAAGGCTCGCGCAGCCGCGCCAGCGGCGGCAGCGGCCTGGGGCTTTCGATTGCAAGTGCGCTGGCCGGCGCCCACGACGCCACGCTCACCGCCAGTACCTCGCCGCTCGGCGGGCTTCGCTGGACGCTGCGCTTTGCGCTTTTATCTTCACGCTAGAGGCCCGAGCTCATGACCTCGACCGATTCGCTCCCCGCCAACGCCTCGCTTCTGGTCGTCGAAGACGAGCCGAAGATCGCGCGGCTGATGGCCGACTACCTGAGTAGCCACCACTTCACGCCCACTCTGATCGAGCACGGCGACGAGGTGCTGCCCTGGCTCGAGACGCACACGCCGGCGCTGGTACTGCTGGATTTGATGCTGCCGGGCAAGGACGGCACCACGCTTTGCCGCGAGATTCGCCAGCGCTGGCCGGCACTGCCCATTATCATGGTGACGGCGAAGGTCGAAGAGGTCGACCGCCTGGTGGGGCTCGAAATGGGCGCCGACGACTATATCTGCAAGCCGTTCAGCCCGCGCGAGGTCGTGGCAAGGGTCAAGGCGGTACTGCGCCGAAGCCGCGCCGCCCAGGAGCCCGCCACGGCCCCCACCCCGCCCTCACCGGTCACACTGAACGACGACGGCTGGGTCGCCCGCGCCAACGACCAGGACCTGGGCCTCACCGCGGTGGAGTTTCAGCTGCTGCGCGTGATGATGCACGCCCCCGGGCGCATATTCAGCCGAGAGCAGCTGATGGATCACATGTACCGCGACAACCGCATCGTCTCCGAGCGCACCGTCGACAGCCACATCAAGAAACTGCGCAAGAAACTCACCGAAGCGCTGCCCGACCAGGAGATCATCCGCTCGGTGTACGGCGTGGGCTACAAGTATCAGCCGGAGGGGTAGCGGAACGCCCGGAAGGAATCGTTTTGGAGTGCATATGAAGGCGCTAATCGTTGAAGATAACGACAACTTGGCCCGCTCGATGGCCTCCACGCTTGCGGACGCGGGTTTCTCCATCACCGTGGCCCACGACGGCGTCAAGGCCAAGCACGCGCTGGAACAGGGCGGGTTCGATCTTCTGGTGCTGGACCTGGGCCTGCCCGAGCTTGATGGCATCAGCCTGCTGCGACAGCTTCGCCACCGCCACGACAGGATTCCCGTGCTGATCATCTCGGCCCGGGATACGCTGGATCAGCGCATTCTTGGCCTGGAGGAAGGCGCCGATGACTACCTGTGCAAGCCGTTCTCGCTCGATGAGGTCAGCGCTCGGGCGCGCGCCCTGGTCCGCCGGGCCAAGCACTTCGGCGGCGATTCGCTACAGTGCGGCCCACTCGAATTCTTCCCGGATGCCCGGGAGCTTCGCATCGACGGTGAGCCAGTAGCGCTTCATCGCCGCGAACTCGAAGTGATCGAGTACCTGATGATCAACCAGAACCGGCTGGTGAGTAAGGACCAGATCATCGACCGGCTCTCCACGCTCGACGAAGCCGTCACGTATTCCGCCGTCGAGACCTACATTTCGCGCATTCGCAAGAAAATCGGCCAGGATTTCGGGCTGAAAACGGTGCGTGGCCTGGGCTATTACCTGGACACCAGGAAACGCGATGTTTAAAAAGCCTGCGTCGATACGCACTCGCCTGCTTCTCTGGATCGGTCTGCCCTTTGCCGGGCTTGCGCTTCTGGCGCTGGCTTCTAGCTATCTGCTGCTCACGCGCCAGATCAACGCAACCTTCGATGACATGCTGCTCAACGCCGCCCAGCGCCTGGAGCGGCGCATTCACACCCTGAATGGCGAGCTGCATATCAACATGCATTATTTCAGCGTCAGTACGCTGGGTAGCCGCGGCGAAGGCAAGATCTTTTATCGTATTCGCGAGGCAGGCGGGGCGATGATTGCAGGCTTTCCCGGGCTTGGTGATCCGCCCGGGCCGCTGAGTGAACCGCTTTTTTACGACGTGGCCTACGCTGGCAACGACCTGCGCGCCGTGGCGCTGACGTTCCCCTTCAACCGTAGCCAACGCCATACCACCATCGAAGTCATCGTCGCCGAATCGAAAGAGGCTCGCTACACGCTCGCCAACGACTTCATGTTCACCCTGGGTGGCTTGATGGCGCTGACCGGCATTCTTGCCATTTCGCTTGCGCTGTTTGCCATCTACCGCGCCCTGGCCCCGCTCAAGGCCGTTCGGCAGGCACTGCGCCGGCGCTCCCCCAACGACCTGCAACCCCTCGATGAGAGCGTGCCCAAGGAGATCCACCCGCTGACGGTGAGCATCAACCACTTGATGCAGCGCATACGGCGCAGCATCGAGAGCACCCAGCAGCTCAACGCCGATGTCTCGCACCAGCTGAGAACGCCCATTTCAGAGCTGCGGGCACTGACCGAGATGTCGCTCAAGACGGCTCAGGAGCCCGGCACACGGGCCAATTTGCTGGAAATGCAGCGTATCAGCGAGCACGCAAGCCACACCGTGCAGCAACTTTTGAAGTACGCCAAGACCCGCAGCGAACTGTTTGACGATACCCAGCTCGAAGTGGTGGATCTGGCCGAGCTTTGCTGCGAAGCCTGCGCCCAGACCGCGACCAGCGTCTACCAGAAAGGCCAGGAGCTTTCGTTCGATCAGCCCCAAGCGTCGGCCAACGTACTGGGCGACCCGATCATGCTGTTGTGGATGGTCATCAACCTGATCGAGAACGCAAGCGTACACGCTGGCGGTGAGGCGCCTTATCAGGGAAGTATCGATATCGCCCTGGCCTGCGAGGGCCGGCGCGTCATTCTGACGGTCAGCGACAGCGGAACGGGGGTGGATGATGCCAGACTTGCGCGCCTGACCGAGCGCTTTTACCGCGATAACCCGCATACCCCGGGGAGCGGGCTCGGCCTTGCCATCGTTGAGCAGATCGCCACCGCCCACGCCGCCACCCTGACGCTTGGCAACCTGCCGACCGGCGGCTTCATTGCTCGGGTGGCGTTTGCGGCTCTTTGAGCGCGCTTGCCAGACGTACCATGAGCGGCGTCATGAAGATCAGAATCAACAGGCGCAGTATGTGGTGCGACACCACGTAGACCGGGTCAATCCCCATGACCGTGGCAATCACCGCCATCTCCCCGACCCCGCCGGGTATCAGCGCCAGCATCACCGCCGCAAACGAAAGCTGGGTGAACGAGGCCACCAGCCACGCCATGAGGGCTGCGGTGGTCAGCGCAAACAGCGCGTAAAGGATCCCGAAGCGGCCCACGCGGGCCACCTGTCGCCAAGGCGTGCCGGAAAACCGCGCGCCGACCGACGACCCCAGAATCAAGAACGCCAGAAAGACCAGCCACGCCGGCAGCGAGTAGCTCACACCGCTATTGGCCATGATCGCCCCGGCGGCCATGGGGCCCAGAAACTCCGGAAGCGGCACGCGACAGCGTCGCGCCAGCCACCAGCAGGCCGGCGCCAGTAAAAGCGCCGCTGCATCGGACAGGGTCAGGGCGTAGGTATCGCTTCGAAGGGTGACGTCATCGACGAAGAAGCTTGCCAGAATGGCTGCCCCGGAGACCACGGCCACCAGCCGGATCGAGTGTGAAATCGCGATCCAGCGAAGATCGCCCCCGGCGCCTTCGGCAAGCACCAGGGCCGAATTCATGCTGCCGGGGTAGGCGCAGAACATGGCGCTGATGCGCCCCACCCTTGCCCGGGTAAATATCCAGTAGCCGCCGGCCAGCATGATCGCCATATAGACCAGCATGGCGATGACGCTTGGATACCAGCGGGCCAGCCCCAGAAGCTCCTGGGCCTGAATGCGGCTGCCGATGAATAGCCCGAGCAGCGCAATGGCCACCACGTGAACGCGCTTGTTCACGCCGGTCTTGATACCGGCGAGCGACACGCTCATGACCATGAACAGCGCCCCGAGCATCCATGCCAAGGGTAGCGAAAGAAGGGTGGCGATAACGCCACCCAAGCTACCCAAACATAACGTTTTTAACGTTTTCGGCATATTAAGCGTTAGCGGCTCGACGCGCCTTGATGCGTTTCATGAGCGGCTGACCAAACAGCGAAATCAGCAGCAGTGCCAAAATTCCCAGTGCGATCGGGCGCTCGAACAGGTAGCCGATATCGCCCCCGCTGATCTGATACGAGTGAATCAGCGATTTTTCGGCAAGCGCGCCCAGCAGCAGCCCGATCACCGCCGCGGGCACCGAGTAGCCGTAGTGGCGAAGGATCCAGCCAATGATGGCAAAGACCAGCACCGTGGCGGGCCCGGTCATATTGCCGGTCAGGCCAAACGAGCCCATGACCGCCAGCACCAGCACCGAAGGAATCAGATAGCGCATGGGGACCTTGACGATGTTGGCAAGCAAGGGAATGAACATCAGCCCGACCACGATCAGGATGAACACCTGGGCGAAGTTGGCAAAGATGATGGCGTACACCACATCGGTCTGCTGGCGGATGAACTGCGGCCCGCCGGTGATGTTGTGCATGGCAAACGCTGCCAGCATGACGGCCGTTGCGCCACCACCGGGAATACCCAGCGCCAGAAGCGTGGCCATGGAGCCGGCTTCCGAGGTGCTGTTGGCCGATTCAGAAGCGACCACGCCCTTGGGGTTACCCTTGCCAAACGACTCCGGATCTTTATCCCGGCGCTTGGTCTCCACATAAGAGAGTAGGTTCGACACGGACGAACCAACGCCGGGTACCGCACCCACGAAGACGCCGATCAGGCAGCCACGAATCAGCACCAGCGGGTAGCTGAACGCCATTTTACAGCCGACAAGAATCTCGCGAATATTCACTTTACGCGAATCTTCGGACTCGACGATGAAGCCCTTGTTGGCCAGCTTGAAAAGCTCCGAGGCGGCAAACATGCCCATCATCGCCGGGATCACGGGAATGCCGTCGAGCAGGTAAGTCTGGCCCATGGTGCCCCGCGCAATGCCGATCTCGCTGAAGCCGATCGTACCCGCCAAGAGCCCGACGAAACCGGCCATCAAGCCCTTGAGCACCTGCTCGCCCTTGAGACTTGCAATCAGCGTCATGCCCCAGAGGATGACGATGAACATCTCGACCGGGCCAAGCTTGAGCACCATCAGCGACAGCGGCTCGATCATGATGAACAGGATCACGTAGCCGATGAGTACGCCGACCACCGACGAAGCCAGCGCAATACCCAGCGCTTGGTTGTGCTGGCCCTTGCGCGCCATGGGGTAGCCGTCAAAGGCGGTGGCAATGGCCGATGAGGTACCGGGAATATTCATCAATATCGCGGGAATACCCGAGCCAAACGAGCCGCCGGTAAAGATGGCGGTCAAGAACAGCATCGCCTGCATGAAATCCATATACAGGGTGATCGGCAGAAAGATCGCCATGGCCATGGAGATCTGAAGCCCCGGCGTGGCGCCGAAAATCAGCCCTAGAACGATACCGGGAACGACCACCATCCATGGGTCGAAGCTTGAAAAGAGCAGGGCCAGACCCTGCTGTACGGAAGCGTAATCGATCATAGCGACTCCTTAGCTTGGCAGCAGTAGCAAGGTCATGGGATAAGGCAGCATCTGCGCGAAGAAATACACGGAAGCCAGACCAAACGCGGTGCTGAAACCCACCACCATCCACAGATTGCGCTCGCCCTTGAGTACCAGAAAGAATGCGATGAACAGTACCGTCGCGATATCGAAACCTATCGTTTCAAGCGACAGCACGTAGGCGGCAAATAGCCCCACCACCGGCAGCGTACGGTAAAGCGGCTCGCCCTCGACCCACGGGTGCAAGAGTGTTCCATGCTTGAGGCGTATCACGATTTCAAGCGCAATGATGGCCAGGACGGTCAGGGACAGCGGCAGGATCAACAAAAGGTTCTGAGTGCGAGACGAGGCGCCGATCGCATCCATCAAGTACCAGGTGGTGAAGCAGGCAAGCGCTATGAGGACGATGAAGTCCCCATAGTCGCGTTTTTTTACTGACATGGTTGATTCTCCAGACCGGCCCCTTTGAGCAAGGGGCCGGTGACTTAGCAATATCAGTCAAGCAGGTGGGCGTACTGTTCGAAAACCTCAAAGTTTTCGCGCATCAGCTCGTTGGCACGTTCCGGGCCGATCCACACGCCGCCCATCTCGTTACGCTCGAGCTGCTCTTGAACGTCTTTGCGGGCCAGCGCACTTTGAATCGCCGAAGAGAACGTCTCGAAACGCTCGGGGTGCTCGCGCTCCATTTCGCTGGTCACCGCGAAGCCACGAATCGAGCCTTGCAGTACCGGTACTTCAAGATCGATCGACTCGAGCGCTTCGTTGATCGGCGCCACGTCCCACTCATCGATACGCTCGTCGCTGACGATGGCAAGCGGGGTCAAGAACTCACGAATACCTTCGCTGCCCTGAGCGCTGAAGATGGCAAAATCGACCTGACCGCCGGCCACCGCCGAGCGCGCTTCACCGCCGCTGTTGTAGGTCACCAGGTTCAGGTTTTCCTGCGGGATACCGGCACGATCCAACAGCACCCGCGCCATCAGGTGGCCCGCCGAGCCCTGCACTACGGAGGCACGCACGGTGGTGTCGGGATCGCGGATGGCGTCGAGCAGTGACGGCAGGTCTTCGTAGCCGCTATCGCGATTGGCGGCGATCAAGTCCAGATCGAACCACTGGAAATTGACGTAGCTGAAGTCATCGATGCTGAAGTTGGCGCCACCGGTAAGAATCGAGTTGGTCAGGTACGGCGCGAAGGTCGACGCGTACACCGTATAGCCGTCGTCGGGCATGTTCAGCATGTAGTTGGAGGCGACCTGGGTGCCGGCACCGGGACGGTTGACGACCTGGATCGGCACGCCGATCTCTTCAGAGATTGAGGTCGACATCAGCCGAGCCATACGGTCAGCGCTGCCGCCGGTCCCAAAGCCTACGACCATGGTAATGGGGCGCTCGGGGTAGTTGTCGGCAAGCGCAGGTAGCGCCATGGTCATGGCAGCCACGGCCGCCGTCGCGCCAACCAGCAGCGACTTCATTTTCATGCCAAGCGGAGTAGCGTTACGAGCAATACGGTTAGGAGCAGATGATTTGGGCATAGCGTTCTCACTTTTTTATAGATTTTTCGAACAGGTCGTTGCCTGCCGATGTGAGCAGGTCTTTGCCTGCAGGATAGACACGCTATGTCACAAAGCTTTCACCAACCTTGCACGCCGGCAAAAGCCAACTAAAGTCTAACGGCCGTTATCCACCTCCCGATTGAGAAACGCGATCGCCGCATCGATGGCGCCACCGCGCAGCAAAAAGGCGGCGATATGCCCGCGGCCGTGCTGCAGGTAGAGCTCGGTGGGCGTGCCCTGGGCCTTGAGGGCTTGGTAGAAATCGCGGGCGTGATCCACCGGCACCAGCCGGTCACGGTTGCCGTGGAAGATGAAAAACGGGGGCGCTTCAGGGGTGATGTGACGAATCGGCGAGGCCTGGACGTAGGCGTCGGGCACCTCGTCGCGGGTGCCGCCGAGCAGGTTGACGACCAGCGGGCCGTCGTCGAACTTCAACAGATCGCTTGGCAAGCCCCCCACCGCCGCGGCGGCGAGCCGGGTGTGCTCGCCGCCGTAAGGCTTCGCCAGTGGGCCGGTTTGGCTTGCCAGCGCCAACAGGCTGACCAGGTGCGCGCCGGAGGAGTAGCCCACCCCGACGATCCGGTCGGTGTCGATACGAAAGCGCTCGGCGTTGTCATGGATCCAGCGCATCGCCTGCTGCAGGTCGAAAAGCTGAGCGGGAAAGCGGTAGCGCGGGGCGAAGCGGTATTCGATATTGACCGTGACGTAGCCCTGGCCTGCCAGCTTTCGCGCGATGCCCTCCATATCGCTGGGGCTTCGCCCTCGCCAGCCGCCGCCGTGAACGATCAGCGCCGCCGGGCGCCTCGTTTCATTCGGGGTTTCGGGCAGGCGCACCCACGCGTTGAGCGGCGCGGGCCAGTCGGCTGGGGTATAGCGCTCGGGCGCGAGCGCGCTCGAGCGTACCGCCGGCTTTTCATACCCCTGGGCCTCGGCGCTCTCGCCGCTGCTGGCCAGGTGAGTGGCGCCGCAGCCGCACAGCGTCAAAAGAAGACTCCCCGCCCCCAGCGTGCGCTTAAGCCTTTGCTTGATCGTCATGGGTCGTCCTTTGCTCGTGATCGTTGAGTGGCGCACCGGTGTCACGGTGTTTGCACACTTTCTGCAACGACTTTACACCGCGCCGCTCGATACTGCAGGGGTCACAGTCGACAGTTCGAACCAAGGAGAGACCTCATGACGTTATCACTTCGCAAGATATTCGCCCCGGCCCTGCTGGCGGTTGCGCTGGTCCCCGTTGCCATGAGCGCTCAGGCGCACCCGCACGACGGCCACGGCGGCAAGGACCGCGAGCAGATGCGCGAGCGCATGCAGGAGCAGCGCCAGGAGCTTTATCAGCGTGCCGGCATCGACGAAGAGAAGCAGCAGGCGCTCGATGAAGCCAACGCCGAGCTGTTCGAAGCGATGAAGGCGCTGCACGACGAGCACGAAGCGCGGGTCGACGAGATCCTGACCGAACAGGAGCACCAGGCACTGAAAGACACCATGCGCGAGATGCGCGGCGAGCGCCATCACCAGCGCCGGGGTGAGCGCGGCGAAGGCGATGCCGATACCAGCGCGCAAGCTGACGATGACGACACCGCCACGCCCTGAACCCGTATCCGCTTCACCCCTGAAATAGTGTAAAGAATTCAACCGCATGACCGCGTTCAGCGCCCGGCCCCTGGCCGGGCGCTTTGCGTTCGAGGGTGACACACCGACAGTAGCCAGGCAGGCGCTAACTTGCAGTGGTGAGCTAAAACCTTTATTTTATATTGAACGTTCATTTAAAAATAATCTTTTTACCTCGATCACTGGAGAGTGCGTATGGCGAAAAACGCCGCTACCCATCCCTCTCGCGATCGGCTCAATCCCGTGGTGTTCCATGGGAGCGTGGCCGGTATCGCGATTTTTCTCGTTTTCACAATGCTGTTCACCGAGCGCGCCGGGGCGTTCTTCGATGCCGGTGTGGCGTGGGTGAGCACCACCTTCGGCTGGTACTACATGCTCGCCATCGTCGCCTACCTTCTGTTCGTGGTGGTGATCGGCATGTCGCGCTTTGGCAGTATCCGCCTGGGGCCGGACCATTCGCGTCCGGAGTTCTCGCTAATCTCCTGGTCGGCGATGCTGTTCGCCGCCGGTATCGGGATCGATCTTCTGTTTTTTAGCGTGGCCGAGCCGATCTCCCACTACCTGGCGCCGCCGGATCTGGCACCGGAGAGCCAAGCCGCGCTGCGTCATGCCGTCGTTCAAACCTATCTGCACTGGGGGCTTTCCGGCTGGGGGCTTTACGTGTTGATGGGTATGGCGCTGGCCTACTTCAGCTACCGCCATCGCCTGCCGCTGGCGATTCGAAGCGCGCTCTACCCGCTGCTGGGCAAGCGCATCCACGGCCCGATCGGTAACGCCGTGGATATCACCGCGATCATCTCGACGGTGTTCGGTATCGCCACGAGTCTGGGGATCGGGGTGATCCAGCTCAACTACGGGCTGACCTACATGTTCGGCGTGCCGGAAACCCTGAGCGTGCAGGTGATTTTGATCGTGCTGGTGGTGATTCTGGCGACGATTTCGGTGGTCACCGGGGTCGAGAAGGGTATCCGCCGGCTTTCCGAGTTCAACATGCTGCTGGCGCTTGGCCTGATGCTGTTCGTGCTTTTCTCCGGCGACACGCTGATGCTGCTCGATCGCATGGTCAACAACATCGGCGACTACTTCGCAGGCTTCGTCGCCGCGAGCTTCGACACCTACGCCTTCGCCGACGAAGGTGCCCAGGAGTGGAAGATGTGGTGGACGATCTTCTTCTGGGGCTGGTGGATCGCCTGGACGCCTTTTGTCGGGCTTTTTCTGGCGCGTATTTCCCGCGGGCGCACGATTCGCGAGTTCGTCGCCGGGGCGCTGTTCATCCCGCTGGCGTTCATGATGGTGTGGATGTCGATCTTCGGTAACAGTGGCATCGACCTGGTCGCAAGCCAGGGCGTGACCGAGCTTGGCGAGCAGGCGCTCAACGCCCCGCAAACCACACTTTATACGCTTTTGGAGTACTACCCCTACGTGAGCATCACCGCCGGTGTGGTGACGCTTTTGGGCGTGGTGTTCTTCATCACCTCGGCGGACTCCGGGGCGCTGGTACTGGCCAACTTCACCTCGATTCTGAGCGACGTGAACCACGACGCGCCGGTGCGCCTGCGCATCTTCTGGTCGGCGGTGATCGGCCTTGTCACCGTGGCGCTTCTGATGGCCGGCGGGCTCGAGGCGCTGCAGAGCGCAGTGGTGATTACCGCCCTGCCGTTCTCGGTGGTGATCTTTGCCATCATGGTGGGCACTTATAAAGCGCTCAAGCTCGAGGGCAGCAAAGCGGACGCGCGGCGCATGATCGCCGGCAGCGCGCCGGGCGGCGACTGGCGCGAGCGCCTGGACCGGGCGCTGGATACCTCCAACCGCGCGGGTGCCGCCGCCACCATCGAGCACGCGATTCGCCCGGCGATGACCCAGTTCGCCCAGGAGCTCGAAAGCCGCGGGCAAACCGCCACAGTTAGTGAAGAGCACGCCGAAGGCGAGTCGCTGCCGAACCTGACGCTTCAGGTGAGCTTCGATGAGGCGACCAGTTTCGTCTACCAGGTGTGCCCGCAGCGCCTGCGCACGCCAAGCTTCATCCCGGCGGACGACGACTTCTACGTGCGCCTGGACGTTTATCTTGCCGAGGGTGGGCAGGACAAGGAGCTCAACGGCTACACCCGCGGTCAGGTGATCGGCGATTTGCTGGCGGAGTACGAACGCCACCTGCAGTTCTTGACGCTGACCAACCAGCAGCGCGGCACCGTGCAGCCCATGCCGGGCACCATCGGCGAGCCGCCGGAAGATACGCTTTAATCGCGCGTAACGAGAAACCGCCCCGAGCAGGGGCGGTTTTTTTGGCGCTATCGATTGGCTTTCAAAAAGTTAGAAAAAGCCCATCGGGTTGATGTCGTAGCTGACCAGCAGGTTCTTGGTCTGCTGGTAGTGTTCCAGCGCCATCTTGTGGGTTTCGCGGCCGACGCCGGACTTCTTGTAGCCACCGAAGGCCGCGTGGGCCGGGTACTGGTGGTAGCAGTTGGTCCACACGCGTCCGGCCTGGATGCCGCGGCCCATGCGAAACGCCACGTTGATATCGCGGCTCCAGACACCGGCGCCGAGGCCGAACTCGGTGTCGTTGGCGATCGCCAGCGCTTCTTCCTCGTCCTTGAAGGTGGTGACCGACACTACCGGGCCGAAGATCTCCTCCTGGAAGATGCGCATCCTGTTGTTGCCCTTCAGAATCGTCGGCTCGATGTAGTAGCCACTATCGAAACCTCCTTCGATGCTCGCCTTGTTGCCGCCGGTGAGAAACTCGGCGCCCTCTTCGCGGGCGACATCCATGTAGGACATGATCTTGTCGAACTGCTCTTGCGATGCCTGAGCGCCGACCTGTACGTCGGTGTCGAGCGGATTGCCGCGCTTGATCGCTTTGGTGCGCTCGAGCACTTTCGCCATGAACTCATCGTACATGCTCTCCTGCACCAGAGCGCGGGACGGGCAGGTGCAGACTTCGCCCTGGTTCAGAAATGCCAGCACCAGCCCTTCCACGGCCTTGTCGATGAAGCTTGGCTCGGCGTTCATGATGTCGGCGAAGTAGATGTTCGGCGACTTGCCGCCGAGCTCCACGGTGGAGGGGATGATGTTCTCGGCGGCGCACTTGAGGATGTGCGAGCCCACCGGCGTGGAGCCGGTGAAGGCGATCTTGGCGATACGCTTGCTGGTAGCGAGACTCTGGCCGATCTCTTCGCCGTAGCCATTGAGCACGTTGACCACCCCGGGCGGGATCAAATCACCGATCACCTTCATCAGCTCGAGTACGGAGGCCGGCGTCTGCTCGGCGGGTTTGAGCACCACGCAGTTGCCGGCGGCAAGCGCGGGCGCGAGTTTCCACACCGCCATGAGAATCGGGAAGTTCCAGGGAATGATCTGGCCCACCACGCCCAGCGGCTCGTGGAAGTGATACGCCACGGTGTTGGCGTCGATGTCCGCCGCGGTGCCCTCCTGAGCGCGAATGCAGCCGGCGAAGTAGCGGAAATGGTCGATAGCGAGCGGAATGTCGGCGTTCAGGGTCTCGCGCACCGCCTTGCCGTTGTCCCAGGACTCGGCCACCGCCAGCAGTTCCAGGTTCTGCTCGATGCGATCCGCCATCTTGAGCAGGAGGTTGCTGCGCTCGGCGGCGGAGGTCTTGCCCCAGGCGGGCGCGGCCTTGTGGGCGGCGTCCAGTGCCTTCTCCAGATCCTCGTCGCTCGAGCGGGGAATCTCGCAGAACACCTCGCCGTTCACCGGGCTCAGGTTATCGAAGTACTGGCCTTTTACCGGCGCCACGAACTCACCGCCGATGTAGTTTCCGTAGCGCTTTTCGAAGGTGACGACGGCGTTCGCTTCACCGGGATTCGCGTAGATCATGATGGGCCTCCTGGACAATGTATTGTTTGAACCGCTCAACCAGTGTTGGTCACTCGAAGCGCAAACGACATTAGCCAAACGTCGAAGCCGGTCATCCATAATGAAAAAAGGCGGCCGAAGCCGCCTTTGAAGGTCAAATACGCCTTTCAGCGCACGATCATCACCGAGATCTTTGCATGGTGCACTACGTGTTCGGCGTTGGGGCCGAGTACGTAGTCGGCGAACTTGCGCTTGGTGTGCGAGGCCATGACGATCAAATCGGCGTCGATCTTCTTGCCGACCTTGATGATCGCCTCCCAGGGCGAGCCGTCGATGATCACGCTCTGGGTCTTGATGCCCTCGGGCACGTGTTCGTCGATGAAGGCGGTCTGGGCCTCCTTCATCGCCTCGTGCGCCCTTTTCGAAAAGTCTTTCGGAAAATAGGCCCCGACCATCGGCATCTTGAACTCCGGCAGCACGCTCACCAGATGTAATGAGGCACCGAAAGTCTGGCAAAGCGTTGCCGCCACGGGCAACGCTTTTTTCCAGGAGCTCTCTTCGTTCAGGTCCACGGGTAACAGAATCTTCTGATACATGGCACACTCCTAGGAACTCGTGATGGCCGACTCCGGCTCTTCCTTGCGACGACGGCCGCGCTGCAACAGCACGACGAGGGCAAAAAGCCCCAGCGCCGGCAGCCACATCCACTCTTTCGTCCAACGATTTACCGGGGCCAGCACCTCGATGATCTCCTGATCGAAGTCGAGGCCCAGCTCCGCAGCGGGGCTACCGAACTCGACGAAGTCCACCAGGGTTTGATCGCCGTCGGTGTAGAGCTCGAGCCCCAGGTTCGCCATGCGCTCTTCAGCGGTGTCACCATCCGGCACCGGCACCAGCATGTAGGTGGTCAGCGGCGCGCCGAAGGCGTCTTCACCGGCGATCTGGATACGCAGGTTGCTGCCTTCGTCCACATCACCCAACGCCTCGGCAAACTGCGCCGGCGGTATTGATTCGTAGGGGTCGTGGATACGATCCATCCAGAAGCCCGGGCGGAACAGCGTGAAGGCGACCAGCAGCAGCAGAATCGACTCGTACCAGCGGTTGCGGGTAATGAAGTAGCCCTGGGTGCCAGCGGCGAAGATCAGCATGGCGACGGTGGCGACGATGAAGATCAGCACCCCCTGGGCCACGGTGACGTCGATCAACAGAAGGTCGGTGTTGAAGATGAACAGAAACGGCAGCGCGGCGGTACGCAGGCTGTAGTAGAACGCCTGGAAGCCGGTGCGGATCGGATCACCCCCGGAGACCGCCGCCGCGGCAAAGGAGGCAAGCCCCACCGGCGGGGTCACGTCTGCCATGATGCCGAAGTAGAACACGAACAGATGCACCGCGATCAGCGGTACGATCAGCCCGTTCTGCTGGCCGAGCATCACGATCACCGGCGCCATCAGCGCGGACACGACGATGTAGTTGGCAGTGGTGGGAAGACCCATACCGAGAATCAGACTGAGCACGGCGGTGAGCAGTAGAATCACCATCAGGTTACCGCCGGAGAGAATCTCGACCACGTCCGCCAGTACCAGGCCTACGCCGGTTTGCGATACCGCGCCAACCACGATGCCCGCCGTGGCGGTGGCGATGCCGATACCAATCATGTTGCGCGCGCCGGTCACAAGGCCGTCCCAGAGGTCCCAAAGGCCTTCCTTGATGTCGTCCGCGAGCTGGCTGCGGCCTCTAAACAGCGCGATGATCGGACGCTGGGTGACCATGATGAAGATCATGAACACGGTCGCCCAGAAGGCCGAAAGCCCGGGTGACAGGCGCTCCACCATCAAGCACCACACCAGTACGACGACCGGCAGGATGTAGTGAAGCCCCACCATCACCGTGGGCCGGGTTTGCGGCAGTTTCACCACTTTGGAGTTGGGGTCATCGACCTCGAGCTCCGGGTAATTCGAGCTGATTTTCAAAAGCCCGATATAAACGACCGCCAGGCCCACCGAAATGACCCAAGGGGTGGCATCGCCGAGCACCGGCTTGAGCCAGCCCAACCCGTAATACACGCCGATGGAGAGCGCCATCAGCAATAAAAGCCCGGTCAAGAATCCGATCACCTTGTTCAGAAGCGGACGCGGCGGGTTGCTCGAGGGCAAGCCGCGCATGTTCGCTTTCAGCGCTTCCAGGTGCACGATATAGATCAGCGCGATATAGGAGATCAGCGCCGGTAGAAAGGCGTGCTTGATGACCTCGACGTAGGAGATACCCACGTACTCGACCATCAAAAACGCTGCCGCCCCCATGACCGGGGGCATGATCTGGCCGTTGACCGAGGAGGAGACTTCCACCGCCCCGGCTTTTTCGGCGCTGAACCCTACCCGCTTCATCATCGGAATGGTGAAGGTACCGGTGGTCACGGTATTGGCGATCGAGGAGCCCGAGATCAGCCCGGTCATACCCGAGGCCACTACGGCGGCCTTGGCCGGGCCACCCTTGAAGTGGCCCAGCATCGAGAAGGCCACCTTGATGAAATAGTTACCCGCGCCCGCTTTATCGAGCAGCGCGCCAAAGAGTACGAACAGGAATACGAAACTGGTGGAAACGCCCAGCGCGATGCCGAACACGCCCTGAGTGCCGAGCCACTGGTGGTTGATCAACCCACCCAGGCTCACGCCGCGGTGGGCGAGAATGCCGGGCATGTAAGGGCCGAACAACGAATAGGCAATGAAGATTGCCGCTACCACCATCAAGGGCGGGCCGAGCGCGCGCCGGGTCGCCTCCAGCAGCATGACGATGCCGACGACGCCGACCACGATGTCCTGGGTGATGGGTCGCCCGGCGCGGCCGGCCAGATCGTCATAAAAAACGAAGAGATAGGCGCCGCAGAACGCCGCCACAGCGGCGAATGCCCAATCCTGCAGCGGCACCCGGTCGCGCGGCGAGCGCTTGAGCGCCGGGTACGCCATGAACGCCAGAAACAGCGCGAAGGCCAGATGGATCGAGCGGGCCTCGGTGGCGCTGAACACGCCAAAGCCCATCATGTAAGGCAGCGGCGAGGCGATCCAAAGCTGGAACAGCGACCAGGCCGCGGCAATGCCCACCAGCAGCTTGCCCGGCGCCCCGAGGGGTTTGCGCGCGCCGGTATCGCTGGAGGCGACCATGTCCTCCAGGTCGTGCTGCGCGGCCGCCGAAGATGTTTTTTCGTCTTGCATACGCTTGCCCTTTAAAGGTCCGCGCCGAACGCCGGCACGGGTCCAACTCTGATCAACAAAAGCGCGGGCACCCAGGGCGCCCGCGCTTTGCGTTTTACTCAAGGCGCTACGGTGATCACCGCTTAGCGCTTGTCGACTTACTCGATCCAGCCGCGCTCACGGTAGTAGCGCTCGGCGCCGGCATGCAGCGGCGCGGTCAAACCGTCGGAGATCATCTCTTCTTCGTTGAGATTTTCAAACGCCGGGTGCAGGCGCTTGAAGCGGTCGAAGTTCTCGAACACTGCCTTGACGGTTTCGTAAATTACGTCTTCGTCGACGTTGGTGGAGGAGACGAAGGTCGCCGCTACGCCGAAGGTTTCGATGTCTTCGTCGTTACCGCGGTACAGTCCACCCGGAATCACCGAGCGAGTGTAGTAAGGATACTCTTCGATCAGACCGTCGATCTCGTCACCGGTCACCGAAACCAGGCGCGCGTCGATGGTGGTGGTCGCTTCCTGGATGGAGCCGTTGGGGTGGCCAACGACATACACCATGGCGTCGATGTTGTTATCGGAGAGTGCGGCGGCCTGTTCGGCAGCGTCGAGCTGGGAGGCGAGCGCGAAGGTGTCTTCGTCCCAACCGAAAGCATCCATCACCACGTCCATGGTGTTGCGCTGGCCGGAGCCCGGGTTACCGATGTTGACGCGCTTGCCGGGGAAATCGCTGATGTTCTCGATGCCGGCGTCAGCGCGGGCGACCACGGTCAGCGGCTCACCGTGCATGGTGAAGACCGAACGCATCTCTTCCCAGCCGCCTTCGTCCTCGAAGTTGCCTTCGCCGTTGTAGGCGCGGTACTGAACGTCGGACTGCACGACGCCCATGTCCAGGTCGCCGTTTTTCATGCCGTTGACGTTAGCCACCGAGCCGCCGGTAGACGGCGCGTTACAGCGGATGTTGTGCTCTTCGCTGCCGCGGTTGACCATGCGGCATACCGACTGGCCCACGACGTAGTAAACGCCGGTCTGACCGCCGGTACCGATGGTGATGTAGCGTTCCTGGGCGATGGCCGGGCTTGCGAAACTGGCCGCGGCCACCAGCGCGCCTGAAAAGGCAGCGGTAGAGAATACATGGCGCTTCATGGACACACCTCTTTGTCTTTTGTGAGCACGCTCTTTTGCAAGCATGCCTTGGTGAACGTAAGCCGCCTTGAACCACCCATGCTCAAGGTCCCCTTGGGTGATGACGTTCAAAACGCTTACGAGTCAGTCTTTTAACTCCGCCGCTTTGCGGCCGAGGCCCGCTTACTTTAGCGAAAAAATCGAGCCTTGGCGAAAAGTGCGTAACGTTATAGCTGAGTATATAAACTCCTTGCCCAAACGCACGTTAGCGCCCTGCCCTTTTTTAAACGCAGACGGCTTCAGGGCAGGCAGCGCTCACACGTTGTAGCCAAGCCAGGTAGGCAGCCACAGCGCAATGGCCGGAAACATCGCCACCACCGCCATCGCCGCCGCCATGGCGACTACGAAAATCAGCGCCCACCCCAGGGTGTGCTCGAGGCGAATTTTCGCTACCTCCGTGGTCACCATCAGATTCACCGCCACCGGCGGAGTGAACTGACCGATGGCAATATTCATGGCCAGCAGGATGCCGAACCACACCGGGTTCCACTCGAAGTGCTGCATCACCGGAATCAAAATCGGCATCAGAATTAGATAGATCGAGATGGCATCGAGCAGCATCCCGGCGATCAGCACCGCCAGCATCACCAGTACCAGCAGCAGCACGCCGTTGTCGGTCAGCCCGATCATCCACTCCGCCAGGTGGCGGAAGGTGCCGAGCATGGTGCCCGCCCAGGCGAACACGCCGGCCAGCGCGATGATCAGCATCACCACCCCGGAGATGATCGCCGCCTCGCCCAGAAGCGCCCAGAGATCCCCGAGCGACAGCTCCCGGGTGAGAAAGAGCCCGACCAGCGTACCGTAGGCAACCGCCACTACCGCCGCCTCGGTCGGGGTGAAAAGCCCCGAGCGCAGCCCGCCGAGAATCAGCACGGGCGCGAACAGCGCCGGCAGCGCCTGCCTGAACGCCGCTCCCACGCTCAGCCGTTCGGCATCTTCCACAGGTGCGCTACCCTCCCAGCCGTAGCGCCTGGCGAGAAAAAGCGCCGGCACCAGAAGCGAAAGCCCGGCCAGAATGCCAGGGAAAAGCCCGGCGGCGAACAGCGCGCGAAGATCGACCCCGGGCACCACGATGGAGTAGAGAATCAGCGCCACCGACGGCGGAATGAGAATCGCGGTGGAGGCGGACGCCGCGATCAGCGTGGCGGAAAACGGCTTGGGATAGCCCGCCTTCGTCATGCTCGGCAGCATCACCATGGCCACCGCCGCTGCGTCCGCCGGGCCGGAGCCGGACATGCCCCCCATGATCATGCACACCAGCACCGCCACCAGCGCCAAGCCCCCGTGGCGCGGGCCGATCAGCGCCTGGGCGAAGCGCACCAGCCGCAGCGCCACGCCGGAGCGCTCGAAGATCAGCCCGGTCAGGATGAACAGCGGAATGGCGATCAACGGGTACTTGGCGATGCTGTTGTAGGTGTTGGTGCCAAGGGTTGCCAGCATCTCCGGCGAAAGCCCGGTGACGATGCCGACCGAGCCCGCCAGCGCCAGCGAAAACGCCACCGGCACCCCGGCAATCAAGAGCCCGGCAAAGGCGAGGATCATCCACAGATCAGGGGTCATCGCGCAGCCTCCCGCTGAGCCGCTCACGGGTCTGCTGAACGAGCCGCCAAAGCATCAGCGCCGAGAGCACCGGCAGCCACACCAGATACCACCACTGGGGCAGGCCAAGCCCCGGCGAGAGTGACTCCCACTGATACTCCTGAAAGGCGAGCTTGCCGCCATGCCAGGTGATCAAGCAAAGCACCAGAAGCCCGCACAGGCCCTGGAAGATGATCAGCGCAGCGCGCCACTTGGCCGGCAGCATCCGCTCGAGAAAGCTGATACGAATATGGCGGTTGCGCCGGAGCGCCACGCTGGCCCCGGCGAAGGTCAGCACCACCAGTAAAAATACCGAAAACTCTTCGGTAAACGAGAACGAGCCGCCGGTCAGGTAGCGCGTCACCACGTTGCCCAAGCTAATGAGCGAGATGACGATCAGCGACGCCGCACCCAGCCAGCGCTCGAGGCGTGCATCGGAAAACTCTTGCATGTGGGCCTCAATCGAAAAGGCGACCGGCGCGGACCGGTCGCCGGGAGAACAGCGCGTTTAGCGCGCGTCGATCGCCGACTGGGCGGCTTTCAAGAGGTCTTCGCCGATACGCGAGGCCCACTTCTCATGAACGCTCATGGTCGCCTCGACGAACGCCTGGTACTCGGCGTCACTGAGCTCGGTGACGGTGACGCCGCGCTCTTCGATCGCGGCCAGCCGCTCGCTCTCCTGTTCGCGGGTCATCGCAATTTCCCAGGCCCCGGCCTCTTCGGCGGTTTCGCGCAGCATGGTCTGCTCTTCCGGGCTCAGCGAGCCCCACACCTGCTGGTTCACGGCGAAGATCAACGGATCGTTCATGTAGTTCCAGAGCGTCAGGTACTCCTGACCCACCTGGTCGATGCGCGCGGCGTCGAACACTGACAGCGGGTTTTCCTGGCCATCCACCGCCCCGGTGGTCAGCGCCGGCTGGGCGTCGGTCCAGCTCATCTGGGTCGGGTCGGCGCCGAGGGCGGCGAAGGTGTCCTGAAACAGCGGCGAGCCGACCACGCGAATCTTCAGCCCGTCGAGATCCGCCGGCGCGCTGATCGGCCCGCTGGAGTTGGAGACCTGGCGGAAGCCGTTCTCCCCCCAGGCCAGCGGCATGATGCCGCGCCGGGCAATCGCCTCGAACACCAGCTCGCCGGCCTCGCCTTGGGTCACCGCATCCACGGCGGCGGTATCGGGAATGAAAAACGGCAGCGAGAAGAGATTGAGTTCCGGCACCTGGGGCGACCAGTTGATGGTCGAGCCCACCGCGGCGTCGATCAGCCCCGAGCGCATGGCGGAGAACTCCCGGGTCTGATCGCCGGACACCAACTGCGAGTTGGGATAGACGCGCAGCGTCAGCTCGCCGCCGCTACGCTCCTCCAGAAGTTCCGCCCACTTTTCGGCGGCCTGCCCCCAGGGGAAGGCATCGGAAAGCACGGTGGAGACAGAGAGTTCGCGCGCCTGGGCGGAAACGGAAAGCGACAAGAGCGCCGCACCGGTCAGACCCAGCGCGATATGAGACAGGTGGCGTGTCAGCGTCATGATGATTCCTTGTATCACTGTTTTTTATGTCTGGTTGTTATAGGCGGGTGCCGCCGGGCCTGGGGCGTTCGGCTACGGCGGCGCCTGACCTATTGTAGGCACTTGCCAAGCGAAGGGAAGAGAGCCGGGCTGATATGATGGTCGAGTACCCTTTGCTCATTTCGTTATCACTGCCTCACTCACAGGACACCACCGTGCCGCTACGCGATTTACTTCTGGGCCTTCTGGTCGTTGCCATCTGGGCGCTCAATATCATTGTCATCAAGGTGGGCGTCATCGAGCTTCCGCCGCTTTTGATGACCACGCTGCGCTTCATACTGGTCGCCCTGCTGCTGGTGCCCTTTCACCCGGTGCCGCGCGCCCAGCTGCCGTTTCTGCTCTTGCTCTCGTTTACCTTCGGCACGCTGCATTTCGCCCTGCTGTTCATCGGCCTTGGTCAGTCCGAGGCAGGTACCGGGGCGCTTTTAGTACAGATGGGTACGCCGTTTGCGACGATTCTGGCGGTCATCTTTCTCAAGGAGAAGCTGGGGCCCAAGCGCCTGGTCGGGCTTCTTCTATCGTTTGCCGGCGTCGTGGTGCTGGCCGGCGGCCCGACGCTGCCCGCGCCGCTGCCGCTTGGCATTCTGCTGTTGAGCGCTTTCGGTTGGGCGGTGTCGCAGCTTCTGATCAAGCGCGGCCCACCTATCGCACCGCTAGCATTAGCGGGCTGGATCGCGCTTTTAGCCATCCCCCAGGTCGCGCTCGGCTCCTGGCTGTTCGAAAGCGGCCAGTGGCAGGCGATTCGAGCGGCGGGCCTGGCCGGGTGGGGAGCGGTCTTCTACACCGCCGTGATGTCGTCGATCGTCGCCTACGGCATCTGGTATGCGCTCTTGCGCCGCCATCCGGTCAACAAGGTGGTGCCGATGACGCTACTGGTCCCGGTACTGGCGGTGGGGCTGGGGGCGCTTTTGATGGGCGATAGCCTGGGCGTGCACAAGCTGGCCGGGGGCGGGCTGGTAGTTGCCGGAGTGGGGTTGATTCTGCTGCGCTTTGGAAAGCGCCGCCCGGCGGCTTGAACCCCACCCGGCGGCGCCAAGCGGTTACTTCTCGGGGCGGCAGAAACCGGCGAGCGCCGGCACAGAGACGCAATCACCCACGGTAATACCGCGCGCCTCGAAGTAGCCGGCGTTCACCTCCAGCGCCGAGGTGAACGGCGCGCCCGCCGGGTAGGTCGGGCATTCGCGGGCTACATTGGACTCACAGGGCGGCATGGTGTTGATCGCTACGATCCGCCCTTCGCCGTCGATGTAGGCGATATCCAGCGGTATCAGCGTATTGAACATCCAGAAGGCGTTGTTCGCCGGCTGCTCGCGCTCGAAGCGAAACAGCATGCCGCGCTCTTCGGGCAAGTGCTCGCGCCCCATCAGCCCTTGCTGGCGCTGGGAGATCGTCTCGGCTACTTCGACGTCGAGCCGGTGCGGGCCCTGCTCGGTGTGAATGGTCAGCGGCAGCGTCGAGGCGTTTGTGGCCGCCTCGGGCTCGGCGGCGAAGACGTTGAGCACCGGCGCGCTAACGCCCATGATCAGCGTCGCGCCGAGGGCGGCCTTGACGAGCTTCCGACGTGACAGGTTCATGAGGCGCTCCCGGCCGCGTGCTCGTCGGTGATCGACATCACCTTCATGGTGTTGGTGCCGCCGTGGGCGTTCATGTGGTCGCCGCGGGTCAGAATGACGTGATCGCCGGGGCTCGCCACGCCCTGTTTGACCAGCATCTCGAGCGCCCGGTCGTTGAGCTCGGTGGCGCTCATTTTTGATGTATCGAAAGGCAGCGAGACCACGCCGCGGTAAAGCGCCATGCGCCGCTGGGCGACCGGGTTGTGCGCCAGCCCGACGATCGGCAGGCCCGAGCTGATGCGCGAGGCGATCAGCGGCGTATAGCCGGACGCGGTCATGCAGGCGATGGCGGCCACCCCCTTCATATGGTTGGCGGCGTACATCGCGGAGAGCGCGATGGTTTCATCGGCCTGGGTGAAGCCTTCGTGGATACGGTGGCCAGACTCCTGCACGGTGCGCTCGCGCTCGGCGCCGAGACACACCCGCGCCATCGCCTGAATGGTTTCGACCGGGTAGTCGCCAGCGGCGGTTTCCGCCGAGAGCATCACCGCATCGCTGCCATCAAGCACCGCGTTGGCCACGTCGAACACTTCGGCGCGGGTCGGCAGCGGCGCGGCAATCATGCTTTCCATCATTTGGGTCGCCGTGATTACCGCGCGGTTGAGCGTGCGGGCGCGCTTGATCATGCGCTTTTGCACGCCGACCAGTTTGGCGTCGCCGATCTCCACGCCCAGATCGCCCCGGGCGACCATCACCGCCTCACTCGCCTCGATGATGCCGTCGAGGGTGGCTTCATCCGCTACCGCTTCGGCGCGTTCCACCTTGGCGACCAGGCCGATCTCGGCGCCTTCGTCACCGAGCAAGCGCCGGGCTTCCTGCATATCCGCCGCCGAGCGCGGAAACGAGATCGCCAGATAATCCACGCCGATCGCGACGGCGGTCTTGAGGTCCGCCTTGTCCTTGTCGGTCAGCGCCGGCGCCGAGAGCCCGCCGCCCTGCTTGTTGATGCCCTTATGGTTGGAAAGCTTGCCGCCTACCACGACCTCGGTGTGTACCTGCTGACCCTCGACGCGGGTGACATCGAGCACCACCCGGCCGTCGTCGAGCAGTAGCCGGTCGCCGGCCACCACATCCTGGGCGAGGGTCTTGTAGTCGCAGCCAACGCCATTGACGTCGCCCGAGTCGCTATCCATCGCCATATCGAGCACGAAGGGCTGGCCTTCTTCGAGCAGGACCTTGCCCTCCTTGAAGCGCGCTATGCGAATCTTCGGCCCCTGCAGATCCCCCAGCGCCGCTACGCTGCGCCCCAGCCGCGCGGCGATCTCGCGCACGCGCTCGAGACGCTGACGGTGATCGTCGGCGGTGCCGTGGGAGAAGTTGAGGCGAACCACGTCCACCCCCGCTTTCAGCATGGCTTCGAGAACGCCTTCGCGGTCGCTGGCGGGGCCGAGCGTGGCGACGATCTTGGTACGACGAATGGGCGGTGCAGTGCGCTGGCTCATGAAAGTCCTGATCGGTGGTGAAGTGGGCTGACAGCTTAGCAAATTAATATGACGAACAGGCAAGCGCCGCCGCCGGCTATTCGTCGAGAGTGACGGTGATCGCGAGCGGATACTCGTCGCAGTTGTCGCCCTCGCCGCCGCGGTCGACCACCAGAAACTCGCCTTCGCGCTCCAGCACCGAATTGATCGCGTGCCAGGTGCCGGCGGCGTAGTTCACCCCCTGGCGGCCGTCGGTGACGAACGCCCGCACCTCACCTGGTTCGATCGCATCGCCCCTTGGTGCCACCACCACGATGAAGCGCTCGCCGTGCAAGGGCATGAAGGCCTGGCTGCCCAGGGGGTGGCGCTCGAGGAAGGTGAGTTCCAAGGGCAGCGTGATCGGCTGGCTGACGAAGATATTGATCAGGGCATGGGCGTTTTCGCCGAGCGTTTCGACCTTCGCCAGGTCGTGATGACGCTGGGTGCGCCCGGCGTTGATGGGAAACGCGTCGGAAGTGCGCGCGTCGATCACCTCGCCAAAGGGCGCGAAGGCGCTAGCGGTGAGTGGCGCGGCCGTGAGTTCGAGCATATCGGGCTCCCTGAACGATGGGCGGTGGTGTCAAAGCGTGAGCGCCGCGTGGCGATTCACATCCTTGTAGAGCAGGTAGCGAAACGGCCCGGGGCCGCCGGCGTAGCAGGCCTGGGGGCAGAAGGCGCGCAGCCACATGAAGTCCCCCGCCTCCACCTCGATCCACTGCTGATTCAGGTGATACACCGCCTTGCCCTCGAGCACGTAAAGGCCGTGCTCCATCACGTGGGTCTCATCGAACGGAATCACGCCGCCGGGCAGGAAGTTGACGATGGTGACGTGCATGTCATGGCGCATGTCCGCCGGGTCGACGAAGCGCGTGGTCGACCAGCGCCCCTCGGTGCCCGGCATTTCATTGGACACGATCTCCTGCTCGTTGGTCACGAAGGCCTCGGGCACGTCGATCCCCTCGACATATTCGTAGGCCTTGCGAATCCAGTGAAAGCGCACCGCCTCGCCGGATTCGTTGCGCACTTGCCACACCTGGCCCGGCGGGATGAACGCGTAGCCGCCGGGCGCCATGACGTGGCGCTTGCCTTCGAGCGTCAGCGCAAGCTCGCCTTCGACCACGAACAGCACACCTTCGGCCTTCGGGTCGAGCTCGGGCTTGTCGCTGCCGCCGCCGGGCTGCACTTCCATGATGTATTGGGAAAACGTTTCGGCAAAACCGGAGAGCGGGCGTGCCAGTACCCAGGCCCGTGTGCTTTCCCAAAATGGCAGGTTGCTGGTGACGATATCGCGCATCACCCCTTTCGGGATCAGCGCGAAGGCCTCGGTGAACACGGCCCGGTCGGCAGTGAGCTGGGTCTGCGGCGGGTGACCGCCCTGGGGGGCGTAGTACGATCTGGACATTGTTGGCTCTTATGAAAGGGAAACGGTAATCCTATCTTGTATACAAGATTTGGTGACCACTTTGAAGCGCTGTCATTATCGAACGCTTGTGAAACAAAGCTCCCAATAGTAACGTCGATAACAACTTTTGTTTCAACCCTGGCTCTCGGGTTCTTACAAACGTCAACAGGAAAACATGGCTCTGCCGTTTCAAAAACACAACAGAGGCTGCTTTAGCAGCCCAAGGTACGAGGCACTCAATGGATCGTTCCGATGTATCCCGCCCTGCGGCGCCCGCTAAAAAAAGCTGGTGTCGCATCCCCGATATCTACGCCGTACTCTTCTTTTTCATCGCGCTGGCGGCCATTGCCACGCACTTCGTTCCCGCCGGGCAGTTCGAGCGCGTGCCCGGACCCGCCGGGCGAATCACCATCGATCCAACCTCCTATCAGCAAATCGACCCCACGCCTGTGGGCTGGGTCGACTTCATGCTGGCCATCCCCAACGGGCTGATGAGTGCCGGTGAAGTCGTCTTCTTCACCTTCATGATCGGCGGTATGTTCATGGTGCTTCGCCGTACGGGCATCATCGAGATCGGCGTAGACAAACTGACAAGGCGCTTTGCCCGCCGTGGCGTATTAACGATACCGGTGCTCATGACCGTGTTCGCCGCCATTGCCACGGTGATCGGCACTCAGGAGCTAGCGCTCGTCTACGTGCCGGTGATTCTACCGCTGATGATCGCGCTGCGTTTCGACTCGGTCACCGCCGCCGCCGTGGCGCTGTGCGCCACCACCGTCGGGTTCACTACCGGCGTGCTCAACCCGATCAACACCGGCCTCGGTCAACAGCTCTCGGCGCTGCCTCTCTACTCCGGCTATGGGCTACGGGTGTTGGCGTTTCTTGTCATGTTGGCCGCGGCGATCTTTTTCGTCATGCGCTATGCCCGAAGGGTGCACGCTGAGCCGGCGCTTGGTCTCATGGCGGCCGATCCGGCGGAAAACGAAAAACGCGAGCGTTACCAGCACAGCGCTGAAAGCCCTCCTTTAAGCGCTAGTCTTCGCCAGAAGCTTGCAGCGGTGGCCACCTTCGCCTTCTTTGCGCTACTTGTATACGGGGTTCTGCGCCAGGGCTGGTTCATGATGGAAATGGCGGGGCTTTTCATCATCATGGGCGTGGTAGTGGGACTGATCGCGGGTCTCGATACCGATGAGATATGCGGGGGATTCAACCAGGGGTTTCGCGATGTGCTGGTAGGCGCGATGATCGCCGGCGTGGCTCGAGGTGTCGCGGTCATGCTCGAGGATGGTCAGATCATGGATACGCTGGTATTCGGATTGGGCAACCTGGTCGGTGAATTACCCACGCTCTTATCGGCCATCGGTATGTTCTTCGCTCAGTTGGGGTTCAACTTCATCGTACCTTCGGGTAGCGGTCAGGCGCTGGTAACCATGCCGCTGATGGCGCCGCTATCGGATATTCTCGGCGTTACCCGGCAGACCGCCGTGCTTGCCTACCAGCTCGGTGACGGGATAGGCAATATCCTTTACCCCACGTCCGGCTATTTCATGGCTACGCTCGCGCTTGCTGGCGTGCCCTGGCAAAAGTGGGTCAAGTTTTTCTTTCCGCTGTTCTGTGTCTGGATCGTCATCGCGCTGGGCTTTTTGATCTTCGCCCAGGCAACGCAGTGGAACGGTTAGGTTAAAGGTCGCTCAGCGGTCGCTAAAAATGGGGCGCTCGAGTTCTTCGAGCGCCTCGTAGTTGTCACCGATCGCGTTGATACGTTCACGGCCCTCTACCAGTCCTTCATGAAGAACCGCATTGGCGATCAGCGCGATCAAACTGTTGGCAGTGGCATAGCTATCGAATGCCGAAATACTTTCAAGCGGCGTTTCCAAAAACCAGTCGCCTTTTGATGCGAAGGCGACGGCCGTCGGGTCACCCATCAAAAGAACCCGAGCCGATGACCGCTCGAGCGTTTCGGTCAGCGCCTTGAACCCTTTTGGCCGCCGCCGAAAACCGAATAGTACGACGATGTCTTCATGGGTCAGATCGACGAGATCTTCGGCCAGCGACTGGTTTGGCTGGGGGGCAAGGCGAACCTGGTCGCGGGCCTGAATCAGCTGCTGGCGAAAGTGCAGCGCCAGCGGATAGCTGTTGCGAAAGCCCATCACCACGACTTGGCGCGCCGTGGCCAGCCCTTCGACCATGGCGGCGAAATCGCGCTCATCGAGCCGGCCCAGGCAGCGCTGCAGGTTCTCCTGTTCGCGCTGTAAATGGCGCGCCAGCGAGCTTTTGCTCTCTTCCATGGCGGTGGCATCGATGACCAGCGGTACGCCCAGGTTTCGAAGCTGACGGGCGTGCGCCTTGACGGCGCGAAAGCTCTCGAACCCCAGCCGCTTGAACAAGCGGCTGACCGTCGACTTCGAGACTCCGGTCAAACGGGCCAGATCCGCCGCGCTGTAGACGGCCAGATCGTCGAAGTGGTCCAGTATGAAACTCGCTACCCGCTGCTCCTGAGCGCTGAGCGATTCGAACCGGGTGGTGATGCGCTGTCCTATATGCGGCGTCATGAAACGTCCAGGCAGGTGGATTAAAGCGCCGGGGCCGGGTGGTGTTCGGCCCAGTGGCGGGCGATGTCCACGCGGCGCGCCACCCAGACGCGGTCGTGGGCTTCGATGTGATCGAGAAAGCGCTGCAGCGCGCGAAAGCGCCCCGGGCGGCCGAGCAGGCGGCAGTGCATGCCGACCGAGAGCATTTTCGGCGCGTCTTCGCCTTCGGCGTAGAGGACATCGAAGGCGTCGCGCAGGTAGCTAAAGAAGTGATCCGCCGTGTTGAAGCCCTGGGGCGAGGCGAAGCGCATGTCGTTGGTGTCCAGGGTATAGGGCACGATCAGGTGGTTGTGGTCGCTGCCCTGGCTGTCGGTGACGCGGGTCCAGAACGGCAGGTCGTCGCCGTAGTAGTCGCTGTCGTAGAGAAACCCGCCTTCGTCGAGAATCAGCCGCCGGGTGTTGGGGCTGTCGCGGCCGGTGTACCAGCCTTCGGGCTTCTCGCCATAAAGGCGCTCGAAGATCGCCATGGCCTTTTGCAGATGATCGCGCTCGATGTGCTCGGGCACTTCCTGGTAGTGAATCCAGCGGTAGCCGTGGCAGGCGATCTCGTGACCCAGCTCCTTGAAGGCGTGAGCCACCTCCGGGTGGCGCTCCAGCGCCATGGCCACGCCGAACACGGTGAGCGGCAAACCGCGCCGCTCGAACTCGCGCAGAATCCGCCAGACGCCGGCCCGGGAGCCATACTCGTAGATTGACTCCATGCTCAGATGGCGCGAGGTGTAGCTCGCTGCGCCGATGATCTCGGAGAGAAACTGCTCGGAGCCCGCATCGCCGTGGAGTACCGAGTTCTCCCCGCCCTCCTCGTAGTTGAGCACGAACTGCACCGCGATTTTCGCCTTGCCCGGCCAGTGGGCGTGCGGTACATGGCGCCCGTAGCCGATGAGATCGCGGGGGTAGAAGCTGCTGGTTTGCTCGTTCGACGTCATGGCATCTCTCGGTCGTGTATTGGCATTCTTTGTATACAAGGTAACCAGTTCAGCGCCCGCCCGCAACGCCCATCCAGGGTCAAGCCCGCCAGTGAGACCCTTCCACCATGGTCCTATTCCGATGGGGTTGCGCTGGACCACAAAGGGTCTTATTTTCGTATACAAGAACTTCTTTTATCGTTCACTTTCGAGTCATCCAACGTGCATATACGCATCATCAATCCCAATACGACCGCGTCGATGACGCAGGCCATCGAGCGCGCGGTGCAAGCCTTCAAGGGCGAAAACACCGTCATCAGCGCCACCCAGCCCGAAGCCGGGCCGGTCTCCATCGAGAGCCACTTCGATGAAGCGGTGAGTGCGGTGGGCGTGGCCGAGGAGGTGCTCAAGGGCGAGCGCGAAGGCGGGATCGACGCTTACATCGTCGCCTGCTTCGGCGACCCGGGGCTGCTCGCCGCCCGAGAATTGACTCGCGCGCCGGTCATCGGCATCGCCGAGGCCGGCTTTCACATGGCCACCCTGATCAGCACGCGCTTTTCGATCGTGACCACGCTCGGGCGCACCGGCATCATCGCCGAGCACCTTCTGGAGCAGTACGGGTTTCGCCACCACTGCCGGCGCATTCGCGCCGCAGAAATCCCGGTGCTCGATCTCGAGCACGACCCGGATGCGGCCTTCAAACGCATCGTTGCCGAGTGCTGCCGGGCGCGTGACGAGGACGGCATCGGCGCGATCGTGCTGGGCTGCGGCGGCATGGCGAATCTCACTCAGAAGATCAGCCGCGAGGTCGGCCTTCCGGTGGTCGAGGGCGTGAGCGCGGCGCTCAAGCTTGCCGAGTCGCTGGTTTCGCTTGGCCTTCATACCAGCAAGCACGGCGACCTGGACTACCCGCGCCCGAAAGCCTTTACCGGCCGGTTCGACTCTTTTTCCGAGCTGCGACTGCCGCCGGGTTCCTGACCACGTACCAATCCTGAAGGCAACTACCGACATCTGACGAGGAAAGACGCAACACCAGCGACCCCCCCATAACAAGATCAACATTACCCACACCGTTAGCACGCCACGCCGCAAGCGTCGCCCGCAACATCCGGGCAAAACTATAACGTCGATAAATCTTGCGAGGACGGTACGATGACTACGTCTGGACTGACTTCAGAGGCCGCAAGCCCCCGGGCCGAACACGATAACAAGGCCATGGGCGCCGAGAGTCTGGCGCCCCAGCAGACCCGTATCATGGGGCGCGGCTCCTATTTTCTGGCCTGGTTCGGCGGCTGCGTGTCGATTGGCACCTTCGCCATGGGCTCGAGCGTGGTCGGCACGCTCAACCTTTTACAGGCAACGCTTGCCATCGCCATCGGCTGCTTCGTCATCGGCGTGGCGCTGGCCATCAACGGTGCCGCCGGCTACAAGTACGGCATTCCCTTCATGGTGCAGGCGCGCTCCGCTTTCGGCTTCACCGGTACCCGCATTCCGGGGCTCGTGCGCGCGGTGCCCGCCATCGTCTGGTACGGCTTTCAGAGCTGGATCGGCGCAGGCGCCTTGAACATGGTGTCGGCCACCCTCTTTGGCTTCGATAACCTGGTGTTCTACTTCATCGCCTTCCAGCTGCTGCAAATCGCCCTTTCCGTGACCGGGTTTCAGGGCATCAAGTGGCTGGAGAACATCGGCAGCGCCTTCATTCTCTGCTCGCTGACCTACATGTTCTACGCCACGGTGCAGCGCTACGGCGACGAGCTGTCGGCGAGCCTGTTCACCATGGAAGGCTCCTGGGGGCTGCCGTTCTGGGGCGCGACGATGCTGTTTCTGGGCATCTACAGCACCATGATGCTCAACGTCAGCGACTACGCCCGCGAGCACAAGAGAGGCACCGGCGGTGGGCTTTTGACCACGATCTACGCCATGTCGATTCTGCCTTGCACCCTGTTCATGGGCCTGATCGGCTTCATGGTGTCGGAAGCGACCGGTACTGCCGACCCCATCCAGGTGTTCGCCAACGCCGTGGACAACACCCCGCTTTTGATGACCACGCTGTTGTTCATCGCCTTCGCCCAGGTGACCACCAACGTGCTCAACAACGTGGTGCCGCCGACCTACGTGCTGATGGACGTGTTCAAGATGCGCTTTCCCACCGCCACCATTCTGGTGGGTTTGCTGGCCTTTCTCACCTTTCCCTGGAAGCTGGTACAGCCGGAATCCGCTGCGGGGCTTCAGCTGTTCGTGCAGACCTACTCCGCGTTTCTCGGCCCGATCTTCGCCATTCTGGTGGTGGACTACTACGTGATTCGTCGGCGCACACTGGATCTGGACAAGCTTTACGACCCGCAAGGCCCTTATAAAGGCGTTAACCTGGCCGCGGTGATCGCCATGGCAATAGGCATCGTCGCCGCGCTCATCTTCTCGACGGTCTCCTGGTACGCAAGCCTGGTGCCGGCGGGGCTCGCCTACTACCTGCTGATGACCCGCTGGTCCGGCTGCCAGCGCTTCACCCAGTAACCGCGCTCCCCTTGCCGCCTTCGGGCGGCCTTTTCATGTCATCGCCCGACGATCTTTCACCCCGACGCAAGGATTCAACAATGCACGAGCAGCCGCCTGTCAGTGAGCTCGATATCCAACGAATCGATCCGAGCCTCTACAACGAGGACCTCGCCCCGCTCAAGCCGGAAGCGCGCAGTTGGGGCGCCTTCGAGATCTTCAACGTCTGGTCCAACGACATCCAGAGTCTGTTCGGCTATACCCTGGCCGCTTCGCTGTTTCTAAGCTACGGCTTGAACGGCTGGGCGGTGATGGCGGCGATCATTCTGGCCGGGGTGATCGTGATGTTTCTGGTCAACCTGACCGGCAAACCGAGCGTGAAGTACGGCATTCCGTTTCCGGTGATGGTGCGCGCAAGCCTTGGCGTGCGCGGCGCCAACCTGCCGGCCCTGCTGCGCGCCATCGTCGGCATCTTCTGGTACGGCGTGCAGACCTACTTCGCCTCGACGGCAGTGGCGCTATTGATCACCGCCTTCATTGGCGAGCCGAGCGGCGCAAGCTTTTTGGGGCTCTCCCTGGTGGCGTGGCTGTCGTTCGTAATCGTCTGGGTATTTCAGATCGCGATCTTCTGGCAGGGCATCGAGCGCATCAAGCACTTTCTCAACTGGGCGGGGCCGCTCGTTTACGTGGTGATGCTGGTGCTGATGGGTGTGGTCTGGTACCAGGCTGGCGACGAACTCCTGCCGGCGGTGGCCACCATCTTCAGCGGAAGCGGTGAGGCAAGCACCGGCTCGGTGGCGGCGTTTTTCGCCATCGTCGGCACCATGGTGGCCTACTTCGCCGCAGTGGTGATCAACTTCGGCGACTTCACCCGCTTCGTGAAAACCGAGCGCCAGATGAAGCTCGGCAACCTTCTGGGCCTGCCGCTGAACGTGGCGTTCTTCTCCTTCATCGCGCTGATCATCACCGCCGGTACGCTGGTGCTGTTCGGCGAGGCGCTGACCAATCCGGCGGATATCGTCGAACGAGTCGATTCGCTGCCTTTAACTATCGTCGCCGCGCTGACCTTCTTCGCCGCCACCGTGGGCATCAACCTGGTGGCCAACTTCATCCCGCCGGCGTACGACCTGGCGAATCTGTTTCCCAGCAAGATCAGCTTCAAGATCGGCGGTTTGATCACCGCGATCATCGCGTTTTTCGTCGGCGCGCTGTGGGTCTCGCTGATCAGCCAAATTGGCGTGCCCGGCTTCGTCAACGCCCTCGGCGCGATCGTGGCGCCCTTCTACGGCATCATCGTGGTGGATTACTACCTGATCAAGCGCCAGCACCTGAACATGGAAGAGCTTTTCAGCTCGACGCCGGGCAGCGCCTACTACTACGTGAAGGGCTGGAACAAACGCGCGCTGATCGCCTTCGCCGGCGCGGCACTGTTCTCGCTTTCCACCGGCTGGTGCCGGCGCTCTCGGCACTGGGCGGCTACGGCTGGCTGATCGGTGCCGGTTTGGGCGGGCTGATCTACTATGCGCTGATGCGTGAGTTCAAGGCGGCGCCCGGGTTTGCAGAGCAGAAAGCCTATTGAGAGGCGTAAATCGAGTGCAAGATGGCCCTGAGCGAGAATCAGGGCCACATCGAAGCGCCACGGGCCCGGCCGCCGTGGTAATGCCATTCAGTTAGGCTTGGTTGGGGTTGTGGGAGGGAGCTTCAGCTCGCGATGGGTGGGCCAAGCCAAGGCACCTGACGGCGCCATTCGCCCGCTGAAGCGGCCTCCCACTTGAGGTTTGTGGCCTCTCCTGGTACGTACATACATTAACTGAACGGCATTAGGCCGCCATGGCGCTTTTTTATGGGCGGGCCTGGCCCTCACCATTTATTTCTAGTGGAGTTTCTCCAGCGTCAAGTGGTTATCGATCTCCTTGATTCGGTCTTCGGTGTGGTGGTTGACGTAAAGCACGGTGGTTTCGCCGCCTTCGCAGATTTTCTCGATCAGCGCGAGTACCAGTTGGCGGTTCATGTCGTCCAGGCCCAGGCAGGGCTCGTCGAGGATCAGAAGCGGCGGGTGTTTGACCATGGCCCGGGCAATCAATAAAAGCCGCTGGTCGCCGTAGGAAAGCTTGTTGAACGGCTCGTCGGCCCGCGCGCTCATGCCCAGCAGTTCGAGCCACTGATCGGCGATTCGCTTTTGCTGGTCGGTGGCTTTGGTATAGACGCCGATACTGTCATGAAAGCCCGAGATAACGACGTTCTTACAGCTGGTGCTGACGCGATACTCCCACTGCAGCGCAGTCGAGACGTAGCCGATGAACTGCTTGATCTGCCAGATACTCTCGCCGCTGCCGCGCTTGAAGCCGAACACGAAGATATCGTTGGTGTAGCACTGCGGGTGGTCGCCCGTGATCAGCGAGAGCACGCAGGTTTTGCCGCTGCCGTTGGGGCCGCTCAACTGCCAGTGCTGGCCGCGCTCGATCGTCCAGTCGAGCCGGTCGACGATCAGCGCATCGCCGTAGCGGATCGTCGCCTGGGTGAGTTTGACCAGCGGCTGGCTCGGGTCGAGCGCCGGCAGCCGGCTTGCGGGGTCCGCTTCGGGTACACGCAAGTCGCTGGTTTTCAAATGCAGCAGCTGGTAAAGCTCGCTGTACGCCGCTTCATCCTGGCGGTCGACCGTGAACGCCAGCCGTCCGCCTTCGCTACGCTTTTTATTGGCTTTTGAAGGGGCCAAGCGCTCCTTGTCCAGATAGGCCATGTGGGTGATGAAATCCGGCATTTCGTCGAAGCGGTTGAGCACCAGCACCATGGGCACACGCTCGACGATGGCGGCCAGGTGCGCCTGGAGCATGGCGAGCGTGTCGACGTCGAGCCCATCGAATGGCTCGTCCAGAATCAAAAGCTCGGGCTCGTTGGCGAGCGCCCGAATCAGCATGACCTTGCGGGTCTCACCGGTCGAGAGCTTGCGAAAGGCGCGATCCAATAGCGGCGCCAGGCCGAACTTTTCGACCAGCTCCTCGGCAAGCGCGGCGTCCCGGCAGTAATTAAAAATCATCTCCCTGACCGGCGTACCCAGCGACACCACATCCATGATGTCGGCGTCGTCCTTTTTAAGCTCGGCGGCGATGAGCTCGGCCTGGGCCTCGAACGAGACCAGCCCCACGCGCTCGGGCAGCCCTTCGATGCTGCCCGCCTCGAGCTTGCCAACGCCGGCCAGCGCCGCCGCCAGCGCCGACTTGCCGGAACCGTTGGCGCCGGTGATCACCCAGTGCTGGCCGGGCTCGATGCTCCAGTCGATTTTGCTCAGGGTGAAGCGATCATCGAAGCTGATCGTCGCGCTCTTTAGCTGAATACTCGCAAGCGGAATCGAGGACGCCATGCAGGTGCTCCTTCGGACGGGTAAAAGAGACAAAAACGCCGGGCGTATCCTGGGGATAGCCCGGCGTTTGTTTGACTCGCTAGCGGCTAACCCAAGGGTTAAACGATCTTCTTCATATCGGCCATGTGACCACGCAGAACAGAGCCCACGGCTTCTACCGGGTGCGAGCGCAGCGCTTCGTTGACCTCGATCAGGCGCGCGTTGTCCACGCCGTTGTCGTCGACCTGCAAGCCCTTGCCGATGACGTCGGACTTGATGTCTTTCATGAAGTCGGTCAGCAGCGGTACGCAGGCGTGGTTGTACAGGTAGCAGCCGTACTCCGCGGTATCGGAAATCGTCGCGTTCATCTCGTAGAGCTTCTTGCGCGCGATGGTGTTGGCGATCAGCGGCGTTTCGTGCAGCGATTCGTAGTAGGCAGACTCGGCGATGATACCCGCCGCGGTCATGGTCTCGAACGCAAGCTCGACACCCGCTTTCACCATGGCGACCATCAGGATGCCGTGGTCGAAGTACTCCTGCTCGGAGATCGCCATGCTGCCTGCCGGCGTTTTCTCGAAGTTGGTTTCTGCGGTTTCGTCGCGCCACCGGTGCAGGTCGGCATCGTCGTTCGCCCAGTCTTCCATCATAGTGTGCGAGAAGTGCCCGCTCATGATGTCGTCCTGGTGCTTGTTGTAGAGCGGACGCATGATCTCTTTCAGCTCTTCGGCCAGGTCGAAGGCCTTGATCTTGGCCGGGTTGGAGAGACGATCCAGCATGTTGGTCACGCCGCCGTACTTCAGCGCCTCGGTGATGTTTTCCCAGCCGTACTGGATCAGCTTGGAGGCGTAGCCCGGGTCGATGCCCTCTTCGATCATCTTGTCGAAGCACAGGATCGAACCGGTCTGCAGCATGCCGCACAGAATCGTCTGCTCACCCATCAGGTCGGATTTGACCTCGGCGATGAACGACGACATCAGCACGCCCGCCTTGTGGCCGCCGGTACCCACCGCGTAGGCTTTCGCCAGCGCCAGGCCTTCGCCTTTCGGGTCGTTGGCTTCGTGAACGGCGATCAGCGTGGGTACACCGAAGCCACGCACGTACTCGGCGCGCACTTCAGAACCCGGGCACTTGGGCGCGACCATGATGACGGTCAGGTCATCGCGAATCTTCATGCCCTCTTCGACGATGTTGAAGCCGTGGGAGTAGGAGAGGCAGGCGCCCTCTTTCATCAGCGGCATCACGGCGTTGACGACCGAGGTGTGCTGCTTGTCCGGCGTCAGGTTCAGCACCACATCGGCGGTCGGGATCAGCTCTTCGTAAGTGCCCACGGTGAAGCCGTTTTCCGTGGCGTTCTTCCAGGACTGGCGCTTCTGCTCGATGGCGTCCGGGCGCAGCGCGTAGGCCACGTCCAGGCCGCTGTCACGCAGGTTCAACCCCTGATTGAGGCCCTGAGCGCCACAGCCGATGACGACCATTTTCTTGCCCTTCAGCGCCTCGACGCCTTCGTCGAATTCAGAGCTGTACATGAAGCGGCATTTGGCGAGCTGCTCGAGCTGTTCGCGAAGCGTCAGGGTATTGAAGTAGTTAGCCATTCTGGACATCCCGATAAGTGATCAAACGCGGTCGATGTAGTCACACCGATACGAAAAAAGTGGCCTGGTCGCTCACGGCAAGCGCCGGCGCCAGGCGAGTGAGACCAATCTACTCAAGAACGACTCTTTCTTGAATTGATATATTCGCAACAGCACGTCCCGTTTTTAACAAAACAGGTTTATCATGGCCCGATGAACGTCAAACTCCTTAAACAGTTTCTCGCGCTGGCGGAAACGCTGCACTTCGGCCGCGCAAGCGAGGCGTGCTTTGTCAGCGTTTCGGCGCTTTCGCGCAACATCCGTTATCTGGAAGACGAACTCGGCGTGGTGCTGTTCAATCGCGACAACCGAACCGTGATGCTGACCCGGGAAGGCCAGCGATTTCTCGAGTACGCCCGCGAGGCCATCAGCCAGTGGAACCTGATTCGCCACGAGCTGACCGACAACCCCGGGGAGCTGAGCGGCGAGATCAGCCTGTATGGCTCGGTGACCGCCAGCTACAGCTTTCTCCACGAGCTTTTACGCCGCTTTCGTAGCGCCTACCCGGCCATCGAGATCAAGCTGCGCACCGGCGACCCGGAACACGCCATCGCCCACGTGCTGGACGGCAAGGAAGACCTGAGCATCGCCGCCAAACCCGCCCACCTGCCGCGGGGTCTGGCGTTCAAACCGATCGCCACCTCCCCGCTTCTGTTCATTGCCCCGCTGGAGCAGCAGGTACCCAGCGCCCCCGCCGGCACACCGGCCACGGCCGAGCAGTGGGCGAACACGCCCATGATTTTGTCGGAAAGCGGTGTCTCGCGCGCGCGGGTGGACGAATGGTTTCGCAAGCGAGACATCTCGCCGCGTATCTACGCCCAGGTCACCGGCAACGAGGCGATCGTCAGCATGGTGAGCCTGGGGTTCGGCATTGGCGTGGTGCCTAAAATCGTGCTCGACAACAGTCCGCTGAGGGAGCGCATTCGCGTGCTCGACGTGGCACCAACGCTCGACCCCTACGATATCGGCTTGTTCACGCTGAAAAAAAATCTCAAAAATCCGCTGGTCGAGGCGTTCTGGAGCCTGATGTAAGCCTGCGGCATCCATCCTTCAACTGGCAAATATCTCGCGCAAATCCGGCACGCTCTCTTCTTCCTCCACCATCGAAAGCGAGGCTTCGATCGCTTTCAGGTGGCGGCTCATGAACGCCGTGGCTCGCTCGGTCTTGCCCTCTTCCAGATAATTGATCAGGTCGTCGTGGTCATGGGACTCGCAGCCCAGGTGGCCGCGATGGCCGTAGACCGCGAGAATCAGCGAGGAGCGCGAGCAGAGCCGCTCGACGAACTCGGCAAGCGTGGCGTTGCCGGAGAGCTGGGCCAGGCGCACGTGGAAATCCGCCGAGAGGCGAATGGCCACGCTCTGCTCGCCGTTTCGCAGCGCCTGGCGCTCGCGTTTGGCCATGGCGCGAAGCTCCTCGGCCTGGTGGGACTGCATACGCCGCGCCACCTGAGCCATCAGCCCGCACTCGACGAGCTGGCGGGCGTCGAACACATCTTTGGCTTCTTCGGCGGTCGGGCGGGTCACGCTCGCCCCGCGCCGGGGCGTCAGGGTGACCAGCTGCTCGAGCGCCAGGCGCTGGAGAATCTTGCGGATGCCGGTGCGGCTGATACCGAACACCTCGGCCAGCGCGTCCTCGCGTAGGCGCGCGCCGGGTTTGAGCCGCTGCTCGACGATGGCGTCACTCACCGCGCGGTAGATCGCTTCGTGGCGCTCCTCGCCTTCCCTATCGAGAACGCGGCGCTTCAAGGCTGGCTGCTCGTCGCTCATGAACTCCCCTGCAATGATGAACCTAAAACGCTGATATGGCCGCGGGCTAGCTGCCGCGGTAGGTCGAGTAGCCGTAGGGAGAGAGCAGCAGCGGCACGTGATAGTGCTCGCTGGGGTCAGCGACACCAAAGCGCAGCGGAATGACGTCCAGAAAGCGCGGCTCGGTCGCCTCGACGCCGTGGGTGCGCAGGTAGTCGCCGGCGTGAAAGACCAGCTCGTACTCGCCTTCCTGAAAATGCTCGCCTTCGAGAATCGGGCCGTCGCAGCGCCCGTCGCTGTTGGTGACCGCGCGGCCCAGATGCTCGCGTGAGCCGGCGACGAGCCGGAAAATCTCGATGGTGATGCCGGAGCCCGGCGCCCCTCTGGCGGTGTCCAGTACGTGTGTCGTGAGCCTTCCCATAGCGTCTCTCCGATTGATTGACCGCGCCCGCGCGTCGAGGCAAGGTTAGCGGTGATACGCTTGATTGTATACGCTATTGGGCGCGACGTACGCCCAGGAGAAGCCGCCGTGCCCAACGCTCATCAGGATGTTTGCCCCACACTGACCCCGGCGCCGAGCCGCTGCTCGCGGGTTGATTTCGTCGCCCACTACGGCGAGGTGTTCGAGCACTCGCCCTGGGTGGCCGAGCGCGCCTGGGAGCGCGGGCTTGAGGCCGCGCACGATGACCCGGCGCAGCTTGCCGAGGCGATGGGCGACGTGCTGCGCGCCGCCTCTACCGAGCATCAGATCGAGGTGATTCGGGCGCACCCGGACCTGGCCGGCAAGGCGGCACTGGCCGGCGAGCTCACCGACTCATCGAAAAGCGAACAGGCCGGCGCCGGGCTCGATCAGTGCTCGCCGCAGGAGCTTGCGCGCTTTGAGTCTCTCAACGACGCCTACAAGGCGGCTTTTGGCTTTCCTTTCGTGGTGGCGGTCAAGGGGCTCGACCGCTACGCCATCATGGCGGCCTTCGAGCAGCGCTTGCGCAATACCCCGGAGCAGGAGCGCGCCACCGCCATCGAGCAGATCGTGCGCATCGCGCGCTTTCGTTTACTGGCCAGATGTGAAGCGAAAGAGTAGACGGCCGCTTATATGACAGCCACGAAAAAGCCGCGCGGGCGCGCGGCTTTTTAGCGGTTCATAACCCGAAGAACGAGGAATTCAGTTCTTGAGGTTATCAGCGGCTTTCTGGGTCTGCTCTTCGGCCATTTTCTGGCTGTCCTGCATGAAGTTCTGACCGATCGAGGTGACTTTCTCGGAGTCACCTTTCACGCGCTCCATGAAGTCAGAGGCGGTCTTCTGCTGCGACTGCATCGCCTTCTTGAAGTCGTCGGCGTCCTTGACGTCAAGCCAGGTACGTGCCTGAGCGATGGTCATGTCCGAGTAGGCGCGAGCCGCGTCCATCTGGGCACTGACCAGGCGCTCGTAGTAATCGAGGGCGGCCAGCGTGTACGAACGCATGGGCGATACGAACGTCGATTCGAACTGCTGTTTGGTGTTCTCTGCGGTCCTGTCCATCACGTAATCTCCTGCAAGTTAGCGATTCGACACGCATGGTGGAGCGGTCGAGGGAAAGGCAATGACCTTCTGCTCCATAAAGCTAGCAGCGCTTTTTGTGCAGTGCAACATGATTTTCGCGAGCCGGTGAAAAAAGCGTTTCACACGTCGGCGACGGTCGGCGCCTTACCCGCCACGCCGTCGTGGACGCCGAGCATTCTGTCGAACCAGGCGGCCACCGGGGCATCGCTTTCGAACAGCGTCTCTCTTGATACGACGTGGGCCCACATCAGGCTGCCAAACAGTAGATAATCGACGCCGCTGGGCGCCTCGCCGTCGAGAAACGGGCTCTGTTCGAGCAGTGCATTGACCGGCACCAGCGCCTTCTTGAGCTGCTCGCGCCCCTGGGCCGGGTCGTGCAGCTCTTCAAGGCGCATCTTGAAGTTCGCTTCGCGAGTGCGTCGGAAATAGTCGCGATCCTCCGGGTGAATCGCCTCGAGCAGGTCCATCACCACGATGCGAAACAGCGCCGGTGTGACGCTGCGCTCGACGAACAGCTTGAAAAAGAGCGCGCGCTGATAGCTCTGGCCTTCGCCCAGCAGCGGTGCCTCCGGGTAGGTGCGGTCGAGATAGCGCAGGATCTCGAAGCTATCGGTCACTACGTTTTCGCCATCCACCAGCACCGGCACCTTGTCGTGGTTGGCGAACGCGATCTTCTCCTTCTGCTGGAAACGCCAGGGCTCGGTGCGGTACGCCAGGCCCTTGTGGGCCATCGCCATGCGTACGCGCCAGCAGTAAGGCGAAAAACGCAGGCGTTCATCGCGCCCGCACAGGTCATAGACGATACGATCCATCGGTTCACCTCGCGTGTGGTTTGTCTCGTTCATCATGGTCGTAACCCCTTGGTGATACAAGCGCCAGAGGCCCTGGCGCCGAGCGAAAAACGCACTATCTATTAGTCTAATCCGGGCCGATTTCAGGGCGGCGTTGCCTACCGTAACAGTCTTTTAAAAACAGCAGCTTGAACAATAAAAAAGAAGTTAGCAGGCGCTCTACTTGCACTCCCAACTGGTCAGACCAGTTTTCCAATATAGTCAGGATGTTAGGCGAATCGTATTGTAGGCCCGGACCGAGTCGGCGCCACAAGCGCCCGGGATCAATAAACAGAAAAGCCTAGCCGAACAACAAGGGGCCGTTTTTCCATGAGTGACACGATACTTGGATTATTGGCGTTCACGCCGCTGCTGCTTGCGGGTATTTTACTGATTGGCTTCAAGATACCCGCCAAAATCGCCATGCCGATCGTCTTTCTCGCCGCCGCTGCGATTGCGCTAACGGCCTGGGACATGTCGTTCAACCGCGTGGCGGCCTCGACCCTTCAGGGGCTGATTCAAACCGCCGGGCTCTTGTGGATCATTTTCGGCGCGATCCTGCTGCTCAACACGCTCAAGCACTCCGGCGGTATTACCGCCATTCGCAACGGGTTTTCCGGTATCAGCCCGGACCGCCGCGTGCAGGCGCTGATCGTGGCGTGGCTGTTCGGTTGCTTTATCGAAGGCGCCTCAGGCTTTGGTACACCCGCTGCGGTGGCCGCGCCCTTGATGGTCGCGCTGGGCTTTCCGGCGCTGGCTGCGGTGGTCGTGGGCATGATGCTGCAGTCCACGCCGGTCTCCTTTGGTGCCGTAGGCACGCCGATCATCGTGGGCGTGGGCACCGGTATGGACCGCGCCGGCATTACCGCCGAGCTCGAAGCCGCCGGCTCCTCCTGGGATATCTTTTTCCAGCTGATCACCAGTGAAGTGGCGATCACCCACGCTATCGTGGGCCTTCTGATGCCGCTGATTCTGGTCACCGTGATGGTGCGTTTCTTCGGCGCCAACAAATCCTGGAAAGAGGGTCTTTCGATCACGCCCTTTGCGATCTTCACCGGCGTCGCCTTCGTGGTTCCCTACATGCTGGTTGGCGTATTCCTCGGCCCGGAGTTCCCGTCGATGATCGGCGCCATGGTGGGGCTTGCCATCGTAGTCCCGGCGGCGCGCAAGGGCTTTTTGCTACCCAAGGACACCTGGGACTTCCCGGAATCGAGCGCCTGGCCGGATGAGTGGATCGGCAAGCTGCAGATCAAGCTCGACGACGTGGCAGGCCAGGCGCCGATGTCCACGCTCAAGGGCTGGATCCCCTACGTGCTGTTGGCGCTGTTTCTGGTCGCATCCCGCACCATCGAGCCGCTTCGCGTGGCGCTCACCTCGATCAACCTGAACTGGGCCAACATCCTGGGTGAAACCGGCGTCAGCGGCGGCGTGCAGCCGCTCTACCTGCCTGGCGGCATCATTCTGGCGGTGGTCGCGATCACCTACTTCCTGCACCGTATGAACGGCGGCCAGCTCAAGGCGGCGGTGTCGGAGTCGACCAAAACCATCTTCGGCGCCGGTTTCGTGCTGATATTCACCGTGCCGATGGTGCGCATCCTGATCAACTCCGGGGTCAACGGGGCGGATCTGGTCTCGATGCCGGTGATGATGGCCCAGGCCGTGGCCAACGGCGTGGGCGGTATCTACCCGCTATTCGCGCCGGCCGTAGGCGCGTTGGGCGCCTTTATCGCTGGTTCCAACACCGTCTCGAACCTGATGCTCGCCGAATTCCAGTTCAGCGTGGCGCAGACGCTCGGCGTCTCCACCGCCATGATGGTGGCGCTGCAGGCCGTGGGCGCGGCGGCGGGCAACATGATCGCCATTCACAACGTGGTCGCGGCCTCCGCTACCGTGGGCCTGCTGGGCCGCGAAGGCGCGACGATCCGGATCACCATCCTGCCGACGATCTACTACCTCACCTTTACCGGCATCATCGCGCTGATCGCCTTTTACGGGCTGGGGATCATGGATCCGCTGATGTAGCCAGACTTGCCACTCGCCTGGCCCAGCCTTTGGAGCACGTAAAAACCCGGTATCGGCAGTGGCCGATACCGGGTTTTTTCGATGCTTGAAAGGCTAGCAAGACGAGCGTTCGAGTTACAGCCTAGCCGCGGTCATGATGAAAGGCGCTTTGCGTCTGCTCACCGGTGGCGCCATTGCGCGCGACAAGCTGATCATGCGAGGCGGTGCGATCGGTGTGCCCGTGCGAAGCCGCCTGTGCGACCTGGCTTGGGCTGGCATGGCCGTTACGCGCCACGACCTGATTCACGGAGGCCTGACGCGACTCGACCTGCTGGCTGGCAGTGGAGCTCGGCTGGCCAATGGTGTTGAGCTCGGCAGAACCACGTTCGGCGAAGGCAGCGCCAGAGACGAGAGCAAGGGCGATAGCGGCAGTAGCAGCGAATGTTTTCATGACCAATACCTCGATAGCAAGTGTGGAACGTTGCATGATCTGATCGCAGTGTTGCTGCGCTTCAGAAGATGACTTCATCTTGGCATCGATAAATTAGAAATAAAAACGCTAAAAATCGACTAGACCATTCGATTAATTAAAAATCAGGAAGCGCGGTCATGTAAGCCGCGCTGGGTGAGCACCAAGGAATGAGGATCAATCGATACGCTTGAGCCTTTGCGCGTGCTCCCGGCTGCGTTCGACGTAGCTCTGGGCATTGAGCTTGAGCCTGTCGGCGGCACCTTCGGGCAGGGTTTTCACTACCCGCGCCGGTGAGCCAACGATCAGCGAGTTGGGCGGAAACACCGCCCCCTCCTTCACGAAGGCGCAAGCGCCGACCAGGCTATTCTCGCCGATCACCGCGCCGTTGAGCACCACCGCCTGAATCCCGATCAGGCAGTTGTCCTCCACCGTGCAGCCATGCAGCATCGCCTGATGCCCCACTGTCACCCCTTTGCCAATCTTCAAGGGGTAGCCCGCGTCGGCGTGCAGCACCGCACCATCCTGAATATTGCTCTGCTCGCCCACGTACAAATCCTCGGTATCGCCACGCAGCACCGCCTGATACCACACGCTGGCGCCATCCTTTAGCGTCACCCGCCCGATCACGTCGGCGGTGTCGGCGATATAAACGCCCTCCCCGATCTCGGGGCGATGCTCATCGAATTGATAAATGGCCACGGAAGACTCCTTTTGTTGGTTGTGGTTTCAAGGTGACAACAAGTGAGGCTACCGCCGCGCCCGCCAGGCGCGCAATGAAAACTCATGCGCTAAATCCACTCCTCCAGCCGCATCGACGAACGCTCTAGGCGTTCGTTCTCCACGTCGAGCTCGCGCAGAAGCTCGGTGATGCTGCCGATGTGCTCGAGGGCGATGCGCCTGGCGCGGTCGGCGTCTTGCGTCACCACGGCCTGGAAGAGCTGTTCGTGCTGGTGGTTGATCATCGCCCGCGGCGCCGGGCGGTGATAAAGATGCTTGACCGAGGCGAAGACCGAGCTCAGCAAGAGATCCGTCAAGCTCTGCAGCGTGTGGACCAACACCGGGTTGTGCGAGGCTTGGGAGACCGCCAGGTGAAAGGCGTGGTCGAAGCGCGCCAGCTGCTCTACCTCGAGCGGGTCGGCGGTTGCGACGTAGTCGGCCATCGCCTGGTAGCGCCGCGTGATCAGCACCCGATCCATCGCCGTGCCGCGCCTGGCGGCCAGGTACGCCGACTCGCCTTCGAGCAGCGCGCGCACTTCCAGAAGGTCGAACAGCGTGCGCGGATGGTCGCGAAACAGATGCATCAAGGGGCTCTGCTGCGCCGTGGGCAGCAGCGAGGCGACCACGGAGCCGCGCCCCTGGCGGGTCTCGATGATGCCCTTGCTGCGCAGAATGCGAAGTCCTTCGCGCAGCGAGGCGCGAGAAACGTGGAGCCGTTCGCACAGCCGCCGCTCGGAAGGTAGGAGCTGCCCCGGGCGAAACACGCCTTCCAGAATCAGCTCTTCGAGCCTGGCCGCCACCTGCTCCGGCGCGCGCCGGCCAAGCGTGGTTTCAAGCGATGTCATACGCATGCGCCTCTCTTGGAAACGGAGTCGATTAACTGGTCAGACCATTGCACCACAGGCTGGACAGGGTGGCAAAAAAAGCCCAGATTAGCCGGTATCGAACGCGTCACGCGTTTTATGAAAATCATTATCATAACAACAGGACGGGATATGAATATCCTTTATGACGCCCGCCTCGACGGCGAGCTGATCGACCGTGACAAGCACGAGGTGCTAAACGCCCTCGAGCGCGCCGCCCCCACCCTTACCCTGCTCTCCCGCGAGGAGGATCTACGCCCCTTCGAGTGCGACGGCTTGGCGGCTTACCGCGTGCTGCCGATGCTGGTGGCGCTGCCGGAAAACCTTGCCGAGGTCGAAGCGCTGTTGAAGAGCTGTTACGCGTTTGGTGTACCGGTGGTCACCCGCGGCGCGGGTACCGGGCTCTCCGGCGGGGCGCTGCCGCTGGAACAAGGCGTTTTGCTGGTGATGTCGCGCTTCAACAAGATCATCGACGTCGATCCCGACGCCCGGCTCGCCCGGGTGCAGCCCGGCGTGCGCAACCTGGCGATTTCTGAAGCCGCCGCGCCTTACGGGCTCTACTACGCGCCGGACCCGTCGTCGCAGATCGCCTGTTCGATCGGCGGCAACGTGGCGGAGAACGCCGGCGGCGTGCACTGCCTGAAGTACGGGCTGACCGTGCACAACGTGCTGCGGGTCGACGTGCTGACCATCGAAGGCGAGCACATGACGCTGGGATCCAATGCCTTCGATGCGCCAGGCTTCGATTTGCTCGCGCTGATCAACGGCTCCGAGGGCATGCTTGGCGTGGTCACCGAGATCACCGTGAAGCTCTTGCCCAAGCCGACCGTGGCCAAGGTATTGATGGCGAGTTTCGACGATGTCGAGAAGGCCGGCCAAGCGGTGGGCGACATCATCGCCGCCGGCATCGTCCCCGGCGGGCTCGAGATGATGGATAAGCTCGCCATTCAGGCCGCCGAGGACTTCGTGCGCGCGGGCTACCCGCTGGAGGCCGAGGCGATTCTTCTGTGCGAGCTCGATGGCGTCGAGGCGGACGTCGACGACGACTGCGAGACCGTGCGCCAGGTGCTGGAGCATGCCGGCGCCACCGATATCCAACAGGCTAAAGACGAGGCCGAGCGGGCGAAATTCTGGGCCGGGCGCAAGAACGCTTTCCCCGCGGTGGGTCGCATGTCGCCGGACTACTACTGCATGGACGGCACCATTCCGCGCAAGGAGCTTCCGCGCGTGCTCAAGGGGATCGCGGCGCTGTCCGAAGAGAGCGGCTTGCGCGTCGCCAACGTCTTTCACGCTGGCGACGGCAACATGCACCCCTTGATCCTGTTCGATGCCAACAAGGAGGGCGAGCTCGAACTCGCCGAGGACGTGGGCGGCAAAATTCTCGAGCTTTGCGTCGCTGCCGGCGGCTCGATCACCGGCGAGCACGGCGTGGGCCGCGAGAAGATCAACCAGATGTGCAGCCAGTTCCAGCCGGACGAGATCAGCGCGTTCCACGCAGTGAAGGCGGCCTTCGATGAAAAGCGCCTGCTCAACCCGGGGAAAAACATCCCGACCCTTGCGCGCTGCGCCGAGTTCGGCGCCATGCATGTGCACGGAAACGAACTGCCCCACCCGGAGCTGCCGCGTTTTTAAAAAAAGCCGCCGCGAACCAGAACGCGAACAAGCGCCCGTACAAGAAAAAGGAACGACCATGACTTTACCCGCGACACTGCCGCCGGATCGCGATATCAGCGAGGCGCTTTGCCAGCAGGTGGCCAACGCCTACCAGAGCCGCGCGCCGCTGCGCATTGTGGGCGGCGACACCCGCGGCTTCTACGGTCGCCCGGTCGACGGTATTACACTCGACGTGGCCGAGCACAGCGGCATCGTCTCCTATGACCCGGTCGAGCTGATCGTCACGGTGCGTGCCGGCACGCCGCTAAAGGCGCTGGAAGCCGCGCTCGATGAAAAGCAGCAGATGCTGCCCTTCGAGCCGCCGCGCTTTGGCCAGGCCAGCACCATCGGCGGCGCCGTGGCGACCGGGCTTTCCGGCCCGCGCCGCCCCTGGGCGGGGGCAGTGCGCGACTTCGTGCTGGGTACCCGCGTCATCACTCAGGAAGGGAAGCTCTTGCGCTTTGGCGGCGAGGTGATGAAAAACGTCGCCGGCTACGACGTTTCGCGGTTGATGGCCGGCGCCCAGGGCACGCTCGGGGTGCTCGCCGATATCTCCTTCAAGGTGCTGCCCAAACCCGCTGCGAGTCACAGCCTGCGCCTCGATGACATGGGGGCCGAGGAGGCGCTAAAGACGCTTTCCACCCTCGGCCGCGAGCCGCTGCCGATCACCGCCGCCGCCTGGCACCAGAACGCGCTGTTCCTACGCCTGGAAGGCGGCGAAAGCTCGGTGAAGGCGACCCGGGAGCGCCTCGGTGGCGAGCCGCTCGAGGCCGCGTTCTGGGACACGCTTCGCGACCACCGCCACGACTTCTTCACGCCAAAGAGCGGCCAGCCGCTCTGGCGCGCCTCGCTCCCAGCCCACACCGCGCCGCTCGATATCGACGTTGATGAGGCGGATATCTTCTACGACTGGGCGGGCAGCCAGCGCTGGATCAGGACCGGCGACGGTGAGGCCTTGCGAGGCGCCTGTAAAAAAGCCGGCGGCCACGCCACCTGCTTTACGCCGGCGGCGCGCGGCGGGGTGGACTCGCCCTTCACGCCGCTCGACCCGGTCGTCGAGAAGTACCACAAAAGGCTCAAGGCCGAGCTCGATACCCACGGTATCTTCAACCCGGGCCGGCTCTACGCGGGGCTTTAAGGAGAGTTCTCATGCAGACGCACTTTACCGATGCCGATCGCCAGAAACCCCATATTCAGGAAGCCGAGCGGATTCTTCGCACCTGCGTGCACTGCGGCTTCTGCAACGCCACCTGCCCCACCTATCAGCTTCTGGGCGACGAGCGCGACGGCCCGCGCGGGCGTATTTATCTCATGAAGGAGCTGCTGGAGAGCCCGGACGACGACAGCCAGGTAACCGAAGAAACACGCCTGCATCTCGACCGCTGCCTGACCTGCCAGAACTGCGAAACCACCTGCCCCTCCGGCGTCGAGTACCACAAGCTTTTGAACATCGGCCGTGCGGAGATCGAGCGCCGGGTGCCGCGCCCGGCGAGTGAGCGCGCGACCCGCTTTGCGCTTCGAAAGATGATGGTCGAGCCGGGACGCTTTCAGGCGCTATTGAAGCTCGGCCAGACCTTCAAGCCGCTGGTGCCCGGCCCCTTGAGAGCCAAGATGCCGCCGCCCCCGGTGGATGCGGGTAAGCGCCCGCAAAGCGCCCATACCCGCCAGATGCTGATACTCGAAGGCTGCGTGCAGCCCGGGCTTTCGCCCAACACCAACGCCGCTACGGCAAGGCTTCTGGACCGGCTCGGTATCAGCCTGACACCGGTGAAGGAAGCGGGCTGCTGCGGGGCGATCGACTTTCACCTGAACGCCCAGGAGGCCGGGCGCGAGCGCATGCGCGCCAACATCGACGCCTGGTGGCCCCAGGTCGAGGCTGGGGTGGAAGCGATCGTGCAAACCGCCAGCGGCTGTGGGGCGTTCGTGAAGGAGTACGGCGAGATGCTCAAGGACGATCCGGCCTACGCCGAGAAAGCGAAGCGCGTAAGCGAATTGGCCAGGGACATCGTCGAGATTCTGCGCGAGGAGCCGCTTGAGAAACTGAGCGTTCAAGCACAAAAGCGCCTGGCATTTCACTGCCCCTGCACGCTACAGCACGCGCAGAAGCTCAACGGCGCGGTCGAGGGCGTGCTGACCCGGCTTGGCTTCACGCTCACGCCGGTGCAGGATAGTCACCTCTGCTGCGGCTCCGCGGGCACCTACTCGATCACCCAGCCGGAGATCGCGACACAGCTTCGCGACAACAAGCTCGAGGCGCTGGAAGCCGGCGACCCGGAGCTGATCGTGACCGCCAACATTGGCTGCCAGACGCATCTTGCGAGCGCCAAACGCACGCCGGTGCGCCACTGGGTCGAGGTGGTCGACGCATCGTTTGCCTGAGCAGGCTCTAAAGCGCCCGCTCCCAGACGTTCGGGCGGGCGCTCTCAACGACGATGTATCTCAACGCGACGTATTTCAACGACAACGCAAAAAGGAAACGCAGAATGAAAACCAAAGCCATACTCGGACACACCGACGTCATCCAGGTACTCGATGCCGCTCATCAGGAAGCCGAACGCCAGGGGTGGGCAGTCACCATCGCCGTCGCCGACGATGGCGGCCACCTGCTGGGTCTTCGCCGCCTGGACGGCGCCGCGCCCTTCAGCGCCGAAGTCGCCACCCATAAGGCGCGTAACGCTGCCGTTGGGCGCAAGGAAACCCAGGTATTCGAGGATATGATCAACGGCGGGCGCACGGCCTTCGTCTCCGCGCCGCTGACCGGCATGCTCACCGGCGGCGTGCCGATCGTGGTGGACGGCCAGGTGGTCGGCTCCGTTGGCGTTTCCGGCGTCAAACCCGAGCAGGACGTTCAGGTCGCCAAAGCCGGCGTCAGCGCGATTGGCTGAGCGTCAGACACGCAACAACGTGACCCCGGGCGAAGGCTTGGGGTTTTTTTATGCGTGAATCGTGAATCGTGAATCGTGAATCGTGAATCGTGAATCGTGAAGTGAGGATCAGTGCGGGGCGCAGTACGTGCAAATAGAAGGATATATAAAGAGGGTAAAGCGGAGAGGAGATAAAACGGGGCTTAAAATCGATGGCGGACCGGACGAGACTCGAACTCGCGACCTCCGGCGTGACAGGCCGGCATTCTAACCGACTGAACTACCGGTCCACTTTTGGATCGACCACTTGATTGCGGTTCAGGCGCTTTCAAATGGTGGGTGGTACTGGGTTCGAACCAGTGACCCCCAGCTTGTAAGGCTGGTGCTCTCCCAACTGAGCTAACCACCCGATGATAAAACGCGAAGCGTTCGATCATTAGCGTTATCGTGGCGGACCGGACGAGACTCGAACTCGCGACCTCCGGCGTGACAGGCCGGCATTCTAACCGACTGAACTACCGGTCCGAATAGCGATAACGGGGTGCAATAAAGGCGATGTGGCGGACCGGACGAGACTCGAACTCGCGACCTCCGGCGTGACAGGCCGGCATTCTAACCAACTGAACTACCGGTCCACTGAACATCAACATTTACCGCTGCACGTGCCAACCCATGAAAATGGTGGGTGGTACTGGGTTCGAACCAGTGACCCCCAGCTTGTAAGGCTGGTGCTCTCCCAACTGAGCTAACCACCCGCTGGTCACGTGGCGCTGCATTCTACAGCGTTCCGGTTCGGTGTCAATACGCTGATGAATTTTTGATTCAAATTAGCGTGTTGCCATCGGCGCCGGTTCCGCTGCCCAGAGCGCCGACGCAGGATGCCGCAACGGCCTCGGCGCGTCAATCAAAACTGTCATAATCAAAGGCGTTTTCCTCACCGGCTATTTAGCTTGGCGCGCCGCTACGCTAGACTCGCCCAGGGCCAAAAGCCCTCCCGCGTTCGATGGAAAGCCATTATGCAGACAGCGCCACCCCGCACCGCCTCGCCGGTTTACCGCACCACCTATAACTACAAGGTCGTTCGCCAGTTTGCGATCATGGCCGTGGTGTGGGCGATCGTGGGCATGAGCGTGGGGCTACTGCTGGCCGCCCAGCTGGTGTGGCCGGAGCTGAATCCGGGTCTACCCTGGACGAGTTTTGGCCGGCTGCGCCCGCTGCACACCAACCTCGTGATCTTCGCTTTTGGCGGCTCGGCGCTGTTTGCCACCTCCTATTACGTGGTGCAGCGCACCTGCCAGACGCGGCTTTTCAGCGACCGGCTCGCCGCCTTTACCTTCTGGGGCTGGCAGGCGGTGATCGTCGCCGCACTGGTGTCGCTACCCCTGGGCTACACCACCACCAAGGAGTACGCCGAGCTCGAGTGGCCGATCAACCTGCTGCTGGCGGTGGTGTGGGTAAGCTACGCCGTCGTATTTCTGATGACGCTCAAGCGGCGCACCACCTCGCATATCTATGTCGCCAACTGGTTCTATGCCGCGTTCATTTTGACCGTGGCGGTGCTGCACATCGTCAACAACGCTGCCCTGCCGGTCACGCCGATGACCTCCATTTCACTCTACGCCGGCGCGGTGGATGCCATGGTGCAGTGGTGGTACGGCCACAACGCGGTGGGCTTTTTCCTCACCGCCGGGTTTCTGGGCATGATGTACTACTTCGTGCCCAAGCAGGCCGAGCGGCCGATCTACTCCTACCGCCTTTCCATCGTCCACTTCTGGGCGCTGATCATGGTCTATATGTGGGCCGGCCCCCACCACCTGCACTACACGGCGCTGCCGAGCTGGGCGCAGTCGCTGGGCATGGTGATGTCGATCATCCTGCTGGTGCCCTCCTGGGGTGGCATGATCAACGGCATCATGACGCTCTCCGGCGCCTGGCATAAGCTGCGTACGGACCCGATTCTGCGCTTTCTGGTGGTCGCGCTCACCTTCTACGGCATGGCGACCTTCGAGGGGCCGATGATGGCGATCAAGACCGTCAACGCCTTCTCCCACTACACCGACTGGACCATTGGCCACGTGCACTCCGGGGCGCTTGGCTGGGTGGCGATGATCACCTTCGGCTCGCTGTATCACATGATTCCGCGCCTTTACGGGCGCACCCGGATGTACTCGACGCCGCTGATCACGCTGCACTTCTGGCTCGCGCTGAGCGGCACGCTTTTGTACGTCATCGCGATGTGGGCCAACGGCGTCGTGCAGGGGCTGATGTGGCGCGCGGTCAACGCCGACGGCACGCTAATGTACCGCTTCGTCGACGCGGTCGAAGCGAGCCACCCGGGCTATCTGGTACGCCTGTTGGGCGGGATGCTGTTTCTGGCGGGCACGCTGGTGATGGCGTTCAACGTCTACATGACGATAAAACCCCAAAAGGCGCTGGAAGCCGCGCCCGCCACCCGGCGGGAGGCCCGCCATGAAGCATGAGCTGGTCGAAAAAAACGCCGGGCTTCTGGGCGCGCTGATTCTGGTCGCGATCAGCTTTGGCGGGCTTGCCGAGATCGTGCCGCTGTTTTTTCAGAAGGATACCACCGAGCCGGTGGACGGGCTCGAACCGCTCTCGGCGCTGGAGCTCGAAGGGCGCGCCATCTACCGCCGCGAAGGCTGCGTGGGCTGCCATTCGCAGATGATTCGCCCGTTTCGCGCCGAAACCGAGCGTTTTGGCCACTACAGCGTGGCCGGCGAAGGGCTTTACGAGCACAATTTCCTGTGGGGCTCCAAGCGTACCGGGCCGGATCTGGCCCGGGTGGGCGGGCGCTACAGCGACGCCTGGCATCGGGCGCACATGTACAACCCGCGCGACGTGGTGCCGGAGTCGATCATGCCCGCCTACCCGTGGCTTTTCGAGCGCAAGATCGACGGCGCCACCACGGCGGCGCGAATGCGTGCACTCAAGCGCCTCGGCGTGCCCTACTCCCAGGAGCAGATCGAAAGCGCCGAGGAGCAGGTACGCGGTGCCACCGAAATCGACGCGCTGATCGCTTACCTGCAGCAGCTGGGTACGGTACTGGAGGGCACGCGCTGATGGATACCGGTACGTTTCGCGGGCTGATCACGCTGGTGTTGATCGTCGCCTTTCTCGGCATCGTGGTGTGGGCCTACTCCCGGCGCCGCCGCGAGGATTTCGATGAAGCAGCGAACCTGCCCTTCGCCGACGACGAGTCCGAGCGCGACGACAAGGAGCAGCCGTGAGCGATCTGTGGGACAACGCCCTGCCGCCGTTCTGGAGCGCCTGGATCATCGTGCTCACGCTCACCACGCTGACGCTGGTGGTGTGGGTGGTCGTCGCCAACGCCGGCGGCGACACTTTTAACGATGCCGACGACGACACCACCGGCCACGAGATCGACGGTATCGAGGAGTTCGACAACCCGATGCCGCGCTGGTGGTTCTATCTGTTCGTGGCCACGGTGGTGTTCGCGCTTGCGTACCTGGCGCTCTACCCGGGGCTTGGCAACTTTCGCGGCCTGCTGGGCTGGAGCCAGCACGAGCAGTGGGAAGAGGAAATGGCCGCTGCCGAGGCGCGCTTTGGGCCGATCTTCGAGCGCTACCACGCGGTACCGATACCGCAGCTCGCCCGCGATGAAGAGGCCATGCAGATCGGCGGGCGCCTTTACGCCAACAACTGCGCCATGTGCCACGGCGTGACCGCCCAGGGCGGCGACGGCTTTCCCGACCTGACCGACGACGACTGGCTCTACGGCGGCGAGCCCGAGGCGCTTGTCACCACGCTAACCCAAGGCCGGCGCGGCATCATGCCGGCATGGGCGCAGCTGGGTGACGACACCCTCGAGGATTTGACCCAGTACGTGCTGGCGCTGGCCGGTCGCGAGCACGACCCCATACGCGCCCAGAGCGGCGAGCAAAGCTATGGTCGCTTCTGCGTGGCCTGCCACGGGGTGGAGGGCACCGGCAACCAGGCGCTCGGCGCGCCGAACCTGACCAACGATATTTGGCTCTACGGCGGGCCCAATCAGAGCGTGACAGACGCGATTCGCCAGACGCTTCACGAAGGCCGTACTGGCGTGATGCCGGCCCAGGCGCCGCTGCTCGGCGAGCAGCGCGTGCACCTGCTCGCCGCCTACGTCTACAGCCTGCGCCTTTCAGACGCCATACACGATTAGGTGCGGATTTGCCGCAGCGGCCAGGCGCTGACGCTAACCCGCATCAACCCCGCCGCGCCGGATTATTGCTATCATCCCCAAGCGGCGCGATTGGCCGCCGCTTTTTGAACCACCGCCGCCGAGCACATCGATGCAGCCCATTGCGCTACACGACATCACCCCGCCCCCGACCCGGCCCCGCCCGGCCGAGCGAGGCGGCGTGCGCGAAAGCCCCGGTGTTTACCGGCGCCTGCGCCGCAGCCTCAACGCGGTGCTGATCGGCGGCTTCGCGCTGCTGCCCTGGCTCACCGTTCACGGACGCCCGGCGGTCTGGTTCGACATTCCCGGGCGCGAGTTTCATCTTGCGAGCGCGACCTTCTACCCCCAGGAGTTCATCCTGCTGGCGCTTGCGCTCATCGCCGCCGCCTTCGGGCTTTTTGCGCTCACGGCACTGGCCGGGCGCGCGTGGTGTGGCTACACCTGCCCGCAGAGCGTCTGGACGTTTGCGTTTCGCTGGGTGGAGCACCGCCTGGAAGGGCCGCCGGCGCGGCGCGCTCGCAGGGCCACTTCTGCGGCTCGGTGTAGAATCCTTTTCAAACATGCGGCCTGGGCGCTGATCGCACTTTCCACCGCCGTTACGCTGGTGGGCTACTTCACGCCGATTCGCACGCTCGCTTCTGAGCTTGCCACGCTAGCGCTTCAGGGCTGGGCGCTGTTCTGGGTCGGCTTTTTTGCACTGGTCACTTATCTCAACGCCGGCTGGCTGCGCGAGCGGGTGTGCCTGCATATCTGCCCCTACGCACGCTTTCAGTCGGTGATGTTCGAGCGCGACACCCTCGCCGTAGGCTTCGACACCGCTCGGGACGACTGCATCGACTGCGGGCTCTGCGTGCAGGTCTGCCCGACCGGCATCGACATTCGCCACGGGCCCCAGCAGTACGCCTGCCTGCAGTGCGGCGCCTGCGTGGACGCCTGCAACGCGGTGATGGAGCGCATTCAGAAGCCGCGCGGGCTGGTTCGCCACACCACCCAGCGCCGGCTCGAGGGCAGCGCGCCTGCCCGCCTGCGCCCACGGCTTTTGGGGTATCTGGCCGCGTTCTCGCTTGCGCTGGCCGCGCTGGTGCTGACCCTTGATCAGCGTGTGCCGGTCAGCTTCGAGGCCGAACGCGCCCGGGCCACGCTCTACGCCCCCGCCGCGGGCGGCCAGACCCGCAACGACTACCGGCTGACCGTGCGCAACCGCGACCGGAAGGCGCAAACCTACCGCCTGAGCGTCGAAGGGCTGCCCGGCGCGCGCCTTGAAACCACCGCGCTGACGGTGCCCGCCGGCGCCACGCGAAGCCAGGTCGTCAGCGTGACCGCACCGGCAAGTAGTGACGCTTTCAGCCGGCCCTTCGACTTCGTGCTCGAGGCTGAGCCGGCGCTTCGCGTCGAGCGAGCCTCACGCTTTCTTAGCGGCGAAAGGAGATAAGCCGATGTTCGAGCCCGCCCCGCCGCCCTGGTACCGCCAGTTCTGGCCCTGGTGTCTGATCGCGCTGCTACTCTCGTCGATGCTGGTGAGCGTGGGCTTCGCCGTCGTGGCGACGCGCAGCTTCGACGGCATGGTGGTGCGCGAGGACTACTACGAGCACGGCAAGGCGATCAACGCGGTGCTGGCGAAAACCGACCAGGCCCGCCGCCTGGGGCTCGCGGCGGATCTCAAGATCGACCCAATTACCCAAGACGTCACGCTTAATCTGACCGGCCAGGCACGGCCCGAAACACTGACGCTGAACCTGATCTTTCCCACCCAGGACGGGCGGGACGTCGCGCTGACCCTGGTACACCGCCGCGGCGGGCACTACGTCGGCCAGGCGCCGGCGGGGCTCGTTCACCGCCGCTACGTCACGCTTACCCCGGCGGATGCCCCCGACTGGCGCCTGGGCGGCGAAATCACGCTGCCCCTTGATAGTGCGGTAACGCTCACGCCTGACGCCGCGGGCGTTCGATGAGCGCGTCGTGCTACCACTGCGGCTCGCCGGTGCCGGCAGGCGCCCCCTGGACGATCACTCTGGAGGGCGAGCCACAGCCGCTTTGCTGCCCCGGCTGCGAGGCGGTAGCCCACGCCATCGTCGGCAGCGGGCTCGCGCACTACTACCGCTACCGCACCGAGCTCGCCCCCCGGCCCGAAGAGAGTCGCGCCCGGGCGCAAACCTGGCAAGCGTTCGATCACCCGGAACTCCAGGCGCGCTTCGTTCACGCTGCCGACAACGGCGCCAGCGCCACCCTGGCCATCGAGAACATCACCTGCGCGGCCTGCGCCTGGCTGATCGAGCACCACCTGAACGCGCTCGAGGGCATCACCGAAAGCGCGGTGAATCTTTCAGAACACCGCCTGCGGGTGAGCTGGGATCCGTCGATACTTGCGCCCTCGAACATCTTCGCCGAGCTTGCCGCCATCGGTTACCAGGCGCTGCCCTTCGAGCCCGACCAGGCCCACCAGCGCGAGAAGCGCGAAGATCGCCTGCGCGTGCGGCGGCTGATCGTCGCGGCGGTGGGCATGATGCAGGTGGTGATGTTCTCGATCCCGCTCTATATCGCCGGGCCGGATGAGCTAGGCGCCGGGTTTTCCGCCCTGTTCCACTGGCTGTCGCTTGCGCTGACCACGCCGGTGGTACTCTTCAGTGCCTGGCCGTTTTTCCGCCAGGCGGCGCACGCACTCGCCCACCGGCGCCTGAACATGGACGTGCCGGTGGCGCTCGCCATCGGTGCGGCGTACCTGGCCAGCGCCTACGCGGTGGTGGCGGGACGCGGCGACGTCTATTTCGACTCGATCGCGATGTTTACCTTCTTTTTGCTGGTGAGCCGCCATCTCGAGGCGCGAACGCGGCGCCGCGGCGGCAATGCGCTCGGCTCCCACCTGCCCGCCTCGGCCCTGCGCCTGGACGCGGACGGCATCGAGCGGGTCGTGCCGGCCAGCCTGCTCGAGCCCGGCGACCGCCTGCTGGTGCAACCCGGCACCACCGTGCCCGCCGACGCCGTGATCGAACAGGGCGAATCGAGCCTCGATGAGTCGATGCTGACCGGCGAGTTCCTGCCGGTGACCCGCCGCGTGGGCGAACGCGTGATTGGCGGCAGCCAGAACATGGAGAACGCGCTGGTGGTGCGCGTCACTCACGCCGGTAAACAGGCGACCATCGCCCATATTCTCGATTTGACCGATCGCGCCTTCGCCCATCGCCCGCGCCTGGCCCGCCTGGCCGAGGCCATGGTCCAGCGCTTCGTGCTGCGCCTTTTGTTGGTCACGCTCGCGGTGGCCACCGCCTGGGCCTTCATCGACCCTAGCCGCGCGTTCTGGATCACGCTGTCGGTTCTGGTGGTCACCTGCCCCTGCGCGCTGGCGCTGGCCGCGCCCACGGCGCTTGCCGCCGGCCACGGCGCGCTTGGCCGGCGCGGCGTACTGATCACCCGCGCCGACGCCATTGAAGCGCTCGCCGGGGTCACTCGGGTGGTGTTCGACAAGACCGGTACGCTCACCCGCGGCGAGATGCGCCTCGCCGACACCCGGCCGATGGGATCGATGGACGCGGCCCGGGCGCGGCAGATCGCGGCGGCGATCGAGGCGCACTCGGAGCACCCGATCGCCAGGGCGTTTGGCCCCTTTCGCAGGGCAGGGTTCAAGGCGCAGGCGGTAGTGCGCGAGCCCGGCCAGGGCCTTCACGCCACGCTCGAAGGCGCGACCTGGCGCCTTGGCCGGGCACGCTTTGCTGCGGGTCACGAGATCGCTCCGCCGGGGCCGGGCCAGTGGCTGCTGCTAAGCCAGGAGTACACGCCCAGGGCCTGGTTCCGGCTCGAAGACACCCTGCGCGACGACGCGCTGGAGGCCGTGGCCGCGCTCGACGCGCTCGGCGTAGGCGTGGAGCTTCTTTCCGGCGATGAGCCGGAAACCGTCAAGGCGCTGGCGGAGGCGCTTGGCATCGACACCTGGCAGGCGCGCGCCACGCCGGAGGCGAAGCTTGCGCGCATTCAGGCTTTACAGGCCGAAGGCGAGCGCGTTCTGATGGTAGGCGACGGTATCAACGACGTGCCGGTGCTGGCCGGGGCGGACGTGGCGCTGGCGGTCAACGGCGCCACTGACCTGGCGCAAACGCGCGCCGACGCGCTGCTCTTGAGCCCGCGGCTGGTGCGCGTTGGCGAGGCGCTGGAAACCGCCGGTGCCACGCGCCGGGTAATGCGCCAGAACATGGCCTGGTCGGTGGCCTACAACGGCCTGGCGCTGCCGCTGGCCGCTCTCGGCCTGGTACCGCCCTGGCTTGCCGCGCTCGGCATGTCGCTGAGCTCGCTGGTGGTGGTGGGCAACGCGCTGCGCCTTGGCCGCCGGCGGCGTATGGCCCCACCCGTCTCATCCCTTCGTCAAACGGTGAACGCATGACGAGTCTTTATCTCTTGATTCCGCTGTCGCTCATGCTCCTGAGCCTGGCCGTATGGGCCTTCTTCTGGGCGGTCAAAAACGACCAGTTCGACGACCTGGAAGGCCCGGCCCACCGCATCCTGTTCGACGACGACGCCTCGCCGCCGCCATCACCGGCTGACAGGCGGGCGCGCCGCGAGCCGCCGCCGTGAACCCGACCGGGCTCGAGCTTTCGCCGCTGCTCGCCGCCTTCGTCTTCGGCCTGCTCGGCGGGGCGCACTGCATCGGCATGTGCGGCGGCATCATGAGCGCGCTGGCCTTCGCGGTGCCGCCGAGCATGCGCCGCCCGGCGCGCATGGCGGGGCTCCTGCTTGGCTACAACCTGGGCCGCATCGCAAGCTATACCGTGGCCGGGGCGCTGGTGGCAGGGCTTGGCACACTGGTGTCGCTCGCCCCCGCCGCCCGGTTTACGCTCGAGGCGCTGGCCGCGGTGATGCTGATTCTGATGGCGCTCTACATCGCCAACTGGTGGAAAGGGCTACTGGCGCTCGAGGCGCTGGGGCGGCGGCTTTGGCGTCATATCGAGCCGGTGGGCCGCCGGCTGATGCCGGTGGTGCACGTACCCCAGGCGATGGCGCTGGGGGCGCTGTGGGGCTGGCTGCCCTGCGGGCTAATCTACTCGATGCTCACCTGGAGCATGGCGAGTGCCGACCCGGCCCAGGGGGCACTTCTGATGGCGGCCTTTGGCCTCGGCACGCTGCCAGCGCTGCTGGCCACGGGCCTGGCCGCCCGGGCGCTTTCCGGGCTGATTCGCCACCCGGCGACCCGCACCCTCGCGGCGCTTTCGATCATCGCCTTCGCGTTCTACCAGCTCTACACGCTTTTCCCCCACGCCGGCCACTGACACCCGACCGCCGCCTTTCTTGACCTGGCTCAACACGCGGCCTGAGCGCGCGCGTTAGACTCGACCCGCTATCACCGCTTGCGCGCATCCTTATGGGAGGGTTCATGTCGACCGCTTACGCCGCCCACTCACCGCCGCCACTCCACCGTGACGACACGCTGCTGCGCCGCTACGACACCAGCGGGCCGCGCTACACCTCCTACCCCACGGCGCTGGCCTTTCACGACGGTTTCACGCCAGAAGACTTCACCCAGGCGCTCGAGCGCAGCAATACGGGCCGCCGGGGGCTTTCGCTCTACGTGCATATTCCGTTTTGCGAGAAGATCTGCTTCTACTGCGCCTGCAACAAGATCGCGACGAAAAACCGCCAGCTCGCCGAGCCGTACCTTTCGCGGCTCGACCGTGAAATGGTGCTCGCCGCGCGCCACCTTGACGGCGCCCGCCAGGTCGAGCAGCTTCACTGGGGCGGCGGCACGCCGACCTTTCTGACGCTCTCACAGATGAGCGATTTGATCGACCGGCTCGACGCGCGCTTCGGGCTATCACACGACCCAAACCGCGACTACGCCATCGAGATCGACCCGCGCGAAGCCGATGTGCTTACTCTGCGCCACCTGCAGTCACTCGGCTTCAACCGGCTAAGCCTGGGGGTGCAGGATCTCGATGAGCGGGTGCAGCGCGCGATCAATCGCGTCCAGCCACGGCGGCTGACCGAAACCCTGATGGACGAGGCGCAGCGGCTGGGCTTTGGCTCGCTCAACCTGGATTTGATCTACGGGCTGCCGCACCAGAGCCGACGAAGCTTCGCCGCCACGCTCGCCCAGGTGATCGACCTTGCCCCGGCAAGGCTATCGCTGTTCAACTATGCCCACTTGCCCGAGCGCTTCGCACCGCAGCGGCGCATCAACGAGAGCGAGCTACCGGGGCGCGATGAAAAGCTCGCCATTTTGCACACCAGCATCGCCATGCTCGAGGAGGCGGGCTACGTGCATATCGGCATGGATCACTTCGCCCGCCCCGAGGATAGCCTGACAAGAGCTCAGCGCGACGGGACGATGACGCGTAACTTCCAGGGCTACTCGAGCCACGCCCAGTGCGATGTGGTGGGGCTCGGCGTTTCGGCGATCTCGCGGGTGGACGACGTCTACGCCCAGAACCCGGTCACCCTCGACGCCTACGCCGCGGCCCTCGACGCCGGCCGGCTCGCTATCTGCAAGGGGCTGCGCCTTGGCGAGGACGATCTGATTCGTCGCGCGGTGATCGAACGGCTGATGTGCGACATGCGCCTGGATCTGGCCGAGATCGGCGCGCGCTTTGGCATCGATGCCGAGGCCTACTTTTGTGAGGCGCTTTCGCGGCTCGAGCAGGCCCGCCGCGACGGTTTGATCGAACGTAGCGGCGCGGTGCTCACCGTCACGCCCATCGGGCGGCTTCTGATTCGGCATCTGGCGATGGCCTTCGATGCGCGCATGACGCCGCCGCTCGCCAGGCGCTACTCGCGAATTCTATAATACGGCGCACACGCGCTCGTGGGATCAACGAAGGAGAAGGTGATGTCCAGCCCCGCTCGCCACCGCGCCGCCCTCATGCAGGCGCCGCGCTGCCAGACCTGCAGCCTGAGCTCGCTGTGTCTGCCGTTGGCGCTTCAGCTCGAGGACGTCGGCCATTTCGACGCCATCATCCGCCGCCGCGCTCCGCTCAAGAAGGGCGAGACGCTGTTTCATCAGGGCGAGCGCTTTTCGAGCGTCTTTGCGGTGCGCTCGGGAAGTCTCAAGCAGGTCACCTGCGAAGGTGCGGGGTTCGACCAGCTCACCAACTTCTACCTGCCCAGCGAGCTGGTGGGTCTCGACGGTATCGACGAAGAGGCGTATCCGGGTAGCGTAGTGGCGCTCGAAACCACCACGGTGTGCGAGATTCCGTTCAAGCACCTGGACGCGCTTTCCGAGGAGCTGCCGGAGCTCAGAGGCCAGCTCTACCGCAGTATGAGCAAGGAGCTGCGCGACGACCGGCGCATGATGCGCCTTTTATCGCGCAAGACCGCCGACCAGCGGCTGGCGAGCTTTCTCGTTACGCTGTCGGATCGTTTTCGCCGCCGCGGCTACTCGCCCTACAGCTTTCGGCTCTCCATGGCGCGCTCGGATATCGGCAACTACCTGGGGCTCGCCGTCGAGACGGTCAGCCGCATCCTGAGCCGGCTGCAAAGCCAGCAGGTGGTGGCGGTGTCCGGGCGCGAGGTGAACATTCTCGACATGGCCAGGCTCACCGCCCTGGCCGACGAGGAGGCGCTGGCTTGAGGCGGCCAGCTAGCCTACGTTGAGCGCCTGGATGCGCCCGGCGCGCATTTCGGCCTGTTTGGCCTCGAGGCCTTCGAAGTCGAACAGCGTGCGGTCGGCGAGCTGTGAAGGCGCTACGTTGGTTACCGATTTGAACATGCTCTCGAGCCGGCCGGGGTACTTCTTGTCCCACTCGGCGAGCATCGCCTTGACGTTCTGGCGCTGCATGTTGGGCTGGGAGCCGCACAGATTGCAGGGAATGATGGGGAATTCCATCTGGCGCGAGAACTCGGCGATGTCCGCCTCCTTGCAGTAGGCAAGCGGGCGGATGACGATGTTCTTGCCGTCGTCGGACAAGAGCTTGGGCGGCATCGCCTTGAGCGTGCCGCCGAAGAACATGTTCAGGAAGAGCGTTTCGAGAATGTCCTCGCGGTGGTGGCCGAGGGCAATCTTGTTCGCCCCGATCTCCTCGGCGAAGCCGTAGAGCGAGCCGCGACGCAGCCGCGAGCAGAGCGCGCAGGTAGTTTTGCCCTCCGGGGTCTTCTCCTTCACCACCGAGTAGGTGTCGCGCTCGAGGATGTGGTACTCCACGCCCTGGGCGTCGAGGTAGCGCGGCAGCACGTGCTCGGGAAAGCCCGGCTGCTTCTGGTCGAGATTCACCGCCACCAGCGAAAAGCTCACCGGGGCGTTGCGCTGCAGGTTGCGCAGGATCTCGAGCATGGTGTAGCTGTCCTTGCCGCCGGAGAGGCAGACCATCACCCGGTCGCCTTCGTCGATCATGTTGTAATCGAGAATGGCGTTGCCCACCTCACGGCGCAGGCGCTTTTGCAACTTGTTGAATTCGCGCTTCTGTTTGGCATCCTGGGCGGCCACCGACGCACTCGGGGAGGCGGTGTCGGCCACGGCGGGGTCGAAGTGATCGGGCTGCTGCATGTCGAACTGCTGCATGGTATAGGCACTGCCGGTGGTGAGGTGAAGGGCGCCATTCTACCAGGATTCGCCGCCTCACCCAATACGGCCGGCGTCAGGCCTCGAGCGCCGCATCGCGCTTCAAGCGCATGTACAAAAGCGCGCAGGCGCTCGCCTCGCTCAGAAGCGACGGCCAGCCGGGGGCGGCCAGCCGCGACTGGGTCAATGCCTCCATTAGACTCGCCGTTTGCGCCTCGATACGCGCGCGCTTCTGCTTGCGCTGGTAGAGGCGCTCGATGTCGACCTGGGCGTTGGGCAGCTCGAAGCCGAGCCGCTCGTTGAACAGCCGGTTGATCGGACAAAGCGCCCGGTCGAGCCCCCAGCCCACTACCGGGCGGTTGCCGATGAACTCGGCGAGCGCGGCGATGTGGTCTGCCGTGGCCACGATCTGCGACGGCGTCTGATGCCGGGCACTATGGCGCCTGAGCGCCCGGCTCTGGAGCAGCGGCTCGTCGGCGAGGGTGGCCACCCAGGCGCTGCGGGTATGAACGCGACGCTCGTTGAAGACCACCGCCGCCACGCTCAGCATCGGATCAGCAGGGGCGAAGCGGAACGCCAGCGCCACCAGCTCTTCGCCCAGGTAGGGGTGAAACAGCCACTCGAAAGAGGAGCCCGCAAAGCGGCGCCGGTCGCTTTCACGCTTGAACAGCGTGCGCAGCGAGTGTCCAAAAACCGTGAAGTGTCGATCCGTCAGGCGCATGGTGTCAGGCGTACTCCAGATGATAGCGGTGGGTCAAACGCGACTTGAACTCCTTGACGATATGCAGCGCCTCGCGCAGCAGATCGCGTTCGAGCGATGAAAGGTGCTGCACCACTACCTGGTTGATGGGGGCGCCCTTCTCGGTGTTGCCCAGCTGCTGACGCAGGCGCAGCTCGGTAAAGAGCGCAAGCGCCTCGCCCAGATCCTCGGCGAAGCGCGCCTCGAGCCGACCATCCGCCACCAGCGCCTCGAGGCGCTCGAGGGTGCTCAACGCCTCGATGCGCCGCTCCAGCGCCATGGTGCGCACGCCGTGAATGATGGGAAAGAGTCCGCCCTTCTTGATGTCGATACCGTGTTCGCGCTTTTTCAGCGAGCCAAAGAGCGTCAGCGGCGTCGAGAAGTTGAGCGCCGCTCGCGCCAGGTAGCCCAGCAGCAGCTCGTCCTCGGCGCAGCGGTCAAAAAGCGCCTGACGCACGCGCCGAGCGAGCTCGGCCTTGCCGGCCACGGGCCGGGCATCGAGCAAAATGGCAAGCTTCATGAGGCTTTCGCCGTCGCGCAAATCGGCCCAGCGCTCGATGCGCGCCTGCCAGGTCGCCACGCTTCCCACCCACTCCGGGTTGGAGACCATGATGTCGCCTGGGCACGGCGGATAACCAAGTTCCACCAGTGTGCGGGAGAGTTCCGCCATCGCCGCCGCGACCTCGCCTGCGTCCGCGCCGTCCTCGAGAATCAGCGCGTTGTCCTGGTCGGTCTTGAGGATCTGTTCGCCGCGGCCTTCGCTGCCCATCACGACCAGACAGCACGTGTGGTCGAAGGCGCTGGCACCGCTGAACGCCCAGGCCTTGTGCACAATACGCGCGTTGAGTGCGGCCAGAAGCTCCATGACGAAGCGCAGCTTCACGCCCTGAGCCATCAGCGCTCTAACGAGCTCCGGCGTGCGGCGGCTCGCTCGGGCAAGCTCCGCCATGTCCCGCGCCTTTTCGATCTGAAGCCCGACCACGTAGCTGCGGCTGGAAAAATAGCTCAGCACGTCGGTGAGTTCGACGATGCCACAAAGCGTCTTTTCCTCCATCACCACGACTCGGGCGACCTTGTGACGCGTCATCAGCACCAGCGCCTCGAACAGGTACTGCGCCGGGCTCGCGGTCACCAGCGCCGCCCGGGCAAGGCAGTCGACGCGCTCGGTAACGCCCTTGCCCTCGATCACCAGCGCATTGAGCAGATCGGTCTTGGTCACCATGGCGTAGCCGCTCTCACCGGCAACGAGCAGGCTGTCGGCCTGCTGTTCCAGCAGCGTTTGCACTGCGCCTTGAATATCGCGGTTTTGGTCGATCACTACCGGCGCGCGCATGCACTCGCGCACCCGAGCCAGCATGAAGCCGGCCATCGAAAGGCCATCCATCGCGCGGCGCTCGGTCAGTAGCTGCGCCTTGTGCGCAAGCGACTCGCGGAAAAACGCCTCGAACGTCGGGTAGTGCTGACACAGCGCGCGAAACGTCTGACCTGACAGCACGTAACACAGCGTCTCCTGTTCCGCTTCGAAGCGGTAGCGGCTCTTGCCGTTCAGGAGGCTGATAGCACCGAATAGATCCCCCGCGGTGTAGTGGCCGATGCGCGCCTGGCCGTTGGCCTCCTGGGGGTCGAGCTCGGCGACCTCGCCCTTGTGGATGATGAAGACGCTTTCACCGGTTTGATTCGCATCGAGAATCACGTCGCCGGGATCGAAGTAGGCCAGATCGAGCCCGCCGCGCACGCGCGCGATGCCCGACTCGTCGAGCAGAGAAAAAGGGGGCCTTGTCAGGTCGATCTCGATCATCGATCACTCCGACGGGGAGAGTTTGGCGCCGAACGGCCGCGCCGGCTAAAACGTTTCAGAAACGTTTTCAACAGCGCTTTTAAAAACGAGTAAAAAACACTTCGAAAAGCACCTTATAAAAGCACTTTCTAATTCTAAAGCGTTTTTTAAAAGCGCTTTCCAAAAGAGCTATTCAAGAAGACCAGGGACAACTCTTTTTGATAATAAACTTTAGTCTTGAATCGCGTTAGATGGCGATTCAAAAGCGCTTTAAACACAAACTAAAGTCGTAACTCGAGTGCGTAAAACGCCTGCACATAGAGTACTTTAGCGGCTTTTATCCGCCTGCCAATAGCACCTTTAGTCCTTGATACCAAAGTCTGGATTTCTTTTTTCGATTTATTGGCCAGTATTACGCTGAGCCCAATAAGGTAACGTTACCTTAGGCCGGATTTTTCCATCGCGCCGAGCGACAGCGAGGGGGCTATCACCATCCACTTGGCGCGAACGCGTTTGGCAAGGGCGAGCTTCTACAGGGCGGCAACAGGGTGACAACGTCTACCACCGCCTTGCGACCACTTTCCAATCCTAAAAACCATTCATGGAGAGCACCACGATGGCAGACGACAAATCCAACGCTGCTGCATACTGGAAAGCCAACGTCCGTTTGATCTTCGGATGCCTGATCGTGTGGGCGTTCGTGTCCTACGGCTGCGCCATTCTGTTTCGCCCGCTGCTGGCATCCATCCCTGTTGGCGGCACCGATCTGGGCTTCTGGTTTGCCCAGCAGGGCTCGATTCTGACCTTCATCGCGCTGATTTTCTTCTACGCCTGGAGAATGAACAAGCTCGACAAGAAATTCGGCCTGGGAGAGTAAGCCAATGAGCCAGTTTGCCATCAACCTGCTGTTCGTGGGCGCCTCCTTCGCGCTCTATATCGGCATTGCGATCTGGGCCCGCGCCGGGTCCACCAAGGACTTCTACGTTGCCGGCGGCGGCGTTCACCCGGTGACCAACGGCATGGCGACCGCCGCAGACTGGATGTCGGCGGCGTCGTTCATTTCCATGGCCGGCTTGATCGCCTCCGGCGGCTACGCCAACTCCACCTTCCTGATGGGCTGGACCGGCGGCTTCGTGATCCTCGCCATGCTGCTCGCACCTTACCTGCGCAAGTTCGGCAAGTTCACTGTGCCGGACTTCATCGGCGAGCGCTTCTATAGCCGCACCGCCCGCGTGGTCGCGGTGGCGTGTTTGATCATTGCCTCGGTCACCTACGTTATCGGTCAAATGACCGGTGCGGGCGTGGCGTTTTCGCGCTTTCTGGAAGTACCCAGTACCTGGGGTATCTGGATTGCGGCGGTTACCGTGTTCTTCTACGCGGTGCTCGGCGGCATGAAAGGCATCACCTACACCCAGGTGGCGCAGTACGTCGTGCTGATCGTCGCTTACACCATTCCGGCGGTATTTATCGCCATGCAGCTCACCGGTAACCCGATTCCGATGTTCGGCATGTTCAGCACCCACACCGAATCCGGCGTGCCGCTTCTGCAAAAACTCGATGACGTGGTCAACGCCCTTGGCTTCCAGGACTACACCGCCGATGTGGACAACAAGCTCAACATGGTGCTGTTCACGCTGTCGCTCATGATCGGTACCGCGGGTCTGCCCCACGTCATCATCCGCTTTTTCACCGTGCCGAAGGTGGCCGACGCACGCTGGTCCGCGGGCTGGGCGCTGGTGTTCATCGCCCTTCTCTACCTGACCGCCCCGGCGGTGGCCTCCATGGCGCGGCTTAACCTGATGACCACGGTGTACCCGGAAATGACCGGCCAGGTCGAGGATTACGAAGCGTCCGCTGCCGAGCCGATTCTTTACGCTGACCGTCCGGCCTGGTTCCAGACCTGGGAAGACACCGGTCTGATCGTCTATAACGATGTCAACGACGACGGCCGTATCCAGTTCTACAACGACACCAGCGAAGGCTTCGCCGGCACCGCTGAAGAGCGCGGCTGGGCGGGCAACGAACTGACCGTGAACAACGACATCCTGGTACTGGCCAACCCGGAAATCGCCAATCTTCCGGGCTGGGTAGTTGGTTTGATCGCGGCGGGCGGTATCGCGGCGGCGCTTTCCACCGCGGCGGGGCTGCTTCTGGCGATCTCTTCGGCGATCAGTCACGATTTGATCAAGAACACCATCAATCCGAACATCAGCGAGAAAAAGGAGATGCTGGCGGCGCGGATTTCAATGGGCGGGGCGATTCTGCTGGCCACCTATCTGGGCCTGAATCCGCCCGGGTTTGCCGCACAAACGGTGGCGCTGGCCTTCGGCATCGCCGCAGCCTCCCTGTTCCCGGTACTGATGATGGGGATCTTCTCCACTCGCATGAACAGCGCCGGTGCCATCTGCGGTATGCTGGCGGGCCTGATCTCGACGCTTCTCTACATCTTTACCTACCTTGGCTGGTTCTTCATTCCCGGCACCAACATGCTGGCCAACACGCCGGATAACTGGTTCATCGGTATCTCGCCGCTGTCGTTTGGCGCGGTGGGTGCGATGATCAACTTCATCGTGGCCTTTGCAGTCTCGCGCGTGACCGCGCCGCCGCCCTTGGCGATCCAGGAGCTGGTGGAAAGCGTGCGCTATCCGAAAGGGGCTGGTGCAGCCATCGACCACTAGGCCATAATCGAAGCCGCAAGGTTCATCAAAGAACGGTTTCACAAAAGAAAGGCAAGTGCGGGCTTCCTCCGGGAAGCCCGCCGCGTTTGAACTCGACCCAACGACCGCTTTCAGGAATACGCTTATGATCTGGCATCTGGTTGCCGCCGTGTTCGCCGCCCTGGCCGCGGCGGGTATCGGCCTTCTACTGCGCAAGCTCTCCGGCAATCGTTTGCCCAAATGGATCGTGCCGGTCATGGCCGGGCTGGGTATGCTCGCTTATCAGATTCACGTGGAGTACAGCTGGTTCGATCACAAGAAGGCGCAGTTGCCCGCCTCCGCCGAAGTCATCGACAGCGCCGCAGGCACCGAAATCTGGCGACCCTGGACGTTCGTGTTTCCGATGACCACCCGTTTTAGTGTGCTGGACCGCGAAAGCCTCTCGCGTAGCGGTGACGTGGCGGAGTTCATGCTCTATCACTTCGAGCGTCGCCATACCGATCTCGTGATCCCCCAGGGATATCTGCTCAACTGCGACAACCGCGAACTCGTGCCGCTCTTCAAGGCGAATCAGCGTCCGGACCGCGAGGGGCTTCGCACCCTGCGCCGCGACTCCACGCTGCTGGAGCGCGCCTGCACGGAGCCTGGCGCCTGACGCGCCAGCCAATTTGGCTTAAACTGAGCGGCTTCGACGACTAGCCCGGTGCGGCTTGGAGCAGGAGAAAGGCATGTTTCACGGCGGGCTTCTCGTTGCGGTCTCGTTACTCTACATTGCGGTGCTGTTCGGCATCGCCTGGTTTGGCGACCGTCGGGCGCGCACCCGCGGCGCCAGCCGCCGCCGGCCGATCATCTACAGCCTGGCGCTGGCCATTTACTGCACCTCCTGGACGTTCTACGGCGCGGTGGGTCAGGCCGCGACATCCGGCTGGTCGTTCGCCAGCATCTTCGTCGGCCCGATTCTGACCTTTTTACTGTTCTGGCCGGTGCTTGCCAAGATGATCCGCGTGGCCAAGCACCAGAACGTTACTTCGATCGCCGACTTCATCGCCTCGCGCTACGGCAAGACCCAATCACTCGCCGCCTTCGCAAGCCTGGTGGCGCTGATCGGCACCCTGCCCTACATCGCTCTGCAGCTGAAGGCGGTCTCGACCACCTTCAGCGTGCTGACCGAAAACAACGCGCCCACCGGGGCGCTGTTCAACGATACCGCTTTTTACGTTGCCATCGTCATGGCGGTGTTCGCGGTGCTGTTCGGCACTCGCCACACCGACGCCACCGAGCACCACGAAGGGCTGATTCACGCCGTCGCCTTCGAGTCGCTGGTCAAGTTCTTCGCCTTCGTGATACTCGGCGCGTTCGTCACCTGGGGCATGTTCGACGGCCTGGGCGCCTTGATGACCCACGCCGAAAGCGAACTCGCCCTTCAGCGCCAGCTCGCCAATCAGGATTTCGGCCAGAGCTTCTGGGCGCAAACGCTTCTGGCGATGCTGGCGATCCTCTGCCTGCCACGCCAGTTCCACGTTACCGTGGTCGAAAACATCCACGCCGACGACGCCGCCAAGGCGCGCTGGCTGTTCCCGCTCTACCTGCTCGGCTTCGCCTTTTTCGTCGTGCCGCTGGCCGCCGCCGGGCTTTATCTCTTTTCTGACACCGCCGTGGAGCCGGACACCTACGTGTTGGCGCTGGCGATGGAGTCCGGCCATACCTGGCTTACGCTTTTGACCTTCATCGGCGGCTTCTCGGCGGCTACCGGCATGGTGATCGTCGCCGCAGTGGCGGTGTCGATCATGATCTCCAACGAAATCGTGATTCCGGCGCTGTTCCGCCTGCGCTGGTTCGACACCAAGGCGCGGGACTACGGCCGGCTGGTGCTGCGCGCCCGCCGGTTGACCATCGTTGCCGTGCTGGCGCTGGCCTACGGTTTCTATCAGCTGATCGCCGAGTTCACCTCATTGGCCTCGATCGGTATGCTCTCCTTTGCCGCCGCCGCCCAGTTCGCTCCGGCGGTGATCGGCGGGCTCTACTGGAAGCGCGGCAACCGGCTGGGCGTGATCGTGGGCATGAACGCGGGCTTTGCGATCTGGGCCTATAGCCTTCTGATGCCGGCGATGATCAACGCGGGCGTATTGCCGGCGGCCTGGCTCGTCGGCGGCCCGCTGGGCATCAACTGGCTCTCCCCGACGTCGCTTTTCAACCTGAACCTGGGCGGTGACAGCTTTACCCACGGCGTGATGCTATCCCTCGGGGTGAATCTCTTCTGCTATATCTTCGTCTCCCAGGTAAGCTCCCAGCGAGTGGTCGAGCGCATCCAGGCCTCGCTGTTCGTCGACAGCGTCGAGACTCGCCAGACCTCGGTCAACCGCCCCTGGACCGGCGCCACCACCGTGGGCGATTTGAAGGTGCTGTGCGAGCGCTTTCTCGGCGCCGGCCAGGTCGAGCGCGCCTTCGAGGATTACGCCCGGCGCGCCGGCAAGCCGCTGGATGACGGAATGCGCGCCTCGATCGACGTGATCCAGTTCACCGAGCGCTTTCTCGCCTCGGTGCTCGGGGCGTCGTCTGCGCGGATCGTGGTCAACTCGGCGCTGCAGGGCCGCGGCATCGGGATTTCGGATGTGATTTCGATCGTCGATGAAGCCTCCCAGGTGCTCGAGTTCAACCGGGCGCTTTTGCAGGCGACCATCGAGAACATCAATCAGGGCATCAGCGTGGTGGATCAGAACCTGCGCCTGGTGGTGTGGAACCAGCGCTACCTGGAGCTTTTTCGCTTTCCCGATCACCTGATTCGCGTCAGCGCCCCGATCGATCGGATCTTTCGCTACAACGCCCACAACGGCGAGTACGGCCCCGGCGACCCGGAAGAGCACGTCGAGCTGTTGATAGACAACATCAGAAAGGGCCAGCCCCACCGCTACGTGCGCTACCGCCAGGACGGAAGCGTCCTGGAGGTGCAGGGCACGCCGATGCCCGGCGGCGGCTTCGTCTATACCTACCAGGACATCACCCAGCAAAAGCGCATCGAAGAGGCGCTGATTCGCTCGGAAAACAACATCCGTATCTACACCGACAACGTGCCGGCCCTGATTGCCTACTTCGACAAGGAGAGCCGTTACCTTTTCACCAACCGCGCCTACGAGCAGGCCTTTGGTATCGACCGCAACGCGGTGATCGGCAAGCGCTTCGAGGACGTATTGCCGCTCAAGCAGGTCGAGGAGCGCAACCCGTGGGTGAAGCGGGCGCTCTCCGGCGAGCGGGTCAGCTTCGAGGTATCGATGCGCGTGGAGTCCAGCATGCGCTACATGTTGGTGACCTACACCCCGCACTTCGGCGAAAGCCAGACGATTCTCGGTTTCTTCGCGCTCTATCAGGACATCACCGAGCGCCGCCAGGCGGAGATCGCGCTGAAGGAGACCAACGAAACCCTCGAGGAGCGCGTGCGCGAGCGCACCCAGGCGCTCTCCAAGGCCAACGCCGCGCTGCGCCAGGAGAACCGCGTGCGCGCCGAGGCGGAGCAGGCGCTGCGCCAGGCCAAACAGGTCGCCGAGGACGCCAACGCCTCGAAAACGCGCTTTCTCGCCGCGGCGAGCCACGACCTGCTGCAGCCCTTGAACGCCGCGCGTCTGTTTACCTCGGCGCTGATGCAGAATGAGCCGGAGAGCGCCAATCAGCGCACCATCGGCCATATCGACAACTCGCTGCAGGCCGCCGAGGAGCTTCTGGGCACGCTTTTGGACATCTCCAAGCTCGACGCAGGCGCCTTGACTCCGCGGCGCAGCCACTTTGCGCTTTCCGATATCGTGCGCCCGCTGCGCGCCGAGTTCGACGTCATGGCCGACGAGCGCGGGCTCGATTTGAACGTGGTGGCAACCTCGCTGTGGGTCGACTCCGACCCGCAGATGCTCCGGCGCATCGTGCAGAATTTCCTATCCAATGCGCTGCGCTACACCCAGCAGGGCCGCGTGCTGCTGGGCTGTCGGCGTCGCGGCGAGCGGCTCACCATCGAGGTGTGGGACAGCGGCCCGGGGATCCCGGAATCGAAGCTCACCGAGATCTTCCAGGAGTTTCGCCGCCTCGATCAGGTCTCGCGCCACAAGGAGAGCGAAAAGGGCCTCGGGCTCGGGCTTTCGATCGCCGACCGCATGAGCCGCGTGCTCGATCACCCGATAAAGGTGCGCTCCTGGGAAGGCGTGGCGACGGTGTTTTCGGTCAGCGTGCCGGTGGTGGCGGCAAAAGAGGCCACCCCGGAGACGAACGAGGCGCCCACCCGGCGCGGCGGCAACAAGCTCTCGGGTGCGCGTATCGTCTGTATCGACAACGAGACGCTGATTCTCGAGGGCATGAGCGCGATGCTCGGCGGCTGGGGCTGCGAGGTGTTCACCGCCACCAGCATCGGCGGCGCGAAGTCGATCCTGCGCAACATGGACGGCGACCCGGACGCGATTCTGGCGGACTACCACCTGGACAACGAAGTGACGGGGCTGATGGCGCTGGAAGCACTTGCCGAGCGTTTACAAGGCGCGGTGCCGGGCATCGTGATTACCGCCGACCGCACCGAGGAGGTCGCGGAAGAGGTCAAGCGCTCGGGCTATCAGCTGCTTTTGAAGCCGGTCAAACCGGCGGCGCTGCGAGCGCTTTTGACCAGGACGCTGCAGGCGAGTCGGGCCAGGGGCTAAATCAGCGCATCAAGGCAGACGGGGCTGAAATGAAAGCATGTTACGCCCCGGCTCGAAACAAGCGAGAGTCGAGCGGGAAATCGAAGTGGGTAAGTCTTGCCGATGCGGCTTCGGCGTGTAGTGGGTTGAAAAGGAAATTCGAGTTGTGGGGAACGATCGCAGTGGGCACTTGCAGTAAAAGCGTCCTTGCATCTTCAAGCCACTCGTCGCCTATACGCCGTGTTAGCCCGGTATTTTCGAACCACCCCTCTGGCAGGTTAGTGCGCGCATCCTGCGCACTCACATCGTCGGGTAGCTCGACTTTCAGCAGAGTGAACGTATCGGGCAATTCTTCCAGATCAATCTCCATGTGCACCAATACTTCAAGCAGCGCGGTAGCAGGACAGTCAGCCAGATAGACGATTGGTCGCCCCTTGTGATGCCAACGACCCGAGACGACCGTTCCCCCCAACCCCGAGAGATCCTTGAACGCCGAAATTCTCCAAAACACCCTGCTCATCAGAGCACGTAACCGTGGCGTAGCTGCTCCAGAAGCTCCTCGGCTGCCATGTAGCCCGGCGTCGTCATGATAGCCTGCAGCGCATTGACGTTCCCCAGCGCCTTGCGGGGCTTGTTGAGCCACCGATGAGCCTTGGCCCGAGATCCGATCACCTCCTCCGCCAAAAGGACGATCTTACTCGCGCGGTAGAGTCGATCACCCTCCTCGGGTGAAAGCGCCTCACCTTTCGAGCGGCGGTGAGTTAACGTGCGAGGCTTGATGATACCTAGACGCGCGACATCTACGCCGTGCTGTGCAAGACGCTCAAGCGCTGACAACGGAATCCCCTTTCGGATCAGCTCATCCGATTTCACGCCGCTGCGAGCGCCTATCAACATGGCCACCCTGGCCTCTACATCCATGACAGCCGTTGCCATTATGCACCTCGCCTTCTCAGCAATATGCCGATAATTTTAGGGCAAATTGCTGGCGTAAGCCAGATCGACGGCTTCGACCGCAGAGTGGCTCAGCCTGGAAAAAAGAAAACCTCGCTTATGGCGACCATAAGCGAGGCTCTCTAACAGCATAAGGACTCAGGATTCGACTTTTGGCGGGTCGACCTCGAGCTTCTGAGCGGCGATGACGGCCTGAGTGCGCGAATGAACGCCGAGCTTGCGCAAAATTGCGGTGACGTGGGCCTTGATGGTGGCTTCCGACACGTTGAGCTCGAAGGCGATCTGCTTGTTCAAGAGCCCTTCGGTGAGCATGTTCAATACGCGAAACTGCTGGGGCGTGAGCGAGGCGATCGCCTCGGCGAAGCGCGACTCCTCTTCGCTGGTTTCGTCCAGGATGCTCGCCATCGCCTCGGGCAGCCACACCTCGCCCTGGAGGATTTCGCCGACCGCCTCGGCGATCAGTTGAAGCGAGGAGGACTTGGGAATGAAGCCGGAGGCGCCGTAATCGATGGCGCGGCGCACCACGTAGGGCTCGTCGCTGCCGGAGACCACCGCGACCGGTACGTCCGGCATCTGCCCGCGCAGCTGGATCAACCCGGAGAAGCCGTGGGCGCCGGGCATGTGCAGATCGAGCAGGATTAGGTCGGCATCCGGGTGGCGATTGACCACCTCGGTGGTAGCGTCCATGGTATCGGCTTCGACGATCTCGGCCTGGGGGGCCAACTGGCGCAACGCCTGGGTTAGCGCTGCTCGAAACAGCGGATGATCGTCGGCGACGATAAACTTATGGGCTACTGCCATGATATTCCTCCGGTTCCCTTCGAGCGCGGGCAATCTGCGCTGCATCAGCTAGCTCTTGCGGTCAACGCATGGTACCCCATGGCCTTTGAGATGCAAAAGCGCTGTCCCACACAATTTATCATTATCAACGGCACAAACAGCGGTGCCGGCAATGAGCCGGCACCAAAACGGTAAAGACCGTGTTTAACTTAACATAGCCTATCGGCTGGCGCCCGATATTCCTTTGACATCAAGGCAGAGCGCCGAATGAGCGTCAGCGGACCGCGCGATGCTCGATCAGATCGTCGACTACCGAGGGGTCGGCCAGGGTACTGGTATCGCCCAGGCCGTCGCACTCGTTGGCAGCGATCTTTCTGAGAATCCGGCGCATGATCTTGCCCGAACGGGTCTTGGGCAGCCCCGGCGCCCACTGGATCACATCCGGCGAGGCGATCGGACCGATATCCTTGCGTACCCACTGGGTCAGCTCTTTCTTGAGCTCATCACTGGGCTCGATGCCGTCATTGACGGTGACGTAGATGTAAATGCCCTGGCCCTTGATGTCGTGAGGGAAACCCACCACCGCGGCTTCGGCCACGGCGCTATGTGCCACCAGCGACGACTCGATCTCGGCGGTGCCCATACGGTGGCCGGAGACGTTCAATACGTCGTCGACCCGGCCGGTGATCCAGTAGTCGCCGTCCTCGTCGCGCCGGCAGCCGTCGCCGGTGAAGTACATGTTGTCGTAGGTCGAGAAGTAGGTTTGCACGAAGCGTTCGTGATCACCCCAGATCGAGCGCGCCTGCCCCGGCCAGCTGTCCAGAATCACCAGATTGCCCTCGGTGGCGCCGTCCAGAATATGGCCTTCGTTATCCACCAGCGCCGGCTGCACGCCGAAAAACGGCTTTGTCGCCGAGCCGGGCTTGAGCGCCGTTGCGCCGGGCAAGGGTGCGATCATGATGCCGCCGGTTTCGGTTTGCCACCAGGTGTCGACGATCGGGCACTGTTCGTTGCCGATCACGCGGTAGAACCACTCCCAGGCTTCCGGGTTGATCGGCTCGCCCACCGAGCCGAGAATGCGCAGCGACTCGCGCGAGCTCGACTCCATGACGCTGTCGCCGTGAGCCATCAACGCGCGCACCGCCGTCGGCGCGGTGTAGAGGATGTTGACCTTGTGCTTGTCGACGATCTCGCCGATGCGGCCGTGGCTTGGGTAGCTCGGCACGCCTTCGAACATCAGCGTGGTCGCGCCGTTGGCGAGCGGCCCGTAGATGATGTAGCTGTGCCCTGTGACCCAGCCGACGTCCGCGGTGCACCAGTAGACCTCGCCCTCCTGGTAGTCGAACACGTACTGGTGGGTCATGGCGGCGTAGGTGAGGTAGCCGCCGGTGGTGTGCTTGAGCCCCTTCGGCGCGCCGGTGGAGCCGGAGGTGTAGAGGATGAACAGCGGGTCTTCCGCGCCCATCGCCTCGGGCTCGCACTCGGTGGACTGCTGATCGACCAGATCGCTGAACCAGAGATCGCGGCCTTCCTTCCACTCGATGTCGCCGCCGGTGCGCTTGACCACCAGCACGTTCTTGCACACCTCGGTGCCGTCGCGGGTCAGCGCAGCGTCGACGTTCTCCTTGAGCGGTACCTGCTTGCCGCCGCGCACGGACTCGTCGGCGGTGATCACGAGTTTGGAGTCGGCGCCGATCACCCGCTGGGCCACCGCGTCCGGCGAGAAGCCGCCAAACACCACCGAGTGCACCGCGCCGATGCGCGCGCAGGCGAGCATCGCCATGGCGGCTTCGGGAATCATCGGCATGTAGAGCGTGACCGTATCGCCGCGCTGGATACCGAGCGACTTCAGCGCGTTGGCGAGCTGGTTGGTGCGCGCGTGTAGCTCGCGGTAGGTGATGTGTTTGGAATCCGCCGGGTCGTCGCCCTCCCAGATGATCGCGGTCTGGTCGCCGCGTTTTTCCAGGTGGCGGTCGAGGCAGTTGGCGGCGACGTTGAGCTGGCCATCCTCGAACCAGCGAATATCGACATTGTCACGGGCAAAGGACGTGCTCTTGATCGTGCTCGGCGTCTTGATCCACTCGAGCCGCTTGGCCTGCTCGGCCCAGAAGCCCTCGGGGTCGTCGATGGAGCGCTGATAAAGAGCCTCGTAAGTCTCCTTGTCGGCCCACGCGCTGGAAGCGATGTTATCGCGCACCGGATAGACGTTCTTATGCTCGCTCATGACACTGCCTCGATCCGTGAAAATGCAATTATTCGAAAATGCCACTGGCCGCCCAGCGGTGGGCCGGCTCTGGCCTGCTTGCCTCAGCATAAACCTACTTAAGGTGGCTTCCTCTTAGACATTGGTATTATCCAATTTATTATTAAAAACAGACGCTTAATGCACTACTCTGGTTCACCCTTGGCGATGAAACGAAGCACGCCCTGGCAGCGGCGACACAGATATCGCCGCCCACGCGCGGCCTGGGCATGGCGCTGGGCGGTAAAGTAGTGGCTCTGACAGTCGCAGCGGTAATGGTACGGGCGGCGCTGGCTTTGCGAAACATCGAAGCGGTGCGTTACCCGCGGGGCAAGGCCATAAAGCTCGCGCATCACGGTCTGCCACTCGCGCCCGTGGGGCTTGAGCCGCGGGCCGTTTTCCAGATGAAACACCAGCCAGTGGGCCATTTCGTGGGGAATGACCTCGTCGAAATAGGCCTGGCGGTTATCGAGCAGCAGCGCCTTATTGAAGCGCAGCCCGCCCCGGCCCAGATGCGCCTGGCCGGCGCTGGCGCCTTTCAGGTCGAACCACACCTTCGGGGCGGGCAGCGCCGGATGAACCTCGCGGGCCTGGGCGAGCGTTTCATCGATGCGCCGGCGCGCGGCGTCGATGAGCGCCGCTGGGGAAAGCGTGTCGAGAAGAGCTACGCTGGGCAGAGAGTCGCTTGGCAGAGACGTGTGGCTCATTGATGATAAACTGACCATGAAGTGACGCTTGCCAGTGTGAGCGTTCGCGCCGAATTTCTCAAAACGATCGAACGAGGCCTTCTATGGCAAAGCCGCCTTCCGGTGAGCGCAGTGACCACGCCGAGCAGATTCCGCCGGAGCCGCTCCTGAGCGACGATGAACTCGACCGGCTGGACGACTTTCTCGACTCCGAGCAGGTGGGCGAGGATGCGCTGGATCTGATCTCCGCTCACGGCTTTCTCGTGGCGCTGGCCGTGGCGCCGAGGGAACAGCCTGTTGGCGTCTGGCTCGAGGAGCTCTTTCAGGGCGAGCCGGACTACGCAAGCGACGCCGAGCGCGAGGAGATCACCGCGCTTTTAGCCAAATTGCGCGACAACGCCATGAGCGTGCTGGAGCAGGGCGGGCTTCCAGAGTTGCCCTTCGAGCTGACCCTGGACGGCATCGCGCCGGAAGAGACGCCGATCGGCGACTGGTGCGCCGGTTTCATGGAGGCGGTGTTCAGCGACGAAGCGGCCTGGTTTCAGGACGACGAGGAGGCCGCGGCCACCCTGCTGCTGCCCTTCATGCTGCTTTCGGGCCTTTTTGACGACGAGCCGGACATGGCCGAGCTTGCCAGGGATGCCGAGCGCCAGGAGGCGCTGGTGGCCCAGCTGCCGGAGCTCGTTCTCGATCTCTACCTGCACTACCGGGTGCCGCCGGAAACGCCGAAACCCAAGCCGCGCCCTAAAAGCCCCGCCAGGGCAAAAAACGCCGGTAAGCCCAAAAAGCGTTAACGCGCTATTTCAAGCGCGTGACCACCGCGTCGAGAAATCCGTACAGCCACTCGCGAACGCGTTGGGTCCAGGGGCGCGCCGCCCAGGCCCGGGCATCCACTTCGTGGCTTTCGGCGAAGTTACGCTCAAAAAGCGCCTGCACTTCGCCAGCCATCCCGGGTGATCGGATCTCCTGGTTCGCCTCCAGGTTGTAGTGCAGGTTCCAGTGATCGAAGTTGCACGAGCCAATACTCACCCAGTCGTCCACCAGCACGAACTTGGCGTGAATGAAGGTCGGCTGGAACTCGAAGATGCGCACCCCGGCCTTCAACAGCGCTTGGTAGAAGCGCTGGCCAGCGTAGCGCACGCCCGGGTGGTCGTGCTTGTGGCCGGGCAGCAATAGCCTCACGTCCACCCCGCGCCCGGCCGCCCGGGCCAGCTTTCGGCGCAGTGAGAAGGTCGGCACGAAGTACGGCGTGCAGAGCCAGAGCCGCGTTTGCGCGCCGCGCACCCGGCCATGCAGCGAGCGACGAATCGCCTGATAGCGGTAGCCGCGCGCCGGCATCACCCGCCCGGGCGCGCCGTCGTCAAAAAAGGGCGGCGCGCGGCGCGGGGCCAGCACCGGCCGCGGGCTCGATTTCGCGTGGTGGGTAAATCGCGAGCGCCAGAGCCGGCGAAAAAGCGCTTCCCAGTCCGCGACCGCCGGCCCCTGGACGCGCACGGCAATCTCGTACCAGGCCGCCAGGAACTCATCCACCGCGCCGAACCCGCCGGTGTACGCCACCTGGCCGTCGACCACCACGATCTTGCGGTGATCGCGGCTCAGATTGCGCGTCAGCGAGTGAAGCCCCAGCGGGTTGAAAAAGGCCAGCGCCACGCCGCCTTGCATCAGCCGCGCCTGGTCCTCACGGGAGAGCTTCATGGCGCCGAACCCGTCGAGCAACAGATACACCGCCACGCCGCGCGAACAGGCGTCCACCAGCGCCTGGCTCAGCCGGTCGGCAAGCGTACCGGACTCCATCAGGTAGAGCTCGACCAGAATGTAATGCTCGGCGCTCTCAAGCGCGGCGAGCATGTCCGGCAGAAACCGCGCCGCTTCCGGCAGCAGGGTAAAACGGTTCCCTTCGCGCCACATGGGCGACATGGCGCCTCCCTAGCCTGCCCGCTCGAGCGAGCGGTGCACGTAAAGATCGTAGCGGCTGGTCTTGCCCTCAATAGTATGATGGGGCCTGGGGCCGTCGATCGGCGGCGCCTTGCGCGGGCGCTTGACCACCACCCGGTGGGTGGCAACGTCCAGCGCCTGCTCGAGAAGCCTGGGCGCGTCATCGTCGCTGCCCGCCAGGCGCTGAAACAGGCGCATCTCCTTTTTCACCAGCGCCGACTTCTCGCGGTGCGGGAACATCGGGTCGAGATGCACCACCTGGGGTTCGATGCCCGCCTGCTCGACCAGCGCGCCCAGCGATTGGGCCGAGTCGCCAGACAGAATCGTCATACGCCGTATGATCGCGCTCACCTGCGCGTCCAGCCGCGCCCGGGAAAGGCCATCTTCGAGCAGCGCAGCAATCGCCGCGACCCGCTCGATCAACAGCACCCTCGCCCCCAGGCTTGCCAGCACGAAGGCGTCGCGCCCCAGGCCCGCGGTGGCGTCCACCACGCTTGGCGTAATACCGGCGCGCAAGCCGCAGGCCCTGGCCACCAGCTGGCCGCGCCCGCCGCCGAACTGGCGCCGGTGCCCCGCCTTGCCACCGAGGAAATCGACGACAAGCGGGCTGCCAAACTCGCTTGGGTCGCCGCAAAGCGCAAGCCGGCCGTCGCGGCGCTCAAGGGTCAGGCCTTCGGGGAGCTCGGGCGCCTCATGCTGACTCATGCGGGCTTTTTCCAGGCCACGTCGTTGCGCAGATAGACCGGCTGCACTTCGATGGGCGCCTTGCCGCCGCCGTTTTGCAGCGCGCGCAGGCCGATCCAGGCCATCTCCTCGGCGCGGGGCTCAAGATCATCCAGATGCTGGGTCATGCTCGCCTTCAGCAGGTCGTCGAACTGCTCCCAGAGCGTGAAGCCGCTGCCAACGCCAACCCAGTCGGGCTCGAAAGCGGGCAGCGTGACGTGCTGTGGCGCCACCACGACTTCGCTATCGAGGCGCTTTGCCACGTCGTCCTGGCAGTGCCAAACGGCGGTGTAGACCTCGCCCATGCGTGCATCCAGCGCGGTGACGATATGGCGAAAGTGGTAGCGCCGGTGCGCCTGAAGCGCCAGCGCCTCCAGCGTCGACACCCCGACCAGCGGGCAGTCGAGCCCGAAGGCCAGGCCCTGGGCGGCGCCGGCGGCGATCCGCAGCCCGGTGAACGAGCCCGGCCCCTGGCCGTAGGCAACGCCGTCGAGGGCTTGCGGCGTGATGCCGGCCTCCGTCAGCACCTCGTCGACCATCGGCATTAGCCGCTGGGTATGCGCGCGCGGGGTATGCTCGAAGCGCGCCAGGCACTCGCGGTGCTCGCCCTCGGCGCGAATCAGCGCCGCTGAACAGGCGCTCGAGGAGGCGTCCAGGGCAAGAAGGTATGACGACATGGCGACTGGGTACTCCAAACGACAAAAAGGCGCGGACGCGTGGCGCCCGGCCCTGGCATGACACGAAAAAAGAGGCGCCGGCGGCCAGCGCCGACGCGTTGTGAGGGTTAGCTTAGCGCGTCTTTTACCTGCCGAGTAATGTCGGTAACGCTTCCGACCCCTTCCACCCGGTGATACTGCGGCGCCGACGCCGGCTCGGCCTGAGTCCACTGCTGGTAGTAGTCGACCAGCGGCGCGGTCTGGTCATGGTAAACCGCCAGGCGCTTGCGTACGGTGGACTCCTGATCGTCTTCACGCTGGATCAGGGTCTCGCCGGTGACGTCGTCCTTACCCGGCTCTTTCGGCGGGTTGTGGTCGATGTGGTAGACGCGCCCGGAGCTCGGGTGCACGCGGCGACCGGCCATGCGGTTGACGATCTCCTCGTCCGGCACGGCGATTTCGAGCACGTGGTCGATCTTAACGCCGCCCTCTTTCATGGCGTCGGCCTGGGGAATGGTGCGCGGAAAGCCGTCGAAGAGAAAGCCGTTTTCGCAGTCGGGCTGGCTGATGCGCTCCTTCACCAGGTCGATGATGATGTCATCGGAGACCAGGCCCCCGGTGTTCATGATCTCCTGGACCTTCAGGCCAAGCTCGGTGCCATCCTTGATCGCGGTGCGCAGCATGTCGCCGGTCGAGATCTGCGGAATCTTGAACCGCTCACAGATAAACCGGGCTTGGGTTCCCTTGCCAGCCCCCGGGGCACCCAACAGAATCAAACGCATGGCACAGCTCCTCGAGTCGTCAAACGTGCAAATTGAAAAAAACAGTCAAAGGGTAAAGATAGTAGCAGGACAATAACCAGGGCATCCGGGCGGCACAACACTCCAAAGGGCGCATGGCCGCGCTTTTTTTGCACTGCCCGGTGATGGGCCTTTCCGTCAACGGCGGAAAAACGCAAGCGGCGCCCATGAAAATGGGCGCCGCAGGCCATCCGTCACTGCAGGATTAGAGCAGCAGACGACGGATATCGGTCAGCACGTCGGCAAGGAACGCAGTAAAACGCGCCGCATCCGCTCCGTTGATCGCGCGGTGATCGTAGGAGAGCGACAGCGGCATCATCAGTCGCGGCTGGAAGGCGGCGCCGTCCCAGACCGGCTTCATCTGCGACTTAGATACCCCCAGAATTGCCACTTCCGGCGCGTTGACGATCGGCGTAAACGCCGTGCCACCGATCGAGCCGAGACTCGAAATGGTGAAGCAGCCGCCGGTCATCTCGTCGCGCTTGAGCTTCTTGCTCTGGGCTTTCTTGCCAAGCTCCGCCATCTCTTTGGCGATCTCGATCAAGGACTTCTTATCGGCATCGCGCAGTACCGGCACCATCAAGCCGTCCGGCGTATCCACGGCGATGCCGATATGGACGTACTTCTTCCACACCAGGGTCTCGCCGTCACCTTTCAAGCTGACGTTGAACTGCGGGAACTTCCTGAGCGCGAAGGCACACGCCTTGACCAGAAACGGCAGCGGCGTGAGCTTGGCGCCCTGGGCTTCGGCCTCGGCCTTCATCGACTTTCTGAAGTTCTCGAGCTCGGTGATGTCGGCTTCGTCGAACTGGGTCACGTGGGGCACGTTGAGCCAGCTTCTGTGCAGATTGGTCGCGCCCATTTTCAAAAGGCGGCCCATCGGCTTCTCTTCGACTTCGCCGAACTGGCTGAAGTCGACCTCCGGCACCGCCGGAATGCCCGCACCGCCGCTGGCCGCCGGGGCGCTGGCCTGGCTAGACGCGCTGCCTTTTTGCGAAAGCGCCTGCTTGACGTAGGCCTGCACGTCCTCTTTCAGGATGCGCTCTTTCGGGCCGCTGGGCGTGACTTGCTCGAGATCGACACCGAACTCGCGGGCGAGCATGCGCACCGCGGGGCCGGCGTGCACCAGTTTGCCTTCGCGCGGCTTCTGCGCGGCATTGGCCGCTTCCGGACTCGGCGAGCCGCCGCTTGCGCGCTGCTTGCTTTCAGCCTTGTCGTCCGACGACGTCTGCTTCGCGTCGCTCTTCTTCTCGGAGGCCTTGCTTTCGGCCTTTTTGCTATCGGCCTTTTTGCTCTCGGATTTCTTGCTTTCGGACTTGCTGGAGGACTTCTTGCCACCGCCGGCGGTTTCGATGAACGCGATGACGTCGCCTTCGGAAACGGTATCGCCTTCCTTGACGGTGATCTCGACCAGCTTGCCCTTGAAGGGGCTGGGCACGTCCATCGAGGCCTTATCGGATTCGAGGGTGATCAGCGCATCTTCCTCGTTGATCTCGTCGCCGACGCTGGCGGCGATCTCGATGATCGGCACGTCAGAGGCGCCGGAGAGATCGGGCACGCGCACTTCCTTACGCTCGGCGCCGCCTTCGTCCTCATCGCCTTCATCATCTTCGTCGTCGCCGTCATCCGACTCGGCGGCGTCGCTGTTATCGTCGGCGCTCTCTTCAGGCTCGGAGGCGTCGTCGCTTTCGCTCTCGTCGCCGCCTTCGCCTTCGATTTCGATCTGGCCGATCACGTCGCCTTCGGAGACGGTGTCGCCCTCCTTGACGGTGAACTCGACGATCTTGCCGCCGTGCGGGCTCGGCACGTCCATCGACGCCTTGTCGGACTCCAGCGTGATCAGAGCGTCTTCGGCTTCGACCGTATCGCCTTCGCTGACCGCGACTTCGATGATCTCGACGTTCTCGGAGCCGCCGAGATCCGGCACCACGATATCCACGGTCCGCTTGCCGCCGGAGGAGTTCGCGGCCTTCTCTTTCGGCTTGTCGTCGGACGCTTTCTTGTCAGACGAGCTTTCCTTGTCAGACGATTTTTCGGAGGTGCCGCTCTCGGAGTTGCCGCTGTCGGAGGTGCCGCTATCGGAGGTGCCGCTATCGGACTCTTCGGCCTGCTCGTCGTCGCCGTCATCGTCGCCTTCGACTTCAAGCTCCACGATGTCGTCGCCTTCGGAGACCTTGTCGCCCTCCTTGACCAGCACCTTGACCACCTTGCCGCCTTTGGGCGAAGGCACGTCCATGCTGGCCTTATCGGATTCCAGCGTGATCAGGGCGTCTTCCGCTTCGATGACGTCGCCTTCCGACACCGCAATCTCGATGATTTCGACATCGGTATCGCCACCGATATCGGGAACTTTGATGATTTCGCTACTCAAGGTCGCGCTCCTTCCAAATCGGATCGAGCCGGCGGGCACGCCCGCCGGGCTGCGGTTTAGCTGATCAGCGGGTTGGGCTTGCTGGTATCGATTCCGTACTTCGCGATCGCCTCACCCACCAGCTTGCGTTCGATATCGCCACGCTCGGCCAGCGCCCGCAGAGCGGCGACCACGACGAAGTGGCGATCCACCTCGAAGAAGTAGCGCAGCTTCTCGCGGGTATCCGAGCGGCCGAAACCGTCGGTGCCCAGCACCGTGTACTCGGCGGGCACCCAGGCACGCACCTGGTCGGCGTAGAGCTTCATGTAGTCCGTCGAGGCGATGACCGGGCCGTCGCGCCCTTCCAGGCACTTGGTGACGTGGGGCTTCTGGGCCTCTGCGTCCGGGTTCAGGAAGGCTTCGCGGTCGAGCGTCAGCGCTTCGCGGCGCAGCTCGTTGAAGCTGGTGACACTCCAGATGTCGGCGCCCACGTGCCAATCCTCGGCCAGAAGCTCCGCGGCGGCCTCGACTTCGCGCAGGATGGTGCCGGAGCCCAGCAGCTGAACGCGGCCCTTGTCGCCTTTCGTTTCGCGCAGCAGATACATGCCCTTGACGATGTCGTCGGCGGGCACGTCCTCGAGCTCGGGATGCTCGTAGTTCTCGTTCATCACGGTCAGGTAGTAGAAGCAGTTCTCCTTGTCGGTGAACATGCGCTTCAGGCCATCCTGAACGATGACGGCGATCTCGTGGCCGTAGGTCGGGTCGTAGCTTCTGCAGTTGGGAATGGTCGAGGCCTGAATCAGGCTGTGGCCATCCTGGTGCTGCAGACCTTCACCGTTGATGGTGGTGCGCCCGGCGGTGCCGCCGACCATGAAGCCGCGCGCCTGAAGATCCCCCGCCGCCCAGGCCAGGTCACCAATGCGCTGGAAGCCGAACATCGAGTAGTAGATGTAGAACGGCAACAGCGTGACGTGGTTGTTGCTGTAGGAGGTCGCGGCCGCCATCCAGGCCGACATCGCGCCCGCCTCGGTGATGCCCTCCTCGAGAACCTGGCCTTTCTGGTCCTCGCGGTAATACATGATCTGGCCTTTATCCACCGGCTCGTACTTCTGACCGGCGGCGGAGTAGATACCGAGCTGGCGGAACATGCCCTCCATGCCGAAGGTGCGCGCCTCGTCCGGGATGATCGGCACGACGTACTTGCCGAGCTTCTTGTCCTTGACCAGGCCGTTCAACACGCGCACGAAGGACATGGTGGTGGAGACTTCACGCCCCTTTGAGCCACCTAGCTGCGAAGCGAAGGTCTTGTCCTCGAGGCTCGGAATCTCGACCGCCTCGAAGTCACTTTGACGCGCCGGCAGGTAGCCGTTGAGCCGCTCGCGCTGCAGGTGCATGTAGCGAAGTTCCGGCGAATCTTCCTCCGGCTTGTAGTACGGCACTTCCTTCAACTGCTCGTCGGAAAGCGGAATACCGAAGCGGTCGCGGAATTTCTTCAGCGCATCAAGCTCCATGCTCTTGACCTGGTGAGCTTCGTTGGCCGCTTCGCCGTCGCCGCTACCCATGCCGTAGCCCTTGACGGTGTGCGCCAGAATGACCGTGGGCTTACCGTTTTGGGTATTCACCGCTTCGTGGTAGGCCGAGTAGACCTTGAACGGGTCGTGGCCGCCGCGGTTGAGCTTCCAGATATCCTCGTCGGAGAGGTCCTTGACCATCTCCTCGGTTTCCGGGTACTTGCCGAAGAAGTGCTCGCGAGTGTAAGCGCCGCCGTTGGCCTTGTAGTTCTGGTACTCGCCATCGACCGCTTCGTCCATGCGCTTTTGCAGGAAACCCTTCTTGTCCTTCTCGAACAGCGAGTCCCAGTGGCGACCCCAGACGACCTTGATCACGTTCCACTCGGCGCCGCGGAACACGCCCTCGAGCTCGTCCATCACGCGGGAGTTGCCGCGCACGGGGCCGTCGAGGCGCTGCAGGTTGCAGTTGATGACGAAGATCAGGTTGTCGAGGTTTTCACGGCCGGCCAGCGAAATCGCGCCCAGAGATTCCGGCTCGTCGCACTCGCCGTCGCCCATGAAGCACCAGATCTTGCGGTCGTACATGTTCTTGAGCTCGCGATGATGCAGGTACTTCATCACGTGCGCCTGGTAGATCGCCTGGATTGGGCCAAGGCCCATGGAGACCGTCGGGAACTGCCAGTACTCCGGCATCAGCCAAGGGTGCGGGTAGGAGGAGAGACCGTCGCCGTCGACTTCCTGACGGAACTTGTCCATCTGCTCTTCGGAAAGACGCCCTTCAAGATACGAGCGCGCGTAGATGCCCGGTGCCACGTGGCCCTGGATATAGACCAGGTCGCCGGCGAAGTCGTCCTTCGGCGCGCGGAAGAAGTGGTTGAAGCCCACGTCATAGAGTGTGGCCGACGACATGAAGCTGGCGATATGGCCGCCCAGCCCCGGGTTCGCCCGGTTGTTGCGAATCACCTGAGCGATGGCGTTGTAGCGAATCAGAGAGCGGATCTTGCGCTCCATGAACAGATCGCCTGGCATCTGCGCTTCGCGGTGAACCGGAATCGTATTACGGTGCGGGGTTGTCACCGAGAAGGGCACCTTCATACCGTCCCGACGCATACGATCCGCCAGGCGGGTCATCAGGTAGCGGGCGCGATCTTCGCCCTCACGATCCAGTACCGATTCCAGGGATTCAAGCCACTCCGTGGTTTCGACCGGATCGAGATCTTCTCTTGTCTCCAGACTCATAGAGGTCTCTCCGAATGACGATAAATGACAAAACGCCCGCGACCCTTGTGGGGATGGGGCGGCTGCGACGCTTGGCCGCCAAGTCCGGTATCAAGCCGAGCTTGCGTGTCTCAATTTTTCTTGCTCTACATTCAAAGCACTGCCGCTTACTCGAAACGCGTTGACATGTAGGTGGGCTACACAGGGGCTGTCAGGGTTAGCCTTTTGTATAGAGAAGATACCGCAAAGTCGCTATTCTGCCAATTCCAGCGCAATGGAAATTCTATCCAAAACAGCATATTGCACCGCAACAAAGGCCTTTCTGAAAACCTTTTCCACTGCTAATTCAACCGGTTCTGTAGTCAAACTACCGTTTTATTGTCAACGTTTAGAGTCACTTTGGTGAAGCGGTGGCTTTTCGCTTGTTTGCCCGTTTTCAGAGGCCCTTGCCAGCTGCTGGCGGTAGTAGTGCCAGTCGAAACAGGGGCCGGGGTCCTCCTTGCGAAGCGGTGCCACGTGGGCGTGACTGGTGATACGCGAGGCGTCGAGTTCGGGATAGCGCTCGAGCAGCCAGCGCGTAAGCGCTACCAAACGCCGGTACTGGGCGCCGGTGAACGGCGTCAGGCCGTCGCCTTCGAGCTCGATACCCACGGAGCAGTCATTGAGCGCTTCGCGCTGCCTGTCAAGGCGTGGGTCGAACCAGCGCGAGCGCCCGGCGTGCCAGGCGCGCCGGTCGGTATCGACGAACTGGACGCACTCGCCGTCACGGCGAATCAGAAAGTGCGCCGACACCCGAAGCCGGTGGATGGTGGCAAAAAACGGGTGGGCGTCAGGGTCAAGCCGGTTGGTAAACAGCGCCTCGATGGCCGGGCCGCCGAACTCGCCGGGCGGCAGGCTGATGGCGTGAATCAGCAAGAGCGACACCTCGCCTTGCTCGCGCGCGTCACAGTTGGGGGAAGGGCATTGGCGCGCCGGGCGCCACACGCCCCTGGCCGTTGATTGATTCATCGCAGCACTCTCCTCAGGACTCTCTTGTAGGCGGAGGGGTTAAATTCACTATACTGCGGCTTACCCTTTACGATCCGGAGCCCTGCCATCATGGTCGATCAGAACGCGCTTGCCCAAGAGATCCGCGAAAGCGCCGCCCGCTGGCTTGCCGAAGACGTGGGCAGCGGCGATGTCACCGCCGGGCTGATTCCCGAGCGTCAGTGGGCCACCGCCCGCGTCAGCACGCATCAGAGCGCGGTGCTGTGCGGCGTAGCCTGGGTCGAGGCGCTGTTTCACCAGCTCGATCCGCGCGTCACGCTGCGCTGGGAAGCCGCCGACGGCGACCCGATCACCCCGGAGCACCCGTTTCTGGAGCTCGAAGGCCCGGCGCGCAGCCTCTTCTCCGGCGAGCGCGCGGCACTCAATCTGCTGCGGACGCTGAGCGCCACCGCCACCACCACCCGCGCCTACGTCGATCAGCTTCAGGGTACCCACACTCGGCTGTTCGCGACCAGCGAAACGCTGCCGGGGCTGAGAGCCGCTCAGCACTACGCGGTTACCTGCGGCGGCGGACACTGCCATCGCCTTGGGCTTTGGGACGCGTTCGTGATCAAGGCGCCTCACATCGGCGCCTGTGGCGGCGTCAAGGCCGCCATCGGCGCGGCGCGCAGAATCGCGCCGGCGCTTAGCGTCGCCATCGAGGTCGCCACCTTCGAGCAGCTCGACCAGGCGCTGGCCGCCGGTGCGGACACCATCATGCTCAGAAACTTCGAGCTCGAGGATCTGCACGTGGCGGTCGAGATCAACGGCGGCCGAGCGCTGCTCGAGGCGGTGGGAAGCGTCGAGCCCAGCGCCCTCAGGGCGATCGCCGACACCGGCGTCGACGCCATTTCGCTTGGCGCGTTGACCCGCGATGTCACCGCCATCACGCTCGCCCTGCGCGTCGTTCAAACCTTCGACGTCAGCCCTTGATGGCGGCTCAGGTTTCGATGGCCTGCAGCGGCTTGCTCATGCGATAGCGCTTGAGCCACTCGCCGCCGCGCTCGACCCACTGCTCGCCGTGATTCTCGAAACCGCGACGCTCCAGGCGCTCGAACAGCACCAGGCTTGCTTCGATCTCGACCCGGCCGTGGCCCTGCTCGAGCAGCAGCCGCTCGGCGTGGATCAAAAGCGTGCTGCCGATGCCGCGCCCGGCAAGCGAGGGCCAGACGTAAAGCGTCACGATGCGCGCGTGTTGGGTATCGAGTTCGAGAAACCCGACGCAGCGCCCGTCGCATACCGCGACGAGCGTGGTGTAGAGCGCCTGGCGTGCCGCCCAAGCGCTGGCGTCTCGCGGCAGCGCCGCCGCCCAGGCCTCGCGCTCGGCGAGCCCGTAGTGGGTCGCCGCGCCCTGCATGACCGCGTGATAGAACACCTCGGCCTGGTCTCCCGCATCGCGCCCCAGCGCCTGGCGGTAGGTGATGCGGGCGCCAGCGGGCTTCGTTTGAACAGACGGTGATGGGGTCGACATGAGCGATCTCCGGCGTGGCCCTCGTGGGCGGGGCGCGAGCTGTTTTATACTCACGCTTTTCATTCAGGCGCCCATCTCAGCACAAGGCCACCCAATGCACAACGCCCCGTCCTTTTCGCTTGCGACCCTTGGCGTGATCGAAAGCGACTACCCGGACAAGTTCGGTATCCCCCGCCAGCCGGGGCTGGCCCCGGCAGCGCGCGCCACGCTCACGCTTTTGCCCCCCTACGACGATCCGCTGGCGGTGCGTGGGCTCGACGCCTTCAGCCACCTCTGGCTGAGCTTCATCTTTCACCAAAGCCCCGAGCGCTGGACACCGCTGGTGCGCCCCCCAAGGCTTGGCGGCAACCAGAAAGTCGGGGTATTCGCCAGCCGCAGCACCCACCGGCCCAACCGGCTGGGGCTGTCGTTGGTCGAACTCACCCGCATCGAGCTCGAAGGCGGCGTGCGCCTGGTGCTCACGGGGTGCGATCTGGTCAGCGGTACGCCGATCGTCGATATCAAGCCCTACCTGCCCTGGGTGGAGGCGCACCCGGAGGCCCGCGCCGGCTTCGCTCCGGCGCCGCCCGCGCTCAAGGCCGTGGCGTTCGCTCCCGCCGCGCGCGTCGCGCTCGACGCGCGCGCGGACCATGCGTCACTGTACGCGCTGATCAAGCAGGTGATTGGCCAAGACCCGCGCCCGGCCTACCACGCCGACACGGCCCGAATTTACGGCGTGCGCCTTCGCGACGTGGACGTCAAGTTTCGCGGCCGTGAAAACGATGCCACCACCCTGGAGGTGGTGGCCATCGAATCACTAGAGAAGACGCGCTAGCTCGCGCGAGGGGTCAGGCGGGGAAGGTAATGCCGAGCCGGCGGCCGACTTCCTCGTAGGCCTCGATCACGCCGCCGAGTCCCTGGCGGAAGCGGTCCTTGTCCATCTTCTCGCGGGTCTTTGCATCCCACAGGCGGCAGCCGTCCGGGGAGAACTCGTCGCCAAGGACGATCTCGCCCTTGAACACGCCGAACTCGAGTTTGTAGTCGACCAGCGTCATACCGCCTTCGTGGAACAGCTGCTTGAGCACCTGGTTGACCTTGAAGGTGAGCCGCTTCATCTGCGAAAGCTGCTCCGGGGTGGCCCAGCCGAAGGTTTCCGCCAATGATTCGTTGATCATCGGGTCGCCCTTCTCGTCGTTTTTCAGGAAAAGCTCGAAGGTGGGCGGGGTGAGATCAATGCCCTCCTCCACGCCCAGGCGCTTGACCAGGCCCCCGGCGGCGACGTTACGTACCACGCACTCCACGGGGATCATCTCCATCTTCTTGACCAGGCTTTCGCTGTCGGAGAGCTGCTTTTCGAAGTGGGTGGGAATGCCCGCCTCTTCCAGACGCTCCATGATGAAGGCGTTGAAGATGTTGTTGACCATGCCCTTGCGCGCCAGCGACTCCTTCTTCTTGCCGTCGAAGGCGCTGGTGTCGTCGCGAAACGTCAGCACCAGAAGGTCCGGGTCGTCGGTGGTGTAAACCGATTTTGCTTTGCCAGCGTAGAGTTCTTCACGCTTTTCCATGGGGGCTCCGAAGTAATAGGGAACGGGAGTAGTATGAAACGTTAGCGCAAATAGCCGGATACGCGCTCGAGCAGCTCGCGCTGGTCGTCGGCGCTGAAGTCACGCTCGCTTTCGTTGACCGCACGCAGCACACTCTGGTTGCCCTGGGGCTCGAGCACCAGGCGGATGTTCTGCGTCATGCGGCGCACGTCGCTACTGAAGGCGACCTCGATCGGATTCCGGCCCTCTTCCGAGGCGGTCATGTAGTTGACCAAAAACGAGTAGTCCTGGGGCGATTTGTCGAGCAGTACACGGCGGTTCTCGACGGTGAAGTCGAGCGTCAGGTAGTGATCGAGCTCGGCCCAGACGCGCTCGGCGGACTGAGGTATTTGCACCTGCCACTCGCCGCCTTCCTGGCGGATCTGCAGGCTGCGCTCACCGGAGAGGCGTTGGGCGTTCCAGGAGGAGGCGCTGGCGGTGGTGCTGCGCGCGTCCAGATACTCCTCGAGGGCGTCGAGGCAGTTGCCCACCGCGCGCCCGCCCTGCTCGCAGCGAACTTCGCTGCTGCCGGCGCGCAGCGCGCTCTGCAGCGAAAGCGTTGCCTGGGTGGTTTCGATCACGCCACGGTTGGCGTCGCTCTGGACGATACCCAGGCCCCGGCTCTGGGCGAACGCCTCGAGCTGCGGCCAGACCGTACCGGTGTCGGCGGCCACCACCAGCCAGGTGTCGCTACCGACCTCCCGGCGCTCGACGAACTCGGGCTGCAGGCCGCTGCCGATCGAAAGCGAGGGCGGCGGCGCCACATCGGCGGCACGCTCGACCCGGCTCCCCTGCAGCGCCGCCTGGGGCACCGGCATGGCATCGCCGTAGCGCTGGGGGTTACGGCTGTCCGGCAGCACCAGCGGCGGCGCGGGGCGCACGTCGGTGTAGTCGAGGTTACGGTCATCGTAAAAGCCTTCGCGGGCGCAGCCGGACAGCGCCGTCCCTACCACGAGTGCCAGCGGTATCCATTTAAGCGCAGGTCTTTCCAGCACAGAGCTCATCAAGCCACCTTAAGTCAACGTTCACTCGCCCGGCGCGGCCGGGCCTTGGGTCGGGCGCCGCGGATCACTCCTCGACGACGCCAGCCAGCTGCAGCGCTTCACTCACAGTGGCGTGGTATTTTTCCGAAAGCCAGGTCAGCGGCAGGCGGATGCCCGCCTCCATGTAGCCCATGCGGTTGAGCGACCATTTGACCGGGATCGGATTGGCTTCGATGCCCAGGTTGGTGTGAAGCGGCATCAAGCGCGTATTGATCTGGTGCGCCTTTTCGCTATCGCCCTTGACCGCCGCGGTGCACAGCTCGTGCATCGCCCGAGGCGCCACGTTGGCGGTGACCGAGATGTCGCCATGGCCGCCCATCAGCATGAAATCGCAGGCGGTGGCGTCATCGCCGGAGTAGAGCATGAAGTCGCTGCCCTTCAAGCGTGCAATTAGATCCTCGGCGCGCTCAAGGTTCCCGGTGGCGTCTTTCAGGCCGACGATGTTGTCCACCTCGGCCAGGCGCAGCACGGTTTCGTTGTAGAGATCCGAGCAGGTGCGCCCCGGCACGTTGTACATGATCACCGGCAGCTTGCTGCCCTCGGCCACCGCCTTGAAGTGCTGGTAGAGGCCTTCCTGGGTGGGCTTGTTGTAGTACGGGCACACCGACAGGCAGTAGTCGGCGCCGACTTCGCTGGCGTAGCGAGCAAGCTCCACCGCCTCGGAGGTGGCGTTGGCGCCGGTACCGGCGATGACCGGAATACGCCCGTTGACCTCTTCCACCACGCTTCGAATCACGTCGAAGTGCTCGGCAAACGACATGGTGGTCGGCTCACCCGTGGTGCCGGCAGCGACGATGGCGTCGGTGCCGTTGTCCAGATGGAAGTTCACCAGGCGGCGTAGCGCCTCCCAGTCGATGTCGCCATTGACCTTCATTGGCGTCGCCAGGGCGACTATGCTGCCTGTGATCATCCGTTATTCCTCACCTGATAACTGCGCCCGGTACATCGGACACATCGTTGCAAAAGCGAAAGCATCGCGCAGGGCCGAGCGAGCAGGCACCGACCGGCGCGTTCAAAGGGCAAATGGTACTCAGCGGATTCGAGCGTGTACAGCGTAAAGCGCGTCGAGTTTGCGCCAGCCCCGCTTCCAGGTTGGATCAGGCTTTGACACGGCGCGCCGCGTTGCGTGTAATCAAGCGCTCACCTCACGACACTCTTTTCAAGACACTCTCTGCAAAAAAAGGAGCACGCTCATGGCCGTGGAATTAGGCAAACCCGTTCCCGATATCAGCGCCCCCGCCACCGGCGACACCACGGTGACGCTGTCGGACTTCAAGGGCCAACAGGTAGTGATCTACTTCTACCCCAAGGCGAGCACGCCGGGCTGCACCACCGAAGGCGGCGACTTTCGCGACCGCATGGCGGCGTTCAAGGCCGCCAACACGGCGGTCGTCGGGGTATCCCGCGACGGGCTGCGCGCCCAGGAGAACTTCAAGGCCAAGCAGGACTTCAACTTCGAGCTGATCTCCGACAAGGACGAGGCGCTCTGCGCACTGTTCGACGTCATCAAGCTCAAGAAGATGTACGGCAAGGAGCACATGGGCATCGAGCGCAGCACGTTCTTGATCGACAAGCAAGGCAAGCTCGCCTTCGAGTGGCGCGGCGTCAAGGTGCCCGGCCACGTCGAAGAGGTGCTCGAGAAAGCGCAGGAACTCGACGGGCAGAGCGGCTAACGCAAAGCGCCCGCCGGATGCGGCGGGCGCTTGAAACGATGTAACGCCTTCACCAGCGCTCAGCGCTCGAGCGTGCGGTTCTCGGTCATGATCACGCTCTGCGTCTCGCGCGGCGAAGGGCTCACTCCCCGCGGCCAGGCGTAGACCAGCGCCTTCAAGAGCGTGGCCAGGGGAATGGCGAAGAACACCCCCCAGAAGCCCCAGATACCGCCGAAAAACAGTACTGCGACGATGATCGATACCGGGTGGATATTGTTGGTCTCGGAAAAAAGAATCGGCGAGAGCACGTTGCCATCGAGCGCCTGAATGACGCCGTAGGCGACGATCACGTAGGCGAACTGCTCGCTGAGCCCGAAATGAAACCCCGCCACCGCGGCTACCGGGAGCGTGGCCACCGCCGCCCCGATGAACGGCACCAGCACCGAAAAACCGACCAGCACGGACAAAAGCGCGGTATAGGGCAGCCCGAACAGGGTAAAGGTGAAAAACGCCACCGTGCCGACGATGATGATCTCGATCGACTTGCCGCGAATGTAGTTGGCGATCTGGTGGTCCATCTCGCGCCAGATCCGCGTCAGAAGCGACCGCTTTTGCGGCAGAAGCGACAGAATAAAGCCCACCAGCTGCTCACGATCCTTGAGCATGAACAGCACCAGAATCGGCACCAGCACCAGGTAGATGATGATCGACATCACGTTGCCCAATGAGGCCAGCGACAGCGTCAGCGCTCGCTGGCCGAGCTGGCTGATCTCGCGACTGGCCACGCTGATCCAGCTCTGCATCTGGTCCGGCGTAATCAGGTTGGGGTAGCGCGCCTGCAGGTCGTCGAGCAGCGCCTGGCCGCTGGCGAACATGCGCGGCGACTCCTGCACGAGCCCGACGAGCTGGTTCCAGATCAGCGGCAGCAGAATGAACGAAAGCGTCAACAGCGCGCCGACGAAGACAAGAAAGACCAGGATCACCGCCAATAGGTGCGGCACCCCGCGGCGGGTAAACACGTTGACCACGCCCTGGAGCAGAAACGCCAGCACCAGCGCGGTGAAAAACGGCGCCAGCATGCGGCCAAACCAGATGATGGCGGCGAACCCGGCCACCAGCACCAGCAGAAGAATCAGCGCCTCCTCATCGGAGAAGTAGCGCTCCACCCAGCTTTTGAGGATATTGCGCATGGTCATGGGCGGCGCTCCCCGGCCTTGCGTATCCAGAAATGATAACGGTGCTCGCGGCACTCGCGGTGCACCAGCGTATGGGCGCTCTGCTCGGCGAACGAGCCGATATCGCGCCACGAGCCCTGATCGTCGGCCATTACTTCCAGAAGCTGGCCCGCATCGAGCCCGGCCAGCGCCTGTTTGGCTTTCAACAGCGGCAGCGGGCAGGCGAGCCCGCAGGCATCGATGGCCGCGTCCGGCGAAAGCGCTACGGGCGCCATTGAATCGCCCTGTTGTTCATCCGACATGTCGGCTCCCTTAAAATGCCCGGGCAAAGCTGGCATTGTGACACAAACCCGGTTATCACTGACGCCTAAGCGGGTTCGATTTAACGGCACTTCCCGACTCGAATCAATGTCACACCGCACGCCCGCGGCTTTTCGAGCGGCCCTTATGACAATCAGAGGATGCCATGTCCCACGTTCGCCTTCTGCCGCGTTTCGCCCTTGGGCTTTCACTCTCGCTTGCGCTGCCCGGCGCGCTGCCCGCTCACGCCCAGGGGTTCGATCAAAGCCAGCTGCCGAGTTTGGGCGGCGCGTCGCCTTCGGCAAGCCAGGAAGAGTTTCGCCTCGGCCGCGCCTGGCTCCGGCAGTTTCGCGCCCAGGCGCCGGTGTGGCAGGATGCGATCGTGTCCGACTACTTCGAGGGACTGGTGGCCAGGCTGACGCCGTACAGCCAGCTGGGCGGTTTGAACACCACCACGGTGATGGTCGATCATCGCTCGCTCAACGCCTTCGCCGTGCCCGGCGGCGTGGTCGGCATCAACTCGGGGCTTTTTGCCTTCGCCGACGACGAAGCCGAGTTCGCCTCGGTCATCGCCCATGAGCTTGGCCACCTTTCCCAGCGCCACTACGCCCGCGGCAGCGAGCGCGCCGGCCAGACCCAGCTGCCGGCCATGGCCGGCATGCTTGCCGGCATGCTGATCGCGGCCAGCGGCGGCGGCGAAGCCGGTATTGCCGCCGCCATGGGCTCTCAGGCGGCGGTAATGCAGGACCGGCTCGCCTACTCGCGGCGCTTCGAGCAGGAGGCGGATCGTGTCGGGCTACAGGCGATGGCCACCGCCGGTTTTGATCCGGAGGCGATGGTGCGTATGTTCGCCTCGATGCAGCGCCTGGCCCGCCTGCAGGGCGGCACGCCGCCGGAGTTTCTGCTCACCCACCCGGTGTCCGACAGCCGCCTGAGCGATGCCCAGGCGCGGGTGGCCCAGCTGACCGTGGCCGACAGCTACCGAAGCGACACGCTCTACGACCTGATGCGCGCCCGAGCGCTTCTGAGCATCTACGCCAACACGCCGGACCAGGCGCTCTCACGGCTGGCCCAGGACGGCGCCGATGAGTCGGCCCGGCGCTATCTCGGCGCCTTGATCAGCGCGCGCCGCGGCCAGGTCGACTCGGCGCTTGGGGAGCTCGACCGACTCGCCGCCGAGTACCCGGACTACGCCATGCTGCCCGCCTCCGCCGCCGAAGTGGCGCTGCAGGCGAACCGCATCGACGAGGCGATCACCCGGGCCGAGCGCTGGCTGCGCTTCATGCCGAGCTACCTGCCCGCCCAGATGATCCTTGCCGAGGCGCAGCTCCAGCGCGACCCTCGGGCGGCGTTCGACCTCTTGCGGCGCATCACCGACCGCTACCCGGAAAACCCGCAGGCCTTCAACCTGCTGGCCACCGCCGCCGGGCGCAGCGGCTACAATGGCTGGGGGCATTTGGCCCAGGCGGAGTATCTGCAGCTTACCGGTCGGGTGGACCGGGGCATCCAGCAGCTCGCCATTGCCAAAAGCGCGGCGCAGCAGGAGAACGACACCGCGCTGACCGCACTGATCGACCAGCGCCGCGAGGCGTTTCTGGACTACCGCGACGCGCTCTCCACCTTCAACTAGCGCAAACGAAAGCGCCCCCGGCAGAGAACTGCCGGGGGCGCTGAATCTGGTGGGTCGTGTAGGATTCGAACCTACGACCAATTGATTAAAAGTCAACTGCTCTACCAACTGAGCTAACGACCCAATGCCCTGAAACACATGTCGCGTTATGGGGGCATGGCGTTCGATGGAGATAAACCAACGCGCCGGGCGTCGGTGGTGGGTCGTGTAGGATTCGAACCTACGACCAATTGATTAAAAGTCAACTGCTCTACCAACTGAGCTAACGACCCCCTCGAACGGATGCATATAGTACGGACGCGCCTGGCGTTTGGCAAGCCTTTTTAATGGTAAACACCAGGATAGCGCCATTTTTCGAAACCAGAGAGCGCTGCCCTTGCCCCATGGCTTGCGCTTTGGGGGAGTGACGCCTTCCTGCGGCCAGGCCGCGGGAAGGCAGTCGCGCGGTTTTAGCGCCGCTTGGGTTTGCGCATCGCCTGAACCGGGCGGCGCTTGTGCTTGTCGCGGCTCCAGCGGTTCTTCTCGTCCGGGGTGAGCTCCGGCACCTTGCGCGCTTCGAGCTGGGCAAGACTCGACAAATCGTCGATCTCGTCCTGACTGAGCTCGATCCATTCGCCGGCCCGCGCCCGCTTGTCGAGGAAGATATTGCCGTAGCGCACGCGCTTCAGGCGGCTCACGGTGAGCCCTTGGGACTCCCAGAGCCTGCGCACTTCGCGGTTACGCCCTTCCATGATCACCACGTGAAACCAGGTGTTGATTCCTTCGCCGCCGAACTCCTGCACGTCGGTGAAGCGCGCCGGGCCGTCCTCGAGCATGACGCCGTCGACCATCGCCTTGACGTGCTCCTGCTTGACCTCGCCCATCACGCGCACCGCGTACTCGCGCTCGACCTGGGTGGAGGGGTGCATCAGGCGGTTGGCGAGCTCGCCGTCGGTGGTAAAGAGCAAAAGGCCGCTGGTGTTGATGTCCAGCCGCCCGATCGCGATCCAGCGCTCGCCTTTCAGGCGCGGCAGGCGCTCGAACACCGTGCGCCGCCCTTCCGGGTCCTTGCGCGTGCAGAGCTCGCCTTCGGGCTTGTTGTACATCAGCACGCGGCGCGGCACCTCGGCCTCCGGGCGCAGCGACACCGGGCGATCATCGAAGCTCACCTTGTCGCGCTCTTCGACCCGGTCGCCGAGCTTGGCGATCTGGCCGTTGACCTTGACGCGGCCGTCGCTTATCACGGTTTCCATCTCGCGGCGCGAGCCCAGGCCGGCGCGGGCCAGCACCTTTTGCAACTTTTCGCTACCGGGAGGGGGTGTTTGATTACTCTGACTCATGGTCGTCGGACCTCTTCTCTGTCGACGTGGGCGGCTCGAACTTTTCCGCCGCACGCGCCGCGAGCCGTGCTTCCAGATCGGCAAAGCTCAGCGGCGGGGTTAACGCCGTCTCGGCGTGGGGTTGGGCGCTTTCGTCAGGGGAAGGCGCGCCCGTATCGGGCTGCGCATCCTGCCCGGTTTCGGCGGCTTCGTCCAGTGTCTCGACCCCGTTTTGCGCCGAAGATTCCGCCGGTTCGTCGTCGATGGCGAGCTCTTCCTGGCTTGCCAGGGCGTGCATCGGCGGCAGCGCGTCGAGCGTCTTAAGGCCGAAGTCGTCGAGAAAGCTTCGCGTCGTGGCGTAGACCGCCGGGCGCCCCGGCACGTCGCGGTGGCCGACCACGCGAATCCAGCCGCGCTCCATCAGCGTGCGCATGATCGAGCTCGACACGCTCACCCCGCGCACTTCCTCGATGTCGCCGCGGGTGACCGGCTGGCGGTAGGCGATCAACGCCAGCGTCTCCAAAAGCGCCCGCGAGTAGCGCTGGGGCCGCTCGTCCCAGAGCCTCGACACCCACTGGGAAAGGCGCGGGCGGATACGCAGCTGAAAGCCGGAGGCGGTTTCGACCAGCTCCAGCGCCCCGGCGCCGTGGCGTTCGGCAAGCCGCCCAAGCGCGTCGCGAAGCGTTTTGGGCCCGGGGCTTTCGCCGTCGAGAAACAGCGTCTCCAGCCGCTCGAGGCTCAGGGGTTCGCCGGCGGCCAGCAGCGCCGCCTCGAGAATTTCGTCCAGGGTCGTGCCCTGATCCAGGCTTTTCATTCTGGGGATACTGCTCACGGCTGGTCCTCGCCCATATCGTCCTTTGTAGCGCCGTCCGTTGTAGCATCGTCCGCTTTAGAGGCGTCCTCGAAGGCGTCACTTTCGTCCTCTTCGAGCTCGAAGGCACCGTTTTCGAAGGCATCGCCGTCATCGGCCAGCGCTGCCGGCCTTGCGCGCACGTGGATCGGCGAAAGCGGCGCGTTCTGCACGATCTCGATCATCGCCTCCTTGGAGAGCTCGAGAATCGCCATGAAGGTGACCACCACGCCGCCGCGCCCCTCCTCCGGGGTGAACAACGCCTCGAACGGCGTGTAGCGCCCTTGGGCATCGTCGGCTGACAGCACCTCCATGATCCTGAGCATCCGTTCGCGGGTCGAAAGCACCTCGCGGCTCACCTGGTGGCTCTGGGTCAGCTCGGCGCGCTTGAGAATACCGGAGAGCGCGCCGAGCAGCTCATCGAGCTCCACCTCCGGGTGGATCACCCGGGTTTCGATCGGCGGCAGCCCCGCCTGGGCGCTGAACCAGTCGCGGCCCACCCGCGGCAGCGTATCCAGCGTCTCGGCGGCTTCTTTCAGGCGCTCGTACTCCTGCAGCCTTCGGATTAGCTCGGCGCGGGGGTCCTCTTCCTCCTCGCCCTCCTCCTTCGGCGGGCGCGGCAACAGCGTGCGCGATTTGATCTCGGCAAGCATCGCCGCCATCAGCAGATACTCGCCGGCGAGTTCGATCTGCATCGCCTTCATCAGCTCCACGTACTCGATGTACTGATGGGTGATGGCGGCGACGTTGACCGTGAGAATGTCCAGGTTCTGGCGGCGAATCAGGTAAAGCAGCAGATCCAGCGGCCCTTCGAAGGCTTCGAGAAACACCTTCAGCGCCTCCGGCGGAATGTAGAGATCCTCGGGCAATTGGGTAATCGGCTCGTCGAACAGCCGCCCGAGCGCCTCCACCACCGGCTCCTCGATGGCGGATTCGATCTCGTTAGCGGGGTCGAGCGTTTCACTCACGCGGGGACATTCCTCATTGACTGACGGGCGGTGGTGCCATCCGGCGCCAGTGTAACAGCGCCGGGCTCAGGGGACATCGCCGCCAGCATCGGCCGCCTTGCGAAAGCGCCCCTGGTAGTCGAAGAGCTTGTTGCGAAGCTGCCAGTGGCGCCCCACCTTGCGCCCGACCACGAAGTCCGGCCGGCGCAGCCGCTGGCGCTGCCCCACCACCTCCTCGGCGGAGGTGGGCTTCCATTCGATGCCCGGGGCACGGGCGTGATCCTTCAAAAAGGCGTGGTAGAAGGCGTGGCGCTGGGCGCCGGTTTCCAGCGCAAACCACTCGGAAAGGCTCTCGCCATCCTCGTCGAAATAGGTGACCTTGAGCCGGGGAAGCCCGCGCCCGTTGACGGTGGCGACGAGCTCCATCCCGCTGACCCGCAGCACCCTGGCGTCCTTCAACTTGAGCGCATCCTTGAGCTTATCGTCGGCATCGACTAAAAGCGCCTGGCAGCCGTGACAGCGCCGTGCGGCGATGTCGTTCTCGGCGCCGCACTGATCGCACACCTTGAAGCGAAAGCGAAAGTCGCACTGCACGCGCTTGCCCTGTTCGTTTTCGACCAGCCCCTGGCAGCGCCGCCCAAAATGCTCGATGACCAGCTCGCCGTCGCGCTTGCCCCAAAAGAGGTTGGCGTGCTCGCAGGCCGGACACACCACCTGCACCGGTTCCGAGTCGCTGTCCGGGCGCGGCTCGCCCACCTCCGGGGCGTAAAGATCCCAGGGGTTGCCGGCGTAGTCGAGCACCAGACACTCCTGCTTGTCCGGCGAGAGCCGCAGCCCGCGCCCGACGATCTGCTGATAAAGGCTCACCGACTCGGTGGGGCGCAGGATCGCGATCACATCCACGTGGGGCGCGTCGAACCCGGTGGTCAGCACCGAGACGTTGACCAGATACTTGAGCGCGCGCGCCTTGAAGGCATCGATCAGCCGCTCGCGCTCGGCGGCTTTCGTTTCGCCGGTGAGCAGCGCCGCCTCGGCCTCGGGCAGGTAGCCCATGATCTCCTCGGCGTGGGCCACGGTGGCGGCAAAGATCATCACCCCCTGGCGATCACTTGCGCGTTCGATGATCTGCTCGACGATACCGGGGGTGGCGCGGCTTTTGGCCACCACCTCGTTGAGCTCGCGTTCGACGAACTGGCCCGTGGGCGCCGGCACCAGGCGCGAGAAGTCGTAGCCTTCGATCGCCATATCCAGGCGCCTGGGCGGGGTCAGGTAGCCCTTCTTGACCATCAGGCGCAGGGGCTGCTCGAACACGCAGTCGGCGAAGAAGCAGTCCTCGGCGCCGCGCACCATGCCGTGGTAGTGGCGATGGTAGATGAAGCCCTGTCCCAGCCGGTAAGGCGTGGCGGTCAGCCCCAGCACCTTGAGCCGCGGATTCTGACGCTTGAGATGCGCGATCACCTGGCGGTAGCTCGACGTCTTTTCGAGCGACACCCGGTGGCACTCGTCGATCACCAGCAGGGTGAAGTTTTCATCCGTGAAGGTGTCGAGGTTGCGCACCACCGACTGTATTGATCCGAACACCACCTGGCGGCTCGCCTCGCGGCGCTTGAGCCCGGCGCTGAAGATATCCGCCTCGAGGCCGTAGGCCTGGTACTTGGCGTGATTCTGCTCGACCAGTTCACGCACGTGGGCCAGCACCAGCACGCGCCCACGGGCCAGCCTTGCAAGCTCGGCGATCACCAGCGATTTGCCGCTGCCGGTGGGCAGCACTACCACGCCGGGAGCGGAGGTGTCGCGAAAATGCTCGACCACTCGCGCCACCGCCTGGCGCTGGTAATCGCGAAGCTCGGGGGAGCTTATTACCGGTTTGTCACTCAACAGTTAGCCTGCTACTGAAACTTTTCGGGAATTCGTCAATCACACGGTCAGGGAGAGATGGTTCAACCTTTTAATCATTGGGAACGCAAGACGCTTTTTTTTAAAGGAGTAAGTCATGCCAACCAATCACTTTAGCGCCGAGTGCCCCTGCTGCGGTAGCCGCTTGAAGCGCCTGCCCGCCACCCGCCGCGACGCGGTTCATGTCTACTGCATGGGTTGCGGTCATGATTTCGGCCGCTACGAAACGCTGGTCGCGCGGTATCGCAAAACTCTGGAGAAGCTCGAAAGCGAACTCGCTACCTCGATGCCATCCAGAAACGAGCGCACCCGGTTGACGGCTTACGAGTCACCTTGAGAGCCGTTTTCTGGCGCTTAAAACGAACAAGCGGTGGCAGGTAACGACCGGCCACCGCTTTTTCATGTGCCCCGTTGACCGGGGCGAGTCGCCTTAACCGAGCCAGACCCGGGCGTTTCTGAACAGCCGCAGCCAGGCGCCGTCTTCACGCCACTCCTTCGGCCGCCAGGAGTTGGTCACCGCGCGGGTGACGCGCTCCGGGTGCGGCATCATGATGGTGACGCGGCCATCCGGCGTGGTCAGCCCGGTAATGCCCGCCGGCGAGCCGTTGGGGTTGGCCGGGTAGCGCGTAGTGGCCTGGCCGTAGTTGTCGATGTAGCGAAGCGCAATCTGGTTCGATGACTGCATCTTGCGCAGGTGGGCGCTGTCGCGAAACGACGCGCGGCCTTCGCCGTGGGCCACGGCGATGGGCAGGGTCGAGCCCTCCATGCCGGCAAGCAAAATCGACGGGCTCTTCTCGACGCGTACCATCGATACGCGGGCCTCGAACTGCTCGGACTCGTTGCGCAGAAACTCCGGCCAGCTCTCGGCGCCGGGAATCAGGCTCTTGAGCTGCGAGAGCATCTGGCAGCCGTTGCACACGCCCAGGCTGAAGGTGTCCTCGCGGGTGAAGAACGCCTGGAACTGCTCCCGGGCGCCGTCGTTGAACAGGATCGACTTCGCCCAGCCGCCGCCGGCGCCGAGCACATCGCCAAACGAGAAGCCGCCGCAGGCGACCAGCCCCTTGAACTCATCGAGCGCCACGCGCCCTTCGAGAAGATCGCTCATGTGTACGTCGACGGCCTCGAAGTTGGCCTTGTCAAACGCCCAGGCCATCTCCGCCTGACCGTTGACGCCCTGCTCGCGCAGTACCGCCACCGCGGGTTTGGCGGTGTTGACGAACGGCGCGCTGATATCCTCGTCGACCGCAAAGCTCGGCGCCGCGGAAAGGCCCGGGTCGCGCAGGTCCATCAGGTTGTCGAACTCGTTCTTGGCGCACTCGGGGTTGTCGCGCAGCGCCTGCAGGCGGTAGCTGGTTTCGGACCAGGTACGCTGGGTGAGCTGACGGGTGGTCTCCAGAAGCGGCTCTTCGAACAGCGTGACGCGCACCTGGTCGTCGTAGCGCGGGCGCGCGATCACGCCGCAGGTTTCGATACCGGCCACGGCGAACTGGGTCAGCACTTCCTGGGTGTGCGCTCGGTTGACCTGGATCACCGCCCCCAGCTCTTCAGAGAACAGCGCGCTGAACGCCTCGACCGGCTCGTCGATCAGCCAGTCGAGCTTGATCTCGAGGCCCGCGTGGGCGGCAAACGCCATTTCGAGCAGCGTGACCAGCACCCCGCCGTCGCTGCGGTCGTGGTAAGCCAACAGCTTGCCGTCGCGGTTGAGCCCCTGGATCACCTCGAAGAACGCCTTGATGTCCTCCGGGTCGTCGACGTCCGGGCATGCGTCGCCGAGCTGGCCGTATACCTGGGCCAGCGCCGAGCCGCCCAGGCGGTTCTGGCCGCCGCCCAGGTCGATCAGGATCAGGTCGGATTCGTCCTGCTCCATGTCGATTTGCGGGGTGAGCGTGGCGAGCGCGTCGATCACCGGGGCAAAGCCGGTGGCAATCAGCGAAAGCGGCGAGGTAACGCTCTTCTCCTCCGCCTCGCCTTTGGCGTTTTCGTCCTGCCAGGCGGTGTGCATCGACATCGAGTCCTTGCCCACCGGTACGGCGATGCCAAGCGCCGGGCAGAGCTCCATGCCCACGGCGTAAACCGCATCGTACAGCGCCTGGTTCTCGCCGGGCTGATCCGCCGCACTCATCCAGTTGGCGGAGAGCTTGATGTCCGAGAGCTTGGCGATCGGCGCGGCGGCCAGGTTAGTAATCGCCTCGGCGACCGACAGCCGAGCGCTCGCCGCCGGGTCGATCAGCGCCACCGGCGCGCGCTCGCCCATCGCCATCGCCTCGCCGGCGTGGGTGTCGTAACTGGCGGTGGTCACGGCGACGTCCGCCACCGGCACCTGCCAGGGGCCGACCATCTGATCCCGCGCCACCTGGCCTGTGATCGAGCGATCGCCAATGGTGATCAGAAAGCTTTTCGAGGCCACCGCCGGCAGGCGCAGCACCCGATCGAGCGCTTCGCGCAGGTCCAGGTTGTCGAGCATCACGCCGGAAAGCGCCGGGCGCTGGCGAGTGAACTCGCGCTCCATCTTCGGCGCCTTGCCGAACAGCACGCTCATCGGAAGGTCAACGGGCTTGCTCTCGAAGTGGCCGTCGCGCACTTCCAGGTGGTGCTCCTCGAGCGCCTCACCGACCACGGCGAAGGGGCAGCGCTCGCGCTTGCAAAACGCCTCGAAGGTGGCGAGGTCGTCCGGGGCGACGGCCAGCACGTAGCGCTCCTGGGCTTCGTTGCACCAGATCTCCAGCGGGCTCATGCCGGGCTCGGCGTTGGGCACCGCGCGCAGGTCGAAAAGCCCGCCGCGGTTGCCGTCCTTGACCAGCTCCGGCAGGGCATTCGAAAGCCCGCCGGCGCCGACATCGTGAATGAAGCGGATCGGGTTCTTGTCGCCCATCGCCCAGCAGCGGTCGATCACTTCCTGAGCGCGGCGCTCCATTTCCGGGTTTTCGCGCTGCACCGAGGCGAAGTCGAGATCCGCGCTGGAGGCGCCGGAGGTCACGCTCGACGCCGCCCCGCCGCCCAGGCCGATCAGCATCGCCGGGCCACCCATCACGATCAGCTTGCCGCCGACCGGGATGTCGCCCTTCTGCACGTGCTGGGCGCGGATGTTGCCGTAACCGCCGGCGATCATGATCGGCTTGTGAAAGCCGCGTCGGGTGATGTCGTCGCCGCTGAGCACGTCCTGCTCGTAGGTACGAAAGTAGCCGGTCAGGTTCGGGCGGCCGAACTCGTTGTTGAACGCCGCGCCGCCAATGGGACCGTCGAGCATGATCGAAAGCGCCGACTGCATACGCTCGGGCTTGCCGTAGTCGAACGCCTCCCAGGGCTGAACGAACTCGGGGATACGCAGATTCGAGACGGTGAAACCGGCCAGCCCCGCCTTGGGCTTGCCGCCGATGCCGGTCGCGCCTTCGTCACGAATCTCGCCGCCGGAGCCGGTGGCCGCTCCTGGAAACGGCGCGATCGCCGTCGGGTGGTTGTGGGTCTCCACCTTCATCAGGATATGGATCGGCTCCTGGTGGGCGCCGTAGGTGGCGCGCTCGCCCATCGCCCCGGTCAAAGGCGCAGGGAAGAAGCGCCCGGCCTGGCTGCCCTTGATCACCGCGGCGTTGTCGCTGTAGGCGGAGAGCACGTTGTCCGGCGAGCTTGCGAAGGTGTTCTTGATCATCTTGAACAGCGACTGGGGCGTGGTCTGGCCATCGACGATCCAGTCGGCGTTGAAGATCTTGTGACGGCAGTGCTCGGAGTTCGCCTGGGCGAACATCATCAGCTCCACGTCGCTCGGGTTGCGGTCAAGCTCGTTGAAGGCGTCGACCAGGTAGTCGATTTCGTCATCGGTCAGCGCAAGTCCCAGCTCGCGGTTGGCGACGACCAGCGCCTCGCGCCCGCCCTCCAGGATATCCACCGAGCCAAGCGGCGCCGGCTCGAGCCGGGTAAAGAGCTTTTCGGCTTCGGTGTCGTCCCAGAGCACGGTTTCGGTCATACGGTCGTGCAGCGCCTCGGCGATCAGCGCGTGGTGCGCTTTTTCGAGCCCCTCGCCGCCCACGCGGTACTCGATGCCCCGCTCGATGCGGCGAACGCCGGAAAGCCCGCAGCTATGGGCGATGTCCGTGGCCTTGGTCGACCAGGGCGACTGGGTGCCCAGCCGTGGCACGACCCAGAGGCGGGTGGGCGCGTCGACCGCTTCCTTTGAGGTGAAGCTGCCGTACTCCAGAAGCTGTTCGAGGCGCGCGCGGGCGGTGTCGTCCAGCGCCTCGCCGCCGTCGATGAAATGAACGTAGTGGGCGTCCAGCGCCGACACCTCGGGAACGCGTTCACGCAGCGCTTTTAAAAGCCGGTCATGGCGGAAGGCAGAAAGGGCGGGCGCGCCTCGCAGTTCGAGCATATCTGGGGGCCTCTAAAGCCGGGAGAGTGAAGCGGGAAATCACCAAGCCGCTGTGCGACAGGCGCCCATGATACTAAAAAGCGGCTTTGATAAGAAATCACGCGAGGTGACAGCGCCACCCGGGCTGGGTATGGTGGCTGCCTGTTCGATACCGACCGCGCCCCATGCCGACACTCGATTGCCGACATTTTCTTGCCTATTACCGCCTTTACTGGGCCGTCGTCAGTGTCGTCTGGCTCTGCCTGGTGCCCACGGTGAATGGTAAAATGCCCGCGCAGCACCTGGAGCGTGTGCTCGAAAAGGACTTCATCACCGCCCACACCCGCACCACCCCGACCACCTACTACGAAGGCCGCCAGGGCCCGACCGGCTTCGAGTACGAGCTGTTGCACCGGTTCGCCGAGTCGCTTGGCGTCAGCCTCAACCTCAACGGCCGCCACGCCCCGGAAGAGGTGCTCGATGCGGTGCGCAGCCAAGGCGATATCGGCGCCGCGGCGCTGGCGCTCGACCCGAGCACGCCGGGCATTCACTACACCCGCCCGATTATCGACATGCAGCCGCTGCTGGTCTACCGCCGCGGGCTCTACAACATCGACACCACCCAGAATCTCACCGGGCTCAGGATCGCCACGCTGCGCGACACCGGCACCGAGCAGGCGCTCTCGGGGCTCCAGGACAAGGTACCCGGCCTTGACTGGCAGGCCCTCGCCAATACCGAGATCGCCGAGCTGCTCGCTCGGGTCGAAAGCGGCGAGTTCGACGCGGCGGTGATCTTCGATCATCAGTTTCGCGTCAACCGGCTGTTCTTTCCCAACGTCGAGCGCGGCTTCTCCATTGGCGAGCCGCGCTCGCTCGCCTGGGCGCTGCCCGCGGGCCAAGGGCTCGAGCTTCTGGAGGCGGCCAATCGGTTTCTCGATGCGCAGCGCGAAAGCGGTGAGCTGGCGCGGCTGGTACGGCGCTACTTCGGCCACGACGACTACCTCGAGTACGTCGGCACGCGCACCTTCCTAGGCCACCTGGACAAGCGCCTGCCGGAGTTCGCGCCGCTGTTCAAGCAGGCCGCTCACGAGACCGGCTTCGACTGGAAGCTTCTCGCCGCCGTGGGCTACCAGGAGTCGCACTGGGACCCGGAGGCGGTATCGCCCACCGGTGTGCGCGGCTTGATGATGCTGACCCACCCCACCGCCAGCGACATGGGGGTGCAAAACCGCCGCGACCCGGCCCAGAGCATCGACGGCGGCGCGCGCTATCTGAGAAACCTCGAGGAGCGCCTGCCCGAAGAAATAGTAGGCGACAACCGCCTGTACATGGCGCTGGCCGCCTACAACGTCGGTTTGGGGCATCTTTATGACGCCCGCGACATCGCCCGAATGCGCGGCGGCGACCCGAACCTTTGGGCGGACGTGCGCGAGGCGCTGCCGCTTCTACAGCAGCGCCGCTGGCACAGTCAGACCCGCTATGGCTTTGCCCGCGGCGGCGAGCCTGTGATCTACGTGCGCAACATCCGCCGCTATTACGAAATGCTGAGCTACGTCGAACGCAGCCGTCAGCAGTTTTTCCAACTGGGCCAGACGGGCCTGGCGAGCGCTGAAACACCGCCCTGATCGAGACCACGAGTGACGGGGCGGAAAGCCAAGCCCCGACTGGAGGAAAACATGATCCGATACCGCTTCACCGCGGCCTGGCGTTTGGCCGCCGCGCTAACGCTTGCCAGCGCCTTTTTTCCCGCTTTCGCCTTTGAGGCCGGCGAGCCGGTCGCCCCGGTCCAGGTGGCCGACCGCGGCGAGCTGGTGCTCGAACAGGGGGCGCTTCGCTACCGGCCCTGGAGCAGCGCCGAGCTCGCCGGCAGCGTCGGCGTGGTGCTCCACGTGGCCGGGCGCCTCTCGGCCAGGGATTTGAACGCGCCGATCATCGAGGCGATCGAGGCGGCGGATTTTCCCAGCGAGCGCTTTCAGGCCACCACGATCGTGAACACCGACGATGCGGTGTTCGGAAGCTCGATGTTCGTGCGCAAGAGCGTGGAGAGCAGCAAGCGCGACGTGCCCGAGATGCAGTTCGTGGTCGATGAGGACAGCGCGGTGCAGAGCGCCTGGAACCTTGCGCGCGGCGGCTCGGCGGTGGTGGTTCACGATGCCGCCGGGCGCGTGCGCTTCGCCAAGGACGGGCCACTGACGCTTTATGAGGTCAACCACGTGATGGATCTTTTAAGCGCAATGCTCGACCCCGCCGAGCAAGAGCCGAGCGCGCTGGCACCCAACGGGCCGAGCGCCGACGGCCTTGCGCGAAACGAGCATTGACTTTCAAGCCCTGCCCGTTGATGTTAAAACATTTTTCATACTGGCTGCGGCGGCAAGCGGTCGCCCCGAATGGGACCGCCCTCGCCATGACGCCGGTCGATTCGCCGCTTGCTGCACGCTTTAGCCACGAACAACGAAACGCCAGGGACCGCTTTGATGAACGCCGACGCCGACCAATTGACTAGCCATCGAGACGAGCTCGAGGCGCTGCGCGAGTCGCTGGAAAAGCGTCTGCAGAATTGGCTGCCCGAAGCCCCGGCTTCTGACCGGGTCGCCCAGGCCATGCGCGAAGGCACGCTTACGCCGGGGAAACGGGTGCGCCCGCTGCTGCTGATCCTCGCCGCCCAGGACCTGGGCGACAAAGTCGCCTTCGAGGGCCTGCTGGATCTCGCCTGCGCGGTAGAGATGGTGCACGCCGCCTCCTTGATCCTCGACGACATCCCCTGCATGGACAACGCCGCGCTGCGCCGCGGCCGGCCCACTATCCACCGCCAGTTCGGCGAAAGCGTGGCCATTCTGGCCGCCGTGGCGCTGTTGAGCCGCGCCTACGCCATCGTTGCCGAGGCGCCGGGGCTTGACGGCGAGCGCCGAGCGGCGGCGGTGTCCCGGCTTGCCGGCGCCGTCGGCCTGCAGGGGCTGGTGCAGGGCCAGTTTCTCGATTTGAGCGAAGGCGGCCAACGGCGCGACGTCGACGCGATCCTCACCACCAACGAACTCAAGACCAGCAAGCTCTTCAGCGCCACGCTGGCGCTTGCCACCCTGGCCGCCGATGCCGACGAGCCCGCCCAAACGGCGCTTTTGCTGTTCGCCGAGGAGCTCGGCCAGGCCTTTCAGCTGATCGACGACCTGGCCGACGGCGTGATGGGCACCGGCAAGGACCTGAATCAGGACGCGGGAAAATCGACGCTGGTGGCAACGCTCGGCGAAGCCGCGGTGCGAAAGCGCCTGGACGCGCACCTGGCCCGCGCCGATGCGCACCTGGCCACCGCCTGCCCGCAAGGCGGGCGCACCCGCGCCTTTGTCGAGAGCTGGTTTCGCCAGCAGCTCGCCGTGATCGGCGCACCTTGAGCCAGCCAGGAGGAATGCGCCCATGAGTCACTTCGCGATCGTGGCCCCGGCGCTTTACAGCCACGTCAAGGCGCTAGAGGCGCTCGCCGCTTCGCTGATCGCGCGCGGCCACCGGGTCACGGTGATCCATCAGGCCGATGCGAAGGCGCTGATCACCGAGCCGGGCGTCGAGTTTTTCGCAGTGGGCCGGGAGAGCCACCCGGAAGGGCGCATGGCGCGAACGCTTTCGCGGCTGGCAAGCCCATCGGGGCCGGGGCTTTTCGCCATGATTCGCGACCTGGCCGAGACCACCGACATGCTCGCCCGCGAGCTTCCTGCCGCATTCGAGGCGCTTGGTATCGACGGCGTCATCGCCGACCAGATGGAGCCCGCAGGTGCGTTGGTCGCCGAGGGGCTGAATCTTCCCTTCGTGTCGGTGGCCTGCGCGCTGCCGGTTAACCGCGAGCCAGGCCTTCCGCTGCCGGTGATGCCGTTTCGCTACGGCAAAACCGAGCAGGCGCGGAGCATGTACGCCACCAGCGAGCGCATTTACGACCGCTTGATGGGCCGCCACGCCGAAGTGGTCGAGCGCCACGCCCGCGCCTTCGGCTTGACGCCGCGCCGCGCGCTCCACGAGTGCCTCTCCCCGCTTGCCCAGATCAGCCAGACGCCGCTCGCCTTCGATTTCCCTCGCGAAGCACTTCCCGATACCTTTCACGCCGTCGGCCCGCTGCGCCTGGCAAGCGCCGGCGCCAGCCACCGGCGTTTGGAGACGCTTTCGCTTCCCGAGCGTTTCGTGTTCGCTTCGCTCGGCACGCTGCAGGGCCACCGCTTCCACCTGTTCAAGAAGATCGCCCGGGCGTGCCGCGGCCTGGACAAGGCGCTGCTGATCGCCCACTGCGGCAAGCTGGATGCCTCCCAGGAGGCGGCGCTGGTGCGCGCCGGGGCCACGGCGGCGGTCGATTTCGTCGATCAGCGCGAAGCGCTGACGCGCGCGGAAGCGGTGATCACCCACGGCGGGCTCAACACCGTGGTCGACGCCATCGACACCGCCACGCCCATGCTGGTCGTACCGCTGGCCTTCGATCAGCCCGGAGTGGCGGCGCGGGTGCTCCACCACGGCCTGGGCGAGCGCGCCTTCGCCTTCGCCCGCCCGGCGACTCTGGCGCGAAAGCTCGCCCTGCTCGAGGCACCCGGTTATTGTGAACGGCTGACCGCGCTTCAGGCGCCGCTTCGCGCCGCCGGCGGCGCCGAGCGCGCCGCCGCCATTGCCGAGCAGGCGCTGACCACTCACCGGCCGGTCGTCAGGGAGAGTTGCCATGAAGCCGTCGCATGATCTGATTCTCGTCGGCGCCGGGCTCGCCAATGGGCTGATCGCCCGGCGGCTGATCGAGCGCCACCCGAACCTCGACGTTCGAGTGATCGAAGCGGGCCCGCGACCCGGCGGCAACCACACCTGGTCGTTTCATCAGGGCGATCTCAGCTTTGATCAGCACGCCTTTGTCGCGCCGCTGGTGGCTCACCGCTGGCCCGGCTACGAAGTGCGCTTTCCCGACTTCACCCGCCGGCTCGACAGCGGCTATCTCAGCATTACCTCCGAGCGCTTCGCCGAGGTGCTTGGCCGCGAACTCGGCGGGCGGCTTCTGCTCGAGGCGCCGGTGAGCCGGGTAACGCCGCAAAGCGTGACCCTCGCGGATGGCACCGAGCTGACCGCGACGGCGGTGATCGACGGACGCGGCCCGGAAAAAACGCCGCATCTGACCGTCGGCTTTCAATCCTTCGTCGGCCAGCAGTGGCGGCTCAAAGCGCCCCACGGGCTGACCCGGCCGATCATGATGGACGCTACCGTCGATCAGCAGGGCGGCTACCGCTTCGTCTACAGCTTGCCCCTCGATGCGCACACGCTCTTGATCGAGGACACCCACTACGTCGACGCGGCGGACCTGGCGCCTTCGCAGGCGCGAGCCAACATCGCCGCCTACGCCGAGCGCCAGGGTTGGGCGCTGGAGACCCTCGAGCGCGAGGAGCACGGCCACCTGCCGATCACCCTGGACGGCGATATCGACGCCTTCTGGCAGGCCGCCGAGAATCAGCCGAGAAGCGGGCTGCGCGCCGGGCTTTTTCATGCCACCACCGGCTACTCGCTGCCCCAGGCGGTGGCGCTGGCGGACGCGATCGCCGAGCAGGAAACGTTCGACGCCGCCTCGCTGTTCGAGGTGATCGAGGGTTTCGCCCGCCGGCGCTGGCGGCAGCTTGGCTTTTTCCGCATGCTCAACCGTATGCTGTTTCTGGCAGGCCAACCGGATCGCCGCTGGCAGGTCATGCAGCGCTTTTACACCCTGAACGACGGCCTGATCGAGCGCTTCTACGCCGGCCAGCCTACGCTTTTCGACAAGGCGCGCATCGTGTCGGGCAAGCCCCCGGTGCCGGTGCGCGAGGCCATTCCGGCCGTGCTCAAACAAACCCCACGGCTGCGAGCCTTCAAAGATGAGTAAAACGATCGTAATCGGCGCGGGCTTCGGCGGCCTGGCGCTCGCCATCCGCCTGCAGGCCGCGGGCATCCCCACCCTGCTGCTCGAGGGCCGCGACAAGCCCGGCGGCCGCGCCTACGTGTATGAAGACGACGGCTTCGTTTTCGACGCCGGCCCCACGGTGATCACCGACCCCAGCGCCTTGGAGGAGCTGTTCGAACTGGCGGGCAAGAACATCGCCGACTACGTCGAGCTGTTGCCGGTCACCCCTTTTTATCGCCTTTGCTGGGAGTCCGGCGAGGTGTTCGATTACGACAACGATCAGGCAAGCCTCGAGCGCCAGATCGAGCACTTCAACCCAAGCGACGTCGAGGGCTACCACCGCTTTCTCGACTACTCGAAGGCGGTGTTCGACGAGGGCTACGTCAAGCTCGGCACGGTGCCGTTTCTCTCCTTTCGCGACATGCTGCGCGCCGCGCCGCAGCTGGCCAGACTGCAGGCCTGGAAGAGCGTCTACGCGAAAGTTTCCCAGTACATCAAGGACGAGCACCTGCGCCAGGCGTTCTCGTTTCACTCACTGCTGGTCGGCGGCAACCCGTTCGCCACCTCGTCGATCTACACGCTGATCCATGCGCTGGAGCGCAAGTGGGGAGTGTGGTTTCCGCGCGGCGGCACCGGCGCGCTGGTCAAGGGCATGGCCAGACTGTTCGAGGATCTCGGCGGCGAGATCCTGGTCAACGCCAGGGTCGAGCGTATCGAGATGGCGGGCAACCGCGCCCGGGGCGTCACGCTTGATGATGGTCGCGAAATCGAGGCTCGGGCCGTGGCGTCGAACGCCGACGTGGTGCACACCTACGAGAAACTCCTCGGCCACCACCCGGTGGGGGCGAAGCGAGCCAAAAAGCTCAAGGGCAAGCGCATGAGCAATTCGCTGTTCGTGCTCTACTTCGGCTTGAACCACAACCACACCCAGCTCGCCCACCACACGGTCTGTTTCGGCCCGCGCTATCGCGAGCTGATCGACGAAATCTTCAACAGTGACGGCCTCGCCGAGGATTTCTCGCTCTACCTGCACGCGCCCTGTGTCACCGACCCTTCGCTTGCGCCGGAAGGGTGCGGCAGCTACTACGTGCTGGCGCCGGTGCCTCATCTCGGCACCGCGGCGCTCGATTGGGAGGTCGAGGGGCCGAAGCTGCGCGAGCGCATCTTCGACTATCTGGAGAAGCATTACATGCCGGGGCTGAGAAGCCAGCTTGTCACCCACCGCACGTTCACGCCGTTCGATTTTCGCGACACGCTCGGCGCCCACCAGGGCTCAGCGTTTTCAATCGAGCCGATTCTCACCCAGAGCGCCTGGTTTCGCCCCCACAACCTGGACAGCCGGATCGACAATCTGTATCTCGTCGGCGCCGGTACCCACCCGGGGGCGGGCATTCCCGGCGTGATCGGCTCCGCCAAGGCGACGGCGGGGCTGATGGTGGAGCGACTCAGCTCAGAGAAGGAAAACGCATGAGCGAGGCGCTTCTCGATCACGCTACCGTGACCATGGCGGCGGGCTCGAAGAGCTTCGCCAGCGCCTCGAAGCTCTTCGACCCGGAGACGCGCCGCGCCGCGCTGATGCTCTACGCCTGGTGTCGCCACTGCGACGACGTGATCGACGACCAGACCCTGGGCTTTTACAACGCCTCTGCAGAGAGCGAGCAAGCGACGCAGCACGCGCGCTTGAACGAACTCAAGGCCCAGACCGCCCGCGCCTACGCCGGCGAGCCGATGACCGAGCCCGCCTTCGCCGCTTTCCAGGAGGTGGCACTAACGCATGCCATTCCGCCCGCCCAGGCCTTCGATCATCTGGAAGGCTACGCCATGGACGTGCGCGACGAGCGCTATGAAACCTTCGATGACACGCTGCGCTACTGCTACCACGTGGCCGGCGTGGTGGGCTTGATGATGGCCCGGGTGATGGGCGTGCGCGACGAGGCGACGCTCGATCGCGCCTGTGATCTGGGCTTGGGGTTTCAGCTGACCAACATCGCCCGGGATATCGTCGAGGACGCCGAGGCGGGGCGCTGCTACGTACCGAGCGAGTGGCTGCGCGAGGAAGGCCTGACGTTTGACGACATTCTCGACCCGGGCCAGCGCGAGGCGCTGGCGCGCGTTGCGGCGCGCCTGACCCGCGCGGCGGAGCCCTACTACGCCTCGGCGCGCATCGGCATCTCGCGGCTGCCGCTGCGCTCGGCCTGGGCGATCGCCACCGCGCTCGGGGTGTATCGCCGTATCGGCGTGAAGGTGGGCCGCGCAGGAGCCACGGCCTGGGATGCGCGCTTGGGTACCGGGCGCGGCGAGAAGCTAGCGCTCTTGCTCAGCGGGGGGGCGGGGGCACTTTATTCTCGCGCTCGGCGGAGCTCGACGCCGCGCTCGATGAGCCTCTGGCAGCGTCCGCGCCCTGACGGCGCTTGAGTTCGGCCTCGAGCTTTTCCACCGGCGGGGCGTAGATGAAGCCAAACGATACGCCGTCCTCGCGCCCTTTCACCGCGTGGTGCAGCCGGTGGGCCTTGTAGAGGCGCTTCATATAGCCGCGCCGGGGAATCAGGCTGAAGGGCCAGCGCTTGTGCACCAGCCCGTCGTGGAGCACGAAGTAGATCGCGCCATAAGCAGTCATGCCGGCGCCGATCCACTGCAGCGGCCAGGCCCCGGCGGTGCCGAAGGCGATCAGCACGATGGCAAGAGCCGCGAACACCACCGCATACAGATCGTTGCGCTCGAACCAGCCGGTGCGCGGCTCGTGGTGGGAGCGGTGCCAGCCCCAGCCGAAGCCGTGCATGATGTACTTGTGGGCAAGCGTTGCCACCACCTCCATGACGGCCACGGTCAGCACCACGATCAGCGTATTGAGCAGCACGGGCATCGTCTCTCCCTAAGGTTAGCGGCGGCGGGCGAAGAACGCCTTCAAGAGCCTTTTGGACGCCGGCGCCAGCACGCCCGCTTCGATCTCGACCCGGTGGTTGAACCAGGGCTGGGCGAGCAGGTTGGCCTTCGATTCGACCATGCCAGTGCGCGGCTCGGCGGCGGCGTAAACGAGCCGCTCGATGCGCGCGTGGACCATGGCGCCTGCACACATCATACAGGGCTCCAGGGTGACGTACAGCGTGCAGCCGTCAAGGCGATAGTTGTCAAGCGCCTGCCCCGCCGCCCGCAGCGCGCGGATCTCCGCGTGGCCGCTCGGGTCATGGGTTTCTACGGGCGCGTTGTGGGCCGCACCAATGATCTCGCCCTGGGCGTCGACCACCACCGCGCCCACCGGCACTTCACCGGCGGCGAAGGCCAGGTGCGCCTGATCCAGCGCCCGGTGCATGTAAAATTCGTCGCTGCGCATCGGGGCGAACTCCGTTAAGGTAGCTGCCGATATCGCAGCAGCCAAACGCCACAGGATACCGAGAATGAACGACGCGCTGAAGACGCTTTTGAACATACTGGATCTCGAGACGCTGGAAGAGACGCTGTTTCGCGGCCAGAGCCAGGATCTCGGCTTTCCCCAGCTCTACGGCGGCCAGGTGCTCGGCCAGGCGCTGGCGGCGGCGGCGCGCACCGTGGAGCCCGACCGCCTGCCCCACTCCCAGCACGGCTACTTTCTGCGCCCCGGCGACCCGCACCGCCCGGTGGTCTACCAGGTCGACAACGTACGCGACGGCCGCGGCTTCACCACCCGCCGGGTCACCGCGATTCAAAAGGGGCGGCCGATCTTTTTCTGCAGCGCTTCGTTTCAGCAGAAAGAGCCCGGCTTTGCGCATCAGCTCACCATGCCCGACGTGCCGAGCCCCGAGTCGCTGATCGACGAGGGCAACGTCAAGCACGAGCGCTTTCCCGGCCATCCGATCGAGTTTCTGCACCTGGATCACAACCCTACCCCTGCCGCTCCCGCCGGGCGTGGCCTGTGGTTTCGCATCAAGGGCGAGCTACCCGATGACCCGGCGCTGCACCGCCACCTGCTCTCCTACTCGTCGGACTTCAACCTGCTGACCACCGGGCTAATCCCCCACGGCGTCGAATTCGGCGACCCGAAGCTTCGCATCGCAAGCCTCGACCACGCGCTGTGGCTACACGAGGATACCCGCATCGACGAGTGGCTCTTCTACTCCATCGACTCGCCCTGGGCCGGCGGCGCCCGAGGGCTCGCCCGCGGCAGCATTTTCGACCGCCACGGGCGGCTCGTCGCTTCCACCGCCCAGGAGGGCCTGACGCGCTATCCACAGTAGGCAGCGCACGCGCGAGTGACAAGAGCTCAATATTGACACTATACCGCTATACGGTATAGTGGAACAAAGGAGACGCGCATGATCGAGTCTTTCAAGGATAAGCGGCTGGAGGCCTTTTATTTCAGTGGCGCCACCGCTGCCTCGATCCCGGCATCGATCACGAGCGCCTTGGGTCGCAAATTGGATCTTATCGACGCCGCCGTGTCGGAAGCCGACCTGCGAGTACCGCCCGGCAACCGTTTCGAGCATCTGGAGGGAAAGCTCTCATCGCTATCCGCGATTCGGGTCAACAAGCAGTATCGGTTGATCTTCGAGTGGTCGCACGGCCGCGCCCGCGGCCTCTACCTGGATCCTCACACCTACAGGTGACTTGTGATGATGACAGAGCGCAAACCCACAACTGTTGGCGAGATGCTGACCCTCGAGTTTCTGGAACCATTGGAGCTGAGCCAGTCGGCGCTGGCACGCCAGATGGGAACCACGCCTCGCCTGGTCAATGAAATCTGTAACGATAAACGCGCGCTGACGGCGGAAACGGCCATCATGCTGGCTACCGTTTTCGGTAACACGCCGGATTTCTGGCTCAACTTGCAGCAAAAAGGCGATCTCTGGAAAGCCCTGCACAGCGAGAAGAGTATGGCTCGCATTCGTAAGGCCCGGCCCATCGCTGACGCTTGCGATACGGCCACCGCCTGACCTCTTCATCGCTTATGCGACGATTCAAAAAAGAGAAGCCCATCGACGATGGGCTTCTTGCTATTCGGGTGTGGCGTTTTTAGCCGCCGTAGACGTTATTGATCGTCTTCAGCGGGTAGTGGGACGGGTACGGCTTGCGCGCGACGCCGGAGTCCACGGCGGCCTGGGCGACAGCGGAGGAGACGCGCTCGAGCAGGCGCACGTCGACCGGAGTGGGGATGATGTAGTCGCGGCCGAAGCTCATCTCGGAGCGCTCGTAGGCGTTCAATACCTCTTCCGGCACCGGCTCGCGGGCAAGGTCCTTCAGCGCGTGCACCGCAGCGAGCTTCATCGCCTCGTTGATGCGCGTGGCGCGTACGTCCAAGGCGCCGCGGAAGATGAACGGAAAGCCGAGTACGTTATTGACCTGATTGGGGAAGTCCGAGCGGCCGGTGGCCATGATCACGTCCGGGCGGGCTTCGCGGGCGACGTCCGGGTGGATCTCCGGATCCGGGTTGGTGCAGGCAAAGATCACCGGATCCCTGGCCATTTTCTTGACGTGGTCGGCATTGACGAGGCCGGGGCCGGAAAGGCCGATGAAAACGTCGGCGCCGTCGATGGCGTCATCGAGGGTGCGCATGTCGGTGTCTCGGGCGAACTCGGCCTTGTACTCATTGATGTTATCGCGCCCGGTGTGGATCACCCCACGCCGGTCGAGCATCACGAGGTTTTCGGCTTTCGCGCCGCAGGAGATTAGAAGCCGCATGCAGGCGATTGCTGCCGCACCCGCGCCCAAACAGACGATCCTGACGTCCTCGATGCGCTTGTCGGCGATCTCCAGGGCGTTCAACATGCCCGCAGCGGTAACGATGGCGGTGCCGTGCTGGTCGTCGTGGAAGACAGGCACCTTGCAGCGCTCGATCAGCGCCTTTTCGATCTCGAAGCACTCCGGCGCCTTGATGTCCTCGAGGTTGATGCCGCCCCAGGTATCGGCGATGCGCGCCACGGTATCGATGAACGCTTGGGGATTCTCGGCGTCGACCTCGATATCCACCGAGTTGATACCGGCGAAGCACTTGAACAGCACGCCCTTGCCTTCCATGACCGGCTTGCTGGCCAGCGACCCCAGATTACCGAGCCCCAGAATCGCGCTGCCATCGGAAATGACCGCGACCAGGTTGCCCTTGCCGGTGTAGCGGTAGGCGTTCTCGGCGTCACGAGCGATTTCGCGTACCGGCTCGGCCACGCCCGGGCTGTAGGCCAACGACAGATCGCGAGCGGTGGCGGTGGACTTGGTTAACTCGACCGAAAGCTTTCCGGGGATGGGGTGGGCGTGATAATCGAGCGCTGCCTGCCTGTTCGCGTCTGTCATGGAGTTCGTCATCCTAAAGTAGAAACATGGCCTTAGAGTATAGAAAAACCCAAAGCGCCTCAAGCGCTGTCAACCCAAAACGCCGTCTGGCTTTTTAATCACACTTAGCCCCACGTTAAGCGTTTTTGGGCGTCATTTGCTGCACTTTATAGCAAAGCCATCGAGCCATAACGCTTTCCTTATTGATGCAGCGCAACATTTATGGAAAAAAATTCCATTTTTCAAGCGCGCACAAAAAACCCACGCCAAAGCGTGGGTTTTATCGACCGGCAACTTAATGCCGGCGAGCGGGCGTATCAGCCGCGCTTCATGGCAGCGCCGAAACGCTTGTTAAAGCGCTCTACGCGGCCACCGGTGGTCGCTTGCTTCTGCTTGCCCGTGTAGAACGGATGGCAGTTGGAGCACACATCCAGAGAGAAGTCCTGACCAGAGGTAGAACCGACCTGGAAGGTGTTGCCACAAGAACACGTCGCGGTGACCGTGTTGTAATTCGGGTGAATAGCTTGTTTCATCTTGGGCCTCGCATACTTATGCCGCCACCTGATCCATTGCCAGGCACCGCATAAAGGGTTGAAATAACGGCTAACCGGATCGTCGCTGGCGCCCTTTCGAACCGATAAAACGCACAGCGGGCGCATATTCTAGCAATCTTTTACGTCGGAGGCCAATTGCCCGAGCCCTTTTCTTCACCGCCCGCCGAGGCTCTTCCCCACGTGGGGGCGCTACAGGTGGCGCTGCCCTCGCCGCTCAGGCAGCTCTTCGACTACCTGCCCGGGCGCCAGACGCCCGCCGGTGGCTGGCAGCCGGGACTCCGCGTGCGTGTGCCCTTTGGCAGGCGGGAGGTCGTTGGCGTGGTCATTCGCACGCTGCCACGAAGCACGCTGGCCCGGGAAAAGCTAAAGCCTATCGCGGAGGTGCTCGATGAGGCGCCGCTGCCGGCGGACTGGCAGTGGCTATGCCACTTCACCGCGCGCTACTACCAGCACGGCCTGGGTGACACCATGCAACTGGCCATGCCGGCCAGGCTTCGCCAGGGCTATCCGATGGCCGGGCGCACCTTCACCCAGTGGCAGGCCATCAATGATGCGAGCCTGGATTCGCTCAAGAACGCGCCCAAACAGGCAGAGCTTTATGCGCTTTTGCGCCAGCACGCTCAGGGCCTGCCGGCCCAGGCGATCAGCGCCCACGGCTACACCAAGGAACAGCTGATGGCGCTTTCGCGCAAGGGGCTCGCAAGCTCGCGCGACGTCGCCCGCCAGGCGGGCAGCCGTTTCGACCCGCGCGCCGGGCTGCTGGCCTCGCCGGCGCTGCCGCTCAACCGCGAGCAGGCCGCGGCGCTTGCCGCGCTGCACGAGAACCTGGAGGGCTACCACCCGTGCCTGCTCGAAGGTGTCACCGGTAGTGGCAAGACCGAAATCTACCTTCAGCTGATCGAGGCGCTCGCCGCCAAAGGCAAGCAGTCGCTGGTACTGGTGCCGGAGATCGGCCTGACGCCGCAGACACTTTCGCGCTTTCGCAGTCGCTTCAAGGCGCCGGTGGTGGCGCTTCACTCCGGGCTCAACGACGCCGAGCGCATGGATGCCTGGGAGGCCGCCGCCGACGGGCGCGCGCTGATCGTGATCGGTACCCGTTCGGCGATCTTCACCCCGCTTGCCAATCCCGGGGCGATCATCGTCGACGAGGAGCACGACGGCTCCTACAAGCAGCACGATGGGCTTCGCTACCACGCCCGCGATCTGGCCGTGGCTCGCGCCCATTATCACGGCATTCCGCTTCTACTGGGCAGCGCCACGCCGTCGCTGGAGAGCCTTTCACGGGCGCTTGCCGGCGATTATCGCCACCTGCGCCTCACCCAGCGTCCGAGCCGCCATCCGCCGGCCAGATTGGAGCTTACGGATCTTCGCCATCAGCGCCGCCAGGGGGGGCTTCTGCCATCGGCGATCAAGGCGATCGAGTCGACCCTGGCCGCCGGTAAGCAGGCGCTGGTGTTCATCAACCGGCGCGGTTTCGCCCCGAGACTTGCCTGCCACGCCTGCGGCTGGATGGCGGACTGCGGCCAGTGCGATGCACGCATGACGCTGCACCGCCACCCGCCGCTTCTGGCCTGCCACCACTGCGACAGCCGCCGAGCGCTACCGGACGCCTGCCCCGAGTGTGGCAGCGGCGATCTGCGCGCGCTCGGCTCGGGTACCGAGCGCACCGAAGAGACCCTCACGGGGCTTTTTCCCGACGCCACGATCCACCGCATCGACCGCGACAGCACCCGGCGCAAGGATAGCTTCGACCAGGTGCTCAAGGAGGTTCATCGCGGCGAGCCCTGCATTCTGGTCGGCACCCAGATGCTCGCCAAGGGCCACCACCTGCCCCACGTCACCCTGGTGGTGGTGATCAACGCCGACGGCGGGCTCTATAGCGCGGACTTCCGCGCGCTCGAGCACAGCGCCCAGCTGCTCGAACAGGTGGCCGGGCGCGCCGGGCGCGCTGCCCATCCGGGCCGGGTGCTGGTCCAGACCCTGCACCCGGACGACCCGCACCTGGGCAAGCTCGCCGAGCACGGCTACGGGGCGCTTGCCCGCGATCTGCTCGAAGAGCGAAGGCTGGCCAAACTGCCGCCGTTCGGCTTCATGGCGCTGGTGCGTCTGGAGAGCCCCAAGGAGCAGGCCGCGATGGCGCTGGCCCAGGCCGCCGCCCAGGCGCTCAGGGAGTGGCTGGCAAACGTTGGGGTCGCCGCGCGCTGTTTGGGCCCGGTACCGGCGCCGATGGAGCGGCGCCAGAACCGCTACCACGTTCACGTGCTGATCGCCGCCGACCGGCGCAGCCAGCGCCAGGCGGCGGCCAATTTTATCGTGCAGTGGCTCGAGGCGAGCCGCGAGGCGCGCAGCGTGCGCTGGTCGATCGATATCGACCCGCAGACGCTCGCGTGACCCGCCCGAGCGCCCGGCACGCCAATCAAGGGCGATACGGCTTTGAAAGTGGGCGCCAATTGCCGATAATGGCCGTTTTGACGCGTCAGGCGCCCATCGATCGCCGCCAGTTTTCACAACGCGCACGCCGCCACCCAAAATTTCGGATGTTCAAATGAAAGAGACGATCACTTCCCTGCTCCAGAGCGCCATCGAAGCGCTGAAGCACCAGGGCGTGCTGCCGGGCGATTTGACCCCGACCATCAAGATCGACCCTACCAAGGACAAGGCCCACGGCGACTACGCCACCAACCTCGCGCTGATGCTGGCCAAGCCCGCCGGCATGAAGCCGCGCGAGCTCGCCGAGAAGCTCCTCGAAGCGCTGCCCGAAAGCGACGCGATCGCCAACACCGAGATCGCAGGGCCGGGCTTCATCAACTTCTTCGCCGCCACGGACGCCGCCGCGCAGATCATCGCCCAGGTGCTCGACTGCGGCGACGCCTTTGGCCGAAGCCTCGTGGGCAAGGGTGAGAAGGTGCAGGTCGAGTTCGTCTCCGCCAACCCGACCGGCCCCTTGCACGTTGGCCACGGCCGGGGGGCGGCGATCGGCGACTGCCTGTGCCGGCTGCTGGAAGCCACAGGCTTCGATGTCACCCGGGAGTTCTACTACAACGACGCCGGCGCCCAGATCCAGAATTTGGCCCTGTCAGTGCAGGCCCGCGCCAAGGGGCTGGGGCCGGAGGACGCAAGCTGGCCGGAAGACGGCTACCGCGGCGACTACATCATTGACGTCGCAAGCGACTATCTGGCCGGCAAGACCGTCACCGCCGATGACCGGGAAGTCACCGCCAAAGGCGATGCGGATGACCTGGACGCCATTCGCGACTTCGCCGTCGCCTGGCTTCGCCGGGAGCAGGATTTGGACCTCAAGGCTTTCGGCGTGGCCTTTGACGTCTACTTTCTCGAGTCCTCGCTCTACGAGCAGGGCAAGGTCGAGGAGACCGTCGAGCGGCTGGTCGCCAACGGCCACACCTATGAAGAAGATGGCGCGATGTGGCTGCGCACCACCGAGTTCGGTGATGACAAGGATCGGGTGATGCGCAAGCGTGATGGCGGCTACACCTACTTTTTGCCGGACGTCGCCTATCACCTCGACAAGTGGAACCGCGGCTTCAAGACCGTGATCAACGAGCAGGGCGCCGACCACCACTCCACCGTGACCCGCGTACGCGCCGGGCTGCAGGCGCTGGAGGCCGGCATCCCCCAGGGCTACCCGGACTACGTGCTGCATCAAATGGTGATGGTGACCCGCTCCGGCGTCGAGGTGAAGCTCTCCAAGCGCGCCGGCAGCTACGTCACCCTGCGTGATCTGATCGACGAAGTGGGGCGCGATGCCACGCGCTTTTTCCTCGCCGCGCGTCGGGCCGATTCCCAGCTCACCTTCGACATCGACCTTGCCCGCTCGCAGTCCAACGACAACCCGGTCTACTACGTTCAGTACGCCCACGCCCGGGTGTGCAGCATGCTGAGAAAAGCCGAGACCGAGTCCCGCGCCTTCGACTTCGACCAGGCGATGGCTAACCTGGCAAGCCTTGACAGCGACCAGGAGAAAGCGGTGCTCAACCGCCTGGCGCGCTACCCGGAAGTGGTCGAGCAGGCCGCGCGCGCCCGGGAGCCGCAGCAGGTCTCCCAGTACCTGCTGGATCTGGCCGGTGATTTCCACACCTGTTACAACGCGGTCAAGGTGATGGTCGACGACGACGCGCTGAGAAACGCGCGTTTGGCGCTGGGCCTGGCCACCCGCCAGGTGCTGCGCAACGGCCTCGACTTGATGGGGGTCAGCGCCCCGGAGGAGATGTAAGCCATGGCCAAAGCGCGCAAACGGCCCACCCGGCGCGGCGCGACCAGCCAACGCCGGGCGCCCAAGGCAGAAGGGTCGGGCTTTCGCCTGCCCGGCTGGCTCTGGGCGCTGGCAGGTGTGGCGGTCGGGTTCTTTCTCGCCCAGCACCAGCACGGCACCGCGCCCTGGCAGGAGCAGAACGACGCCCCCCAGGCCACGGTGCTGCCCAAGCCCCCGGGTAGCGACGAGCGCAGCGCCGCGCGCCAGAGCGAAGGCAGCGCTGAGCCCTCGATGCCGACCTTCGAGTTCTACACCCTGCTGCCGGAAACCGAGGTCATCGCCCCGGGTGGAGCGCTGCCCTCAACGGTCAACCGCCCGGAAGTGGCCGACACCCCGGCAAGCGATAGCGAAGGGGCGACCAACGGCGCTTCCGGCGACGACCAGATCGCCCAGGTGATCGCCGCCAACACTCGCCAGGAGGAGCAGACGCCCCAGGCCGCCGCGCCCGAGCCGGCAGCGGCGCCCAACCGCTACATGCTCCAAGCGGCGTCGTTCAAGGAGCTTTCTGACGCCGAGCAGCTGCGCTCGCGACTGCGCAACTTGAGCCTTCTGGCCCAGATCACCGAAGTGCAGGCCAGCGGTGACATCTGGCACCGCGTGCAGGTCGGGCCTTACGAAGACCCCCGCGAGCTCAGCCGCGCCCAGGACCTGATGGCGACCCAGGGCATCGAGCCGCTGCTGATCCAGCTTCAGAACTGACCTTTCGGCCCGCGCCGGGCCATAAAACCCCGAAAGCGCTCCTGCGGGCGGTTGATTTTTCATCGACCGCCCGCATTTTGTTGTCATTCGTATCATCGACGCGCCCGTTCATCGGCGCTCAACCCAGTTGCGGTCGCTTGGCGACCGACACGTCATCGGGAGCCTTGCTCCCTCAAGGAGCCATCTCCATGACCACGATCGTATCCGTACGCCGCGGAAACCAGGTCGCCCTCGCCGGCGACGGCCAGGTCTCGCTTGGCAATACCGTGATGAAAGGCAATGCCAGCAAGGTGCGCCGCCTCTACCGGGGCAAGGTACTCGCAGGCTTTGCCGGCGGCACCGCGGACGCCTTCACCCTGTTCGAGCGCTTCGAGGCCCAGCTCGAAAAGTACCAGGGCCACCTGACCAAGGCCGCCGTGGAGCTGGCCAAGGACTGGCGCACCGACCGGGCGCTGCGCCGCCTCGAGGCACTGCTGGCGGTGGCGGATCACAGCGCCTCGCTGATCATCACCGGTAACGGCGACGTCGTCGAGCCGGAGCGGGGCATCATCGCCATCGGCTCCGGCGGCAACTTCGCCCAGGCCAGCGCCCGGGCACTGCTGGAAAACACCGAGCTCGGCGCGCGGGAAATCACCGAGAAATCCCTGCAAATCGCGGGCGACATCTGCGTATTCACCAACCACCACGTCACGCTCGAAGAGCTGAACATCGACGACCGTTGAGGCCTTTTTCATGACCCAGATGACTCCCCGCGAAATCGTTCACGCCCTCGATCAGTACATCATCGGCCAGAAGGACGCCAAGCGCGCCGTGGCCATTGCGCTGCGCAACCGCTGGCGTCGCATGCAGCTCGATACCGACCTGCGCCCGGAAGTCACGCCGAAGAACATTCTGATGATCGGCCCGACCGGTGTGGGCAAGACCGAGATCGCACGGCGCCTGGCGCGCCTGGCGCGCGCGCCCTTCATCAAGGTGGAAGCGACTAAATTCACCGAGGTGGGTTACGTCGGCCGCGACGTCGAATCGATCATTCGTGATTTGATGGAAGCGGCGATCAAGATGGTGCGCGAGCACGCCAAGGAAGAGGTCGGCCACCGCGCCGAGGACGCCGCCGAGGACCGTGTGCTCGACGCGTTGCTGCCGCCGCCCCGCGGCCAGGAGGACAAGCCGCGCGAGGAGAACGCCACCCGCCAGTCGTTTCGCAAGAAGCTCCGCGAGGGCCAGCTCGACGACAAGGAGATCGACATCGAAGTCACCTCCCAGGGCCAGGGCGTGGACATCATGACCCCGCCGGGCATGGAGGAGATGACCAATCAGCTGCAGAGCCTGTTTTCCAACATGGGCCAGCAAAAGCGCGAAAACCGCCGCGTCACGGTCAAGGAAGCGCTGGTGCTGCTGCGCGACGAGGAGGCCGGCAAGCTCGTCAACGAGGAAGAGATCAAGGCCCGCGCCGTCGAGGCGGTCGAGCAGCACGGCATCGTGTTTCTGGATGAGATCGACAAGGTCGCCAAGGGCAGCGGTCAATCGAGCGGCGGCGAAGTCTCCCGCGAAGGCGTGCAGCGCGACCTGCTGCCGCTGATCGAAGGCTCCACCGTCTCGACCAAGTACGGCATGGTCAAGACCGATCACATCCTGTTCATCGCCTCGGGCGCCTTCCATCTCTCGCGGCCGTCGGATCTGATTCCGGAGCTTCAGGGCCGCCTGCCGATCCGCGTCGAGCTCGATGCGCTCACCCCCCACGACTTCAAGCGCATTCTGACCGAGCCGTCGGCCTCACTGACCAAGCAGTACCAGGCGCTGCTCGCCACCGAAGGGCTCGACGTCGAGTTCACCCCGGACGGCATCGAGCGCATCGCCGAGATCTCCTGGCAGGTCAACGAAGGCACCGAGAACATCGGTGCGCGGAGGCTGCACACCGTGATGGAGCGTCTGCTGGAAGAGGCCTCCTTTAAGGGCGGCGATATGGATAGCCCGCTGGTGGTCGACGCCGATTACGTCAATGCCCAGCTCGGCGAGCTCGCCGTGGACGAGGATCTGTCGCGCTATATTCTGTAGGCTGAAGCATTATGTAGGCTGAAGCCTCAAAACGATGGTCCACGCCTTGCAGGCGGGTGCTCGCACCCGCCTGTCGTCCATTCATCGCTCGCTCAAGGAGAGCCTCATGGACAGCCCGATTCCCACCCACGTGCACTACCACAAGAAAAACCGCCTGCTGGAGCTGACCTACCCGGGCGATCTTCACTACCGCGTGCCGATCGAGCTTTTGCGCGTCTATTCGCCGTCGGCAGAGGTGCGCGGCCACGGCGCCGACACCGCGGTGCTGCAGACCGGCAAGCGTGACGTGGGCCTTCTCGATATCAGCCAGGTCGGCCACTACGCGCTCAAGCTGCACTTCGACGACGGCCACGACAGCGGCCTCTACAGCTACGACTACCTCTACAAGATCGCCAAGCACCAGGATGCCTACTGGGCGGAGTATCTCGACGAGCTCAAGGCCGCCGGCGCCTCGCGCGAGCCGATGGGCATCCAGTTCAAGGAGCTTTGACGCAGGCTCGGTGCGCGAACGCCCGGCGCAGACAAACCCGGCGCGAGAAGGCTACAATACAGCCAACCTGATTACACGGTGGTCAGCCGACCATCGATCTTCGCCTCGAACTCGGGAGCCCGTCGCCTCATGAGCCCCACGGAAAAGCGCACCACCCATTTCGGTTACCAGGAAGTACCGCTCGACGAGAAAGCCTCGCGGGTGGCGGATGTCTTCCACTCGGTGGCCGCGCGTTACGACGTCATGAACGATCTGATGTCGTTTGGCATTCATCGGGTGTGGAAGCGCCTGACCATCGAGCGCGCCGGCGTGCGCCCGGGCCATCGCGTGCTGGACATCGCTGGCGGCACCGGCGACCTGACGCTCAAGTTCTCGCGCCTGGTCGGCCCGCGAGGCAAGGTGGTGCTGGCCGATATCAACGCCTCGATGCTCAATGTCGGCCGCGACAAGCTGATCGACAACGGCGTGGGCGGCAACGTCGAGTACGTTCAGGCCAACGCCGAGGCGCTGCCCTTTCCGGACAATCACTTCGACTGCATCACCATCGCCTTTGGCCTGCGCAACGTTACCGACAAGGACGCCGCGCTGCGCTCGATGGCCCGCGTTCTCAAGCCCGGCGGGCGCCTTCTGGTACTGGAATTCTCCAAGCCCGGCAACCCGCTTCTGAGCAAGGCCTACGACGAATACTCCTTCCGCTTTCTGCCGAAGATCGGCGAGCTGGTGGCGAAGGACGGCGAGAGCTACCGCTATCTCGCCGAGTCGATCCGCATGCATCCGGACCAGCCCACACTGCTGGCGATGATGGAGAACGCAGGGCTCGAGCGGGTGGAGTACACCAACCTCACCGGCGGGATCGTCGCGCTACACCGCGGCATCAAGCTATGACGTTTTCCGCCTTGAGCGCCCGGCGGGCGCCGCTACACGCCAAGCAACGAACGAGGCACGCATGCGACTGACCCCGCCGCTGCTGCTGGCAGGCCTTGAACGAGCGTTGAACGCCCTGCTCGCCCGCGACCCGGCCGCGTCCAACCGGCTGGCCGCGCTTGCGGGCAGCCGATTGCTGATTCGTCTCGAACAGCCGCACCTGGCGCTGGTGCTCGCCTACCACGAAGCCGGTGTCGATCTGCTGCCCGGCGACGACATCGACGAAGCCCAGGCGGATGCCACCGTCGAGCTGACCCCGGAGACCTTCTCCGAGTGGCTCAGCGGCGCCTCGCTCGAGCGGCTGATGTTCGAGGGCAAGCTCGCCGTTCGCGGGCGCTTGGGCCTTCTGGAGGCGACCCGGGATCTGTTTTTCGATCTCGACCTGGATTGGGAAGGCGAGCTTGCCGGCTGGATCGGCGCCACGCCCGCCCACTCGCTGGCGGAAGGCGTTCGCCGCCTGAGCCGCTTCGGGCTGCGGGCGAAAGAGGAACTGCTTCAGGATCTTTCCGAGTACGTCTTCGAGGAGGCGCGGATGCTGCCGGGCCGCGCCCAGCGCGACGTGCTGCGCGACGCCCTGACCGACCTGGACATGGCTACCGATCGCCTCGAGGCGCGCCTTGATCGCCTTTCCCGGCGGCTCGATCAGCGCCTGAACCGCGAGCTCCACACGCGCCTGGAGGAGCCGTGCTCATGAGCCTGCGGCTGTTCAAGATCCTCTGGGTCGTCGCGCGCCACCGGCTCGACACGATGATTCCGCTCGAGCGCTTGCCGCTTTGGCTGCGTATTTTGATGTGGTTTATGCCGCTGCGGCTAATTCCGGTGGGTAAGCGCTCGCGCGCCGAGCGCCTGCGCCTGGCGCTGGAGTCGCTTGGGCCGATCTTCATCAAGTTCGGCCAGATGCTCTCGACCCGCCGCGATCTGCTGCCGGACGACATTTCCGACGAGCTCAGAAGGCTCCAGGACCAGGTGCCGCCGTTTCCGGGCGATCTCGCCGTCGCGCGGGTCGAGCGTGAGCTCGAAATGTCCCTCGAAGAGGGCTTCGCCCAGTTCGACCGAGTGCCGCTGGCCTCCGCCTCCATCGCCCAGGTCCACGCCGCCACGCTTCACAGCGGCGAGGAGACGGTGGTCAAGATCATCCGCCCCGGCATCGACGCCATCATGCGCCAGGACATGGCGCTGATGTACCGCGTCGCCAAGCTGGTGGCGCGCATTCCCGAGGCGCGGCGACTGCGCCCGGTCGAGGTGATCCGCGACTACGAGTCGACGCTGTTCGACGAGCTGGATCTCTACAAGGAGGCCGCCAACACCTCCCAGCTCAAGCGCAACTTCAAGGACTCGGCGCTTCTATTCGTACCCACCATCTACTGGCCCTACACCCGGCGCCACGTCATGGTGCAGGAGCGCATTCGCGGTGTGCCGGTAGCGGATCTCGACACGCTGATAGCCAAGGGCGTCAATCTCAAGAAGCTCGCCGAACGCGGCGTCGAGCTCTTCTTCACCCAGGTGTTTCGCGACAACTTCTTTCACGCCGATATGCACCCGGGCAATATCTTCGTCAACTGCGACAACCCCGAAGACCCGCAGTACATCGCCATCGACTGCGGGATCGTCGGCAGTCTCACCCGGGAGGATCAGGACTACCTGGCGCGCAACCTGCTGGCGTTCTTCCATCAGGATTATTACGAAGTGGCCGCGCTTCACATCGAGTCCGGCTGGGTGGGCGAGAACACCCGCGCCAACGAGTTCGCCGCCGCCATTCGCACGGTGTGCGAGCCGATTCTGGAAAAGCCGCTCAAGGATATCTCCTTCGGCCAGGTGCTTTTGGGGCTTTTCCAGACCGCCCGGCGCTTCAACATGGAAGTGCAGCCGCAGCTGGTGCTGTTGCAAAAGACGCTCTTGAACATCGAGGGCCTTGGCCGCCAGCTCTACCCGGAGCTCGATCTGTGGAGCACCGCCAAGCCGTATCTCGAGCAGTGGATGAAAGAGCGCGCAGGCGTAGGCGGGCTGTGGGAGTCGCTCAAGCGCCAGGCGCCGGAGCTCTCCCACCAGCTACCGGAACTGCCCGTGCTGGCCCATCAGGCGCTTTCACGCATGGAGCAGGAGCACCGCCAGCGCCACCAGCAGGCCAATGCCATTACCCAGCTCGACAAGAAATTCAACGAGCAGAAAAAGCGCCACCACCGCCTGCGTATCGGCATTGCGCTACTGGCGATTGCACTCGCCTGGCAACCCTTGAGCGAGTGGGCGCAAACCCAGTCCTGGCAGGTGCTGGCCGCTGCCGCCGCCGGCCTTTTGCTGCTTTTATGGCAGTAACCTCCTTTATGGCAGGCGCGCTGCGCGTGCTAAACTATGCAGACGCTCCCTGCCCGTTACATTACCAAGGATGCCGATGAGTTCCGCCACGTCCTCGCCCGTTCTCGATCAGTTGGCCTGCGTGCTCGCAGAGCGCCGCCACGCCGACCCCGAAACCTCCTACGTTGCCTCCTTGCATCACAAGGGGCTAAACAAGATACTCGAGAAAGTGGGCGAGGAAGCCGTCGAAACCGTGCTGGCCGCCAAGGATGCAGAGCGCGACGGCAAGCTGTGCGACGAGAAGCACCGCCAGGCACTGGTCGCTGAAACCGCGGATCTATGGTTTCATAGCCTGGTCATGCTGTCGCACCTGGATCTCGACCACCGGCTCGTGCTCGACGAGCTTTCGCGCCGCTTCGGGGTCTCGGGCCACGACGAAAAAGCGTCCCGCTAACCACGCCCTACCCTTTTACCCGAACAACGCCCGTCTTAATGAGGAAACGACTATGTTAGGTGGCATCAGTATCTGGCAGCTCTTGATTGTATTGGGCATCATCATCCTGATTTTCGGCACCAAGAAACTGCGCAACGTCGGCACCGACCTTGGCGGCGCGGTGAAGGGTTTCAAAAGCGCGATGAGCGAAGAGGAAAAAGAGAAAGAGAAGAGCGACGAGGCCGCGCGCGTTGCCCACGAAGAGCCGGGCAACACCTACGACGTTCAAGCCGAAGAGAAGCGCAAGGCCGAGCAGCATAAAGAAGAGCGTCACTAACCCATGCTGGATATCGGCTTTCTCGAACTCATGCTCATCGCCATCGTCGGGCTTTTGGTGCTCGGCCCCGAGCGGCTGCCTAAAGCGGCGCGCACCACCGGCATGTGGATTGGCAAGATCAAGCGAACGGTATCCGGCATGCAGCGTGAAATTACCGCTCAGCTCGAAGCCGAGGAGTTGCGCCAGAAGATCAGCGACCAGCAAAAGAAGCTCGACGAGAGCCTGAGGCAGGCCAAACGCGAGGTGGAGAGCATCGCTTCGAGCTCGTCGGGCGCAAAAACCGCCCCAGGCGATACCGAAAAGCGCGCCGCCCGGGCGAGTGCCACACTCGACGATGCGCTCGAGGAGGTGCACGAACCGGTGGCCGACAAGCCGCGACCCGAGGACGATTCCCATAAGGACAGCCATCAGCCATGAGCAACACCGGCGACTCCCCCGATTCACGTGACCCCAATTCGCGCGAGGATCTGAGCCAGGCACCGCTGATCGAGCATTTGATCGAGCTGCGTTCGCGGCTGATCAAGGCGGTGGCGGTGGTGCTTTTGATGTTTCTGGCGCTCTACGCCTTTGCCAACGACATCTACAGCTTCGTCGCCGAGCCCTTGATCGCGCTGTTGCCCGAAGGCTCGCAGATGATCGCGACCGAAGTGGCCTCGCCCTTTCTGGCGCCGTTCAAGCTGACGCTGGTCGTGGCGGTGTTTCTGGCGATTCCTTTCGTGCTGCACCAGGCCTGGGCCTTCGTCGCCCCCGGGCTCTACGATAACGAGAAGGCGCTGGCGATCCCGATTCTGGTCTCGAGCGTGGCGCTTTTTTACACCGGCGCGGCCTTCGCCTACTACGTGGTCTTTCCGCTGTTGTTCGAGTTCTTCACTCAGACCGGGCCGGAGAACGTGGCGGTGATGACCGATATCAATCAGTATCTGAACTTCGTGCTGAAGCTCTTCTTCGCCTTCGGTGTGGCCTTCGAGATTCCGATCGCGACGTTTCTGCTGATTCTCTCCGGCGCCACCACGGTGCAGAGCCTGTCGCAAAAGCGCCCTTACATCATTCTAGGGTGCTTCGTGATCGGTATGCTGCTCACCCCGCCGGACATCATCTCGCAAAGCCTGCTGGCCATTCCGATGTACCTGCTCTACGAGGTCGGCCTGCTGTTCGGCCGGCTGGTGCGTCGGCGCCGGATTCGCGCCGAGGCCGAGGAGAGCGGCGAATAACGGCGACTTCTCCACGAACGAATACGCCTCTGCACGTCGAACGTGCAGAGGCGTTTTTGTTGGCAGGCGCGGGGGGGATCGCTACTTGCTGGTCTGATCGATCATCTCGCTGATCCGCTCGACCAGCTTGAAGATACCGGTGGCGGCTTCGCTGATGCGTTTGGCCTGCATATAGGCGGGTGTGGTGACTACCTTGTGCTCGAGATCGACGACGATATCGTCGACGTCGCAGCTCTTGTGCAGCCCGCCCATGGCGCTGATCGCACCGGCCACACCCGGGTCACGCCCGATGGTCACCGAAATGCCGTCGCTTAAGAGCTTCGGCACCAGCACCGGCGCGATGCACATCAAACCGATCGGCTTGGCATCCTCCTTGAAGGCGGCCAGCGGCGCCTTGAGGCTTTCGAGCACGCTCATGGCATCGCCCTGCTCGGCGAAGTCACAAAGGTTTTTGGCCACGCCAAAGCCGCCGGGCACGATCACCGCATCGAAGGCATCGGCGTCGAGCTCGGCGATGTCCTGAACCTCGCCGCGCATCAGCCGCGCCGCCTCCTTGAGCACATTGCGCGTCTCGCCCTCCTCAATCTCCTGGCTCAGGTGGTTGATGACGTGGTGCTGATCGATGTCCGGCGCGAAGGCGCGGTACTCGATGCCGAGCTGGTCAAGACGCAAGAGCGTGAGCGTGGCCTCGTAAATCTCCGTTCCATCATAAGCGCCGCAGCCGGCCAGAATCACTGCTACTTTTTTGCCCATGCCTGTCTCCCTTGATGATATCCATGCCGCGACGGCGAGCGGCCCGGTGGAATCGACACTCTAGTCACTCTCACGGGCCTTCACAAGGCGGCTTTCGCCGTAGAGCATGGCTGATATACTCAGGCCAAAGCGGCAGTTCTTGTCAGCACTTAGCGGAGATTTCCATTGAGCAGCTCAACCCCTCGCCAGTTTCCCGCCACCCGTATGCGCCGCATGCGCCGTGACGACTTTTCGCGCCGTTTGATGCAGGAGTCGACCCTGACGCCGTCGGATCTGATCCTGCCGGTGTTCGTGCTCGAAGGCGACAATCAGCGCGAGGCGGTGGACTCCATGCCCGGCGTCGAGCGCCTCTCCATCGATCTTCTCATCGAGCAGGCGCGCGAAGCATATGAACTCGGAATTCCGGCGCTGGCGCTATTCCCGGTGGTCGGCGCCGAGCATAAAAGCGAGTTCGCCGAGGAGGCCTACAGCGCGGGCGGGCTGATCCAGCGCAGCGTACGCGCGCTCAAGGCGGCGCTGCCGGAGCTCGGCATCATCACCGACGTCGCACTCGACCCCTACACCAGCCACGGCCAGGACGGCATTCTCGACGAGCACGGCTACGTGCAAAACGACCGCACCGTGGATACGCTGCTCAAGCAGGCGCTCTCCCACGCCGAAGCCGGCGCCGACGTGCTCGCGCCTTCCGACATGATGGATGGGCGTATCGGCGCCATCCGCCGGGTGCTGGAGCAGGACAACCTGCACAACGTGCGTATCATGGCCTACAGCGCCAAGTACGCTTCCGCCTACTACGGCCCGTTTCGCGATGCGGTGGGCTCGGCAGGCAACCTGGGTAAGGCGGACAAACGCACCTACCAGATGGACCCGGCCAACACCGATGAAGCGATTCACGAGGTGGCGCTCGACATTTCCGAGGGCGCCGATATGGTGATGGTCAAGCCCGGTATGCCGTATCTTGACGTAGTGCGCCGGGTCAAGAGCGAGCTTGGCGTGCCCACCTTCGCCTACCAGGTGAGCGGCGAGTACGCCATGCACCGCGCCGCCTTCGATAACGGCTGGCTCGACCCCGACGCGGTCATTCTGGAATCCCTGATGTGCTTCAAGCGCGCCGGCGCCGACGGCATTCTCACCTACTTCGCCCTCGAGGCGGCTCGCCGCCTGAACCGCGCGCGGTGAGCCGATCCGCTTGATAAAAATAGGAAAATCTTGACGTTTGATAAGCGTGACACGGAACCGTCACATTCAACCGGCAGAATCGGTAGCGACGCACTAACTTTCAAGTAGGCGCCTTGGGCGCGCGACCACTCTGCCGGGGGGACTCATGGAGATACAAACGTCGGACTCGACACCGCTTCAAGGCTTTGATGGGTCGAACAGCGAAAGCGAAGCACTGCCGCTTCGCATCAACCGCACCCCCACCGGCGTTCAGGCCAAGGAGTCTCTCGAGCAGACCGACCTGGACGACCCGGCGCTCTACTTCAACCGCGAGCTTTCGCACCTGCAGTTCAACATCCGGGTGCTCGAACAAGCGCTGGACGACGCCCACCCGCTGTTGAACCGGCTGATGTTTCTGCTGATCTTCTCCTCCAACATGGACGAGTTCTTCGAGATTCGCGTGGCCGGGCTCAAGCACCAGATCGCGCTCAACGATAATGCGCTTTCCGCCGATGGCCGACCGCCGGCGGAGGTACTGCGGGAAATCGCCGATATCGCCCACCGCCAGATTCGCCGCCAGTACCAGATTCTCAACGATACGCTCCTGCCGGCACTGGAAGCCCAGGGGCTGCGCTTTCGCCGGCGCGATCAGTGGAGCGACGGGCAGCGGGCCTGGGTGCGGGAATTTTTCGACCGCGAAATCATGCCGGTCATCAGCCCCATTGGGCTCGACCCATCGCACCCCTTCCCGCGGCTGGTCAACAAGAGCCTCAACTTCATCGTCGAGCTCGAGGGCAAGGATGCCTTCGGCCGTGCCGGCGGCATGGCGATTCTGCCGGCGCCGCGCTCGCTGCCGCGGCTGATCGTACTGCCGCGTGAGCTTTGCGCCGAAGGCTTCTCCGAGTACGTGTTTCTATCGTCGATGATTCATGCCCACGCCGAGGAGCTCTTTCCCGGCATGCGCGTGCTCGGCTGCTATCAGTTCCGTTTGACGCGCAACGCGGATTTGAGCGTCGACCCGGATGAGGTGTCGGATCTCGCCTCGGCGCTCAAGGGTGAACTCCTGGCCAGGCGCTACGGCAGCGGCGTGCGCCTGGAGGTGGCCGACAACTGCCCCGAGAGGCTGACCAATTTTCTGCTGCGCCAGTTCGATCTCGGCGAGCAGGATCTGTACCGCGTCGAAGGGCCGGTGAACCTGACCCGCATGATGTCGGTGCTCGACGGTGTCGACCGCCCGGAGCTTGCCTATCGCCCGTTCACCCCGAGCGTGCCCAGGGCGCTCAAGGAAGGAAGCCTGTTCAGCGCGATCGCAAAGCAGGACATTCTGCTTCACCACCCCTTCCAGGCGTTTTCACCGATCGAGGATCTGCTGCGCGAGGCGGCGCGCGACCCGTCGGTGCTGGCGATCAAACAGACGCTCTACCGCACCGGCGCGGACTCCTCGATCGTCAGCGCCCTGGTCGAGGCGGCAAGCCAGGGCAAGGAAGTGACCGTGGTGATCGAACTGCGCGCGCGCTTCGACGAGGCGGATAACATCCAGCTCGCCTCGCGCCTGCAGGAGGCCGGCGCCATCGTGATCTACGGCATCATGGCCTACAAGACCCACGCCAAGATGATTCATATCGTGCGCCGCGAAGCCAATGAGCTGCGCCACTATGCCCACCTGGGTACCGGCAACTACCACGCCAGAACCGCCAGGCTCTATACCGACTACAGCCTGTTGACCGCCAACCAGGCGCTGTGCGCCGATGTCCACCGGGTGTTCCAGCAGCTCTCGGGCATGGGTCAGACGCGCAAGATCGATACGCTCCTGCACGCGCCGTTCACCCTCCATGCGCGACTGGTCGAGATGATCGACCGGGAAGCCCAGTTCGCCGCCAAGGGCAAGCGTGGTCACATCATCATCAAGTGCAACTCGCTCACCGAGCCCAAACTGATCAGAGCACTCTACCGCGCATCGCAAGCGGGCGTGGAGTGCGATTTGATCATTCGCGGCATGTGCTGCCTGCGCCCGGGCGTGAAGGGTGTGTCGGAGAACATTCGCGTACGCTCGATCATCGGGCGCTTTCTCGAACACACGCGGGTATTCTACTTCCACAACGCCGGCAAGCCGGAAACCTGGTGCTCGAGCGCGGACTTCATGCCGCGCAACATGTTTCACCGGGTCGAAACCGGCTTTCTGCTCAAGGACAAGAAACTCGCCAACCGGGTGCGCAAGGATCTCGAGACCTATCTGGTGGACAATTGCCAGAGCTGGCTGCTGGAAAGCGACGGCAGCTACCGTCTTCAAAGCCCGGGCACGAGCGACGCCATCAGCGCTCAGGAAACGCTGCTTTATGCCTACGCGTCGAAAAGCTAATCCGTGTGAGGGGTGAAGTGTGAGGAGTGAGGTGTATCAGGACGCGCTCTGCCTTAGAATGAAGGTTACTCATACGTTCATTTCTAATCGTGAAGCCTTGCCATGCTCGAACTGCGTCATCTTCGCACCCTGATCGCGCTTCGCGAGACCGGCTCCTTGGTCGAGGCCGCCGAGCGCGTACACCTGACCCAGTCGGCGCTGTCGCATCAGTTGAAGGACCTTGAGAGCCGCGTGGAGGGGGCGCTGTTCGTGCGCAAGACGCGCCCGGTGGAGTTCACCCGCGCGGGGCTGCGGCTTCTGGCGCTGGCCGATGAGCTGCTGCCTGCGGTGCGCCGCGCCGAGCGCGACCTGGCCAGGCTTGCCGGCACCGAACAGGGGCGGCTGCACATGGCGATCGAGTGCCACAGCTGCTTTGCGTGGCTGATGCCGACGGTCGACTACTTTCGCGATCACTGGCCCGAAATCGAGATCGACATTCCCAGCGGCCACCACTTCGACCCGCTACCGGCGCTCGCCCGCGAGCAGCTCGATCTGGTCATCACCGCCGACCCGCAGCCGATCGACGGCATCCACTACGCGCCGCTGTTTCGCTACGAGGGGCTTCTGGCGGTGGCACGCCAGCACGCTTTTGCCAAAAAAGGCTTCGTCACCCCGGCGGAGCTTGCCGAAGAGACGCTGATCACTTATCCGGTCGAACACAGCCGCCTGGACGTCTTCACCCGCTTTTTGACCCCCGCTCAGCTGCGCCCGCGGGAAATTCGCACCGCAGAGCTTACCCTCATGATGATGCAGCTGGTGGCCAGCGGCCGTGGGGTCTGCGCGCTGCCCAATTGGGCGCTGACCGAGTATCTCGAGCGCGACTACGTCAGCGCCGTCAAACTCGGCGAGGCGGGTATCTGGAGCACGCTGTATGCCGCAATTCGCGAGGAGACGCGCAAGGCCCCCTGGATGGAAGACTTTCTGCGCACCGCCCGCGAAACCTCGTTTGCAGTGCTCAGCGGGATCAAACCGGCGACTCATGACGAGGAATCAGAAGCGTAAAGCGCGCACCGCCAAGCCCGAGGCTTTCATCGACGGTCACGCTGCCGCCGTGGCTGGACATCACCTTATGCACGATCGAAAGCCCAAGGCCGTAGCCGCCGGAGCTTCGCGTGCGGCTGTCATCGAGTCGTGCGAAGGGTTTGAAGATATCGCCGCGCGACTCCAGCGGCACGCCCGGGCCGTCGTCCTCGACATCGATCCGCACCAGGTGCGGCTCGTCCCATAGCCGGATCACCACCTGAGTACGGCCATAGCGGCAGGCGTTGCTGACCAGGTTCTGCAGCGCGCGCTGCAGATAGCGCGGCTCGGCCATCAGCTCGACCTCCTGGTCGGCTTCGAGGCGCAGCGTCAGTGACTCGTGCAGCGGCGTCAGCGCATCGATCACCCGGTGGGCCATGGCGCAGCAGTCGACCGGTACCATCTCCAGCGGGTCGCCGTGGTCCGGCCCGCCGCCCAGGCGCGCGTAGGTCAATATCTCATCGACCAGGTCGTCGAGTTCGGCGATATCGGCGTCGATGCCTTGGAGCTGGCGGCGAATCGCCGGCTCTTCGGTCATGTCCTCGACCATTTGAACCGCGAAGCGAATGCGCGCCACTGGCGTTCGCAGCTCGTGGGACACCGCGCGAATCATCTCCTGCTGGCCTTTCAACAGGGTCTGTACTTGGCTTGCCATGGCGTTGAAGGCCAGCCCCAGCCGGCCGAGAAAATCGCCGCTTTCGACGCGTACGCGGGTTTCCAGCCGCCCGCTGGCGATACGCGTAGCGGCCTGCTCGAGTCGCGCCATGCGCGCCTCGATGCTGCGCATGATCAGGTAGATGATCAGACTCAGCACCGCCATCACGCCTATCAAGAGCGCCACGTGAAGTCCGATGGGCAACGTATCGTGGCGGTGAAGAGGGCCTGCCTTGAGCCACTGATCGCTGCCGGGAATGCGATAGAGAAACGAAAGCGTGAGCTGCTCGGTGACCAGCCGTGTCACCACGCCGCCCCGGGCGAGCTGCTGGCGCTGCGCCTCGGTCAAATCCTCCGGCAGGGTCGAGAGAAGCGCCAGCGGCCAGCCGGTCAGACGAAGCTCCGAGAGCAGCTCGGCCCTGGCGGTGTCCGGCATCTGTGAAAGCCACTCGCCCAGCACCGCCACGCTGCCCTGCCACTGTCGCTCGCTCCAGCCCAGAAAGCTGGCGCTGAGCAGCGTGCCCTGCTCGAACGGGCCGTCAGGAATACGTTGGCGAAGCTGCCAGGGATTGTTTTCGATGATCACGCCGCCGCGCTTGAGCCGCGCGCGCTCGAAGTAGCCCAGGGTGGCATCGCTGACCGGCACCAATGAGAGCTGCATCCCAAACTGGCGCGCGAAGCCGTCCAACCGCGCGGCGCGCGCCTGTGGTGAAAGTGTGGCGAGCTGGCGGGTCATCAGCGTCATCGGCAGGCTCGCCAGCTCCTCGCGAAACGCCTCCTGGCGCACCTGCTCGATGAAGGTTCGCCCCCCCAGCGAGATCAGAAAGACTACGCAGAGCGTCAGCCCCAGCAGCACGTAGAATCTTAAAAAGGAGCCGGGTCTAGGCATGCGCGGCATGTCGCCCACCTCGCGGACACGGCTGGCGGCGCCCAGCGTCGCGCCCGTCAGCTATCCTTGACAAACAAGTAGCCCTTGCTGCGGACGGTCTTGATACGGTGGGGATGGTGCGGGTCGTCGCCGATCTTGGGGCGAATGCGCGACACGCGCACGTCGATCGAGCGGTCCTGGCCGTCATATTTGATGCCGCGCAGCTCGCTGAAGATCTCTTCGCGGGTCAGCACGGTGCCGGCGTTACTCGCCAGCAGCCATAGAAGATCGAACTCGGCGCTGGTCAGGTCGATGCGCTCGCCGTCGAGAAACGCCTCGCGGGTAGCGCTATCGATGTCCAGATTGGCGAACTGCAGCCGCACTTCGCCGTTGGGCGCGGCGGGCGCATCGGTGCGGCGTAAAAGCGCGCGCATGCGGGCCAACAGCACCCGCGGCTGAACGGGCTTGGGCACGTAATCGTCGGCGCCCATTTCAAGGCCCAGCACCTGGTCGAGATCGTCGGTGCGTGCGGTCAGCATCATGATCGGGCCGGCGAAGTTTGGCCTGGCGCGACGGCAGATCGAAAGGCCGTCCTCACCGGGCAGCATCAAATCCAGAATCACAAGATCCGGCGTGAGCTCCAGAATGCGCTCGACCCCCTTGCCACCATCGGCCTCGACCGTCACCCGAAAACCGTTGTTCTCGAGATAGTCGCGGGTCAACCCGGCAAGACGTTGATCGTCTTCGATGATCAGCACGTGATCTCTATCGGGATGGTCGGTCATGGGGCGGCTCCCGCTTCCTTGTTAATGGATATTGGCCTCACTGGCATCACCCATCTTAATAACATGTAACGGCGCTTTATGGTAACACTTGCTTACCATTTATTAACGTTTGCCGCTGAATTTGCTCGGTGCGTTGATTGGCCTTGCGATCCAGGGTCCGCTTGATTCAACTTCAAGGCCGCGCTAATGTTGGCACAGCGGTTGTCAACCATTTTTTGGCCCATGACAGGAGTGAATGATGAACACGCGCAAGACCCGAAGCGTCATCAAACGGATCTACGTTCCCACTCAGGTGCGCGATCTACCCAACGGCGAGAAGCTGACCATTCCGGGCCACTACAAGGCGCCACCTTCTCACGACGACAGCGCGCAGTAAGACCGGGCGCGGGTTTCGGCGCCGGTCGTAAAGCTCAGTAGATAAAACAGCATTTTAAACAGTACATAAAAAAGCAGGCCCGCGCGGGCCTGCTTTTTTTTCGAACTCGATGGGACGCGCCACGGCGCTACCCCTTGGGCCCGAACAAAAACCAGACGATAAGACCGAGCAGGGGAAAGAATAACAACACCAGAATCCAGATTAGCTTGGCAAGACCGCCGGCCGCGCTTTTGGCGACTTTCACGATCGCCCAGATGACAATGACGAGCCAGATAAGGCCTAGCAGACCGCCAACTTCAATTCCCATGACCACTTCTCCTTGGTAAACCGATATCCTTGTGTTACCCGCACAGCATAGCACTAACCTGGCAACATGCGAGTTCAGGGCCGCGGCAGGCTGAGCAGCATTTCCCCATCGGCGATTTCGATCGACAGCAGATTGAGAAAGCTCATGCCCAGAAGCACCGTGTCGCGCTCCATGCCGGGGCTGATCGACCCCTGCACATTGCTGGCCCGCAGGCTCCCCAGCGCGACTTCGTCGAGTTCGGTCAGGTTGCCCTCGACGCGGCCGTTGGCGGTATTGAACCAGGCGCTACGCCCGGGCGAAAGCGACAGCCGGTCGGCGAGTTCCGAAGGCACGGCCACGTAGGTGGCGCCGGTGTCGAGCAGAAACGTCACCGGCTCGCCGTTGATCCGACCCGGCGCCTCGAAGTGCCCTGCCCGGTTACGCTTGAGCCGCACCGGCGCGCCGTCGGGGGCGGCGTTCAACACGTGGGCATTGGGCGTAGTCAGGTTCTTGAAGCCGCCGTCGATCAGCCAGGTTCCCGCCCCCAGTAGCACCACCCAAAACAGCAGCATCATCACGATGCCGCCGCGCTGCGCTTTAAGCGATGTCATGCACACCTCCGTCAGGTGCTTTTCCAGGCCCCGGCCGCCTCGCGACCACGCGCTTCGTTGACCAGGGCACAGATCAGCATCGCTACGATGAACAGTCCTACACATAATAGGATAGAGGCCTGCAGGCCAATCAACGTTTGCAGCACACCCAGCATGACGATCCCCAGAACGCCTGCGAGCTTGTTGGAAAGCCCCCAGAAGCCGAAAAACTCTGCGGATCTGGCCAGCGGCGAAAACACCCCGACCAGCGCGCGGCTGGCGGACTGGCTCGACCCCAGACTCAGCCCGGCCAGACACCCCACCACCAAAAACACGTACTGCGCCTGCCAGGACCAGCCAAAGCGCGCGTTGACCCACGCAGTAAGCTCGGGCGTTGCCCAGATTGCCACAATGGCGACGACCCACAGCGCCAGCGTCATCTGGTAGGTGCGTTTGGCACCGAGCTTATCCTGAAGAAAACCGAAGCCGAGCGCTCCGGCGGCGGCAGTGACCTGCACGACGATGAACATGATATTGCGCACGCTCTCGTCCCAGCCGATCACCTGAGCGCCGTAAATGAAGGCGAAGGCGATGATGATGTAGACCCCGGCCATCGAAAAAAGCAGCGACACGAGAAAGATCGTCAGGTCGCGAAAATGGCGCAGCTCAAGGAAGGTCGAGCGGAGCTGACCAAAGGCGATGCGCCGGTAAGAGACGCCGGTAGGCTTGGCCACGCCGCGCTCCTTGAGCCACAAAAACGTGGGGATCGCAGCGACGAAGAAGAACCCGGCGGCAAACGGCCCAACCCAGCGGATGCGCTCGAAGTTCTCCGCCGTCGCCTCGCCCAGCACCAAAAGTGTAAACCCGGCGGCGAACAGCCCGCCGATATAGCCAAGCGACCAGCCGAACCCGGAAATCTTGCCAAGCGCGCCGGGCGGGCCAAGCTCCGGCAGAAACGCGGCGATGAACGACTCGCCCATCGAGTAGGCGTAGTTGGAGAGCACGATCAGCACCAGCCCCGCCACCACGAAACCGGGTTCGACGAAATAGAGCATCGCCGTGGTCGCCACCGTCGCCAGGTAGCTTGCCATTAAAAAGCGCTTTTTCTCGGCGCGATAATCCATGATCGCGCCACACAGCGGCGCGCTCACCACCACCATCAGGTAGCTCGTCGCCAGCGCCAGGCTCCAGAGAAAGTTGGCCAGCCGAAAGCCGTCATCCTGGTCACCCACGATCACGGTGGTGAAGAGCTCACCAAACACCACCGTAATGATGAGCAGCGTATAGGCCTGGTTGGCGAAGTCGAACATCGCCCAGCCGAAAATTTCGCGCCGTGAGGCGTAGACCGGCGCGTCTTGAAGAGAATTCGAGGACATAAGGGCTTCCATGAGAAAGCATTGGGAAGTAAAAGGAATGAGCGCAAAAAAAGGGCCCGCAGGCCCTTTTCGAGTGCGCCAATCAGGTGAGTAGCCAATGCGCGAGCACGGCGGAGAATCCCACGATCAGCGCGGTTAACACCGCCACGATCACGACCAGATCCAGCCACCGATCGAACAGAGCGCCGAACCGGTCATGGGCAGCCCCTCGAGGCTGTCGTGGCGTGGCGCCGTGGCGCGGTCGAGCCATGCGCGCTTACTCCTGGTAGACGGTTCATTGAGCCAATAGCTCGAAGTCTAGCCCTTGATGCGCCGATTGACTACGACCGGCGCGCGACGCAAGCGTTCCTGCTCCTCGTCGCTCAGCTCGTCGGCCTCGAAGGCATCGGCGCCCACCGGCGTATCGCCGTGACGACGATAGAGCTGGGTCAGCATCGCTTTGCGGTCGGCTCTCAGCTCGCGCACCAGCACATATACCATCAAATACAAAATGAAGGTGAAAGGCAGCGCCGCCAGCACCGCCGCCGACTGGAGCCCGGTCAAGCCGCCCGCCGCGATCAGCGTCAAACAGATCGCTGCGATCAGTACACCCCAGGTCACACGCTTATAAAGCGGCGGGTTGATCGAGCCGTTGTCGGTCATCTGCGCCACGATATAAGAGGCGGAGTCGGCGGAGGTCACCAGGAAGATGAAGATCAACAGGATCGACACCAGCGAAATGACGTTGGTGAACGGCATCAGCTCGTACATCCTGAATAGCGCCACGGTGATGTTATCCTGGGTGGCCGCAGCCAAACCGACGTTATCGCCGTTGAGCTCCAAATTGAGCGCTGCGCCGCCGAACACGCCAATCCACAGGCAGGCGAGCAGCGGCGGCATGATCAGCACGCCAAACACGTACTCCTTGATCGTACGCCCGCGCGATACCCGCGCCACGAAAGTGCCGACGAACGGCGACCAGGCGATGACCCAGGCCCAGTAGAAGATGGTCCAGCTGCTCGCCCACTCGTTGCCGCTATAGGGCGAAATCCGCAGGCTCATGCCGATGAAATTCTGCAGGTAGTCGCCGATACCCAGCGTAATGGTCTCCAGGATGGCCACGGTCGGCCCGGTAACGAGCACGTAGACCATCAGGCCGATACACAGCGACAGGTTCAAGTTCGACAGCCGCTTGATCCCCTTATCGAGCCCGGACCAGGTCGAGAGCATGTAGGCGCAGAACATGATCGAAAGAATGATGAACTGCCAGAGCGTATTCTCAGGCAGCCCGAAGACCGCGTTCAGCCCGCCGTTCATCTGCAGCACCCCAAGGCCCAGCGAGGTCGCGACCCCCATGACCGTGGCCACCACGGCAAAGATATCGAGCCAGGCGCTGTAGGGGCGAAGCCAGGGCTTCCTGGCGGTCATCGATGAAAGGACCGACGACACCAGTCCCGCGCGCCCCTTGCGAAATTGAAAATAAGCGATGATCAGCCCGACCACCGAGAACGCCGCCCACTGGTGAATGCCCCAGTTGAAATAACTGTACTGAATGGCGTAGCGCGCCGCGGCCTCGGTTTCGGGATCGAAATCGCCGTAGGGCGGATTGATGTAGTGGCTCATCGGCTCGGCCATGCCATAGAACACCAGCCCCACCCCGAAGCCTGCGGCCAGCAGCATGCTTACCCAGGAGAAGAAACTGTAGTCCGGTCGGCTATCCTGGGGGCCAAGGCGCACCTTACCGTACTTGCTGAACGCAAGCGCAAAAAGAAACACCACGAAGCCGAATACGGAAATGAGATAGAACCAGCCCATGTACTGGGTAATCGCACCGAGCGCGGCCTCGGCCCCCGCGCCGAAACTATCGGGAAACATCGCGCCGACCACTACCAGTGCAAAAATGATAATGGCCGAGGCGATGAATACCGTCTTGCCTCCATTATTGGACATAAGTACTCCCTGTTGCCCTGTGTTGAATCATCCAGGTTCGCTCTTGCCACCGCTCTTCGAACGGCCTCTAGCGCAAGCGCTCTTTTTTCATTGATGTGTTTGGCATCTCCCCGTCGTTATTACCCGAAGCGCCCAAAAACTGTGCTTCACGCTTCATGATAGGGCAATCAATGGCTTCATTCTGGTGCAGTCTCATCAAGACGCGCCTGATCGCATTCCACTACACCAAACCAACCGAGCCCTTCATACGTCTCGTAACCCGGCGTTAAAGCAAAGCAAATCAGCTTACCGCCCTCAGCATAGTAGCCTCGGGTACGACTATCACGTTTTAAAGGGTAGCGACGGCCAATGTTTTCCGGCCGCGTATCGGCAATGATGCGCTCCTCGGCGTCGAGAAGCATGACGCGGCTACGGGTTTTCTCCTGCTCGTCGAGCCGCGCCCCCTCTACCACGGTCTGGGCCTGGGGCGCCCAGTCGAAGAAGATTCCCAGCACCCCTAAAGGCTCGCCGTCGCGCTCCCCACCTTCGCGAATCGCCGCTGCATACGTCGCCACCGGCGCGTCATCGAGGAGTGGGTTGTTCGCGATGTCGGCCACGGCGAAAGCGTCGCCATCGGAGGTTGCCAGCGCGCGCTTGAACCACGCCTCGCCCGCCACGTTTTTCCCCTGCACGCCGGGGTAGCGTTCAGGGCGGCCGCTGGAGACTACTCGGCCCTCCTTGTCCGCCACCCAGAGATCGAGATACACCGTGTAGGAGCGCAGGATAGTGGCCAGGCGCTGGCTAGCATGGGCGCAGCGATGCTCATCAGGTAGGGCAACGGCTTCCACCACCGCGCTGTCGGTGGCCCACCAGCGTACGTCGCAAGAGCGCTCGAACAGGTTGCGATCAATGATCTCCACGGCGTTCAGAGCAATATCGGTGAAGCGCTGTCCGGTGAGCTCCTCGAGCATGGTCGCCCCCACGGTCTCGATGCTCTCGGTATGCGCCTCGACCTGCTGGCGAAAGTCGCGGGCAATGGTATTGATACCGCCGGAAACCCGGCCCATCTCCTGGGCCACCACCGAGAACGCTGCGCCGCTGCTACCCGCCCGAGCCGCCTCGATGCGCGCATTGAGCGCGAGAATTTCCGTCTGCTGCATGATCTTCTCGATCATGCCGATCTTCTCGCGCGTGATGGTCGCAATATCGAAGGCAAGTTTCAAAACGGTATTGTCGCGCATGTAAATCTCCCGAATTCCGGGCCGGCTTGACTGCCGGCCACTACTGTTATCGAGACCCGAAGCAAGATATGGGCCAGCAGGATCGACGCGCAAGTGAACTCACCCTTCGGGCTGTGTTCCAATGGGGGCAAACATTTACCGGAGGCTCTCATGCCGCACCTGAACCGCGATTCACAAAACGCCGCCTGGCAGGCCGCTCACCAGTGGCGAGCCCGGGCTTCCAGTACGCCCGCTAATGGCTTTCTGGGCGCGCTCAAACTCGCCGTGATCTGGCTGGCGTTCGGGGCGCTGATGATCGTGGGCGTCGTCTTTGGGCTGTTCTTTCTGCTGATTGGCTGGGCATTGATGCCGCTAATGCGCCACCGCATGAAAAAACGCATGGATCAGATGCGGGCCGAGCGCGCGCAAGACATTGGCGGCAGCCGCCAAAGCGCCGGCTCCGGCTTTTCGAGCGCGGGCTCGGCGCGCGGTGAGCACGCTACACTTGAAGGCAGCTTCGAGGTCAAGGACACCACGGCAGGTGATGCAAAGCGCTGAGTTAAAACCTTATAGGGGCGGGTGCACCCAAGCAAAGGTGGCGCCCAGCACCAGCGGCATCACTACCAGGCTTCCCAGATTGCCGATCAGCACGATCGACGCCACCTTCTGCGGCGCCAGGTTGTACTGCTCTGCCACCAGGTAGTTCAGCACCGCCGGCGGGAGCGCGGCGAACACCAGAAGCGTTGCCAGCGAAAGCGCATCGAGTGGTAACACCAGCATCAGCGGCAGCGCGATCACAAGCCCGGAGAGCGGGCACAGAAGCGCCCCCAGAAGCCCGGTGCGCCAGTCGGAAAGATCCACTTCCAACAGGCGCACGCCGAGTGCAAAGAGCATCAGCGGAATGCATACCTCGCCCAGCATGTGCATCGCCTCCAGCAGCCAGCCCGGAAGCGCCACCTCCCCCAGGTTGACCACCAGTCCCGCCAGGCTCGCCGCGACGATCGGCATTTTCAAAAGCCGTTTGATCGAGACGCGCGGGTCGAGCATGTAGAGCCCGAGCGAAAAGTGCAGCAGCATCTCGACGATGAACACCACCACCGCCGCCGGCAGCGCCGCCTCGCCAAAGGCGAACACCAGAAGCGGCACGCCCATGTTGCCGGAGTTATTGAACATCATCGAAGGCAGAAAGATTCGCCGGTCGAGCCCCAGCCGATTGGCCAGCGGCCACAAAAGCGCGCCGGAGCCAAGGACCACCAGCGCCGCCGCCGCGCCGAGCCAGGCGTAATCCGCTAGCACCGCCTGGCGGTCCGCGAGCACGGCAAACACCAGAAGCGGCACGAACAGCTCCATGTTGAGCGTATTGAGCGTGGCGATGTTGGTACTGCGAAGGCGCCCATAAAGAGCGCCCGCCGCGGCGATCAGAAACACCGGCAGCAGCGTGGCGAGAATATGCCCGGTCATCGACCCTTCCGTTTCAAAGCCATGGCGGCGCCCCTGTTGATGATCCGGTAGGCGTTAGCCCAGAAACCGCTGCCACAGCGCGGTGACCGCCTCGCGATGGTGGGCGAGCTCATCGGCATCGCCGACGGGTTTGTCGCCGGTCAGCGCCGCGCGGTGGGTGCGGCTGCGGTAGGCGAGATACGCCTCGCGCAGCGCCCGGGCCTCCTTTTCATCGAGATAATCGTGCTCCTCGAGGGTATCCAGAATGCGCATGTTGTCCGGATAGGTGGCAAGCGCCGGCGTCTTGTGCGAAAGCGCGAGCACGCCGTACTGGCAGAGAAACTCGATATCCACCATGCCGCCGGCGTCCTGCTTCAGGTTGAACGTTCCGCCCGCTTCCTTGCCCGGTTTGGTGCCCAGGTGATCGCGCATCTTGCGCCGCATGGAGATGACATCATTCTTGAGCGTCTCGGCCTCGCGCGGCGCGGTCAGAAGCTCGCCGCGCAGGGCGTCGAATTTCTCGCCCAGCGCCTCGTTGCCCGCGACCACGCGGGCGCGTACCAGCGCCTGATGCTCCCAGGTCCAGGCGTTCTGGCGCTGATACTCGCCGAAGGCCTTGAGCGAAGTGACCAGAAGCCCTGCGTTGCCCGACGGACGCAGGCGCATATCGACCTCATACAGGGTGCCCGCAGGCGTGGTGGCGGTCAAAAGGTGGATGATGCGCTGGCCAAGGCGGGTGTAGAACACCGGCGTATCCAGCGGGCGTGCCCCGTTGGTGGTGCCCTTGCCGTCGCTGTCGTGCAGGAAGACGAGATCCAGGTCCGAGCCGTAGCCGAGCTCGATGCCGCCGAGCTTGCCGTAGCCGACGATCAGAAACGCCGGTTCGAACTCGCTCGCCCCCGGCGGCACGCCGTGTTTGCGTGCCACATGCTTCCAGGCCATGGCCAGCACGGCCTCCAGTATCACCTCGGCGATGTAGGTCAGGTAGTCGCTCACCTTCATCAGATGGCGGGTGCCAGCGATGTCCGAGGCGGCGACGTGCAGGGTCTTGGCGTGCTTGAACACGCGCAGCGCCTCGAGCTGGGCCTCTTCGTCGTCCTCCGGCAGGCGGGTCAGGGTCTGGCGCAGCTCGTCGGCCAGCGCCTGTTTGTCCGCCGGGGTGTAGAGCGTTGACGGGGTCAGGAGCTCATCGAGCAGCAGGGGGTAGCGCGCCAGGTGCCGGGCGATCCAGGGGCTCGGCGCGCACAGGCGCATCAAATGCTCCAGCGCCTGGGGGTTTTCGCGCAAAAGCGCGAGATAAGCGGTGCGGCGCAGCACCGATTCGATCAGCGGCTGAACCCGCTCGAGCGCGGTGTCCGGGGTGTCGTGCTCGGCCACGGCGTCGAGCAGCAGCGGCATCAGCGCGTCCAGGCGCTCGAAGCCGATGCGCTGCATGCTCTGCACCTGGCGCGAGTGGTAGAAGCCGTTCAAATGCTTCAGCACCGCGGCCGGATCGGCAAAGCCCGCCGTGTCGAGCTGGGCGAGCGCCTCGTCCTCCGGCAGTTCACCGCGCCACAAAAGCCGCCACTGCTCGAGGCCGATACTGCCCTCCCCGGGGTCGGCGGTCTCCTCCTCCGGGTCGGCGATCACCGCGTCGAAGTGGCGGCGCACGCGCTCGCGGGCAGCGTCGAGCGCTTTCAAGAGCCCTGACCAGTCCATGTTGACAGCATAGGCGACCCGGTCGCGCTCCTCACGCTCTTCCGGCAGCATCTGGGTCTGGCGATCGTCGAGCGCCTGAATGGCGTGCTCGACGTCGCGTAGAAAGGCATAGTCGGCCAGCAGCTCGTCGACGACCTCGTCCGGCAATAACTCCAGCCTGGGCAGCTCGGCGAGCGCGCTTTTAAGCGAGGCGACCTGCAGCTCGGTGTCGCGGCCGCCGCGAATCAGTTGAAACGCCTGAACGACGAACTCGACCTCGCGAATGCCGCCGGGGCCGAGCTTGATGTTGCCCTCCATGCCCTTGCGCTTCACCTCGCGGTTGATCATCGACTTGAGCTCTCGAAGCGACTCGATCGCGCCGAAGTCGAGATAGCGCCGGTAGACGAAGGGCCGCAGGCTCGAAAGCAGCGCCCGGCCGCCTTCGGTATCGCCGGCGACCGGACGCGCCTTGAGCATCGCGTAGCGCTCCCACTCGCGCCCCTGGTCCTGGTAGTAGCTCGAAAGCATCGAGAAGCTGCCCACCAGCGGGCCGCCGTCGCCGAGCGGGCGCAGGCGCATGTCGACGCGAAAGGCGAAGCCGTCGGCGGTCACCGCATCGAGAGCGGCGATCAGGCGCTGGCCGAGCTTGGTGAAGTACTCCTGGTGCGCCAGCGGTTTACGCCCGCCGCTCGTTTCCCCCTTCTCGGCGAAGGCGAAGATCAGGTCGATGTCGGAAGAGAGATTGAGCTCGCCGGCGCCGAGCTTGCCCATGCCCAGCACCACCAGCCGCTGGGTGCGGCCGTCGCGGCACGGCGCCGGAGTGCCCCAGCGCGGGGCGTAGAAGGTTTCGAGCCAGCCAAGCGCGCCGTCGATCAATACCTCGGCAAGCCAGGAGAGCGCTCGGGCGGTGTCCCACATGGTGTATTTACTGCCGCGATTGAGATCGCGCCAGACGATACCGAGCATCCGCGCGCGGCGAAAGCGGCGCACCACCCGGTGCATCGCCTCTTCATCCTCGGCGCGGGCCAATGCCTCATCGAGCCACGCCTGCTGGCGCGCCTTTTCCGGAGTGGCGCCCAGCTCGCCGTTTTGCTCGAGGGTGTCGAGCCACTGCGGGTAGCGCGTCAGGGTCTGCTCGGCGAAGTGCGATACGGTCAACACTCTTGAGAGCGCCGCCCCGCGCGCCTCATTCAGCGTTTCGAAATGGCGCGAGGGCGCGGGTTTGTCGGTCATCGAGGCGACGTTGTCCGCCTTCTCGAGCGCCTCGGTCAGGCGCGCGAGCGCCTGCTCGGCGAGAGGCGCGACCGCCTCAGGCACCTGTGCTAACACTGCCGCTTTCCACTGCATAGCCACCTCGTCACCCGGCGCCGGGCGCGCCGACGCGTTGGAAAGTTGTCGCCGGCCGCCTCTCGACCGCCGTTACTGCCTGGCCGCACACCGCGCTAGCCGGCCAGCTTCTCCCACCCCAGCACCCCCCAGGTCAGCCCGGCGATGATCAGCGAAAGCATCACCGCCGCCGAGCCGATATCCTTCGCCCGCCCGGAGAGCTCATGGTGCTCGGGGCCGATGCGGTCCACCACGTTCTCCACGGCGCTGTTCAAAAGCTCGACGATCAGCACCATGAACAGGCTCCCCACTAGCATCAGCCAGGCAAGCGCGCTGTCCGCCAGCCACCAGGCCAGCGGCAGCATGATGGCGCAGATCACCAGCTCCTGGCGAAAGGCGGCCTCATTGGCGAAGGCCGCCTTGAGCCCCTTCCACGAGTAGCGCGTGGAGTGTATCAGGTGGGTTATCCCCGTATGCCTTGGCTTCATCGTGGCCCGTCACCCTCGTCATCAAGATGAATCAATTCGCCGAGATCATGGCGTCCAGGTCGAGCGACAGCGGGTCGAGCACCTCCGACCAGCTCAGGTAAGGCGTGGAGCTGGTGCCGTTGACCAGAATGCTGAACACGCCCCAGCGCCCCTGGGCCGTACGAAAGTAGCCCGCCGCGGCGCGAACCGCAAACGGCTGGTTGAGCGTGCCGGTCTTCATCATCACGTTGTTCTGGAACGTGGCCGGGCCGCGACGAATGAAGCGCATCACGCCGTTGGCAGGCGACTGAAACGCCGCCACGTAGCTTGGAAACAGCGCGCTCTGGTTGAACATCGACTCGAGCATCGCGGTGACGCCCTGCGCCGAGGTGCGGTTGCTGGTGGTCAAGCCACTGCCGCTTTGAAGCGTCACCGGGCCGTGGCCGGGAATCGCCAGCGCAAAGGCCTCGAGCGCCTGACCGGCCTGGGCCAGCTGCGCCTGGGGCGTCTCGACCAAATCGAGCGCCAGCACGTCGGCCATGTAGTTGTTGGAGTAGTTCATGGTGCGCAGCAGAAGCTCCTGTAGAGGCTTTCCGTCCACCGCCGCCAGCCGGTTCGCCCCGCTCGGCCGCGCCGAGGTCACCCGCCAGGGGTCGCGCACGCTGATACCCGCCTGATTGAGCATGCTCAGAAGCGTCTGCGCGGTCTGCTCTGCCGGGTCGCCGGCGCCGCGGTAAACGTCCTGGGCCTGGGCGTTGGTCGAAATCTGGCCGGTGACGCGCATCACGTCGCCGCGCTCGTCAGTGATCCGCTCGGCGCCGATCTCGGTGCCGCTGTTGGCGGGTACGGTGCGCACCTGGTTGTCCACCGTGATCAGCGGAAGCGGACTATCGCAAAGCCCGGTGCGCGCCGGGGCGTTGGCGCTCGCCCCGGGGGCGACGTTGACACACCAGGTACCGAAGTTGACCCCGGCGGAGGTGAGCGGCGCGCTGTAGGCGTTGGTCACACGATTTTGAGCGTTACAGCGGTCGGTCGTTACACACTCGACTGGCCCGAAGCGCCACTGGCTGACCACCAGCGCACCGTCGACCGACTCGACCCCTGCCAATTGAAGGCGCTGCACCAGCCGCCACAAATCCTCGGTGGTCAGCCCCGGGTCGCCACCGCCTTCGAAAATCAGATCGCCGCGCAGCACGCCGGCCTCGACCGGGGCGCTGCTGACCAGCGCCGAGGTGAAGCGGTGCTGGGGGCCAAAGCGGCTCAAAAGCGCCGCGCTCATGTAGGCCTTGGTGACCGACGCCGGCGAAAGCTGGCGCTGGGGGTTCAGGCTACCCAGCACCCGAGCGTCGCTTGGGCCCAGCAGGCGCGCCTCGGCGCTGATCGAAAAGCCTTTATTTTCAAGCTGGCCCAGGCGGGAAAAATCCGCCCACAGCGGCTGGCTTACCAGCAGTGCGGCCAGGGCCACAGCCATCGCGCGCGCGGGTCGTAAAAACGGTTTGAAACGCCTCACACTCACCATCCTCAATGCACGTTCATGTTGGAAAAGACCTGTAACGTCACTACGCCGGCCACGATCAGCCCGATCCCAAGAAGGGCCGGCAGGTCCGGCTTTTGGTCGAACGCGAACGCCCCGACCAGGGTGACCAGCACGATGCCAAGCCCGGCCCAGATCGCGTAGGCAATGCCGACCGGCAGCTCGCGCAGCACCAGGCTCAGAAGATAGAACGCCAGCCCATAGCCGACCACGACGGTGAGGCTGGCAAGCGGGCGGGTGAAGCCTTCCGAAGCCTTCAGCGCGGAGGTCGCCACCACCTCGGCAACGATCGCTAGAATCAGCAGAAAAAATGCCATTAAACGCTCTCTCCCCGGGGTAACGTCTCACACACCAGCCGCCACAGCGGCTGACCGCTTTGGGCGTACTTCGCCTCGAACGGCGTCAGGTACTCGGAGCCGGGTGGGTGCGCCTCGACCAGAGCAGTGACGCCGGTGGCAAGCTTTACCGCCTGGGCGAACTCCTCGATGTAGACTCGCCAGTTCGAGCGCACCTCGAGCCGCCCGCCCAGCGAAAGCGCGGTGGGAAACACCGGGTGACCGTGCCAACGCATTTTCAGGTGCGCGGCCTTGGGGTAGGGGTTGGGGTACAAAATATAGTGGCGCGTGGGTGCCCAGCCCGCCGCTTGCGCCAGCCGCCAGAAGTCGACCAGGTCCGCGCGCGCCAGGTGCACGTTGTCGGCAAGCGCGCCGTGCTCGCGGGAGAGCCGGCTTTCGCTTCGATCGACGCCGATTACCGCGTGATCCGGGAACCGCTCGGCCAGCCGCCGGGTCGAAAGCCCGACGCCGCAGCCGGCATCAAGGATCAAGGGCGCGCGGGTCTTGTCGAGCCACGCGCGGGCGGCGTCGAAGGCGTTCTGGCTATGCTCGGCCACGGGCTTTTGCAGCGGATGGTCGAGCGCGCGCTGAACGCGCCGCGCAAGATCCGTGTGCGGACCGGGTTGGTTGGAAGTAACGACGCGAGACGCGTGCTGCATGCCTGCCTCTGATGCAAAAAAGCATGATTCTACCAGTCTCGGACGCGCGCGGCATGACGCCATCGCACCCCCGGTGCTATGATCACGGCTTCGACTTTTTGGATACTCGGCCAGGGCCTTTGACGCCCCGCCGAGGCTGACGTTACCCCACTATCGCACCACGAGGAATCCGGCTTGTCACACTTACCGGTAATTGTCGGCATGGGCGGCATCAATCCTGCTGGCAGAACCTCGGGCCATCAGGCCTTTCGCCGCACCGTGCTTGATGCGCTACCCATTGATCAAAAGCGTCACACGCTGGAAAGCCTGGCGGCGCTGATGCGCCTGGCCATTCACACCGGCCAGGGCGTTCAGAGCGAACACGGCGAGCCACTCGCCGCCGAGGCGCTGGCCGAGCGGGTGTTGAACCACACCCTGATCAGGCGCAACGAAGATCCGCTGTTTCAGGCGCCGGGCATTCCCGCCGGCCGCCAGGCCGAGATGGCGCTCGAAGCACCTCTGGTGTTTACCCTGCGCCGGCGCCAGCTGCCCGAAAACCTGCCCGCCGAGTGGGAAATAAGCCCAGGCGAAGACGAGCGCCACGTGCAGGTGCGCGTACCCGGCGGCACGTTCAAGGCGCTGTTGTCCGACGCCCAGACACCCAAGGTGGCCGCCGCCGCGCAGCTGCCCACCGGCTTTGACCCGGCGAGTCTCTACCGTAGCGTGCACCACCCGCGGGGGCTTTCCATGGCGATCTTCGCCGCTAGCGACTGCCTGGGCGCCAGCGGCCTTGAGTGGGAGCGCCTGCGCGAGCGCCTGGACCCGGACAAGGTCGCGGTCTACGCCGGCAATTCGATTGGCCAACTCGACGAGGCCGGCTGGGGCGGGCTCTTAAAGAGCTTGGTGAGCGGCAACCGCGCCACCTCCAAGCAGATGCCGCTGGGCTACGGCCAGATGCCGGCGGATTTTCTCAACGCCTACGTGCTCGGCAGCGTCGGCAGCACCGGCGCCGCACTGGGCGCCTGCGCGAGCTTTCTCTACAACCTGCGCCTGGGCCTTCACGACATTCGCGCCGGCCGCGCCCGGGTGGCGATGGTGGGCACCGCGGATGCGCCGATCACCCCGGAGATCATCGAAGGCTTTCGCGCCATGGGCGCGCTGGCCGACGACGCCAGCCTCAAGGCGCTCGACGCGCTGGAACTTCTCACCGACGCCGACTACCAGCGCGCCTGCCGCCCCTTCGCGCAGAACTGCGGCTTCACCATGGCCGAGGCGAGCCAGTTCGTGATGCTGATGGACGATGCGCTGGCGCTTGAGCTCGGCGCCGACATCCTCGGCGCAGTGCCGGACGTGTTCGTCAATGCCGACGGCTTCAAGCGCTCGATTTCCGCCCCCGGCATCGGCAACTACATTACCCTGGGCAAGGCGGCTTCATTGGTGCGCGACATGCTCGGCGAGACCGCGCTCAAAGAGCGCACCTTCGTGCACGCCCACGGTACCAGCACGCCGAAAAATCGCACCACCGAGTCCCACGTGCTCCACGAGATCGCCCGCGCCAACGACATCGAGAGGTGGCCGGTGGTGGCGATCAAGGCGTTCATCGGCCACTCCCAGGGCTCGGCGGCCGGGGATCAACTGGCAAGCGCTTTAGGCAGCTTTCACCACGGCCTGCTGCCCGGCATCCCGACGCTGGATGCGGTGGCAAGCGACGTGCACGCCGAGCGGCTGCGCTTTTTCCAGATGCCGCTCTCCTTTGAGGCCGACGCCAGCTTCATCAACGCCAAGGGCTTTGGCGGCAACAACGCCACCGGCGTGGTGCTCTCGCCGAGCGTCACCGAGCGGCTTTTGGAAAAGCGCCACGGGCGTGACACCATGACCGAGTGGCGCGCACGCCGCGAAGCGGTGCGCGCCCGCTCGAAGACGTATCTGGAAAGCGCCGACCGCGGCCATTACGCGCCGCGCTACCAGTTCGGCGAGTCGGTGCTCGAAGGCCCGGAGCTTGGCATCGACAGCGATCGCATCCATATTCCGGGCTACGCCCAGCCGGTCTCGCTCAAGGTGGAGAACCCCTTTGGCCGGCTCGACGACGAGGAGACGTGACGATGAGCCTTGAGCACCCGCGCGTGGCCGTCTACCCCGGCACCTTCGACCCGATCACCAACGGCCACTTCGATCTGATCGAGCGCGCCGCCAGGATGTTCGACCGCGTGGTGATCGCCGTGGCAGAGAGCCCGGGCAAGAAACCCACACTCACGCTCGATAAGCGCATCGCGCTGGTCGAGTCGGTGTGTCAGGCGCTGCCCAACGTTTCGACGGTCGGGTTTTCATCGCTTCTGACCACATTGATGGATGATCTCGACGCGACCATCATGCTGCGCGGCATTCGCGCCGCCTCGGATTTTGAGTACGAGCTGCAGCTTGCTAACATGAACCGGGCGCAGAGCCCGGGACTGGAAAGCGTCTTTCTCACCCCGGCGGTCGAGAACTCCTACATCTCCTCGACCATCGTGCGTGAAATCGCCCGTTTGGGCGGCGACGTCTCGAAACTGGTGCCGCTTGAAGTCGCCCAGGCACTTGCCGAGCGCTTCAAAGAGCCCCGCTAACCGCCTTATGAGGTCATCGCCATGTCCCTGATCATTACCGACGAATGCATCAACTGCGACGTTTGCGAGCCGGAGTGCCCGAACGACGCGATCTCGCCGGGTGAGGAGATCTACGTGATCGACCCTAACCGCTGCACCGAGTGCGTGGGCCACTTCGACGAGCCCCAGTGCCAGCAGGTCTGCCCGGTGGACTGCATTCCCCTCGACCCGGCACGCCCGGAGACCCGAGAACAGCTGCTCGAGAAGTACCATATCATCACCGCCGCCTGATCCGCCCGTGCGCATCTGGGCACTCGCCTGGCCCATCATCCTCTCCAATATCACCGTGCCGCTGCTGGGGCTGGTGGACACCGCCGTGGTCGGCCACCTGCCGGACTCGCGCTATCTCGCCGCGGTCACCCTGGGGGCGACGCTGTTTGGCTTTCTCTACTGGGGCTTTGGCTTTCTGCGCATGGGCACCACCGGGCTGGTTGCCCAGGCCGTAGGCCGCGAGGCGCCCGACGAGGTCAAACTTCTGCTCGGCCAGTCGCTGTTACTGGCGCTGGCCATAGGCGCGGCGCTGATGCTACTGGGCTCGCCGCTGATCGATCTGGGGCTCTGGCTGCTCGACGGCAGCGACGAGGCGCAATCGCTTGCCCGCGAGTACGCCGAGATCCGGCTCTGGTCCGCGCCGGCGGTGCTGGCTAACTACACCCTGCTGGGCTGGTTTCTGGGTCAGCAGAACGCTCGGGTGACGCTCTACCTGCTGTGCCTGACCAACGGCGTCAATATCGTGCTCGACCTTCTATTCGTGGTCGGCCTTGGCATGACCAGCGCCGGCGTGGCGCTGGCAAGCGTGATCGCCGACTACAGCGCGCTGGCCTTTGGCGCCTGGCTGGCGCTGCGAAAGCTCAGGCGTCTCGAAGGCCGCATCGAGCGCGGGCGGCTTTGGGCCATTTCTGCCTACCAGGCGCTGTTCAGCGTCAACGGGCATCTGTTCCTGCGCACCCTGGGGCTTTTGTTCGCCACCGCGTTCTTCACCGCCCAGGGCGCGCGCCAGGGCGACACCGTGCTCGCGGCCAACGCGGTGCTTTTGCAATTCATCATGATGACCAGCTACGCGCTGGACGGCTTCGCTCACGCTGCGGAGTCGCTGGTGGGCCGGGCGGTCGGGCGGCGCGACTGGCGCGAGTTCGCCACGGCGGTCGGGGCGGCGGCGCGCTTTTCGTTCTACACCGCTTTGGCCGCCGCGCTCGGCTTCGCGCTTTGCGGTAACGCCATCATTGCGCTGTTGACCGGCCTCGAAGAAGTGCGCGAAAGCGCCGCGGCCTACCTGCCCTGGATGGTGGCGATGCCCTTGATCGCGGTGTGGAGCTACCTGCTTGACGGCGTGTTCATTGGCACCACCGCGGTGCGCGAGATGCGCAACAGTATCTTCGCCGGGCTTTTGGTCTACCTGCCCGCCTGGTGGCTCTTTCAGGGGCTGGGTAACCACGGGCTGTGGCTCGCCTTTACGCTATTCATGATCACGCGCTCGCTGGTACTCGCCGGCTACTACCGCCACTACCGCCAGACCCGCTGGCGCAGCGCTTGAGTGACGCCCGCTGCGGGGATGAAAAAAGCGTGGCGGGCTCGTATATTGGGAAGGCATCTCCAACAACGAATAAAGTGAGCCCCCTATGCTACGGTTCGTCGCCAAGCCCGCGGTCAAGCTGGTCGAGCGCTATCTGCCCGACCCCTATATCTTCGTGTTGCTGCTTACCCTCGTAGCCTCGATTGCGGCCATCGCCGTGGAGCGCCAAGCCCCGCTTGCCGTGCTGCGCATGTGGGGCGACGGTTTCTGGGGGCTTCTGACCTTCTCGATGCAGATGCTGCTGGTGCTGGTCACCGGCTTCATGCTGGCAAGCTCGCCGCCGGTGAAGCGCTTGCTGGCCAAACTCGCCGCCACCGCCAAGAGCGCCGGCGGGGCGATCGTGCTGGTGACGCTTGTGTCGCTGGCGGCAAGCTGGATCAACTGGGGCTTTGGTCTCGTCGTCGGGGCGCTATTCGCCAGGGAGCTCGCCCGCCTGGTGCGGGTCGATTACCGGCTGCTGGTGGCCAGCGCCTACTCGGGGTTCGTGGTGTGGCACGGCGGTTTGGCCGGCTCGATTCCGCTGACCATCGCCACCGAAGGTCACTTCTCCGTCGATCAGATCGGTGTGATCGGCACCGGCTCGACCATTTTCGCCTTCTTCAATCTGGCCATCGTGGTTTGCCTGTTCGTCGCCATTCCGTTGATCAACCGCCTGATGCTGCCGCCGGAAAATGAGAGCGTCTACATCGACCCGGCGCTGCTCGAGGACGAGCCCGAGCGCGTCGAGCGCACCACCCGTCCGGCGGAGAAGCTCGAAAACAGCATGGGGCTGGCGCTGCTGGTGGGCGTGCCGGGGCTTCTGTTTCTGCTCGATCACTTCTTCCTGCGCGGCGGCGGCTTGAACCTCAACGTGGTCAACTTCCTGTTCCTGTTCGCCGCGATCGTTTTACACCGCACGCCGCGAAACCTGCTGAACAGCTTGAACGAGGCGATCAAGGGCGGCGCCGGTATCGTCATCCAGTTCCCCTTTTACGCTGGCATTATGGCGATCATGGTGCAGTCCGGGCTTGCCGAGAGCATGTCGGCGTGGCTGGTATCGTTTGCCAGCGCCACGTCGCTGCCCTTCTGGTCGTTCATCAGCGCCGGTATCGTCAATATTTTCGTGCCCTCCGGGGGCGGTCAGTGGGCGGTACAGGCGCCGGTGATGCTGCCCGCAGCGGAAGCGCTGGGTGCGGACGTGGCGCGCATCGCCATGGCGGTCGCCTGGGGTGATGCCTGGACCAACCTTTTGCAGCCGTTCTGGGCGCTGCCGGTGCTCGCCATCGCCGGGCTCAAGGCCAAGGACATTATGGGCTTTTGCCTGGTTCAGCTATTCTTGACCGGCGCGATCATCTCCGTGGGCCTGGTGTGGTTCTAGGCCCCGTTTTCATTCGAGGCGCCCTCTCCGGTGGGCGCTTTTCACTTCTTCAAAAGGCTTTTTCATGACCACACCCTCGAGCGTCGACACCGCCCTGCCGGGCCAGCGCGAGCTTTCCATGACGGTGCTGATGACGCCGGACATGGCCAACTTCAGCGGCAAGGTGCACGGCGGCGCGATTCTCAAGAAGCTCGACGAGGTCGCCTACGCCTGCGCCAGCCGCTACTCCGGCCACTACGTGGTCACGCTCTCCGTGGATCAGGTGCTGTTCAAGCAGCCGATCATGGTCGGCGAGCTGGTGACCTTTCTGGCCAGCGTCAACCACGTGGGTCGCTCGTCGATGGAGATCGGCATCAAGGTGGTGGCCGAGGACATTCGGGAAAAACTCATTCGCCACACCAACAGCTGCTACCTGACCATGGTCGCGGTCGACCCGGACGGCAAGCCCGCCCAGGTGGCACCGCTGCCACTGAATACGCCGCTGCAGAAGCTGCGCTTCGAGAAGGCGGCGCTGCGCAAGAAGCTTCGAAAGCAGGCCGAACAGGAAGAGAAACGCGCCCAACAGCATCTCGAAAGCGCCCAATAAGCGCCCGCTCAAGGAAAGGAGTCTTCATGCTGGCCAGAGAGCGCCACCCCAAGCTTCCCCGCGCCGTGGAGTACGCCCACATCGGCTGGGACTTTTTCATTCTGGCGGCGGTCATCGTCAACCTGGCGCTGCTGCTGTTCGACTCGCTGTTTCTGCTTGGCTGGTTCGAAAGCCTGGTGCAGAGCGTGTCGCCTTCGTTTCACGGCTTCTACGAGTCGGCGATCCACAGCCGCTTTCTCGCCATCGACCTGGTGTTCGTCACGATATTCGTGGTGGATGTGCTGCTGGGGTGGATCGCGGCGGTGGTCGAGCGGCGCTATCACCGCTGGTTCTTCTACCCGTTCATTCACTGGTACGACGTGCTGGGCTGCATTCCGCTGGCGGGCTTTCGCTGGCTGCGCGCGCTCCGGGTGCTTTCGCTGGTCAACCGGCTGCATCGGCTGGGCCTGATCAACGTGCGCAACTGGTCGAGCTCTCGCTTTGTCATGAAGTATTACGACATCCTGCTCGAGGAGCTTTCTGACCGTATCGCGCTGCGGCTGATGGGCAACGTTCAGCAGCAAATCCTGGCCGCCGATTCGCTCACTGAGCGGCTGGTCGACCGGGTGATCATGCCGCGCAAGGCCGAGCTGATAAAAGAGATCTCCCAGCGGCTGGAGTCGACGGTGGGCAAAGCGTACCAGCAGAACCGCGAGTCGATCATGGCCTCCATCGACTCTCTGATCACGCGCACGCTCAATGAAAGTCCGGAGATTCAGCGGCTCAACCGCCTGCCGATGGGCGACGCCGCCACGAGCGCCATGCGCGCCTCGCTCAGCGGCGTGGCCCAGCGGCTGGTGGACGAACTGGCGCTTGGCATCCACTCGCCGCAGTTTCGTCAGATGATCGAGCGCACCGCGGACACCGGCCTGGACAGCTGGCTGACCGTGGACGACACCAGCGCCCACGTCACCGAGCAGGTGCTCTACGACATTCTGGAAATGCTCAAGGAGCAGGTGCGCCGTCAGCGCTGGAAGGACCGTTACGAGTAGCGGTTAGCCGCAGCGAAGCGTGGTGATGCGCCCCTGGTCGTCGAGCTCGATATTGAGTCGATCCTCGCGGTAGTCCATGGTCGCGACGCTATCCGGCGGCAAGACGCGCACGTCACGGGCGCCGCTTTGGCTCGCGAGTTCCTGGGCACGCGCCTCGGTGAGCGCCTCGCCCACGGCCTGACCGATCGGGTCAGCGTTGCAGGTACGTTGGGTCGCGGTTTCGGCCACGCGCGGCGGCGGCGGCGCGCTGACATCCGGCTTATCCGGCGGCTGAGCGGTGCCGGTGTGGGTCGCACAGGCGCTCAAGAGCGCACTCAGCGCGAGTGCCGCAAAGGGGCCGGCTTTGAAGTGAGAATGAATACTTGGCATGCCACCTGTCCTTGTGTAGGCGGGTAATATCCATGGCCCGACCGTTGGGCCGGGCCACAAACGAAAGGAGCAGGCGAGCGTGCTCGCCTGCTCCCTGGAGCGCCGGGCCGAGTTACTCGGCGGCGTCCTGCACGGCGCGACCGCCGGCCTGGACGTCCTGGCCGGCGCCGGAAATGGTGTTACAGCCTGCCAGCATGGAGGCGCTGATCAGTAGCATGAAGCTTGCCGCGAGTAGTTTTTTCATTCTGTTCTCCTTAACATTTTGGGATCGCTGAGCCTTCGTTGATCGTTGTCACGCAGGCCTGTTCTCAGCGTAACAGCGTTTCAGCAATTCTGCCCGTTTAAGGCGCTATCGCGCCGGGTTGGGATAAGCGCTACGCTGAACGCTTTCAACGCTTGAGCCTGGAGCCCGCCGTGAGCACATTCAACCTCGACCCGCGTCTTGCCGCCGACACCCTGTCGCTGGCGGACCTGCCGCTTTGCCGCGCGCTTTTGATGAACGATGCCCGCTACCCGTGGGTGATTCTGGTGCCTCGCCGCGAAGGGATCAGCGAGGTCTTCGAGCTTGAAAGCGAGGAGCAGGCGCAGCTCTGGCGGGAAGCCACCGCCCTTGGCCAGGCGCTGAAGCTGGCGTTTCAGGGCGACAAGCTCAACGTGGGCGCGCTTGGCAACGTGGTGAGCCAGCTGCACGTTCACCTGGTGGTGCGTTTTGAAAGCGACGAGGCCTGGCCGGCGCCGGTGTGGGGCAAGGGCGAGGCCAAGCCCTACACCGCCGACCAGCAAAGCGAGCGCCGTGAGCTGATTCTGGCGCACATGGCCAAACTCACCGTTTGAACGCGGCTTACCCGCCGGGGCCGAAGGGCGTGCTGCCCTGGCGCGCCGGCGGCTCACCAAAAAGCGGGGAGCTTGCCGGCTGGTTGAAGCCGGCAACCGACAGCGAGACGCCCAAAGCGACGATCACCGCACCGCCGGCCAAGGCCGCCCAAGCAACGACTTTCTCCACCGCGCTTTTGCGCGACTGGCGCGCCAGCCGCCTGGTCGCCCAGCCGCGGGCGAACACGCTCGCCAGCGCCAGCGCCGACACCGTGATGCCGGTGCCCAGGGACATCACGATCACCGCGCTCACGCCCACCCAGAACTGGCCCAGAAGCCCCGCCGCGCCGAGCAGAAGCACCGCGCCGGAGCAGGGCCGCATGCCGATCGCACCCACGGTGATCAGCGCGGTGCGCCAGTCGAGCGCCTGGTCGGGCTCGATATGGTGCGCGCCGCCGCAGCAGTGTGCGCCATGGGCATGACCGTGCTGATGGAAATGGCCGTGACTTGGCCGAGTCATCAGCCCCGCGCTGCGATTGGCGGGCGTCACGAACCCGGTGAAAGCGGACGTTGGCGCCGGGCGGTAGGCATGGCGCAGCTGGCGCGCCGCTCGCAGGCAGAGCCACACGCCTAAAAGCGCCACCATCAGAAAGCTTGCCTGCTCGATCCACACCACTTGGCCCATGGCCTGACGGGTCACGAACCCGAGCCCGTACACCAGCACGCCGACCATGGCGATAGCTGTCACGCCTTGCAACAGCGAGGCGGCGAAGGAGAGCGAAAGCGCCCGGCGGGTAGCGCCGCCGTGGGAGGCGAGATAGGTCGACAGCACCGCCTTGCCGTGGCCGGGGCCGGCGGCGTGAAACACGCCGTAGCCGAAGCTCACGCCTAAAAGCGCCAGCCACGCCGAGGTGGAGGGCGTGCGCGAAAGCTCGGTGATCGAAAAGGTGAGCGCGCGGTGGAGTTCGCGCTGCCATGCCAGAATCTGCAGGCTCGCGCCCTGGAAGTAGTGGTAGATCGCGTAGGCGAGTAGCCCAAACAGCGCGAGCAGCAGCGTAGCCTTGAGCGTAGCGCCGCGCGGGCGGGCACTGGGCGACTCGGCGGCGCGGCGTTTGCCGCCGGAGGCGTTGGCGGTATCGAACATGCTCATGACTCGTTGCAATTAACGTGGCCGGTTTCAGCGAAGTAGCGGCCCAGGTCCGGTTCGCCCTGCTCACCCTTATCGAGCAGCGCGGCCTGAAGCACGAGCTCCGGGTCCGGGTCGGCCTGGGTGACGCTAAGCGCGCAGGACGGGGAGCCTGCCAGGGTCAACGCGTCCTCTGCCGGCGCCCCGTCCTGCTCTTCGTGAACCACTTCGATGTAGTAGGTGGGGTCGTAAATCTGGTACTCGAGCACCGCGCCGTCCAGCGCCACCGGCTCGTCGAGCGGCAGCGTGAACATGTACACCAGGCGCTCGTTACTCTCGTAAGTGGTGTATTCGGTGACCTCGCCAAGCCTCAGCGGCTCGCCGTTGAGCCAGAGCTCGGTGAAGTAATGCTGCGCCGAGAGATTGTCGCGAATGTCATGGCCAAGCTGATCGAGCCCCTCCTCGAAGGTGGCATCCTCGACCCTTGAGAGCTCATCGAACACGATCAGACTGTAGAACGGATCCATCCGCCAGGTCTGGTTGAGCGCCGTGGCGCGGCCCTGCTCATCCACCACCACCTGCACGCTCATGTCGATCCAGCCGTGGGGATGCGCCTGAGCGGCGGTGCTGGCAAGACCGCACGCGAGGAAGGAGAGTGCCGGCACTCCCGCCCTGACAAGCTTTTTTCTGCAATCGATCAAGGCGCTTCTCCCAAACGCTGCTGTAGCTCGACCAGCCAGGGGTCGAGCAGGTAGGGCGCCAGCGGCGTCGACCCGCGCAGCGCCGAAACGCTGACCGCGCTTGCCGCCCCCGCGGGCTCGACGCGTAATAGCAGCCGATACTCCGGCCAGCGGGCGAGCGAAGCCTCGGCGCGCCCCAGCGCCAGATCGGCGTGGCGAATCGTGTAGCCCTGGGCAATCATCAAATCCACCGCCTCGCGGAAGGTACGCTCCGGTGCTGCGGCAAAGCGAAGCTCGCGAGCATCCAGCGGCTGCGTCGTCGCGCAGCCGACCAAACTCGCCAGCCCCAGCAGTACAGCCAGCGCCAGCGGCGCTTTAACGAGCCGTGTCATGGGCGATCTCCGGATGTAAGGGCGGGTAGCGCCGACTGAAACCGCCGGCAGAAGTCGTCATCGCTGGCGCTGCGCGATTCGCGCAAATCGCGCAGCTGATCGAAGCGGCGAATATCCCGCGAGAGGCGCACGTCGCCGTCACTCACCAGCACGCTGACGCGCTCGCTTTCGACCGGGCGCTGGCCGATGCCATCGCCAAACCCCAAACCGAGCCCTATTGATGAGCGCCGCCCGAGACCCACGCCGCTAAACACGCGTATGCCGGAGCCAACGCCGTAGTAGCTGTCGTAAGGGTCGTAATAGCCGATCAATTCGCGCTCCTTGCTCGCGCTGACGAGCCCAAGGGCCGCATCGGTGGTGTCGAGCTGGTACTCCCAGCGCTCCAAAAGCGCCACGCTCTGGCGAAAGAGCGCGTCGCTGGCCACGCCCTGGGTCGAAAAATGGCAGGCGGGCGCGGGTGCAGGCTCGGCGCGAGGCAGCTGATCGGGCACCGTTTGGCAACCCGCCAGTGCCACCAGGCAGGCGAGACCGATCGGTAGTGACTTCATGGAGGCTCCCTCGGCGTTCGAACCGACTCAATGGGCGTAGATGGCGCGGGCATGGTGCGCACCCGGCGCGCGCGTTAAGCTCATCCCACTGCTCCAGTTCCAGACAATAAATTCACCATAAGGTTTTATGGAGGTCGTGCAATGAACGTCGTGCTTTGCCCCGATAGCTTCAAGGATGCGCTGAGCGCCCAGGACGCCGCGCGCGCCATGGCCCGCGGCGTGTTACGCGCCTGCCCTGATGCAAGCGTACACCCCTGCCCGCTCGCCGACGGCGGCGAAGGCAGCCTCGATGCACTGATCGCCGCCACCGGGGCGAAGCGGCAAGAACTCACGGTAAAAGACGCGCTGGGCCGCCCGCGCAGCGCCAGCTGGGGCTGGCTTCCCGGCGAGCGTACCGCATTTATCGAACTGGCAGAAGCCAGCGGCCTTCAGCACCTTTCAACCGCCGAGCGCAGCGCCCTGCACACCACCACCTTTGGCGTGGGCGAGCTGTTTCGCGCCGCGCTCGACGCCGGTGCCAGAAAGGCGCTGCTGCTGCTTGGCGGTAGCGCCACCAACGACGCCGGCGCCGGCATGCTCCAAGCGCTCGGCGCCAGGCTGAAAGATCGCGAAGGCCGTGAACTCGCCCCGGGCGGCGCGGCGCTCGCCGCGCTCGAGACGCTGGATCTGACCAGGCTCGACCCGCGGCTGGCAACGCTCGAAGTAGAAGCCGCGGTGGATGTGGACAACCCGCTGCTGGGTCGGCGCGGCGCAAGCGCGGTGTTCGGCCCGCAAAAAGGCGCCACCGCAGAAGATGTCGCCACTCTAGATAAAGCGCTGGCGCGCTTTGCCGACGTCAGCGCCGACACGCTCGGCCACGACCGGCGGGAGCTTCCCGGCGCCGGGGCGGCGGGCGGCATGGGCTTTGCCGCCGCGAGTTTTCTGGGTGCTGCGCTAAAACCCGGCATCGAGATCATCATGGAGCAGGCCAAACTGGCCGCGCTGATCGAGCAGGCGGATCTGATCATCACCGGCGAGGGCCGCCTGGATGGCCAGAGCCTTTCCGGCAAAACGCCGATCGGCGTGGCGCGGGCGGCAAAACGGCTGGGCAAGCCCGTGGTGGTGCTGGCGGGAAGCCTGGGCGATGGCTGGCAGGCGTGTTTCGACGAAGGCGTAAGCGCCGCCTTCGCTTTGGCCGACGGTCCGATGAGCCTCGATGAGGCGCTACCACGCACAGCCAAGCTTCTCGAGGCGCGCTGCGAAAGCGTGACCCGGCTGTGGCAAAGCCGCCCGTGACCCGCCTGACGGTTGAAAAACTACGGCGCTGGCGGCATATCGTTAGTGCGGGCGCGGGCGATACCGCTACGCTATGGAGGCGATGGATAAAACTCGTTTCAGCCAGAGCGCCGCGTTCGGTACGCTACGTCAAATGAATTGATGGCCGTTTTACGGTTCCTTTACAAGGAGAAGTCAGAGATGTCCGAATTCAACAGCATCGGTCTACACGAAGATAGCGCCAGCCAGCTCGCCGAAAAACTCAACCACCTGCTGGCCAACTATCAGATTTTCTACATGAACGTGCGCGGCTACCACTGGAACGTGAAAGGCAACGACTTCTTCCAGCTGCACGAGAAGTTCGAAGAGTTCTACACCGACCTTCTGGCCAAAGTCGATGAAGTCGCCGAGCGTATTCTGACCCTGGGCCACCAACCGGTGCACGCCTACAGCGACTATGCCAAGCTCTCGCGCATTCAGGAGGACAAGAACGTCTCCGACGGCCAGGCCTGCGTGAAGGGCGTGCTCGACGGCTACCAGACACTGATCGCGCTGCAGCGCGAAGTGCTGGCGCTGGCCTCGGACGCCGACGACGAAGGCACCGCCTCCCAGGCCGGCGACTACATCCGCGAGCAGGAAAAGACCGTGTGGATGTTGAACGCCTACCTGAGCAAGTAAGGCGGATCATCGCATAACGAAAACGGCGCCCCTTGAGGCGCCGCTTCTGGTTCAGGGCAAGCTCAAGACGTTCGTGCCAGCGCCTCGATCAACGCGCGCAGCATCGACCAGAACTCCTCGACGGACGCGAGCTCGACCCGCTCATCCGGCGAGTGGGCACCGCGAATCGTGGGGCCGAAGGAGATCATGTCGAGCGCCGGGTACTTGGCGCCGAGAATGCCGCACTCGAGCCCGGCGTGGATCACCTTGACCGCGGGCGCTTCACCAAGCAGCGCCGCGTGGCGCGCCTTGAAGGTGGAAAGCAGCGCGCTTTGCGGGTTCGGCGCCCAGCCCGGGTAGCCGTTCTCCACCTTGACTCGGGCGCCCATCATCCCGAACAGCGCGCTGAACCGGTCCGCCATCGCCTCGACGGCGCTGTCGTGCAGCGAGCGCACCAGCGCGCAGAGATGAAAGCGCCCCTTCTCCAGGCTCAGCACGCCCAGGTTATTCGAGGTTTCCACCACGCCGTCGACGTCGGCGCTCATGCGCTCGACACCGCAGGGCGCGGCCAGCAGTGCCGCGATCAGCATGGCGCTGGCGTCGCGAGTCAGCGCCTCGGCCTCGGGCGCGGTCTCGAGGCGGCGCGCCTTGAGCGAAAGCCCCGGGTCGCCGCTGCCAAGCTCCGCCTTCAGCACGCCTTCGAGCCGTTCGATCTTCTCCAGGGCGACCTCGAGCTCTTCGCAGGGCAGCGCCAGCCGAGCGAAGGCCTCACGGGGGATGGCGTTTCTCAGCGTACCACCCCGGTAGTCGATCAGCCGCGCATCGAGCACGTCGAGGGCGCGCAGCGCGCGCACCAGCAGGCGGTTGGCGTTGCCCAGCGGCTTGTGGATATCGATGCCCGAATGCCCGCCCTTGAGCCCAGTCAGCGAAAGCTCGATCACCGCCTCGCTCTCGCCCAGCGCGCTCTCGGGCAGGCGCGCATCAACCATGACATCGGCGCCGCCGGCGCAGCCGATGTAGACCTCACCGCGATCCTCGCTGTCCAGGTTCAGCAGCAGCGAGCCCTCGAGCCAGTTCTCGGCAAGCCCCAGCGCTCCGCCCATGGAGGTCTCTTCTTCCAGGGTGAACAGCGCCTCCAGCGGGCCGTGGGTCAGGGTGTCCTCCTCGAGTACGCCCAGAATCGCCGCCACGCCGAGGCCGTTGTCGGCGCCAAGCGTGGTGCCCTCGGCGTGCAGCCAGCCATCCTTTACATGGGTGCGAATCGGATCATTCTCGAAATCGAAGGGCGTATCGGCGTTGGCCTGAGCGACCATGTCCAAATGGCCCTGTAGAACCACGCCGGGGGCGCTTTCATGGCCGGGGCTTGCGGGCTTTTTGATGCGCAGATTGCCGAAGTTGTCGCAGTCATGGGCAAGGCCCAGGCCGTCGGCCCAGGTTTCGAGCTTTTTGACCAGCGCGGCCTCGTGGCCCGAGGGACGGGGCGTATTACACAGCGTGCGAAAGTGGCGCCATACCCGCGTGGGTTCCAGCGTATCCAGGTGTGCGTTCATGTGAGCTCTTCTTGATCCGTAACCGCCCTACTCTACCGCTGCGGCTTCCAGGGGGAAAGCGTGGCCTTGGCCACCGCGCACACGGCCTGGCGCAGCGCCCGGTTCGCCTCGCGCGGGGCATGGTGAGGGGCGCGGTTCTGAAACGCCCAGCCGGCCAGGGTTTCGAGATGACCAATGACCTCCTCGTCTAGCGCCGCCTGAACCGCCAGCACGCTCGCCCGGCGCGCAAGTGCTGCAAGCGCGGCGCGGGCGAGCGCCGGGTCGCGGTGGGCGTAGGCGACATCGTCGGCGTCCTGGCGCTCGCGGGCGCTCAACTCTTTTATCGGCAGCGTGCCGAGCAGACGCACGACCACCCCGGCGGGCAGCGCCGCCAGCTCGAAAGCGAGAAGCCCGCCAAGCGACGCGGCGAAGGCGCCCCGCAGCGCCGCCAGCACGCGCTCGCCTTCGTCATCGAGGGCGCGGGCGACCATCACCGCGACTTCGCCGGTGGAGGGCTCCCGCGTGACGCCAAGGCGCACCGGGTGAAAGCCGAGCGCCTGCCAGAAATCCAGCAGCGCCGCCTCGGCGCCGAAAGTAGCGCCATAAAGCGCGACGCCCCGGGCCCGGGCATCGAGGATATCCGCCTCGAGCAGCGCGCGCCCGAGCCCTTCGCGGCGCCGCGCCGGATGCGCGGCGATACGCGCCACCCGGCGCCAGCGCGCGGTGAGCGCGGCGCGGCTGCCGCCGTGGGCGGCGAGCGACTGCGCCAGCAGGTGCCCGCGCGGGCGGCGCTCGCCGCGGGCGACGAGCTCGGCCAGCGCCGGCTCGAACCCGCCTTCGTCGCGGGTGACCAGCACCGCCTGGGGTTCGGTTTCACCGATCACACGAAACCCGGTGTTGGGGCCGTCCATCAGCTGGCGCAGATCCGACGGCCGGGTGCGGTAGTGCGACTGCACCAAAAGTCCGAAGAGTTTCTCCAGCCGCGCCGGGTCATCGGCCAAACGCTGTTGGGTGATCGCGCGGGGCTGGATCGGCGCGCCGGGGGTCACCTCGGGCAGCGGCGCGTTCAACAGCAGCAGCCTTTCGAGCACCGCTTCCAGGGGATCGAAGGGCGCCCAGCGCACCGGCGTTTCCAGGCGCGCCTCGCGCCACAGCGGCGTCTGGCGCTCGAGCACCGCGCGAAAGCGCAGCGCGAAGCCGCGCCCGGAGCCTTCGTAGCCGTGCACGGTGGTAGCGAAGGCCACACGGGGAAACGCCGCAAGCCACCCGGCGAGCAGCGCAGGCGGCAGCGCCGCCGCCTCGTCGACCAGCAGCGTGGCGCCATCGCCGCCGGCCAGGCCCAGGCCGACCTGTTCATCGAGCTCGGCCGGAGCCAAATAGCGCAGCGTTTCGCCGCAGGGCAGCACGAAGCGCTCGCGCCCCTGCCAGTCGCCTTCCGGGCAAAGCGCGGTCAGCCGCTCGGCCAGGCTTTCGATGGCGCCGCGCGTGGGCGCGGTGACGACGATATCGCTCAGGCCGCCTTTCAACAACCGCGCGCAGGCGATACCGAGCGCGGCGCTCTTGCCGCGGCCGCGCTCAGAGGTGATTACCAGCGGGCGGCGGCGTTTCAAGCGGGCGATGAGCGCGACGACCTGCGCCTGATCCTCGGTGCGGCAGGCGCTATCCGCCGGGGCGGGCGTGAGAGCGGCTCCCCCATTGAGGGCGGGAAGCGCAAGCCCGCCCGCCGCCTGCCAACGAACGACGCCGGGCGACGCGGCGAGAATGCTCGCCAGCCGCTCGAGGTAGTGGGCGGTGAGCGAGGTCCAGGGCGTGGGATGATCGCTTAGCCGGGCATAGTCCGAATCCGGCGCCGCTCCCCAGTCGGCAGGGGTGATCAGTACGCACAGCCCGCCGGCAATCAGCGTACCCGCCAGCACGCCGAGCGCGTCCGGGTCGAAGCCGGGGCTTGCGTCGAACACCACGAGCTGATGCTCGCCGCCGAGGCGGCTTCGCGCCTTGCGCGGTGAGAGCGCCTCGACCGGCGCGGCGTGCGCCTCGCCGACCCACAGCGGCGCCTGCCAGTCGCGGGCGCGCCAGAGGGCATGCGCGGCTTCGCGGCCGGCGCTAACCTCGCCGCGAAGCCATACCAGTTGGCGCCAGCGCCGCCGCGCCAGGCGCTGAGCGTGGGCGGCAAGCGCCCGGGACTCGTGGATCACGGCAAGGCCCTGATGGCGTAAGGGCCGAACAGGTCAATTTTATTAAGCGATTTTTCAACGATGACTGGATTCACTGTATCTTCCACATTTTGGCAAGGTATTATTAATAATATTAAATAACTGATAATAAAGAAATTTAATCGCCATCGACCAGAGCGGGCGCTGCCGTGCCCTACCACCATCGGCTATGGCGCGCCGGTTCAACGAGTATGCTAGCTTATCGCTGTAGCGCACCCAACTTTACGTTAACGTAAACCTGCGCTCGTTTTCCTGAACGTTACCAACATCAACAACACCACACGCAGGGAACTCACCATGAAAATGACGTCACGCTTCGCCCTGACGGCGCTTGCCACCGGCGTACTGCTCGCCTCCACCGCTCAGGCTCAGGAGCAGTGGACCATGACCACCACCTGGCCGGACAACCTCGATCTGATCCAGATCGACCGCCACTGGGTGGAGCTTGTGAACCAGCTTGCCGGTGACGAACTGCAGATCAACTTTCGCGCCGGCGGCACCCTGATGCCCGGCACCGAGGTGTTCGACGCCACCGAAACCGGCAGCATCGAAGCTTCCGGCGACTGGCCCGGCTACTGGGCAGGGCTCAACCCGGCGTTTTCGCCGCTGGCGACCACCACGAGCCTGTTCAACGGCGTGGATTATCTCAACTGGATTCAACAGTGGGGCGGACGCGAGCTCTACGAGGAGATCTACGGCCAGTTCAACATGATGTACCTGCCCTACGGCATCACCAACAACGAGTCCGGCTTCATGGGCCGCACGCCGATCGCGAGCATCGCCGATCTCGAAGGTAAACGCCTGCGCCTTTCCGGGCGCGACCAGGGCCGCGTGCTCGAGCAGCTGGGCGGCTCTCAGGTGACGCTGGCCGGCGGCGAGGTGTATCAGGCCATCGAGCGCGGCGTGATCGACGCCGGCGAGTTCTCGACCCCGGGCGTCGACTACAAGGCGGGCTTCTCGGAAGTCGCCGACAACTGGGCAACACCGGGCTGGCACCAGTCTGCCAGCGTCTTCGGCGTGATGATCAACATGGACGCCTGGAACGCGCTCTCCGAGGAGACCCAGGAAAAACTGCGTATTGCAGCGGATGCCACCATGGCCTGGTCGCTCGCCTGGTCCGAGCGTGAATCCAACGAGGCCACGCGCAAGTTCGTCGAGGATGGCGTCACCATCAACCAGTTCTCCGACGAGGATCTGGCGCAGATTCAGCAGGTGACCAACGAGGTGATCGTTCAGGGCGCCTGCGAGAACCCGGACCACGCGAAAGTGTACCAGTCGATGGTGAGCTACCTGCAGGATTACGCTACCTGGCGCGACGTCTCCTACCCCTTCAACATGAGCCGCACCATGGACAACCTGCCGTCGCTTGAAGAGATCGAAGCCTGCCTGTAAGGCGCGTTTACCGCCCCGGCCTGGTCGGGGCCTCAGCTGACTGCGGAGAGTCTCCATGCACGCCATTGCCAAGGCGATCGATGCCGTGAACGAGCTGTTCGGGCGCATCATCGCGCCGCTGATCGCCGTGATGACCTTGATCGTACTGTACGACATCGCCTCGCGCTTTTTTCTCGGCCGGCCCAGCGACTGGGCCTTCGATGTCACCAAGATGCTGTTCGGCGCCCACTTCATGCTGATGGCCGCTTACGGCTTGAAGCACCACGCCCACGTCGAGGTCGACGTGCTCAAGCGCCTTTTATCGCTCAAGCGTCAGGCGGTGCTCACACTTGTGGGCTACCTGATCTTCTTCGTTCCTTTCATCTGGATGATGCTGAAATACGGCTGGCTCTTTTTTGATCGCTCCTTTAGCCGGGGCGAAACCACCTACGGCATGGTGGCGCTGCCGGTCTACCCCATCAAGGGCGTGATCGTGCTCGCCGCCGCGCTGATTCTACTCCAGGCGATCGCCATCGTACTGCGCGCCGTGATCACCCTGCGTGAGGAGCGCTCCCATGAACTTGAGTCCTGAGCTACTGGCGCTTGCGATGTTCGGCGGGCTTCTGCTCGGCCTTTTCATGGGCCACCCGCTCGCCTTCGTACTCGGCGGCGTGGCGGTGATCGGCGCCTTTCTCGGCCCCGGCGAGCGGGTGCTGGGCACGCTGATCAACAACATCTTCGGCAACGCCATGGACAACTACGTGCTGGTAGCGATTCCGCTATTCGTGCTGATGGCCAGGTTTTTGAACGACTCCGGCGTCACCGAGCGGATGTTCGACGCCATGCGCCTGCTGCTTGCCAACCTGCGCGGCGGCCTGGCGCTGACCGTGGTCATCGTTTCCGTGCTGCTGGCGGCGACCACCGGCATCGTTGGCGCCTCGATTGCGGTGATGGGCATGATCGCGCTGGTGCCGATGCTGAAATACGGCTACAACAAGGAGCTCAGCACCGGGGTGATCATGGCCAGCGGCTGCCTGGGCATTCTGATTCCGCCGAGCATCATGCTGATTCTGATGGCGAGCTACTCGCCGGTCTCGGTTGGCGCGCTGTTCGCCGGTGCGATGGTGCCCGGCGTCATGCTCGGCGTGATGTACGCGCTCTACGTGCTGATCATCTGCCACTTCAAACCCTCCTATGGGCCGCCGGTACCCAAAGAGGAGCGCGCCGAGGTGAGCACCGGCGAGCTTTTGAAAATGCTGGGCAAGTACGTGGTGCCGCCCATGTCGCTGATTCTCGGCGTGCTGGGCGCGCTTTTCACCGGTATCGCCACCGCTACTGAAGCCTCGGCAATCGGCGTGCTGATCGCGTTCATCCTGTTTCTGATCTTTGGCGACCGGAAAGTCTCGACCTGCTACCGCACGCTGATCGACGCGGGGAAAACCACCACCATGGTCATGCTGGTACTGGTCGGCGCGACCGCCTTTACCGGCGTGTTCTCCCGCGGCGGCGGTATGCAGGTGATCCAGGATCTGCTGCTGGCCATGCCCGGCGGCACCACGGGTGCGCTGATCATGATGTTCCTGCTGGTGTTCGTGCTGGGGATGTTCCTCGACTGGACCGGCATCGTGCTGTTGAGCTTCCCCATCATGCTACCGATCATCCAGCAGATGGGGGTCGACCCGCTCTGGTTCGTGGTGATGGTCGCGGTGGTGCTGCAAACCTCGTTTCTCACCCCGCCCTTTGGCTACGCGCTGTTTTATCTGAAGGGCGTCGCGCCGCCAGGAGTGGAGATCGTCGATCTCTATAAGGCGGTGATCCCGTTCTGCGCGCTGATTCTGCTCGCGTGCGTGCTGATGGCCTTCTTCCCGGTGCTGGTCACGGGCCTTCCTGGGGTGATGGTCGGCTACTGAGTCCTTGCCGCCGCCCGAGGGCGGCGGCGTCTTTTCGCCCTCTACGACTCTCTTCTCAAGCCTCTTTTCTTGCTGGCTGCGCCGCCTCTCCTACGGTGATACCATTCTCGGCCGCACTCTCTTCTCATTTTTTACCGCTGCCGCGCCGTCCAGGAGGCTTTTCGTGTCGACGCTCCCTCCCCGCACGCTGCGGGTCGCTCGCTCTATCTCACACCCTATCGCACGCGTTTTTTCGCCCTGGTCGCTGGCGCTGTTGGGTGTGGCGCTTTTGGTGGCGCTGCCGGTGCTGATCGTGTTGGGCCATATCCTGGTGCCGACCGATGGGGTCTGGGGGCACCTGGCCAGCACCGTGCTGCCGCGCTACCTGACCAATACGCTGTGGCTCGCCCTGATCGTGGGGCTCGGCACGCTGGTCATCGGCACCGGCTGCGCGTGGCTGGTGGTGATGTGTCGCTTTCCCGGCCGGCGCGTGTTCGAGTGGGCGCTGTTATTGCCGTTGGCGGTGCCGACCTACGTGATCGCCTACGCCTACACCGACTTTTTCCAGGTTGCCGGGCCGTTTCAAAGCGCGCTGCGGGCGTGGTTCGACTGGCAGTACGGCGACTACTATTTCCCCAATATCCGATCATTAGGCGGGGCGGCGACGCTGATCACCTTCGTGCTCTATCCGTATGTGTATCTGCTGGCCCGCGCCTCGTTTCTGGAGCAGTCGGCGGGGATGCTGGACGTGGGGCGCACGCTGGGCCGGGGGCCCTGGCGGCTCTTTTTCAGCGTGGCGCTGCCGCTTTCGCGCCCGGCGCTGGTGGGCGGGGTATCGCTTGCGCTGATGGAAACGTTGAATGAGTTCGGCGCGGTGCAGTTCTTCGGCGTGGATACCTTCACCACCGGCATCTATCGCACCTGGTTTGGCCTCGGCGAGCCGGTAGCCGCCGCGCAGCTGGCGGCGTGCCTTTTGAGCTTCGTGATCGTGCTGGTGCTGCTTGAGCAGGTGTCGCGGGGCAAGCGGCGCTACTTTCACGCCGGCGGCCATCGCCGACCGCTGCCGGAGTATCGCCTTGGCGGGCTGAAGGCGGCCGCCGCCCTGCTGGGCTGCCTGGCGCCAATCATCGTCGGCTTTCTGCTGCCCAGCGCCATCCTGTTGAACCTGGCGCTGACCCGAGGCGATGCGCTCTTCGGCACGCGCTTTTTCGCCTTCGCCTTCAACAGCCTGAGCCTGGCGGGGGTGGCCGCACTGATCGCGGTGGGGCTGGCGGTAATTCTGAGCTACAGCGTGCGGCTCAACGACACCGTACCGGCGCGGCTTTTTGCCCGCGTGGCGGCGATGGGCTACGCAATTCCAGGCTCGGTGGTGGCGGTGGGCATTCTGATCCCCTTCGCCTGGCTCGACAGCAGCCTGAACGCCTGGCTTCACGCCCATTACGGGGTAATCGTCGGCCTGGTGTTCAGCGGCTCGGCGTTCATTCTGGTCTACGCCTACGTGGTGCGCTTTCTGGCGGTATCGTTCAACGCGGTGGAAGCGAGCCTTGGCAAGGTGACGCCGAGCATGGACGCCGCCTCACGCACCCTTGGTCACACGGCCGGCAGCACACTGCGCCGCGTGCATACGCCCTTGATGCGCTCGAGCCTTCTGGCGGCGGGCATTCTGGTGTTCGTCGACGTGATGAAGGAGCTACCGGCGACGATGATCCTGCGCCCGTTCAACTTCGATACGCTGGCGGTGCGCGCCCATAGCCTCGCCTCGGACGAGCGCCTGGCCGAGGCCTCGACCGCCTCGCTCGCCATCGTGCTGGCGGGCATTCTGCCGGTGATTCTGCTCAGCGTGGCGATGCGCCGCGGCGGGGAAAAATGAACACCTGGGAGTGGTCGAGTTCGATCTCCACCGGCTGGCCGGGCGCGGGCAGGTAGACGCCGGGCACCCGGGCGTGCAGGTGGGTCTCTTCACCATTCTGGCCGTGAGCGCAAAGGTGCACGAGGCTTGCCCGGCCCAGCAGTTTGGCCATCACTACGTGGCTGTGGCGATGCTCGCTGGCGGGCAGGTTGCGCGACCTTGGGCTCAGTGCCTCCGGGCGAATCATCACCTGCACCGGGGTGCCGTCATCGAGCCAGTCGGCTTTCAGCACGCCTACCGAAGTCGCCACTTCGCCGTTCTCGACCACGCCGTCAAGCTCGTTGACCTCGCCAAAGAAGGTGACCACGAACGGGTCCGTGGGTAGGCAGTAGAGCTCATAGGGCGTGCCGGTCTGAATGATCCGGCCGTCGCGCATCAGCGCGATACGATCGGCCATGAACATCGCCTCTTCCGGGTCGTGGGTGACCAGCAGCGTGGCGGTGCCAAGATGCTTGAGCACATGGAGCGTGTCGTCGCGGATCCGGTCGCGAAGCCTGGCATCCAAACTCGAAAACGGCTCGTCGAGCAGCATCAGGTTGGGCCTTGGCGCCAGTGCCCGGGCCAGCGCCACCCGCTGCTGCTGACCGCCGGAGAGCATGTGCGGGTAGCGGTCCACGTGTTCGGCCATGCCGAGCTGTTCGAGCAGCGCCATCGCCCGCCCCCGGCGCTCGCTCTTGTTGACGTGCTTCAAGCCGAAGGTGACGTTCTCCAGCACATTCAGGTGCGGAAACAGCGCCGACTCCTGAAACGCCAGGCCGACGCTGCGCTTCTCCGGCGGCAGGTGCGCCCGACCTGGCCCGGCGATCTCGTGGCCGTCGAGCGCCACCCGCCCCTGCTGAACCGGCTCGAGCCCGGCGGCGATACGCAACAGCGTGGTCTTGCCGCAGCCGGACGGCCCTAAAAGGCACATCACCTCGCCCGGGCGAATGTTCAGATCGATACCCTTGACGACGCGGTGGCTGCCAAAGCTGTGTTCGATGCCCTGAAGCGACAGAGCCAATTCAGGCGTAGAGGTGGCGGGGGCGGTCGACGTCATGGCGCACTCTTCAGATGATTGGGCGGCGGGCCGCCAGGTTAATGGCCATAGTCTATTTCCTGACGCGTCCGCTTTCATTAGCAAACGCCTGCAGCTGCGTTTAATTATCGTTCAGCTTGACGTGGCAAAGGCGAACTCGTTAAATAGTGATACAAATGAAAACCATTATCAAAATAGCAGCCTAACCAATCGTCACCCTGCGCAAGGATACCGCTCATGAACAAAGCTCCCGTCGCCCTGGCCGTTACCGCCGCCCTGTTCAGCGCCACTGCTCTGGCCGACCAGGTCAACATCTACTCGGCGCGCCACTACGACTCCGACGAGCTGCTCTACAAGGCCTTCACCGATGAAACCGGCATCGAGGTCAACGTGCTGGAGGGTGATTCCGACCAGTTGATCCAACGCATGCAGCGCGAAGGCATCGCCAGCCCCGCCGACGTGATGCTCACCGTGGACGCGGGCCGGCTCTGGCGCGCCGAGGAAGACGGCCTGTTCCAGAGCGTCGACTCCGAGGTATTGAACGAGCGCCTGCCCGAGGCGATGCGCCATCCGGACGGCCTGTGGTTCGGCTTCAGCCAGCGCGCGCGGGTGATCTTCTACAACCCGGAAACCGTCGACCCGAGCGAGATCGCCACCTACGAGGCGCTGGCCGAGCCCGGCCTCGAAGGCCGGGTCTGCATCCGCTCGTCGAACAACATCTACAACCAGTCGCTGCTCGCCTCATTGATCGAGCACGACGGCGCCGAAAACGCCGAAGCCTGGGCCCAGGGCGTGGTGAACAACATGGCCCGCGACCCGGAAGGCGGTGACACCGACCAGATTCTCGGCGTGGCCAGCGGCGAATGCGACGTGGCGGTCGCGAACCACTACTACTACGCGCGCCTTCTGAACTCGGACAACGACGCCGAGCGCGAAGCCGCCGAGCAGGTAGAGATTCTGTTCCCCAATCAGGACGACCGTGGCACCCACGTCAACGTCGGCGGCGCAGGCCTGGTGGCCAACGCCCAGAACCCTGAAAACGGCATCCGTTTCCTGGAGTTCCTCGCATCAAACGAGGCTCAGGAGATTCTGGCCGAGCGCAACTACGAGTTCCCGGTGGTCGACGGCGTGGCCAAGGACCCGCTGCTCGACTCCTGGGGCGACTTCAAGCGCGATGACATCAACATGAGCCTTCTGGGCGAGAACAACCCGGAAGCGGTACGTATTTTCGATCGAGTGGGCTGGCGCTAAGCCCTATAGCCAGAACCCAAACGGCCCGCCATTCGGCGGGCCGTTTCGTTGTGAGCATCACTCGCGTCAGTGCGCCTCGTCCCAGTTGTCGCCGGTTTCCGCCTCGACGATCAGCGGCACTTTCAACTCCGCCGCGCCCTGCATCCGTTCTTGCACTTCCTTGATGAACGTTTCGACCTGAGCTTCCTTCACCTCGAACACCAGTTCGTCGTGGACCTGCATGACCATCAGCGCGTCGAACTCACCCTCGGCGAGCCAGGCATCCACGTCGATCATCGCCTGCTTGATGATGTCGGCGGCGGTGCCCTGCATCGGCGCGTTGATCGCGGTGCGCTCGGCGCCCTGGCGGCGGGCGCGGTTTTGCGAATGGATCTCCGGCAGGTACAGGCGCCGCCCCAACACGGTTTCGACGAACCCGTCCTCGGCGGCCTGGCTGCGAATGCGCTCCATGTAGCGCGCGACCCCGGGGTAGCGGTCGAAGTAGCGGTCGATGTAGGTCTGCGCCTGGCCGCGCTCGATGTGCAGCTGTTTACCCAGCCCCCAGGCGCTCATGCCGTAGATCAGCCCGAAGTTGATCGCCTTGGCGCTGCGGCGCTGATCGCTGCTGACCTTATCGAGCGTGGTGCCAAAGACTTCCGCGGCGGTGGCGGTGTGGATATCGCGGTTTTCGGCGAAGGCCTCCAGCAGCCCCTTGTCCTCGGAAAGGTGCGCCATGATGCGCAGCTCGATCTGCGAGTAGTCGGCGGCGACGATCTTGTAGCCGGGCCGGGCGACGAAGGCCTGGCGGATCTTGCGCCCTTCCTCGGTGCGGATGGGGATGTTCTGCAGGTTCGGATCACTCGATGAGAGCCGCCCGGTGGCGGTGACCGCCTGGTGGTAGCTGGTATGCACCCGCTTGCTCGCCTTGTCGATCAAGCGCGGCAGCTTGTCGGTGTAGGTCGATTTGAGCTTCGAAAGTCCGCGGTGCTGCATGATCACCTTGGGCAGCGGGTAGTCGAGCGCCAGCTCTTCGAGCACCGCCTCGGCGGTGGAAGGCGCGCCCTTGGGCGTCTTCTTGAGCACCGGAATCTTCAGCTCGTTGAAGAGTATTTCGCCGAGCTGCTTGGGCGAGCCGAGGTTGAACTCGCGCCCGGCAAGCTCGAACGCCTCGCTTTCGAGCTCGCGGATACGTTTATCGAGCTGCTGGCTCTGCTGATGCAGGCGCTCGTCGTCGATCGCCACGCCGTTGCGCTCGATGCGCGAGATCACCTTGATCAGCGGCAGCTCCAGGTGATCGAGCACGTCAGCCAGGCGCCCCTCCTTCTCGACCAGCGGGCGCAGGGTGTCGTGCAGGCGCAGGGTGATGTCGACGTCCTCACAGGCGTAGGGCGCGGCTTGTTCCAGCGCGATCTGGTTGAAGGTGAGCTGCTTGGCCCCCTTGCCGGCGATTTCCTCGAACGAGATGGTCTTTTCGCCCAGGTACTTGAGCGCCAGTGAGTCCATGTCGTGGCGGGTGGCGGTGGAGTTGAGCACATAAGATGCCAGCATGGTGTCGGCAAGCTTACCGGCCACCGTGATGTCATAGTTGGCGAGTACCGAGATGTCGTACTTCAAGTTCTGGCCGACCTTGACCGCTTTTTCGCTCTCCAGAATCGGCTTGAGGGCAGCGAGCACCTCGGCTCTATCCAGCTGAGTGGGCGCGTCGAGGTAGTCATGCGCCAGCGGAATGTAGGCCGCCTCCCCCGCTTCCAGACAAAGCCCGACGCCGACGATCTCTGCCTCCATGTAGTTGAGGCTGGTGGTTTCCAGATCGAAACAGAAGCGCTCGGCTTTTTTCAGCCGAGAAAGCCATGCGTCCAACGTTTTCTGGTCGGTGATAACGTGATCTTCCCGCGCGGCACTTGCGGCGGGCCTGGAGGCGTCATCCGCCACCGGCTCGCCGCCTGTCACGTCATCGACGCCTTCGTCCTGGCCTTCGAGCAGCTCGGCAAGCCACTGCTTGAACTCGAGCGCCTGGTAGAGCTCGGTGAGCTTTTCGCGATCCGGGTGGGCGATCTCGAGATCATCGAGGCCCACCGGCAGCTCGCAGTCGGTCTTGATGGTGGCGAGCTTATACGACAGATACGCCTGTTCGCGGTGCTCCTCGAGCTTTTTCGGCAGCGTTTTGGCACCGCGAAAGCTCAGGGTTTTCACCTTCTCCAGATCGCCGTAGATGGTGTCGAGCCCGCCTTCCATGCCCTGCAAAAGGCCGATGGCGGTCTTCTCCCCCACCCCGGGTACGCCGGGGATGTTGTCGACCTTGTCGCCCATCAGCGCCAGGTAGTCGATGATCAGGGACGGCGGCAGGCCGAACTTCGCCTCCACCCCGGCTTCATCGAGGGTTTCGTCCTTCATGGTGTTGACCAGCGTGATGTGAGCATTCACCAGCTGGGCCATGTCCTTATCGCCGGTGGAGATCACCGCGTCGCGCCCGGCGCTTGTGGCGTGAAAGGCGAGCGTGCCGATGACGTCGTCCGCCTCGACCCCTTCGATGCACAGAAGCGGAAGGCCCAGCGCGCGCACACAGTCGTGCAGCGGCTGTACCTGGCTTCTCAAGTCGTCGGGCATCGGCGGGCGGTGGGATTTGTACTCGCTGTACATCTCGTCGCGAAAGGTCTTGCCCGGGGCGTCGAACACCACCGCCATGGGGCTTTTCGGGTAGTCCTTGATCAGGCGCTTCAACATGTTCAGCACCCCTTTCACGGCGCCGGTGGGCTGGCCGTTGGAGGCGTTGAGCGGGGGCAGCGCGTGAAAGGCGCGGTACAGGTACGACGAGCCGTCGACGAGCACGATGGGAGCGCGGGCCATAACCATAGTTCCTGATGTGACTGGGCGCGAAAGCGCGTGAGCGTATCGCCTCATGATACGCGCTCCCGGCCCCGGGTGCCGAATTCGCGGGCGAGGAAATCGCCACAACGCTGCCAAGTGGCGCCATGACTCGCTACAATGGGCGCTCAAAAATCCGGGCGAGCAAACGATGGCTGTATTCACCCCGCTTGGCGACGCGCAGGTCGCCACCTTTCTGGAAAAATTCGATGTGGGCGCCTTCAAGGCGCTCAAGGGCGTGGCCGGCGGCACCGAAAACTCGACGTTTTTCGTCACCACCGATCGCCGCGAGCTGGTGCTGACGCTGTTCGAGCAGGGCGAGCACGAGGAACTGCCGTTTTTCGTCGAGCTGATGGACTACCTGGACGAACACCGCATCCCAGTGCCGGGCCCGGTCCACGACCGGGAAGGCACCGCGCTGCAGAGTCTGGCGGGCAAGCCGGCGCTTTTGTTCCCGCGCATGCCGGGCCGCCATCCGGCACATCCTAATCTTGCCCAGTGCCGGGCGCTGGGCGACGCGCTGGGGCGGCTTCATGTGGTCTCGAAGCATTTTCCCGGTCAACGCCCCAACCCGCGGGATCTTCACTGGCTGAGGGCGGTCCATCACAAGGTGCTGGGGTATTTGAGCCCGGAGGACCAGTCGCTGATGAAAGACCAGGTCGACGAGTTCGAGGCCGCCTTCGCCGAGGTGGAAGAGCTTCCGTCCGGCGCGCTGCACGGCGATCTCTTCCGCGACAACACGCTGTTCGAAGGCGATGAACTCGGCGGTATCATCGATCTTTACAACGGCTGCACCGGCGAGTTTCTGTTCGACGTGGCCATCGTGATCAACGACTGGGCCACGGACAACGATGGCCGGCTCAACGCCGAGCGCTACGACGCCGTGCTCGGCGCGTATCTGGCGCGGCGCCCGTTCAACGCGGACGAGCGCGCGCTGTGGCCGGTGATGCTGCGCATGACGGCCCTGCGCTACTGGCTTTCCCGGCTGCTGGTCGTCTACGTCGACCCGCCGGCCCACGACCTGACGCCCCACGACCCGGCGCGTTTTCGCACCATTTTGCAGGCGCGCATCGACCACGGCGCGCTGCCGCTACCCGAGGTGACTACTCGATGAGTGATTCGCTGACCGCACCGAGCGCCGCCCAGCGCGCCCGCCGCACCTGGAACATCGACCAGTGGGGCAGCGGCTACTTCGATGTCGACGACCAGGGCCAGGCGCTAGTGCGCCCCTTGGGCAGCGACATCGAAGGGCCGGCGCTGTCGCTCAACGCGCTGACCCGCGAGCTCCAAAACGCGGGCCTGCGCTTGCCGGTGCTGGTGCGCTTCAGCGACATTCTTCACGACCGGGTCGAGCAGCTCTGTAGCGCGTTTGACGCCGCCATGCAGGAAGCCGACTACACAGGCGGCTACACCGCGGTCTACCCGATCAAGGTCAACCAGCAGCGCCGCGTGGTCGAGGAGATTCTCGCCACCGCCGAGCGCGGCAGCGGTCGCGTGGGGCTCGAGGCGGGCAGCAAGCCGGAGCTTCTGGCGGTGCTGGCGCTCTCGGATGCCGGCTCGTCACTGATCGTGTGCAACGGCTACAAGGACCGTGAGTACGTGCGCTTGGCGCTGCTCGGCGAGAAGCTCGGCCACAAGGTGTATCTGGTGGTCGAGAAGCTCTCGGAGCTTTCGCTCATTCTGGAAGAAGCCCGCGAGCTCGAGGTCACCCCGCGCATCGGCCTGCGCGCCCGGCTCTCCTCGGTAGGCAAGGGCAAGTGGCAGAACACCGGCGGCGAGAAGTCGAAGTTCGGCCTGACCGCCAGCCAGATCCTGAGCGTCGTCGATACGCTCAAGCGCGAGAACGCGCTGGAGAGCCTGCAGCTGGTGCACTTTCACCTGGGCTCGCAGATCGCCAACATTCGCGACATCCAGCGCGGGCTTCGCGAGTGCGCCCGCTTCTACCAGAACCTGATCGCCCTTGGCGCCCCGGTCGACACCGTCGATGTCGGCGGCGGTTTGGGTATCGACTACGAAGGCACCCGCTCCAGAAGCGACTGTTCAGTCAACTACTCGATGCGCGAGTACGCCCGCAACGTGGTCAACGCCTTCGCCCAGCTCTGCCAGGAGGCGAACCTGCCCGCGCCGCACCTGATCAGCGAGTCAGGCCGGGCGCTGACCGCCCACCACGCGGTGCTGATCACCAACGTGATCGGCGAGGAGCGCATCGACGACACGCCCCCTGCTCGCCACGAGCAGGACGACCCCCAGGTCGAGGCGCTGTGGCGGGTGTTCGACCAGCTCGAAACACCCCAGGAGCCGCGCATGCTGGTCGAGGCATGGCACGACGTGCTGCAGGCGGTATCGGAGCTTCATGAGCGCTTCGTGCTCGGGCTTTCTACCATCGACGCCCGTGCCCAGGGCGAGCGGCTCTACATGGCCGCCTGCGCGCGGTTGAAGGGCCAGCTTGATAGCCGCAACCGCGCCCACCGTGAAATTCTCGACGAGCTGGCCGAAAAGCTCGCCGACAAGCTGTTCGTCAACTTCTCGCTGTTCCAGTCGGTGCCGGACGTATGGGGCATCGAGCAGATCTTTCCCGTGCTGCCGCTGACCGGCCTCGACGCCCCGCCGACCCGCCGCGCGGTGATTCAGGACATCACCTGCGACTCCGACGGGCGTATCGACAGCTACGTCGATGGTCAGGGTGTCGAGAGCACCCTGCCGCTGCCCGAGTGGCAAAGCGAAGACGAGCGCTGGCTGGGCTTTTTCCTCGTCGGCGCCTACCAGGAGATTCTGGGCGATTTGCACAACCTGTTTGGCGACACCGACTCCGTGGATGCGGCGCTCAACGAGCGCGGCGAGTGGGTCTTCTCCAACCCCCAGGCCGGCGACACCGTGGCCAACGTGCTGGGCTACGTGAACTTCGACGCCAGCGTGCTCAAGCGCAAACTGTTCGATCAGCTCACCAGAAGCGATTTTTCCGAGACCGAGCGGGAGCGCTTCGCGGCGAGCCTCAACGAAGGGCTCGAGGGCTACACCTATCTCGAATAGAACCTATCTTGAATAGAACCTGTCTTGAATAGCCCTTGTCTCGAATAGCGTTTACCCAGGCATCTCGAACGAAAGCGTAACGAGATAAAACGCAAAGGCACAAAAAAGCGCCGCCGGCACTCAGCCAGCGGCGCTTTTGCGTTGAAGCGTTACTCGACGACGCTAGTATTCACCTCGAGCCCGCCGGTCAGAGCCAGCTTGAGTGCCGCGCCGCGGGGCAGCTCGCCGACGCCGGCTGGGGTGCCGGTCAGCACTACATCGCCGGGCTCCAGGGTGAAGTGGCGGCTCATTTCCGCGACCAGCGTGGGAATCGCGAACAGCATGTCCGCGCCTTCGCCGTACTGGCGCTGCTCGCCGTTGATCTCGAGGGTAAAGCTCAGCGCGTTCCAGTTGGGCACGCGGGAAAGCGGCAAGAATGCGGAGAGCGGGCAGGCGCCGTCAAAAGCCTTGGCGATCTCCCAGGGGTGGCCGCTTTGTTTGAGCTTGCTCTGCACGTCGCGCAGGGTGAGATCCAGCGCCAGGCCAATGCCGACGATGGCGCGCTCGGCCTGCTCGTGGGTGGCGTGGGTCAGCGTCTCGCCGATCAGAAGCGCCAGCTCGGTTTCGAAGTGTACGTCGCCGCGCGAGAAGGGGGGCTCCAGCGGTTTGGCAAGATCGACCACGCTGGTCGCCGGCTTGATGAACAGAAGCGGCTCGGAGGGAACCGGGTTATCCAACTCCCTGGCGTGATCGGCGTAGTTACGGCCAACGCACACGACCTTGCCCAGCGCGTGGGGAAACTCCTGGCCATCGGTAAATTGGGGAACAAAACGCATGGCGGGTACTCTCCTTCTCATTATACGTGCCGCTAAGTCGTCGACAGGCGCACTAGTCTACCCCACCTGCCCCCCGGCACAACCACCCGCCCGCTTTTCCCCGACCTATTTGCCCTGCCTCCAAACCAGGGTCGTTGAAGCAAGTGGCTATTGGCGCCAGAACAAGTCGGCATCAAATAGTTAGCAAGCGAAAAACTAATAATAACTAATAATAACGTATACTTATCGCTCAAGTAATGGTAACTTTAGTTCGAAATTTTCCGGCTCTAATACCTTACTGCCTGATATTGGGTGCAAACGTGCTTTTTCAGATGAGAAACACGCCGTATAGCCGTAAGTCGAGATAGATCAGTGATACAGCATTATTGGGGGAGAATGGCCCTCCCGATAAACTCCTAATCAAGGCCATTAAATTAATGCAAGGGAAAAAAATGAAGTTTGCCATTCTTTCTGCTGCCACTTTGAGCAGCTGCCTAATGATGGGCATCAGTACCGTAGCCGCAGATGCAAAGCGGGATATCAATCCATGGCAGCATTGTGGTATCGGTGCCGCAATTTTTGACAACAATACTACAGCAGCAGCGCTTTCAAACGTTATCTGGGACTCAGGCTCGACGGCCGTGACCTCTGCGACCATCTCGCCGGATACCTGCAGCAGCAAAGAGATCAAGGTGGCTCAATTCATCGACACCACTTATGACCAGTTGGCCATGGAAACTGCCATGGGCAAAGGCGAGCACTTGACCGCCGCGCTTGACCTGATGAACTGCTCGGCCAGCGCGGAGCAAGCAGTAGTCAGCCAACTGCGAGCCGATCTTCAGAGCAACACCGCTGCCACCGGCTATGCTGACCAAACTCACGCCGATAAATCCTTTCAATTCTACAGCAGCCTGAACCAGGCCGCCGTTAGCTGCGCCTCCAGCTAAAAAACCGGCGGGGCTGATAAGCTTACAGCCCCGCCCCTTTTGCCCATCTCTACCATGCAAGGACAAGTTTTTCATGCGACGCCTTCTGGTAGCGCTTTCAGCTTACCTGTGTTTTTACGTGGGTGTCAGTCAGGCTGAGCAGCCTGCGCTTTTTGATCACCCACAATGGCATTCACTGCTGCACTTTGATCGAGGGGGGGTGTTTAGCCAGCCGCGCAGCGCCGTACTGGATGACGCTTTCTTTCTGGCTGAGAACGGCGCATTCAATCCCGGTGCGGAGCTTGCCGCAACGCTTGCGGCTCTGCGCCGGCCGACTCAAACAGACGAGCCACATGCACGCTGCCGGTTTCCCGCTCGCGCCCGCTGGATAACCCAAATGACCGGCGAACAATGGCCTGAAGCGGACTGCCCAGAATGGGATGACTGGCAAAGACGCTACGGCGACTCGGATGTCGGGCTGATGTTTGCTTCGGGCTATCTGGGTAACCCGGCCTCTTTCTTTGGCCACTTGATGCTGCATTTGGAAAAAAGTGACGAGAACGGTGAAGCGACGATCTCTCGACTTCTCGACATCAGTTTCAATTTCGGCGCCGATGTCCCAGAGGACGACGGGATCATGACTTACATGGCGAAAGGAGTGTTGGGCGGCTACGAAGCCCGCTATTCCCATGCCTCTTTTTATCGCAACAATACAGTCTACAGTGAGCGCGAAATGCGTGATCTTTGGCACTACCGACTAAACCTGGCACCAGATAAACGCGATCTTTTGATCGCTCACTTGTTTGAAATTCACAGCCAGAATTTTGACTATTTGTTTCTTACCCAGAATTGCGCTTCACGCATTGCTCGCACCCTGGAGCTCGTCATCAACCAGGATCTGACACCCGGCCGGGCCGCCTGGGTAGCACCAGAAACGCTGATACGCGCTATTGGTGAAGCTCAAGTAGACAACCAACCGCTACTAAAAGAGACGCGCCACGTGCCCTCCCGGCGCCTGCAAACCGAACGCCGCTACCAACAGCTTACCCGCCAAGAGCAACAGGCTGTCCAGGGCACTTGGCCAGACGTGGAACGGCTTGATATTAACAATGCGACCTTGCAGGTGCTACCCGAGGAAAGTCAGGCCCGGGTGCTGGACACCTTGCTAAGCCACAGCGCCTTTCTCAAACAAACAGGTAATGAGCCAAGTTTGGCCGATATGGAACGTCAACTGCTTCAAGCGCGCTTAGCGCTACCTCAGGCAAGCAGCGCATTAACTCCAGCAACCTTGACGCCGCTACACGAAGCAACGCCTTCATCGCTGGTACGGGTTGAAGGGCTTTATAATGACAAGCTAGGCGAAGCTCTGCGACTAACGATAAGACCGCTGCTGTACGATCTACTGGATAGTAATATCACCCGCATGCCCAGCGCCGCGCTCGAGATTGGTCGCACTGAGTTCTTTCTTACCAACGAAACAGTCCGTCTACGACGACTATCGCTTTTTCATATCACCAACTTGCACGCCCAAAGCGTTCCTCTGCCCGCCTTACCCAGCACCGCTTGGCACGCGTCGGGAGGTATCGAGCGCTCGAACCTTGCCTGTAACGGCTGCCTGGAAGCACATGCAACGCTTTTAGCAGGCAAATCGTATCGCGTGGGCCGATATCTGCCATTCGTTATGATAGGCGGCCAAGCACGCACAGAACGCTACCAAACTGGCCCGTTAGCCCCGACCGCACAGTTTGGTGTATTAACGGACTGGAATACGGAACAGCGTACCTTGTTACAGGCCACTCACACCAATGCGCTAAAAGGCGCTGACGGGCGGCGTACCCACTGGCAACTGCAGCACAGATTAGCGCTTGGAAAATCGCTTGATGGTCGCATTGGTATCGAACATGCCGAACACACGAAAGAGGTTAGCGTAGGTTTATCCTGGTACTTCTAAGCGATGACTATAAAACAGATTCAGCCCAGTTTTTAATAAATCAATCATTCGCAGTGATCAACTGCAGTGGCCCACTATTTCCGGACAGTGATGTAAAGTTTTCCTCTGCAACGATAGGCGAAAAGCCGCCGTCGAACTCACGAGGTCGTTGCCGGTTGTAGTAGCCCATCAGATAGCCACTGACGTCTCTTTTGGCCTCCAATAAGGTTCGATACCCCGTAGCCGGTATCCATTCTGATTTCAGACTGCGAAACAGTCATTCCATTGGCGCGTTGTCCCAACGGTTACCGCGTCGACTCATACTCTGCCTCATTCGATAGCGCCAGAACTTCTGGCGGAACTGACGGCTGGCGTACTGGCTGCCCGAATCCGAATGGAACATGACTTTTTTCAGTCGACCACGCTGTTCAAAGGCGTGATCCAGTGTTTTAACGACCGGATCGGCATCAGGGCGGAAGGGCATCGCCCGCCCCAGGATTCGACGGGCACCCAAGCCCAGCACCACCGCTAGATAACTTCAGCCTTGGCCGCTCCAGGTAGGTGATGCCCGCCCACCAGACCTGATTGAGGCGTTCTACTGAAAACGCCAATGCAGATGATTCGGGATATTCGGTCGTTCGACGGCAGCCTGTTTGTAGGCGTGAGGCCTGGCTGTTTCGTCGTCGCTTTTTGGCGCAGCTTGATGTCCATGAATCTGCTCCCGAAGAAAATACTTTAGAAGCTCTCTCGCTACCAGAAGAGGATAAATTCTGTAGTCCAGTTGATCATCCGAGCCCCTCCATTCAAGGCGAAAACCAATAGCCCTTCAAGCCCAACGCCCCTTTATAGTTTTTTATAAAAAAATAATACAATTATATTTTGCGCCTGAATCTCCTTCCATTGAAAAATTCCTCAAGACATTCGCTTGGAAAAACCATTTCCAAAAACAACCAACAGAATATCCATACAAGATACTGAAAATAATATATAAAAATAAAAACCGTTGCCAACAAATATTATTCTCGGGTCTTTTTCTATCCAACACAGAAATCTGAAAAAACCATGGAAAAACACGACTATTGTATTATTTTAAAAAATAGTCTCATGAGAGATGGTTGCGTAAGCACAGAAAAATCGCTCATTGGATAAAGCATAACGTCTGACGCTGTGAAGCTCCGCAACAGCACACAATAGGTAAAACAATGATTGAAAAAGAAAAAACAACAATAGAGAGCACACATCATGACGCGCTCAACGTACCAGCGGTTGAATCACGCCGGCGCTTTTTGACAGCATCGGGCGTGTTATTGGGTTCGGCCGCTTTCGGAGGTTTGTTTTCCGGCATGATTACCAAAGCCAGCGCTTCGACGACACATTCGGCCTCCGGCGGTCAGCGCTCCCTCTTTGCTTATATTGGTTCGCGCACCACGCTCCAGCGAAAGGCCGAAGGCAAGGGAATTGAAGTGTATCGTTTCGACCCCGAATCAGGCGATTTCCATCATGTACAGCAAGTATCAGGCCTCGATAATCCGTCTTATCTAATAGTGCACCCCAACCAACGTCTCTTGTATACCGTACATGGCGACATCGACCAGGTCAGCGCTTACGCGATCGATCAACAAAGCGGAGAGCTTTCCCTGATTAATAGCGAAAATTGCGGAGGCACCAACCCGGTCTATCTAACGTTAACGCCTGACAATCAGTGTTTGCTGGTGGCCAACTATGCGACGGGGTCCGTGGGCCTTCATTCTATCAATCAGGATGGCAGCATAGGCACCTTGATTGACCTGCTTGAGTTTAGCGGCGAACCTGGCCCTCATCGAACACAACAAAAAGGCTCGCACCCTCATCAAGTGCAGTACGACCCAAGCCATCAATGGGTGATCGTTCCAGACAAGGGGCTGGATAAGATTTTCACTTTACGCCTTGATGTAAAGCACAACCGGCTCTCTATAGCGCAGGAAATCACGACTCGGTCTGGAGCGGGCCCACGACATGCGGCCTTTCATCCGGCCAACGCCTACTGCTATATCATCAACGAACTCGATAGCACCATTGCAGTGTACGACTTTGAGGTCGAAACAGGTCAGCTGACGCCTAAACAGGTGATAACCACCTTGCCTCAAGACTACACAGCCAATAATACGGGATCGGCTATCCTGGTCAGTGGCGATGGCCGCTTTGTGTATTGCTCGAACCGAGGCCATGACAGCATCGCGGTCTTCGAAATAGATCAAACAACCGGGCTGCTCTCCCATTCAAGCTGGCACTCGACCCAAGGCCAGGGCCCCAGGTTTGCGACATTTGACCCTACCGGGAAATGGCTGCTGGCCGCTAATGAACTAACGCACACGCTTCTTTCCTTTGAAGTTTCAACGCAGTCTGGAGGGCTCTTGCCACATGCTCCTCTCATTGAGACCGGAAGCCCTGTAAGCATTGCCTTTGCCGCCCTGTAGACACTGCACAGGGAACGGAAAGCTGTGTTGCCCAGCCTTCGCGAGTATAAAAGCACACTCTTCATGGGAATATTGTTAACGTAACCCCGTATAACGCTTCTGCCGGGTTGGCATTACGGCCGCTCGGCTTGGCTTGTCTGCCAGGAGCCATCCCTCAAACGTTAAAGAGATTTTTGTTCACAGCCGAAAAGAAGCGAGATCAGCTCAGATATACATGCCCATAGATTAAGGCCTCATCGAACCCGGTACGCTCCTTCAAGCGCTCGGGCTCGAGTAGCTTGATGATGGTGCGACTTTTGCGAATCAGCTTTTTCTGCTCCAGTGCCGTCATGCAGCGGCTCACGTGCACGCTGGTAATGCCCAAAAGCTCGCCGATCACCTCCTGGGTGATCGGCAGCGCGAAAAAATCCCCCTCGATCGCCTGTTTGAAGCGGTAGCGGGCGTAGATCTCGAGCAGGTAGTGGGCGACGCGCTCTTCGGCCTTGTGGTGGGTACAGCTTCGAAGCCTTGCAATGGCGATATTGTCATTCACCATGACATAAGAAATGATCGCCTTTCTTATGGCATCGTGGCGCTCGAACAGCGCATGGAGCTCGTCGACCGCAACGCGCTCGAGTTCGCAGTGCTGGAGCGCCACGATGGCAACGTCGCCCGGGTCGAAAAAACTTTCACGCAGACCGACGATATCGCCCGGCATGTAAACATTGCCGATGTCCTGGCCATGATGCTTGACCGAGTGACAGATACTCACCCAGCCCTTTCGCACGATGAACACGCGCGCCCTGCCCTCGTGGAGGAAAAAAAGCTTCTGATGGCGCTTGAGGTCGATGACCCTGGCGTTGATTTCGGAGAGCAGCGCTCGCGACTGATCGTCGATCTCGCCATAAAGCCCCAGAATACTCGGGAGCGTTATCTTCCTGTTTCCTGGTACCCTACCGGGTAACGGCGTATAAACGCTCGTGTCCATCGCGTCCTTTTCCTTGGCGTTATACTCGTTACGCATCGTGGCGCTCCACTGGCGTAATAACATTATGCTCGAAAGTAGATGACTCAATATCCCTGCATAACCCAACGGCCAGACAAGCAAAACGGAGCAATACGCAGCCTTGGCAACGATCACCTCATGCCACTCAGCCTTTTCTTAACAAAGGTTAAAACAGCTTCGTATCGACAACTCTCGCGTGTGAAATGGCGCTCATCACACCCAGGCAGTCGATAATTCAACATAACGCTTTTTTTGTCAAAGAATATAGGCAGTTAAAGTAATAACCTATGTTATTGAAATAAAAGCAGAATGTTCTCAATAACCTACGTTATTCTCTAAAGGGAAATATCCGCTCTCTACAACGCAGTTTAAAGCCAGTTAATGCCGTAACAAGAACACTCACTAATAATAAAAAGTAACTTATAGAGAGGGGTAAACGAAACAGTTAAATCAATGCACAAAACAAATAAAAACGCTCTTGTGAACTTAAAACATACTTCTCAAGCGCCTATACGCTGGCACTTTATAATGCGCCGCGTAATACGTTTAACGTCAAAAAGGGACTGACAAGCTAAACAACCGGCCGGTTTTGAATCAACGCGCCGCCGCGCCGCTGCCTTTTCAAGACAAGCGACGCGACGGGGGTTTCGATTATGCAAGCACCCTTAACGCCCAAAATGATGATTTCAGGCGTTTACTGGCCCGGGGTCCAATGACTGTTCGGGCCGTGGGCCAGAAAGCCCGGGCGCTGTTTCGGCGCGGCGAAGGGCGCCTGGCAGCGGTTATCCAACCGATTGAAAACGAAGAACACGTTGCTGCGCGGGTCTGGCGACAAGTTCGCGTTGGAGGCGTGCAGCGTGTTGCAATCAAAGAGCAGTAAACCACCGGCCTTGCCTTTCGGCGCTTCGATACCGTACTTGGCCACCAGTTCGGTCAGCGCTTCCTGACTTGGCACGCCCACTTCCTGCGCTTTCAGCGAGCTCTTGTGGTTATCCTCCGGCGTTTCGCCCAAACAAGGAACGAACTCCTTGTGCGAGCCGGGAATCAGCATCAGCGGGCCATTGAACTCGTGGTTGTCGGTCAGAATCAGGGAAGCGCTTACTGCGTGCATGCGCGGCATACCGTCTTCCGCGTGCCACGTCTCGAAATCCGAGTGCCAGTTGAAGCCCTTGCCGGCAAAACCGGGCTTGTAGTTGATGCGCGACTGATGAATGTAGGTGTCGTCACCCAGAATCTGACGCGCCGCACCGGCAACGCGCTCGTCCTCGGCCAGCTTGCCCAAACGATCCGATAGTTTGTGCACGGCGAACAGCGAGCGAATCTCGTTACTCTCGGGCTCAGTAATACTGAACTCGCGGTTGCGAAATTCGTCGCGATCCATCAACTCGGTGATGTCGTCGCAAAGCTCGTCGAGCTCGTCACCGCTGATCAGGTTGGGTATGAACAGAAAGCCCTTGCGCTCGAACTCATCTAACTGCGCTCTGGAAAGCGGGCCGCTCAACTCGCCACCCTTTACCACCGCATCCTGGCGGGGCTGGGTTAGCGCGGCCGGCGCTTCGCTCAAACGCGTGGGGTACGCGTCCTGAACTTTAGAACCGGGTGTCGCGGGCATATCGCCAAATTCGCTGTACTGTTTATGTGCGGTCACAACGTTGAGGGGGGTGTTGGTGACTGTCATCTAATCCACTCCTTGTATGATTAAATTTCAGATCGAAGTGAAGCGCCGAATAGCGCTTCGAAAACGTAGTAGTCAAGGTAGCCCATATAAAAGCGCTTGCAACCGTCCACCCCTTGCTCTATATCGCACGTTATGATGACAACGCCAACTTGCTCATTTCGCCCCACTATTAACTTTAATTCGCAAACTTGACCGAGATTAGGCACTTTTTAAGCGATTTTATCGCTATTTACGGCTTTTTGATAAGCAATCTCATGCGATAAAATTAGCCCATGCTTATGCATAGAGCACTAAAATCCCGATATCCGAATACAATATCTTTAACACAAGTCATAAAAATCGACTCGCGCTATGCTTGAAATAAATTCATAGCCTTGGCCGCTCTCACGCATCCGAAAGCGTTTCGATCTCGAAGCCGACGATCTGGCGCTGCTCGCGGGAGAACTCCACGCCGATCAGGTGGATCGGCCAGCCTTCGCCCCTGTACTTGTCGGCGTAGCCGCGCGCCTTGATCTGCTCGAGCGCCCGCCCATCGGGCAGCTGCTCGACCACCTTGAACTCGAACAGGTAGCGATGCCCGAACGCCTCGACGGCCATGTCTACCCGGCCGTGGTGACTGGCGTCTTCGACGATGACGCCCACGCCGAGCGCCGCAAAGTGACTGTAGAAGACGCTGGCGTAGTGGCCCTCGTATTGGGCGATGGGATTGTTGCGGTACCAGTCGTGAGGAAGGCCTGCGTAGAGGGCTTTCAGGTGCGCTTCGAGGCCTTTGAGGTCGTGGGCGCGCAGATGGGTGAACAGACTTTTGCGCTCACGCGGGCTGTGCGCCACACCCAACGCCGGTAGCAGCGCCTGGTTAAGGCTGACTTCGACCTCCTGATTGGGAAAGCCCAGCGTGTAGAGGCGATACCCCAGCAGCGGCTCCTCGACCGCCTTGATGGTCAGATAGCCGGTCTGAAACAGCAGCGCTTCACTGGCGATATCATCGACATCGAAGCGGTTGAGCAGGCTGGCTTCCGTTTCTAGCCGATCCAGCGCGGGGGTGAACACACCCCGCGCTTTGAGAAGATCGACCAGAAACGTCGGCGTCGCGCTCTCGAACCAATAGGGGCCGAACTGGCGTTTCTGAAACAGCAGCAGGACATCGAAGGGGTTATAGACCGCCGTAACGTCTTGCCCACCCCAGCGGTAGCCGTTGTACCAGCGCTGGATATCCTTTCGATCGAGCCCCGGCAATTCGGGCGCAAAAACGCGGTCGATATCGTCGTCGGTATAGCCACAGATCGTCGCGTAAGGCGTATCCAGGGTAATATCGTTGAGGTTGTTGAGCCCCGAAAACAGGCTCACCTTGCTGAATTTGGAAACTCCCGTCAGCAGCACGAAGCGCAAGTGCGGGTCGGCGTCCTTGAGCACGCTGTAAAGGTTCTTGAGCCCTTCGCGTAGCTCGCGAGCGCGCTCGGCATTAAGGATGTTGTCCAGAATCGGCTTGTCGTACTCGTCGATCAGCACCACCACGCGCTCGCCGAAATGCTGGTGTGCCTCGCGAATCAGCGCGGAGAACTCCCCGGCTATGTCCGACGGGTACGGCTCGGCCAGGTCCAGGCGCTCACGCTGAATGCGCAGCTGGTCACGAATGCGCACGTCCAGCGCCTCGCGGCTTTGCATCACCCCATCGGCGAAGCTCAGACGAATCACCGGGTGCGTCGTCTGCCAGCCCCATTTGTCGTGAATATAGAGCCCTTCGAACAACTCCTCGCGCCCCTCGAAGAGGCAGCGCAGGGTATCGAGCAGCAGGCTCTTGCCGAAACGGCGCGGGCGGGAGAGAAAGTAGTATTTGCCCTCGTCGATCAACCGATGCAGCAGCAGCGTCTTGTCGACGTAGTAGTAGTTGCCCTCACGCATGTCGCTGAAGGTCTGCACACCTATGGGCAGTTTTTGACGCTCAAGATGAGTCATGACGGCGCTCGGTGGTTAGGCTATTAGCTGGAGCATAACACGGCCTATCGTGCTGAACCGGAGGCATCTCGAGACTCAATGGCTGAAGACCCGCTTACAAGAAAGGCCCGGAGTGTTCGACGCGCCCTCTTCAACGCTTGCCTATACTCCCCATGTTCAACACAACGACGCCAGGTCATCGAGCGGCGCCATTAGGGCGTTTGACTACATGCGCGCTTCGCCGGCAATCACGGCCTTGAAGCCCGCTTTACTGATTGGATTTTTTTGGGCATCGACGACCGTGCCGCCAACTCGGGTCAGCGCCTTGGCAATTTTGACCAGGTGCGCCAGCTGAAGTTTGCCGGGTTTCATGGCGTTGTTGGCAGCACGGATCTGAACGCTTACCCCCTTCACGTTATAGGAGGTTTCAGCGTCATCGGGAGCCGGTAGCGGCGCGAAGGACACCGCGTTTTCCACCACCACCGGCGTGCGAGACGACTCGCCGGAGAGCGCGTAGGCTTTGGCACTACTGTCATACTCGCCGCCCAGGGCGCCAAGCACGCTGATCAAGCGCTGATCCGTTTCGGCGGAAGGGTCGTTAAACAGCACCTGCACACCCCAGGCGGCGCCACTATCATCCACCAGCACTGGCGCATTTTTAGCCGGCTTGCTCGGTTCATCGTCCTGGTTTTTTCGGCCCTTTTGACCCAGCGAGATCGCCTCCTGGCCCGTGAGCAACAGATACACCACGACCAGCCCGCAGCTAAAGCTGAGCCAGGCCGCCATGATGGCGAAAACGAGGGCCAGGGTGAGGGTATCCATTGAGCGCGGTCTCGGCTTATTGATAGCGTTAGCCATGTAGTACCACAGGTGGCGCCGCCTGGCCACTGTGGCGCTTGCGCATTCCCGCTAGTAATCCCGTCAAGCTGTGACGAGGCGCCGTTCAAATCATTACCCTACCGTGGGCCGCAGTTTCGACTACGTTTGCTACTACTTCAACAGAGTAATAATGTTCTGAGGCGTTTGATTGGCTTGAGCCAAAATAGAGGTTCCTGCCTGTTGAAGAATCTGATTCTTGACCATATTGGACGCTTCTAACGCATAGTCCGTATCTTCGATACGAGAGCGTGCCGCGGCCAGGTTAATATTGGCATTCAGGTTGTTCTCTATAGCGGCTCCCAGCCGGTTCTCTAATGCGCCCAAATAGCTACGTTTACTGTCCACCATGGAGATAGCCTGGTCCAGCGCTGCCAAAGGGTTGGGCGGAGTGCGTAGCCGAATGTCCCGGTCAACTTCGGTCAGGTTCACGATACTATGGGGGATGCCATCGTCATTAGGCCCATTGGCATCCGTCGTTACATTAATCGATAACGGCGCAACGCTTAAAGGATGATAAATGATGACCTCGCCCGTGCCATTCACCGTTTTAATGAGCGTGTTATTACCATCGACATCAACCAGACTGGCGACTTTAGAGTTACCATAACTCGAATGGCTATCGGGCAAATCAAAGTAGTAATTTCCATCCTCACGCTGGCGCAGCACATCACTAAAGCTGTCGCCATTGGAGTCTGTATAGTTGACCGTTACGTTACGCGGGTCGAGCGTGATTGTTGAGCTGCCGCTTACCTTTTCTACTCGCTCGTTGAGGTCGAACGTATTCACCGCTGCGGCCTGCGCTTGGGCATTGACCTGTACCTCTCCGTTTGGCTCGATCGAAAAAGCGACGCTCGCCTGGTGATAGCTATAACGCCCCGCGCCATCGCTTATTTCAACCATATACTGGCCGGTGGACACCTCCCGAGTAAGCCGAGGATTCCCGCTTATAGCGCTGCCTTCATTGTCAGTAATGTCGATGGCAGGCGACGTGGAAAAATCAATGGGAGGAAGAACGGTTACTTCATCACGGTCCGCCAAATCAGCGCCTACGAAAGCCCGCGTTGTATCCGCTTGAAAAACAAGTGTAGGCTCTTCACCTTCAACTGCCGGTGTCGCGCTCATATTCGCCATACGGTAGTAAACGTTGTCGCCATCAAGCTGGCTTTGGATGTAGTAGCTGCCTTCTTTTTCAACGACATTCGCGCTGGTTAGCGCCTCCATCGAGCTTCCCTGGAAAACGAGAGTGGCGCCACCAAGCACGTAACTCTCACCGTCGATCTCAATCTCCGACACCAGCTCATACGCTTGTTTCGTGGCCAAAGCGCTACCAATGGCACTGGCCGTTGCTACTTGCTGCCCGGGCAAAAAATCGAGCATGGAGTCATAGTAACGCACGCTGCCGTTCTGAGCCGTTTGCTCTATTAAATAGCCTGACTGAGATGAAAGTAGACGAGTTGAGCCCTCCAAAGTATTACCGCTTGCATCATTGAAGGCAAGGCTGGTGATTTCTTGTTCCGGCTCACTGGCTAGCGAGTCGGTATAAAGCAGCCCGGCACTCGCAACGCTGACCGTGCTACGGTCAGTGGCCGTCGTATGATTGGCCACTGGCGTTCGGGTATCGTAAAAGCGCGGATTGCCATTACCATCCAGCGTACTAATATAGTAATTTAGACCACCGCCCGCCGCGCTTTGCTGGCGAAGGGTCGGCTCGCTGCCTGCCACGCCGCTATAAGTAACTCGAGTTTGATTTGGATTCTGCGGGTAAAGTTCGATATCAAAGGCGCGGCCGCTTAGTGTGTTTCTCGGTGTCACTTCTCCATCGATTCCTCTTACCGTAAAATCCTCAAGTCCTAGCGCCTCAACACTAAACCCTGGGGGCAGAAGATCCACTCCCAAGGTATCGCTGGTGTTCGCGCCTACTTGTAAATTGACCAGCCCTCCTTGGCCATCTAGTAGAGGTATGCCGTTATAGTCCGAGGAGGTCGCAAGTCGATCGATCTCCTTCAGGTTCATATTGATTTCATTTTGAATGGAATCGCTATCGCTCCAGGTAAGTGTGCCATTCAACCCCTGAACTGTCAGTTCACGGATACGCTGAAGCTTATCATTTATTTGATCCAACGCCCCTTGAGCCGTTTGCGACATAGACACACCGTCATTCGTATTACGAATGGCCATAGCCTGCCCGTTAATCTGGCTGGTCATACGGTTGCCAATAGCTTGACCGGCTGCATCATCCTTTGCGCTATTGATACGTATACCAGACGACAAACGCTCCATGCTCGTTGCAAGAGACGATTGCGATTTCTGTAACGTCCCGTGGGCGCTGAGCGCTGTAATATTGGTGTTTATGACAGGCATAAGGGGCTCTAAAAAATTATATTTTCAATTTTACTAATTATCGACTGATACAATAAGATCTTTAATAGAAAAGGCTTTTCGACGTTGAATGTGGAATGTGCTCCCTCAGCCGGGTCAGAGCAGGGGCTATACAAAGGTAGTCGGTGCGGCCACAGAACAGATTGTCGCTTATGAAATCCATGGATCCGCATCGTTTAACGGGGGCGGATACGCTCAATGGTTCCGGGTTGCGTGTCGTGAGCCGTTTCTTGCCCCGTCGCTGTTTATTCAGATTGAGTGTATAATGCGGCCGGTGAACCCGCTTGTGATTCCCCCTGACCCCAGCGTCGCAGCCCTTGAAGGGTTTGTTGAAGCCGTAGCCAGGATAGCGGCCAGTGGCGCTTTGAAGCTCTGAAATCACCGGTTCATCCCGGTAAATGTTGAGCCGATACCGGTACATAGAGTCATGGATGCCAGCGATTCGGCAGGCTTTACGGATACTGACATCATGCGCCTGCTTGAGGTAATCAACCCGCTCTCGTAGAACGGCTGGCTTTACAGCTTTTTTATGATCACATCCTTCAACAATTTGTGCTCCAGACTCAGCTCGGCATACATCTGCTTCAGTCGGCGATTTTCCTCTTCAAGTTCCTCGAGGCGCTTCACATCAGAAGCTTCCATGCCGCCGTATTTAGGTGTTTGGTCCCGGGAAGTAGTGGTTTGGATTCTGATGGAACCTGTTCCGGTCATCCTGCCATCTTTTTAGAATAAATCCGATAGAAGTCTTGCCCTTCAGCGACCGTAGCGGTCGGGCACTGTTATAGGCCCACAGGTAGTCCTTCAGATGAGCGGCCAGTTCATCCAGTGTGGCGTAGTGGAAGCTGCGAATCGTGGCGTCCTTCAGGGTCCGGTTCATCCGTTCGACCTGCCCATTGGTCCACGGGTGGAAGGGGCATGTCAGACGATGCTCTATACCATGCTTGCGACAGACCACGTCGAATCGATGGGGTTTATACGCCTCGGTGCCACGCCTTTTGGCGAACTGTACGCCGTTATCGGTCAGCACCGTATGTATCCGGTAAGGTAACTGCTGCACGACATCTTCCAGAAACGCGGCGGCCTGATCGCGAGTGGCCTTCTGGTATAGCCGGGCATGAACAAATTTCGAGGTGCGATCGACTACCATGAACAGGTAAGCCCGGCCTTCTCCGGTGCGAACTTCGCAGATATCAAGATGCAGATAGCCGATCGGATATGCCCTGAACGTCCTTGCCTTTGCTTTTGACTCAACTTCACGTGGCAAACGACTGACGTCATGACGCTGATAGAGGCGATGCAGACTCGACCGGGTCAGGTGCGGGATAAAGCGCTGCAGCGCAAACAGGCAGTCATCCAGTGGCAGATGCGTGGTTCGCCAGAAGGTGACGGCAGCGGCTTCTTCCGCTTCTGTCAAGGACGATGAGCGAGGTGCCTTTGGCCCCATTCTGTCGTCTTCAACCGATGTCCGCTGACGCCATTTGCGAACGGTTTTAGGGTTGATGTTGTAGCGCCGACTCAGCGCCGCGATCGAAGCTGTCGATCGCTGTATTTCTTCTCGAATAGCGTGCGTGGTCGTGGCGCGTCGGTGAAGTATCTGAGCCATGGATCCTCCTCCGATAGTGGCTCGTAGGGTACGGCGTCACCCCCTGATTGAGTAGCGCTACACTTTAGAGTCTGGTCCTACGAAAGGAGATTGGACATGAAGAAGCGTTTCAACGAAGAGCAGATCATTGGTTTTCTGGGCGAAGCCGAAGCAGAACTGCCCATCCAGGAGCTATGCCGTCGGCATGGTTTCTCGGAAGCCAGTTACTATCCATGGCGCAGCAAGTTTGGTGGCATGAGCGTACCCGATGCCAAACGACTCGAGGAACTCGAAGCCGAAAATGGGCACTTGAAAAAGCTGCTCGCGGAGTCGCTACTGGAAATGAAGGTCACTCGGGAGGTGCTGAGAAAAAGTGGTGATTGCCCCGGCACGCCGAAACGTGGTGCGCTTTATGGTGTCATGTGGTCTGAGTGAACGCCGAGCGCTCCGTGTCATCCATATAAGTGCCAGTGCATTGTGATCTTACCCAGCAATAGTGGACACTGGTTCAAGCAATCATTCGGGCTTCAAAGACCTCTGGGCTGACCATCCCTATGGTACTGTGCCGCCGTTGCTGATTGTAGTCCAGTTCAATGTATTCAAACACCTGGCGTCTCATCGTATCCCGCGTTCTAAGTTGCTCTCCGTGGATCGCTTCAACCTTGAGACTGTGGAAGAAGCTTTCGGCACAAGCATTATCATGGCAGTTACCTTTGGCGCTCATACTGCACTGAAGCTCATGCCGGGTAAGCAGCGATTGGTAAAGCGTGGAACAGTACTGACTGCCCCTATCCGAATGGACTATCACGCCTTTGGGCATTTTGCGTTTCCATAGCGCCATTTGTAGCGCATCACAGACAAGATCGGCTGTCATACGCTCACTTATCGCCCAACCGATCACTTTTCGGGAGTACAGGTCAATGAGCACTGCCAGATAAAGCCAGCCTTCACCCGTCGCCAAATAGGTGATGTCCCCCACCCACTTTTGATTGGGGGCTGTGGCCGTGAAGTTTTGCGCCAGCAGATTCGGCGCTACTGGCAGGGAATGTCGAGAGTTGGTGGTGGCCTTGAACTTGCGGGCTGCTTTCGCGCGCAAGCCCTGACGCTGCATGCTGGCAGACACCGTCTTACGGTTGATCGGTAGCACATCATCTCGAAGGTCTAATGCTAATCTCGGGGCGCCTGAGCGCCCTTTACGTTGGTGATAAGCCTTCGCCACGCGCTGATCGATAATGGCTTGCTGGCTGCGTTTTGGGGACGAAGCTCCTTTGCGCTGCCGCCAAGCGTAGCAGCCACTCCGAGCGACGCCAACAACATGGCACATGTGCTGAACACTGAAAGCCTGGTGATGACGATGTATAAAGGCGTACTTCACTTCAGGCTCTTCGCAAAGTACACCGCGGCCTTTTTTGTGATGGCCAACTCTTCATTTGCTTCGGCTAATTGGCGCTTCAAGCGGGCGCTTTCTTCTGCCAACGACTGCTCTCGTTCAGAGGTATCTTGCTGAAGCTGCGCTTTAGAGCGCCACTGATAAAGCTGGCTCGCATGTATGCCCAGTTCACGAGCCGCTGCTGCTACACCAGTGCGATCAGTCAGCGCTAAGTGCCTAGGCAGATATTTTCAGGCATAATGCTGGTGGAATTCTAGATCAGGACGGCAGCATGGCAAGGCGCTTCATCTCTTCCTTGACAGAAGCCGACCGACAGGCGTTGGTGGATGTGCATCAGTACGGTCAGAAACGTGCCTCGCGCCGTCGCGCTCATGCGATCCTCTTGAGCGGTCAAGGCTATACCATCGCCCAGATCAGCGACATTCTGGAGGTTGGAAGAAACACCCTGACGATCTGGTTCCAGAAGTGGGAAGCCTCCGGCCTTGAAGAGCTCGCCGATAAACCCCGTAGTGGACGCAACCCGATTCTTGATGACAGCGATCGAGAGCGATTACAGGCCCTGGTGGAGGATCAGCCCCATCAGCTACGCAGCCTGCAGGCTCGGCTGCAGAAGGAAACAGGAAAAACCTTCAGTACGGATACCTTGCGCCGGGCATTGAAAAAAAATCAAAATAGCTTCAAACACATTAGGCACTCACTGAAAGGTCGACGTGATTAGACAGATTTCCGCAATACCCAGGGCCTTCTGAAAGTGCTCCAGGAACAGGAAGATCGAGGCGAGCACGAGCTTTACTACTTCGATGAGTCAGGTTTCGCACAGTCTTCATCGATACCCTATGCGTGGAGCGCTATCGGCAAGCCATGGGAGGTGGCGGCGTACTCACATGGCTATCGGCTGAACGTGCTCGGGTTCGTGAGCCGAAAAGGGAAGCTGGTGTACCACACGACCACCGAGTCGGTCACCACGGAGACCGTCATCGAGGCGTTTGATCAGTTTGTGGCTCAGAAAGACCCCGATGTCTTCGCCGTGGTGGTTCTGGACAATGCCAGCATGCATCGCTCCAGGGCGTTCAAGCGCAAGATTCTGGAGTGGATGTCGCATCGCGTGCATCTGGTCTACCTGTCCGCTTACTCGCCAGAGCTGAACTTGATCGAAATCCTGTGGCGACGGATCAAATACGACTGGCTTCCCCTGGGAGCTTATCTATCGTTTGACCGGCTTTGCGATGAGGTCCGCCGACTGCTCAAGGGCTACGGCATGGATCGCACGATTAATTATGCATAACCACTTAACGCTTCTTGACGGTAGGCATCTGAGTAACGGGTATAAGATGTTTTCTTTATTGATGTCGTCGATCTTGCCATGGTTCACCTCATCGTAGCGTATTACATTCTTGAGGTGTCCACTGTTACTGGGCAAGATCAAACCTAGAAAATCTAAATGCCATACATAGGCCTAATCATTACGCCTTTTCTACCATTTGATTCAAACATCTAATGGCAAAATAGCTGGAAATTGTTCTGTTTTTTACCAACACTGACGTGCTAAGCACACAACTATACATGACAACATTATTCATTCAGCATGGATTGATCGGCAGCGCAGTCAGCGCTAGCTTCCAGCGTCTTTCAAGAGGTGGAAGCCGTTTTTATATTAGCTTAAATTATTCCGCACAGCCTGTGCCCGGCGTTTCCACACGAGCATTTATCATCAGAGGCAGGGATAAGCAGGATGAAATCCCAGAGCGTAGCCACAGCCTCAATTAAAACGGTTATGACGCTTATATTAGACACTAAGTGAGAGAACCATGAGCGACAAACCTATTTATGTAACAGAACCATTTCTTCCACCATTAGAGGAATTCATCCCGTATTTGGAGCAAATTTGGGAAAGTAAACGCCTCACAAATAATGGTCCTATGCACCAACAGCTGGAAGAAGCATTGTGTGAATATTTGGGCGTACCTGAGATAGCACTGTTCAACAATGGAACTACTGCGCTTCTTACCGCACTAAAGGCGTTACGAATTACAGGAGAAGTAATAACTACACCATTCACATTTGTAGCCACTGCTCATGCACTAACCTGGAATGGAATTACACCAGTCTTTGTTGATATTGATGTACACACCCTAAACCTAGATCCTAAAAAAATAGAAGCTGCTATTACTCCTCGAACCACCGCTATTCTACCGGTTCACTGCTATGGTAATCCATGTGATGTAGACGCTATCCAAGAGATAGCTGATAAATACAACCTTAAAGTTATTTATGATGCCGCTCATGCCTTCGGTGTTCAAGATGAAGGCGGTAGTATTTTAAGACATGGTGATTTAAGCGCAGTGAGCTTCCACGCAACCAAAGTTTTCAATACATTTGAGGGTGGCGCAATTATTTGTGCAGATAAAAAAACAAAGAGACATATTAACGACTTAAAAAACTTTGGAATCGTTAATGAAACAACTATAGTGGCTACGGGAATTAATGGCAAGATGAGCGAAATCAACTCCGCGTTTGGATTGCTTCAGCTGCATCACATTGACGAAGTAATTCTACGCCGCCAAGTTACTGACCAACTATATCGGGATGGTTTAAAAAACACGAAAGGAATAAGACCGATTGAGTTTTCAAAAAAAAATAAAACCAACTACTCATACTTCCCTATTTTAGTTGAGGATGAATACCCACTCACTCGAGACAAAATCTATAACTTGCTTTTAGAAAATAATATTTATGCAAGACGTTATTTTTATCCACTATTGACTGACCACCCAATGTATAGAAATCATACATCAACGGGTTCAAGTGCTTGTTATTTTCCAATTGCAGCTGAAGCAACTCAAAAAATCATATGCTTACCAATACATGATCAACTTGATTCCGATGCTCTAAAAGAAATTTTGGAAATACTGAACGGAAGTAAACAATGAAAAAAATACTGTTTCTGGGCGGGGCACACATGCAAACCCCTCCTATCGAATATGCACGTAAAGCAGGGCATTATATTATCACATGTGACTACTTGCCTAGCAATCCAGGACATCAATTAGCTCACGAATACTTTAACATATCTACTACCGAAAAAGATAAAATCCTGGAAATAGCTAAAAGTAAAAATATAGATGGCATCGTAGCTTATGCCTCTGACCCAGCAGCACCAACTGCAGCATATGTAGCAGAAAAGCTAGGTCTGCCGGGCAACCCATATGAATCAGTCAACACTTTAGTAAGAAAAGATTTATTTAGAAAATTTCTAGAAAAGAACAACTTTAACACTCCAGAAAATCATGTATTTACAGACTATAAAACCGCACTAACATGGAGTAAAAAGATTGGCTTCCCTGTAATTATAAAGCCTATAGACTCCTCAGGAAGTAAAGGTGTCTATACAATTAAAGATGAAGAAAGCTTCCCATTAAGCTATGAAAATGCTATAAAATATTCGCATACAAAAAAAATTATCATAGAAAAATTTATATTAAGGCAAGGATCACAAATTGATAGTGATATTTTTTTCATAAATGGTGATCTTGCTTTTTGGTATTGGGGAGATCAATACCAAGACACAGAATGCAATGCAAATGCACCTATAGGGATTAGCTATCCTTCAACCCTTCCAGATGATCGCCAGATGCTGGCTGCTTCAGAAATAGAGCGGCTTCTAAAGTTATTGAAAATTAAAGATGGTGCGTTTAACGTGGAATTTATTTTTGATGACAAAGGACAGCTTTGGATTATAGAAATAGGTCCAAGAAATGGCGGCAACCTTATACCTGAATTAATATATAAATCAACTGGTGCCGATCTAGTAAAATGGACAGTAGACACAGCACTAGGCTTTAAGCCACCTCAAAATTTCATTTTTGATAAAATTAAAAGCTGTGCTAGTTACATTTTGCATTCGAATAGAAGCGGCATACTCAAAGAAATTAAATTCTCTGAGGAAATAAAATCTAAAATAACAACTTCAAATAAATATACAGAATATGGAGAAAAAGTTGAAAAATACAACAACTCTCAAAACTCTATTGGCTCTGTGGTAATAGAATTTAAAGATAACGATGAAATGTTTTACATTCTATCAAACATTGAGGACTTTATAAGTGTCGAACTCATTTAGTCAGAACTATGCAGAAATCTATAGCAGCAATAAAAACGGACTTATTGATCTGACTGAAAAGTGCAACCATCCTATTGCCTTCAAGTATGGGGAGGTATTCAGTGCGGCACTAATAAATGCTTTACCGAGTACTGGTAGGATTTTACCAGGTTGGACTTTAAATCAAGATGCACCATTTTATCAGGCTGTGGTTCAAGGAATAAGCGAGAGCGATAATAAAAAAAGCCTGGATAGAATTATAAACTCACTCTCTCTTTTTTACAGTGAGTTTCAACCACAGAACTCACTCGATTGGTTTGGACTAAATCTTCAAAATCCAAATTTAATGAATACACCTCCTTGGGGTAGCGTTCTACCTTGGCGAGCAAGAAGTTCTAAAAGTTATCAAACCGCTATTACTAAGGCGATCTTAAAAGAAAACATTCGCGACGGCTTTTCAGAAGGAATAGAAAGAGGCTGGCCAATGTGCGGGCCTGTGACTTCAGAAAAGCAGACACTAGAAGCAATAAGATTACAAAGACTTATTTTAAGTATAAGAGAAAAAGGATATATAAGAAGTGATGATACCGATGGAGACATAAAAGCCACAGCATTAATAGATAAAGATGAAAAAAACTGGGTATGGATAGTTACTAGTGGTTATCATAGAGCATGTGTATTAGCAGCGCTAGAATATTTAGTTATTCCAATTAGAATAAATAACGTGGTTCATATCAATCATGTTGATTTTTGGCCTCATGTTCAAGATGGTCTATACACACCATATGAAGCAACCGACATATTCTATACTATATTTAATGGAAAAGAGAGAAATTAAACGTGGAAAAACATAACTCATATCATCGAGCACCTTCCAAATTTATCGTGAGAAATAACACCCAGGAAAAGACTTTATATAAAGGATTTTATTATGGAGAGCTTTATGACAAAATGTTTGAAAAGAGCAGATTTAATTATATAAACAGTCACATTAATTACTATAATAAAAGTATAATTGACATAGGTTGCAATACCGGTTTTTTCTTATTTGAAGCACTAGATAATGGTGCAACTAAGGCTGAAGGTTATGAAGGTAGCAAAGCCGCATTTGAATTGCTCAACAAGTATGTTAAGTCATCAAATTACAACATATCCATAAATAATAATTACTATTCCTTTAACGATAAACCTGAATATGTTTATGATGTTGCACATTTATTGAATGTTGTTCATCATTTTGGGGCAGATTATGGCGAAACACTTTCTGATAAGGATTTATCGGACATTAAGGACAACATAATTTCTCAGATAAATAGCATGGCTTACTGGAGTAAGCATTTAGTATTGCAGATGGGTTTCAACTTACATGGTAATTTAAATAAACCTATTTTTAACAATGGAACCAAGAAGGAGATGATCGATTTTATTACAGCCGGTACAAAACAGAAGTGGCAAATCATGAACATCGGTGTAGCAAGAAGTGATAATGGATACATTTCTTACGGGGAGCTAAATGATGAAAATATTCAGCGTGATGACAAGCTTGGAGAATTTCTAAACAGACCCATATTTATTATGAAATCATTAATTTAAGGCATCAATAAAGTCACTTTGGGTTATCAAATATTCAAAAGAGGAAGAGGTCTTTCATTCATTGAACCTATGATAAAGATCTCTCCTGCTTAAATGATCTTAAAACGGCATTTTGAAGTTGCTCTACAATTAAATAATTGTAATGATCCAGTGAATTTCTGCTCAGGGTATTATCCCAAAAGGAGACACCTGTGAGTATCGAGATGAACGAAGACATCAAGCGTTGGACTGCCAAGCGTAAATCGGCCCTGGTGATGGAGATTATCTAGGGCAAGCAAACAGTGGCGGAAGCCAGCCGTGCGTTCGATCTTACCCCTTCCGAGATCGAAGAGTGGGTCGATCAAGCCAAAGCCGGCATGGGAAACGCGCTACGCGCCAAGCCTGAAGATGTTCGCCAACAATACGAGCGCCAGTTGAAGGATCTTCAGGAAGCTTACAGCGAAGCCATGCTGGAGCTACGCGCCCGAAAAAAGTTGGCGTCCCTGCTGGGGAAGGACGAGTCGTGATTGACACGATCCGTCAGGGACTGCGAGACGAAGGATACGATGTTTCTATCAGCAAGCTTTGCCGCTGGTTCGGCTTTCTACGGCGCTCCTGGTACTACTGTGCCGTGAAATCTGCCCCACGGGTGAAGCCCGAGCTGGAGACCTCGATCAAGGCGCTTATCGAGCAGGAGCCCCCCCTTTGGCTACCGTACGGTGGCGCACCTGCTGGGCATGAACAAGAACACCGTTCAGCGCATCTTCCAGTTGCGCGGTTGGCAAGTGCGCAAGCGAGCCGCCGGTTTCCGGCCTCGTATTCGAGCGTTGCCTTCCGTGGCGACGGCACCCGATCAGCGCTGGTCGACCGATCTCTGCCGAGTATGGGGCGGTCGCGACGGGTGGCTGACGTTGGCGCTGGTCATTGATTGCCATACGCAACAACTGCTGGGCTGGCACCTGCCTCGTTGCGGCAAGGCGAGCACGGCCGCCAGCGCTCTCGAACAGGGCTTTATCAGCCTTACGGTTCCTTGGAACGGGTTCCCGAACCCTTCCTGCTGCGCTCCGATAATGGTCTAGTTTTCACGAGTCGACGCTACACAAGCCTGGTTCGGAGTTACGGTCTGCGCAAGAGTTCATCACACCGCATTGTCCGCAGCAGAATGGCATGGTCGAACGCCTGATCCGGACGCTGAAAAAGCAGTGCGTGCATCGCCATCGCTTCGAGACGCTGCAGCATGATATGCGCGTCATCGGAGACTGGATCCAGTTTTATAACCACCGCCGCCCTCATCAGGCGCTGGGCATGAAGACATCCGTTGAAGCGTACGCCCGTGCGTGTGAATTAGTGGCCTGACCTGTGCAAAAACCGCTGGGTCATTACATAATTACTAAGGATTCATGCTTAAACCGTCTCATCAAGAGGGCCAAGCTCTTTTAGTAATCGAATGGCTTTCTCCATGTATTCTTCATTATCCGTAACCTTATCATGCATTCTCAAGAGGCCATCAATTTCAACTAACATTTTCTTTGATCTGATATATTTTTCTAACCTAGGATTAAACTCAAGCAGAGATTGTAGGTTTCTTGACCATCTATCAACATCATTTTTAATGCTATCGACTGAAGATTTCACTTGCATTGCACTATAGGTTCCCTCCCCTCCCCTTCGATAAACAGACATAACATCCGGTAAATATATCACCCCCCGATCAGAGGCTACTGCCTCAAGAAAAAAATCACCAGGGCCTCCATCTAAGCGTCGTCTAAAAACAATATATTCAAGATATTTTTCTTTTTTTATAAAATAAGATGCTGTCGGAGCAAACTGATTCTTAAATTCAAATATAAGTTTTTGAGGCAACTTTCTAATAGTATTTCCATAATAACAAAATAGGTCTTCGCTTTTATTATCTTGAAAAAATATAATTGCTGGATGGATACAAAATAAGGCGTTATGCTTACAGCTCTCTTGATACTGTTTTTTTAGTTTTGAACTATCAATCCAGAAGTCATCTCCTTCACATAGTGCTACGTATTCTCCCTGAATTTTATCAATGTGCTCTTCTTGGCGTGCAACTCCACGGTGATTGAATTCTGCATAGTAAACATCGATTATATTAGGATATTGTTTTTCAAATGCTTTCAATATGCTTCTTGTACCATCAGGGGAGAAGTCGTCATATATTACAATCTTAAAAGCAAAATCAGTCTTTTGTGTAATAATTCCTTTCAAACAATCAAAAATATAATCTTGGTGGTTATAACAAACAACTATGCAAGTGACTTTTACATCATCACTTACCCAAGTGCTTTTTACGTTATCTTGTGTTGGTAGATAAGACATCATATTCATGTATCTCAAGTCACTTTATTTGTAAATGCAATTAAAATCTCTTCTGCATGCTCAGAAAATCTTAATTTCATACGATACGGATCTAATTTTTCTTTCTTCTTAATATAGTTGATATGAGAAAAGACAAAACCAGTCTCGCTTGCATGAGAAATAATTTCACGCATGGTGATTTCACCAACTTCATTAAATAGATGCTTAACTATTACCGTGCAATTATTTTTTTCTTTAGCTAGGGTATTAAAAACATGAGAGATATTGCATTTTTTATCTAAAAAAATCAGACTGGCATCTCGGCTAATATTGTCAAATTTTTGTGGTTCGCTCTGAGTACTTGAAAAATTTAATCCAGAAAATTTCTTGCATATCTCACCTAAACTCATACGGTTTATCTTTTTCTTTGTAATCGACGGCGTTAAACACTCATAGTATAAGTCTTTAACTCCATAAAAAATGGCTGCATCATTAGCTTTCCTTTTGGTAATTTTTTTGTAAGTTCTATTGACTGGAAATCCATATAGCGCGGTCAATCGCTCGACTGCGATATCATTCCCGCCCTTATATATATTTTCTTTCCAAAGGCCAGTCTCATCATTCTCTAATGAAGGCCATTCAATCAAATTAAATTTAATATTTGAACATTTGGCTTTAGCACCATTTAGCGAGGCCATCCAATACAGCCAAATATCGTCAGCCGTAGGGCTAAGTTTCATGAATTTTTCAACATTTACTACATCAGAATGAAACACATGGGGAGGATACAAAACACCTGCGCAGCCTGTCGGTATAATTAGACCGTCAATAGTCTCTTCTGCTCCAACTTCCCATTTCCACTGTCGATAAGCTACTGGCTTATTATTTTGACCCAGAACAATTTTATGAGCACGATGAGCAACGATTGTTTTGCTTTTACCATCCCAACTATTCACTAACTCTTCTAGCCATTTATTCTCGTAATAAATATCATCATCTGCCGTTACAATAAAACTATCTGAATACTCTCTCAGAGTAGGTATTATTTTTTTATAAGAACGTATATCTTCACAGAATCGAATTTTTAATCCGTATTGCTCTAATAATCGCACAGATTGAGGTAAGGCCGATTTGTCCTCCTCAGCAATCCAAAGAATCAGTAGGTCTGGAGAGACATCTTGCAATAATAGGCTACGTAAAGTCAGATGGAGATTGTCAAACCGCGCTTTATAAGAGGTCAATGATACTACCAAATGGCCAGGTAAAAAATGATTTGCTTTAATTAGTGAAAGCTGAGCATTAGCTACCTTATTTTTCAATTTCTCAATAGTTGAACTGGGCTGCTCCTTATTTGTTGACACCTTAGGCAATAATTTCTGCGCTTCAAGAAACGCTATAGCTTTATCTTGATTAACATCTGCCATCAGCTCAAATGCCATGTCATGCGCCGCAAAGCCAGCGCTTAAAATAAAGGCGAGCTTTGTTTTATGTTCATCGCTTAAGGCAGCCATGCGCTCATGGCTTGGCAAAAAGAGCACATCTGCACTCTCCTGCTCGCTGGCACAGGGTGAGCGCTCGCTCAGTTTTTCCGGTAGATGGCTATAGTGGCTGATGTTGTGTAAGCGATAGAACCTGAATTCATTGCGACTCGCCCAATGCTGAAGCTCGGTCAGGTTCGGCTGTTTCTCATGCGTTAACTGAAAGGGGATGCGAACCTGAAGCAGTAGCGTCTGTTTGAGGTATTGCTGGCCATGTTCCAATACGGCGAGAGCATCGCTCATCTCATCCAGAATTAGCCAATCCAGACTTTCAAGCCCCGTGACACTATCAAGTGCGACGGTATTGATTGGTAGCTCGGCGATCTGCTGGGTACTTAAATGGTGGCGTTCGGGTAGTTTCTCTGTTGGCAATGGTGCTAGCGTACTGGTCATTTCGGGTGCGACACATGCATGCAGCGTAGCTGGCTGCCCATCGCCCAGCAGTGCATGCTGGAATAATTGAATCGCCTCACTACCTTCATACTGTTTAGGCTCTTTTATCTCGCTGGCTGGGTCGAAGGCAACGATACCGAAGGCTCCGGTCGACACCATTTGTTCCGCTAACCCAGTTTTGATCAAGCTGGCCCGGTTATCGAGAACGATAATCTTGCCCTTGAACTGCCAAGTAAAATTCTCTGACAGGTGCAGTTTGGTCGTTTGACTTTCATTACCCGATACGTTTCTGGATTTGCCATTGATCAACTGCTCCAGAGAACGATCCGTTTTCAGCTCGGGCTTAGTCGCCCTGCTCGGGAGGCGCTGCCGATGGCGTTTCTTCTGACTGATTGAGAAGTCCTTATTACCGGCACGCTCGCGTACTAAAGGAGCCAAGGCATTGATCAACCTTTCGGTAGCACGATCAATATGATGCCTCTGTTTCCCGACATTGTAGGCTCGAATCACATACTCCTGATAAAGCGCTTCGTCGTCGAAAAACGCCACCGCTGCATCGAATAGCGGCTGTAGCTCTTGCTCACTGAGTAGGTGCTGGTAGGGTTCTTCGTAACACTGTTCGGGGAAATCAAACGCTATCCCTGCATCGCCTGTCATTTCAGGCATGCCGCCCCGGTTGGTGATCAGTGCGGGGATGCCGTTGAGCATGGCTTCGGCAAGTACCCGACCGGAGCTTTCCCACCAGAGGCTAGGCGCCGCCAATACGCGTGCGCGGCTATAGGGGCCCCGCATGTCACTGGTGTTGGCCGTCATGGTCACATTGCTTAGACTGCTGCGCTGTTGGCCCATCCGCTTGGTGGTTTCACGCAACACCGCCGACCAGTCGGCACGGGCCTCCACGACCTCGAGTTCGATGTCCGGTCTCTCGCGCTCCAGCTTTTCAGCCAACTGTACGAAGACGCTTGCGCCTTTTGGCCAGCTTGGATTCACGAAAAGTAGCCGTTTGCGCTCGTGTTGTTCAGCAACGAAACGATCCGAAGCAATAAACTTGCCTACCGGCGTGGAGGTAAATCCTACTTCCTTGCGATACATGTCCGCCGTTGACTGGCTATCGGTCACGATCAGATCGATGTCCCGGCACCAACGCGGCGATTTGTAGTTGCCATTGGCCAGGTAAAACGCGACCGGGATACCGCGATCCCGGGCTTCATCGGCAATCAGCATGTCGACGGTCTGACCGCCGTAGAACCACACGACATCAGGCTTGAAGGAATCCAGAAGATACAAATACTGGCTATACCATAGCCCTTCTTCGTGTGTGGTAAAGTGATGCCGGTTATGACTATAGCTCACCAGCATTTGATGGGTCAGAGGTCCATCTTCCGCGTCGATCAACTGATGCAGATGGGAATCGAGGTCAGCGAACTGCTTCTTGAGAAGCGCCATCCCCTTGGGATCATCGAATACTGTTGCCCCCAACACCTTAATATCGTAACCACAGGCTATGAGTTGCAGCAGCATTTGGCGCACGGTCATGCTGGCACCGCTGGAAGTATCCATCAGACAGAAAGGATTAGCCCACAACAGGCGGGGCTTGCGTTTTTGACTAGCAGAAGGAGTATTCTTGACCACGAAGCAGCTCACACAGAAAAAAGGCGATATGCCTAGTTTACTGTGCAAGCGCTCGCTGCAAAGGTTTGAATGCAGCTGTATTTACATTGGTTTTCAAACCATAAACTCTAACGATCTGGGCAGATACGCTTATCATGCTGATAACTACCACAAAGGCTACAACGTCTAGCCTCCGGACAGGTTTGAATATTGTGCCCAATGCGGTTGCAATAAGAGCAACGTTGGGGCTTGGGACAATTCCGCGCCGTATGGCTTCCTGAACCACATACTGAACATGCCACTTTTTCTTCCCTTATCTCTCACACAATAAAACGGGGCCAAATGGCCCCGTCGTTACTTTCTGGCACAACATACCGGCTAAGGAATTAGCCCAGCAGAGACAGTACGGACTGCGGCGTCTGGTTAGCCTGTGCCAGCATGGAGGTGCCCGCCTGCTGAAGGATGTTGGCACGGGTCATGTTGGAGACTTCGACGGCGTAGTCGGCATCCTCAATACGTGAGCGTGCTTCGGACAGGTTGGTCGTCGTGGTTGCCAGGTTGTCGATTACTGAGTCAAAGCGGTTAAGAGTGGCACCCAAAGTCGCACGGTTGGTGTCGAGTGCCTCGACAGCTGTATCAACAGAGTCAATCAGGCTTTGGAAGTTTTGATGCGCGGTACTACCACTTGTAGCTGTACCATCTGTGGAGCTACCAGCTATAAAGGTGCTGCCTGAAAGACCGCCACCGCTCAAGCCCAAGCCCGAAACTGTAGCATCCAAGGTAGATACTGTAATAACGTCTTCAGAATCGATATTAGCGCCAACCTGAATCCTCAAAGTACCGCCGCCACTAACGTTCAGCAGGCTCGTGCCGTTGAAGTTGTTGCTGCCAGCCACACGATCAATCTCGGCCAAGCGCTCATTGATTTCAGTGGTAATGGCCGTACGATCTTCATCCGTATTGGTATCATTGGCACCCTGTACCGCCAGTTCGCGAATACGCTGCAGGTTGTCGTTGATCTGATCCAGACCGCCTTCCATGGTCTGCACCAGAGAGATACCATCGCTGGCATTACGGCTCGCCTGATCCATGCCCTTGATTTGAGCGGTCATCTTGTTGGCGATGGCCTGACCGGCAGCGTCGTCGGAGGCGCTGTTGATGCGCAAACCAGAAGAGAGACGCTCTTGCGCTTGAGCCAGCATGCTTTGTGAAGAGCGCAGGTTGTTCTGGCCGATCATGGAAGTGATGTTGGTGTTGATTACAGACATGGTAGTTCTCCTGAAAGATTAACCGGCCCTGTGGCCTGCTTGGCGGCGCTTGCATCGCCGTTATTATAATTAACGGCGCCGCACTCCGTTTCTTTAGCCCTCTTCACTATTTTTTTTCAAAAAATTAGGTACCGAAACGTAAAACGGGACCTTGAGGGCCCCGTCGTCAGTATGTAACGCCGTAGCGTTCAGATAGCACTAAGCGCGTTATTTCTTCTGCATATTGCTCAGCATATCGAACTGCTGGCCCAGGTAGCTACTCATGGAGTTCATCTGAGCAATCATGCCGTCCAGCTGGGCAAACTGCCTACGGTAGCGCTCCACGTTTCGTTCGATGCTGGCCTCCATTCGTTCCTTGCGTTTATCCAGGCTATCGATGCGTTGCTCGGCGCTAATCACTGAGCTCTTGATAATGCCGTCTTCTGAGGTAATGGTGGTCAATGTAGCGCTCAACCGTCCTGCAAACCCTGCTTCCTTGCTATCACCGGCGAAAAAGGCGGATAGGCCTTCAGGGTCATTGGCAACGGCGGCGTCGAGCTTTTCTTCATCGACCTTCAAGCGCCCGCGCTCATCGATAGAGATGCCGATTTCTGACAGCCGCGTAATATCGCCACCCGCCAAGCTGTCGCTGATATCGCGGCTCAACCGGTTTTCGATGGTGCGCACGGTGCGGTCGCCCACCAGCTCTCCCGATGTTTCACCGGCACCATTGAACTGGGTCATGCGCCCTACAGTCGATTTCATTTCGTTGTAGTTGCTAACGAAGTTGTTGATGGCCTCTTTTAATGAATCGTTATCTCGTTCGATGACCAGGATGGCAGGGGATTCCGACACGGCGGTGAGATCGAGCGTTACACCCTCGATCGCACCTTCGACGCGGTTGGTCTTGCTGGTGATCGCGATGCCGTTGACGTTGAGCGCGGCGTCCTGGCCTGGCCGCACCGTCGTGCTATCCATTGAAAGTCCATCGAGACCGGAAAACCCTGTGAGCGAGGCGTCCTTCCCCGTTTCTTTAGAGCTGAGCGCCAAGCGGTATCCGGTTCCGTCGTTGACCAGGGACGCGGTTACGCCAGATTCCTTGTCTGCGTTGATCTGGTCACGCACTTGGGCCAGCGTGCTTCCCGCCTTGATATCGATCTCGTAGCTGCTTTTGGGCGCGGCGCTGCTATCGAACTCACCATTGGTATAGGTGGCGCCGAAATCCAACTTGAGCCTAGTGTCTGTCGTTGTGAGCACCTGATCAAGTGCGACACTTTGCGAGGCGGCGCTTCCGGCGCGGGCCAGCTGAGACACGCTAATTTCAAAGCGCCCGGGGTTGGCCTTCTCGCCCGCCGTGGCCAAAACGCCACTGCCGGTTACCGTGCTCTTTTGCTGTTTGAAGGTCGAGGCATCGTTTAGCGCCTTGACCGAGGTGTTGACCCGGTCCATCGCCGATTCGAGACGCCCATAGGCGGAAATTTTTGTCTTTTGGGCACTTTGCTGCTGTAAAACGGGAGTAAGCTTCTGACGCTCAGCGGCTTTGAGCTGATCCACCAGACCGTTCAAGTCCAACCCGGAACCTACACCAAGCGCGGAGATTGATGCCATGGGTTAAATCCTCGAGTAATAAGTAGCAAAGAGAGTAAGTTGATTACCTTGTTTATCGGCTGAGTGATAACGAACTTTAGCCGCTCCAGGAAAATCCCGGGAAAAAATGCCCGGCGCTGTATGGCCGAGCATCAAGAGCCTTCAAGAGTGCGACCTAGCCCTGGTTGGTTTGGGATAGCATTCCCAGCTGCTGTTCGAGATAGGCACCGGTCTGGTTCATTTGTGCCACCATGCTATCCATTGCCTGAAACTGGGTGCGGTAACGCGCCACGGTCTGATCGATGCGCTCTTCGGTGCGAGCATAGCGCTGCTCGAGCGATTCGACGCGGCTTTCAGAGTTGGCTTTCGCCGTATCGAGACGCCCGCCATCTCCAACCAGGCGCTCAAGAGAGGTATTGATCTGTCCTGCCATGCCGCCTCCTTCGCTGCTACCGGCAAAAAAATCAGCCAGCGCATCCGGCTGGGTAGCAATGACGCTATCCAGCTTGTCATCATCGACCTTGAGGGTGCCATCGGTTTGCAGTGAAATGCCGACATCGGAAAGCACGCTGAAGCCATCACCCATTGTACCGCTAGTGATCGCTTGCCGAAGCTCCCGCTCGACTGCTCGCGTGGTCGAATCGGCGTTCAAGCCACCTGCTTGACCCGTTTCCACGTCAAAGCGGGTGAGAGTGTTCAAGGTACTCTTGAGCTGATTGAAGCTCTCCACGAAGGTGTTCACGTTCTCGCGCAGCGCTTCGTCATCCTGTTCGACCTTGATAGTGTTCGAAGTGCCCGCCTCCGTCAGCGTCAACGTCATGCCTTGAATGGCGCCCTCGACCTGATTGGAAGCGCTGACGATATCGATACCGTTGACGTTGAACGCCGCGTCCTGGCCTTTTTGCACGACCTGAACGTCCGAGGTGATCGCGTCACCCGACAAAATAGTGGAAAAATTGGTGCTTTCGATGCTGGCGTCGACGCCGGTCTCGCTCGACATGACCGAAAGCCGATAGCCTTGCCCATCATTGATGATGGAGGCAGTGACCTGCCCATTTCCTTGATCATTGATGGCGTCTCGAATGCCCTCAAGCGAGCTGCCATCGGCGATCGTAATATCGGGCATGCTTCCCTCAGAGAGTGCGAAGCTTAGCGTTTGCTCACCGCTGACAACGCTTTCATCGGCGCTATCCAAACGCTCTGTCACGAGGCTACCGGCAGTTGCCAGTTGACTGACCTGTACGTCGTACCTGCCCGCCTGTGCTTTGTTTGACGTGACGGCACTAACACCGTCGCCCTCAACATTGGTGGTCAGGCTTTCAAACGACGCCGTATCGTTCAGCGCCTGGGTGGCATCCTGAAACGTGGAAACAGCGCTCTTCAGCGTTCCATAGGCTGAAACGGTGGCATTGGCAGACTGCACCTGCTCTGCAATGGGTTGAAGCTTGGCACGTTCGGCGGTTTGAAGCTGATCCAATAATCCGTTCAGATCAAGTCCCGAGCCAATGCCCAGAGAAGAAATGGAAGCCATCGATTGCTGCCCCTTTGAATAAACTCGCTTGGTCTTTTAGGCGAGCCGAAATTTATCTGTGATAGTGCATTAGCTATCGGCCAACCAAACGACTTCTTTAATCGTGGCGCCACTTTTAACTCAATTAAGGGTTAACTTCTGTAATCTTTGGAATATTTAAATTAATGGATGGCTCCTGCACACCCGCTCTTTGTGTCATTGGGAGCCATACCGCTCTCGGTCATATGCCTCGAATCATGCCTCGATCAAGCGTTGACCGCCCCACGTCTTAGACCTTGGTCTAAAACCTTCTCTTGCTTTACACTTGCAAAACATTGTTCGTTAATCGTTGGAGCCCCTTCATGCCTTGCGACGGTGATACCGCCCCCGCTTTCGTTCACCCTTCCCGGCTGCGTCAGTGCCTGTTCACGCTGGCGGAGCTTCTGCATGACAATGGCCACGTACTGGAAACGGTGACGCTGCCGGGATGCGGGCTGACGAGGGGCGAAATGGCCGAGCTCGAGGCGCGGGGTTCAGGCTGGGCGGCGTGTCGTGAAACGCTCGAGGCGGGGGCGGCGGGTACTACCACCGAAGAGGGCCGCTTCGTGCTGACCCGGCTGGGTCGAGAGATGGTGTTCGATTTGTTTGGTCAGGGCGCGGCGGATTGCGCCTGAACCTGCGAATAAACGTCAAGCCCTGAACGTAAAAACGCCCGCGTATGCGGGCGTTTGTGTTTGGCACAACACTTTAATCAGCGAAGGCCAAGCATCGAAAGAATGAACAGAACGACTACCACCAGGCCCACGATATAGATGATGTTACGCATAACGGCGCTCCTTGCTTTTTGCGTTTAGGAAAATCAAGGGGTTGCTTTCCCCTCAAAGGCAACACCCTCAGATTAGCAGGCTTTTAAGTTCTTTGCCTAATTTGCGTGCGCGGATGTGCCGCACACTCTACGCTTTTCGAGAGACCGCCCGCGTGAACAAGGAGAGCCGATGCGCACGACCGCCATACAGCTGGGAGTGGTAATGTTGTTGAGCCTGCCGCTGGGCGCACTTGCCCAGGGGCCTTCCCCCCAGGCGTTTGCTACGCTCGACGAGCAGGCCGGCGCCCTTTCGCGCCTGCATACGGTAGTGGTGGCGGTCGAGGGCGAGGTCGTGCACGAATTTCACCAGGGCGGGCCGGGTACGCGCACGCCGGCCAACGTGAAGTCGCTCTCCAAGACCGTACTGGCGGCGATTACCGGCGCGGCCATTGAAGCCGGGGTGATCGACTCGACTCAAATGCGGCTGGTGGAGCTTCTGGGTAGCCGCGTGCCCGGTGGGGTCGACCCGCGCGTCAACGATATTACCGTCGAGAACCTGCTTTCCATGCAGGCGGGGCTCGAGCGCACCTCCGGCGAGAACTACAGCGGCTGGGTGGCGAGTTCCAACTGGGTCGAGAACGCGCTGAGGCGCCCTTTCGTCGACGAGCCCGGCGGGCGGATGCTCTACTCCACCGGCTCGAGCCATCTGGTCTCGGCCGGGCTGACCTACTATAGCGATGAATCCACCTACGCGCTTGCCCAGCGCCTGCTGGCCGAACCGCTCGAGATTACCATTCCGCGCTGGCTGCAGGACCCGCAGGGTGTCTACTTCGGCGGCAATGACATGCAGCTTTCACCGCGCTCACTGGTCGAAATCGGCGAGCTTTACCGCCTCGATGGCGTGGTCGGCGGCGAGCGTATTCTGCCGGAAGGCTTTGTGGCGGACTCCTGGACCCCGCGCGGGCGCTCGCCCTGGACCGGCGACGGCTACGGGCTTGGCTGGTTCGTCACCACACTCGCTAATACGCCGGTGTACTACGGGCGCGGCTACGGCGGCCAGGCGCTTTTCGTGATCCCGGCGCGTGACATGACGGTGGTGATCACCTCGGACCCGACCCCGCCGTCGCCGGGCGGGCAGTTTCAGCAGCAGCTGAACCGGCTGGTGGCGAATCTGCTGAGCCACGCCGAAGGATAAAGCGCGGCTTACACCAGATAGATAAGTACCGCAGCGAAGGTGGCCGCGGTAATCATGAAGCCGAGCGCCAGCACCAGGCCATCCTTCGCCACCAGGCCTAACCCGAATAGCGTGAACGCGAGGCCCGCGCCGTTGGCGGTGAAAGGGACGAACTCCATGGGTGGTACCGCCAGTGCGATCAGCACGCAGGCAAGCGCGGTGGCGCGCTGCCCCAGGTAGCCGTTCATCCAGGTCAGGCGTACGCCCATGAGCCCATCGACCCAGCGGCCGGGCTTGCGCATCCATTTGAGCGCCTTATCAAACCCCTTTCGCGACACCGAGCGATTCAAAAGCCAGCCCGGCAGCCAAAAGGCCTTGCGCCCCAGCAGCAGTTGGCTCGACGTCAGCAGCACCAGCGCCGCCATGAGCGTCGGCACACCGGGAATGTCGCCCACCACCGGCGCCAGCACGATCAGCCCGGCCACCAGCAGCATGGGGCCAAAAGAGCGCCGCCCCACGGCGTCGAGGATGTCCTCGACGCTGACGCGGATTTTTTCGTCCTCCATTTGATCCAGCGTATCGAGTAGCTCGGTCAGGCTGGAGGCATCACGGTCGCTACTCATCAGATTGGCGGCGCTCCTCGGCCTGAAGCTTCGCGCGAATGAAATCGCTGTGGCTGACGTACAAAAGGTCCGCCAGCCGGCGAATGCGATGCTCCTCGAGCGGATCGATGCTGCCATCCGCCCAGGCCAGCTGCCACATCAGCGCCACCAGCTCGAAACGCTGGGCGTAGTCATAGTGCTCCTTGATCAGGCTGACGAACTGGTAGTGATCCACCGCTTCGTCGACTTCCGCCTCGGCCAGCGCCATCAGCTCGGCCACCTGCGCCTCGTTCAAGGAGTAGCGCGTCATCAGCATCTGCTCGAGCGCTTTTTGCTCCTCGGCGGTTTGCTCATAGTCGGCGCGCACCACCTCGCACAGAAGCGCCGCCGTGGCCAGCTCCAGCGTCAGGTGGTGGCTGTCACGCCGCTCCGGCTCCGCCAGCACTTCATGAAAAAAATCCCGAATTGCATCGAGCATCGCCGCCTCCTCGCTACCTGAAGATCAAATCCACAATCACTACTCACTACTCACGATTCACGACTCACCATTCACCCCTCACCAAACTCACTCTTTACGTCGCGATAGCTGCTCCTTGAGCTGTTTCGGCACCTGCTTGATGATCAGCCGGTCCTGGCCCTCGTCGTACTCGATGCTCGAACCGAGCAGGTGCGAGTCGAAGCTGATCGAGACGCCGCCGGCGCGCCCGGTGAAGCGGCGAAACTGGCTCAGCGTTTTTTTATCCGGCGGGATCTCCGGCGAGAGGCCGTAATCGGCGTTGCGGATATGCTCATAGAACGCCTTGGGCGCTTTTTCGTCGACCAGCTCCGAAAGCTGCTCAAGGGTCATCGGCTCGCCGCGGCGCATCTGCTCCTGGGCGTAGTCCACCAGGGTGTCGGTTTTCTCGCGGCTGGCGTCCTCGTCGAGGTCTTCACGCTCGACATAGTCGCTGAAGGCCTTGAGCAGCGTGCGGGTCTCGGCCGGGGCGTCGATGCCCTCCTCCATGCCGAGCACCGCCGCCACGCCGTCGGCGAGCTTCTTGGCGCCGCGGTCCTTCAAAAACGAGACGTACTGTTGGCTGCTCGCCTCACTGTTCTGCTGCCACTGGGTCAGATTGACCCGCGCCGCCAGCGTGAGCTGCTGGGTGTTGAGCTGGGCGGCGGGTACGGCCTGGTGGGCCTGGCCGATGCCGATGCCTTCGCGCTGGTGGACCAGAGCGAAAAAGAGCGTTTCGGTATCGCCCTGGCGCTGGTGGGCGATGACCAGGTAGCCACCTACCGACAGCGCCTCCTTGAGCTCGCTGGCCAGCCGCTCGGCCAGCGCCGTGGTGAAGGCCAGGAAATCCTGCTCGCCGGCCAGGTACGTTTTCAACCAGGCCACCAGCGGCCCGGCCTGCTCGCCCTCAAGCGCGAAGCGCCCCCAGCCCTTCGCCTTGGTGTTGTAAGCGTCATTGAGCTTACCGACCAGCGCGGCCATGGTGTCATCGGCGCTGTCGGCGGGTTCGGGCGCGGCGGTCACGGTCAGGCGCTCGCCGTCGAGGGTCGGGTCCAAACGGTGCACGATGCTTTGCAAAAGCGGCATAGAGAGAAGAGCCTTCTAAACGATCGGAAAGGGTCGGGCGGTGAACGTCTTTACGGTTTCAGCCGGTAGCCGGTGCGGAAAATCCAGCCCACCGTGGCCAGGCTCGCGGCGAGAAAGAGCAGGATCATGAAGACACTCGCCCCAAGGCTTACGTCGCTGATGCCGTAGAAGCTCCAGCGAAAGCCGCTAACCAGATAGACCACCGGGTTGGCGAGCGTCACGCTCTGCCAGAACGGCGGCAGCATGTCGATGGAGTAGAAGCTGCCGCCCAGAAACGTCAGCGGGGTGATCACCAGAAGCGGCACCAGCTGGAGCTTGTCGAAGCCGTCGGCCCAGATACCGATGATGAAGCCCAAAAGGCTGAAGGTGACGGCGGTGAGCACCAGAAAGGTGAGCATCCACAGCGGATGGGCGATCTCGAGCGGCACGAAAAAGCTCGAGGTGCCCAGAATGATCAAGCCCAGCAGCATCGACTTCGACGCCGCTGCTCCCACGTAGCCCACCACCACCTCGAGATACGAAATGGGCGCGGAGAGAATCTCGTAGATGCTGCCGGAGAACTTGGGAAAGAAGATGCCGAAGGAGGCGTTCGACACGCTCTGGGTCAGAAGCATCAGCATGATCAGCCCCGGCACGATGAAGGCACCGTAGCTAACGCCGTTGATTTCGCTGATACGCGAGCCGATCGCCGCGCCGAACACCACGAAGTAGAGCGAGGTCGAGATCACCGGCGAAACAATGCTCTGCAAAAGCGTGCGCCGGGTGCGCGCCATCTCCGCCATGTAAATCGAACGAACGGGGTAGAGATTCATGCGCGCTCCTTGACCAGGTCAACGAAAATATCTTCCAGCGAACTTTGCCGGGTGTGCACGTCCTTCACCAGAATCTCCTCTTCGTTGAGTACGCTCAAAAGCGCCGACACGCCGCGGCCCTGCTCTTCCTGGTGGCCGTCGTAGGTGTAAACCAGCGAGCGGCCATCCTCACTCAGCGTGAGCGTATCGACGGCCAGCCGCGCCGGCAGCGCTTCAAGCGGCGTGTGAAGCTCGAGCGTCAGCTGCTTGCTGCCGAGCTTTTTCATCAGCGCGGCTTTTTCTTCCACCAGCACTACCTCGCCGCCGTTGATCACGCCGATGCGGTCGGCCATCTCCTCGGCTTCTTCGATGTAGTGGGTGGTCAGGATGATGGTGACGCCGTCGTCGCGCAGTTTACGCACGACCTCCCACATGTCGCGGCGAAGTGCTACGTCCACCCCGGCGGTGGGCTCGTCGAGAAACAGGATGCGCGGCTCATGTGAGAGCGCCTTGGCGATCAGCACACGCCGCTTCATACCGCCGGAAAGGGTGATCAGCCGGTTGTTGCGCTTGTCCCACAGCGCCAGGGATTTCAGCACCTTTTCGATATGCGCGGGGTTTGGCGGCTTGCCGAACAGGCCGCGGCTGAAACTCACCGTGTTCCAGACCGTCTCGAAGGCTTCGTTGGTCAGCTCCTGAGGCACCAGGCCAATGCGCTCGCGCGCCTGGCGGTAGTGTTTGACGTTATCGAAGCCGTCGACGATGACGTGGCCGGCGGTGGGGTTGACCAACCCGCACACCAGGCTGATCAGCGTGGTCTTGCCCGCGCCGTTGGGGCCGAGCAGGGCAAAGATTTCACCGCGCTGGATGGACAGATCCACGTGCTTGAGCGCCTGAAAGCCACCCTCGTAGGTTTTGTTCAGGCCCTCGATGGAAATAATGGGGTCGTTCAAGGCGTGCTCCTCACACCGAGGGAGCCTCGGTGCCTGGCTGCCCGAAGCGGCCGGCGTTCGCAGCGCCGGCCTGCCGGGGCAGATTAACTGCGGCGGGTAACTTCGAGCAGGTGATAGCCAAACTGGGTCTGAACCGGGCCGTGAACCGTGTTCAACTCGCCGTTGAAGACGACTTTATCGAACTCCGGCACCATCTGGCCGGGACCGAAGGAGCCCAGGTCACCGCCCTGACGCCCGGAGGGGCAGTTAGAGTGCTGTTTGGCGACGTCCGCCAAATCGCGGCCGTTTTCGATCTCTTTCTTGAGCGCGAGACACTGCTCTTCGCTGTCGACAAGAATGTGACGGGCGCTGGCGTTGGCCATGGGGCCTCCTGATAATCGGTGTTGGGAAGTGACTAGTTTATCACGGCTCGTAAGCTCAAGGCGTGCCCACCGCGCCGGTCACGACCAGCGCCTCGCCCACGCGGGCAAGGGCCTGCTCGTGGGCCGCGCGCGACAAGGGCCCGCGAGTGCAGGCAACCACCGCCCAGGCATCGCCTTCGGCCTGGTCGCTCGCGGCGCTGAAGGCCAGGCCCGCATCGCAGGTTCGCCGGTGCTGGGTGCCGGTCTTGTGGGCAAACCGTATGCCCTCGCCCAGCCCGCGCTTGAGCCGCGCCTCGCCGGAGCGTGTGTGTGACATCAGGTCGACCAACGCCTGGCGCTGGGTGGCGTCGAGATCCGCAAGCCCGCCTCGGTGCAGCGCGGCGAGCAGGTCGCCGTAGGCCCTGAGCGTGGCGGTGTTGGCGCCGGTACGCTCGAAGGCATCAAAAGCGCTGGCGTAATCGGGCTGTTCGAGCGCCTGACTCGAAACACCCAACTTGCGCGCAAGCGCCGCCGGGCGCTGGCTGACGCTATTCTGGCGCAGCGCCATGAAGTCGAGCCCGGAAAGCGCGCGCGCATCCGGGTGCAGCTCGCCGTATACGCCCTGGCGCACGCCGACCAGCTTCGTGATCGGCCCAAGCTCTTCCGGGTTACCACCGCTGGCCGCCACCATCTGCCGGGCGCGCGCGTTCACCGCCTCGAGCCCGACGCGCTCGATCAGCATGTCCGTGGCGGTGTTGTCGCTGACGGTGATCATCTGTTCGAGCAGATAGCCAATCGAGATCGGCGTGCCCGGGTCGTGCCAGTTCACCGGCCCGGCTCCGTCGACGAAGTCATCGCTTGAAAGCGTAATGCGCTCATCAAGGGTGAGCGCACCGGCCTGGCGGCGGGCGTAAACCTCCGCCGCCACCGGCACTTTCACCAGCGAAGCGAGATACCAGGGCGTATCCGCCTGCCAGGAGAAGGCCTCGCCGCTTTGCAGGTTCTGGACATGGACGCCCAACTCCCCACCAAACGCCTCCTCGATGACCGAGAGCCGAGAGGCCAGGCTCTCCTGCCAGAGGCTGCGTTTATCGGTCTCGTAATACCAATCTGCCTGAGCCGGCAGCGCCATGCAGAGCGCTACAAGCCAAAGCGTGCGTTTGAACCAGTGCAAATCGTTACCTCTATTTCGCCATTGTAAGCGCGACGCTAGCGGTGCGCCGCCATCCAGCGCGTGGCCCGGATCCAGAGCGCCGCGCCGAGAATCAACAGCCCGCCGGTGCCCAGCGCCTGGGGGTAGGTGATCGTTTCATTAACCCCCAGCAGAAAGCGCAGCACCAGAAAGATCATCACGATATGAAAGATGAACGCCTTGAGCGCGTCGCTTCCGACAAGAGTGAGCGGCAAAAGTGCCCGCGCGGCGAGGCGCCCACCGGCCAGCGTAAGCCCCAGAATGACGAACGCCCCGCCCACGCTGAACAGCATGAAAGCAAGTTCCGGCGGGTGTTTACCGGCGTTGTTGGCCACCGCCGTCATCGCCGCGTAGACCTCCCCGTCACTTGCGGCGAGGGCATAAAAGCCGCCGATCATCAACGCCCCCAGCGCGATCAGCGTAAGCACGAACTTACGCTGGCGGGTGCGCTCCCCGGCGCAGCGAAGCGCCGCCTCGCCGATCAGAAGCCCGATCAGAATCAGCGGCGCGCGGCTCAGCTGGCCCCAGGTGTAGTAGTCGGAATGATCGACCAGCAGCGCCTTCACAATGGCGTTGCCGCCGAAATCGAACCCCTGAAGCCAGGCGGAGAGCGCCGAAAGCCCCACAATGGCCGCCAGCCGCGACCAGAGCGGCGCGCGAGCCCACAGCGGCAGGATCAGCGGCACCCAAACGAGCGCAATGGCGTAGAAGCCGAGGATCTCCACCCAGATGGCGAAGTTGCCGTATAACAGCGTATTGAGAATGTCGGCGGGCGCGTTGTAAGGCAGCATCTCGACGATGGTCAGCGCCTTGTACCAGAACCACACCTCGAGGCCACGCAGCCATAGTTTCAGCCGCCGTTTGGGCCAGTCGTCGTCTCTGGTGCGCGGCAAGAACGCCACCGCCAGCGCGATGCCGAACACCGTGATGAACAGCGACGAGGAGAACTTGGTGACCAGATGAATGGGCACCATGCCCCACTCGGGCACGTTGGGGATACCCACCAGCCCGCTCACGGTGTGGCTCAGAATCATCAAGCCGATTGCGATGCCGCGGGCAAGATCGATCGCCTCGATGCGCCCGTCGGCCCTGGGCAGCTGAGGTACTTCCTTTAAATTCGGCACGTCACGTACATCCCTGTCAGCGGCGCCGATGGAGTATCGGACGTCCAGACCATGGTAAAGATGGCTTAACCTTAGCCTATCGCCCTGACCGGCGGTAGCGACGCCTTAAACGCAAAAATGCCCCGCAGTCGGCGGGGCATTTCGTGGCTCATCCTTGAACCAGAGAAGCAGTTACTCCCTCAACAGTGGTGGTTTACCAGCTATCGTCGGAATCCATGTCGGTGTCCGTATCCGTGTCGGTCTCCCACTCCTGTTCCTCCTCCTCTTCTTCGTAAGTGAACTCCTGCTCTTCCTCTTCGTACTCGGTGGTGACACCCGGCTCCTGCTCGGTGTCGTAGCTATTGTACGTACTCTGGTCACCCTGCATGGTGTCTTCGTGCGGCGTCGGCTCCTGCGGCGCCGTTTCCTCTTCCATACCCGCAAACGCCAAGGGGCTCGCCATCAGGCCAAAAGAGACACCCAGAATACCCAGTTTCTTGAGAGCTTCCTTTTTCATGATCGTACCTCCAATCGCTTTGCTTACCTGCTTTTCAACGTGGGCAACCAATAAAATGCCCGGTTAAAAATCGTCCATTGAGTCGAATCGAAAACGCCGTGCCTTCCTACGCTGCGTTTTCGATCAGGTTATTGCAGCGGGTGTACCAGGTTTATCATATCAATAAAAAAGTTATTTAAATTCAACACTTTAATAAAATAAAAACTTGCCAACTCCCACATTATTGATAACAATAATCAATGTTTTCTTGTTTACGGTTGGCACATGGGCCTACAGGGGGCATGTCAAACGGGGTTAGTAGCATCATCAAGATCGAACCGTCAGGAAAATGATTATTGCACTACTCGGTGAAAGCATCCGTCATATCACGGTGCCCGTAGAGAAAAGCGTCCGCCACATGGCGAAGCGGAGAAACATCCACATCACTCGTGGCGCTGCCCACCAACTCGGCAAAGTGCGCATAGACGCCGATATATTCGCGCTCCTCTTCGTCGATGACGGGCGTATTGGCAATGTTCAGGCAGCGCCCGCCGCGGGTGAGGCTCAGGCGCCCAGAATCCGTGTCGATATGAATATCCCAGGTAGGCTCGCCCTGCTGGTGAAAATCGAACTGCGCCTCAATACCGGCGCCTTGCGCATCGGTGAACGAGAGTGATGCAGCGATCGGCGTCTGGCAGTTACTCGGTACCGCCAGCCGCGCGCGCTGTAGAAAAAAAGGCTCGGGAAGAATGGCGGTAGCGATCGAAAGCGCATTGATCCCCGGATCGAACACGCCCATGCCGCCGGGCTGCCAGATCCACGCCTGCCCGGGGTGCCATACGCGAACATCCTCTTTCCACTCGATACGCACCTGCTTCACTGTCCTGTTGGCAAGCCACTGGCGGGCGCTTGCCACGCCCGGTGCAAAACGCGAGTGCCAGGCCGCGAACAGGGTCACCCCTTGGCGCCGGGCATGGGCGGTCAGAGCATCCACTTCGCTGAGCGTGGCGCCGGGCGGTTTTTCGAGCAGCACGTGTTTACCGCGCGAAATCGCCAGGTAAGCTTGCGCGAAACGAAGATGGGTCGGCGTGCAGATAGCGACGGCCTCAATACTTGGCTCGGCATCCAGCATGTCCTGCAGCGAGGTGTAGGCGGGGAGCGTTTTGAGACCGGCATGCGGGTCCGCGGTTGCTGTCAGCCTGAAAGGGGACGCGTCGATGGCGGGAAGGTGCTGGTCAAGAGCGATTTTACCGACGCCCACCAGCCCCAGAGGAATGTTTTGCATGGGTCATACCCCGACGAAAAAGGAGAAGGCGCTCGATAGTAACAAATACCGGCGCCTTCCCGTTCTTCACTTTCTACCAGCATTGATCAGCGTTTCTACTCAATACCCCATCACCCCCGGAAGCCAGGTCGCAAGCCCCGGAATGGCGATCAGCAGCAGGATGGCGAGTATCACCGGGATCAGAAACGGCAGTACCGCCTTGACCACCTGCCCGTAGCGAAGCCGAGTGATACCCACCATCATGAACAGCACCGTGCCGAAGGGCGGCGTGATGACGCCGACGGAGAGCGTGATCACCATCACGATGCCGAAGTGCACCGGGTCGAGCCCGGCGGTGAGCGCGGCGGGCACTACGATCGGGGTGAAGATCAGGATGCTCTCGATCACCGACATGAAGCAGCCGATCAAGAGGAAAAACAGCGCGAAGCAGACCAGCAGCAGGATGGTCGGCATGTCGATGCTCGCCACCTGCCCGGCCAGCGCCTGGGGGATACCCATGCGCACCAGAATCCAGCCGTAGAAGCTCGACACCGCGATGATCAACAGGATCACCGCGCTGAACATCAACGTGCGGCGAAAAGCGTCATAAAGGTTCTTCAGCGTCAGATCACGGTAGATCAGCCCACCCAAAACGACCGCATAGAGCGAGGCAATAGCGCCGGCCTCGGTAGGGGTGAAGAAACCGCCCCAGATACCGCCGACGATGATCGCCGGCATCAACAGCGGCAGAATCGCCCGCTTGCCGGTGCGCAGCACCTCGCCGCCGTCGAAGGGGGTCGGCTCGGGCATCTTGACCCGCCCGGTCGCGCCGAGAAACACGGTCATGCCCATCAACAGTGCCGCCATCAGAAGCCCTGGCAGAAGCCCGGCCATGAACAGCCCGCCAATGCTCACGTTGGCCAGCCACCCGTAGACTACCAACGCGATGCTCGGCGGCAGGATCGGGCCGACCACGCTCGAGGTGGCGGTGATGCCGGTGGTGTAATCGAGCGCGTAGCCGCGCTCCTTCATCGCCTTGATCTCGATGCTGCCAAGCCCGGCGGCGTCCGCCACCGCAGTGCCGGACATGGTGGCGAAGATCGAACTCGCCACCACGTTGGCATGACCCAGCCCGCCGCGCGTGAAGCCGACCAGCGCCGTGGCGAAGTCGAAGATGCGGGTGGTGGTCGAGCCCAGGTTCATGATGTTGGCCGCCAGGATGAACAGCGGGATGGCCAGCAGGGTGAAGTTGTTGAGCGTCTGCACCATGCGCAGCGACAGAAGCTCCACCGGGAGCCCGCCAGCGCCGGTCACGGCCAGCGCGATGAACGAAGTCACGCCGATCGAGACGACCACCGGCAGGCCGATCATCATCAATACCAGCAGCCCGCCGACGAAAATGGCCAGTTCGGTCATGGCGTCGTCTCCTGCGCATGAGGTTCGACGTGCCAGGCCACCGGGCCGCGCAGCGTCTGCCAGGCGGCAATCACCGCCATGGAAATGAAGCTGCCCAGCACCGCGTAGTAGAGATACGAGAAACTGATGCCCAGCGACACGGTGTTGTTGTTCACACTCACGCCGGCCATGATCCAGGCGCCCCAGGCGGCCAGCACGAAAAAGCCGCAGGAGATCAGCGCCGTCACCCGGTGCTGCACCTGAAGACCGGCTCCGTTCAGGCGGTGGCTGAACAGATCCACCACCAGATGGTCACTGCGCACCCAGGCCGAGATCGAGCCCAGCGCCACGGCGTAGATCGCCATTAATGAAACGACCTCCTCGGTCCAGGGCATGCCCCAGTTGAGGACGTCCCTGGCCAGTACCGCCATGACGATCAGCCCGAGAATCGCCACCAGCAGCGCCACGCCCAGGGCGTCACACAGCCGGGTGATGAAACGCAGCGCGTGAAAGGCAACGCGGTCGGCCCCGTTGGCGGGTGGCAATGCGTCATCCACAAGTCAACTCCTTCGCTGAATCGAGTGCGGCGCCGAGCGGCGCCGCAGGGTTAATCACTTATCCAGGGTTACTGCTGGTCCGAGGCAGCGGCCTCGAGGGCGTCGTCGCGCACGCCGTCGGCCATGTCAGAGAGCACCTGCTCGATGGCCGGCTGGGCCGCCTCGCGAAACGCCGCGATATCCGGCTCGATCACCGTCATGCCCTCTTCCTGCAGCGCTTCCAGGTAGTAATCGTCGAGTTCGCGCTCCTGTTCATTACCATACTCACGCGCGACTTCGACCGCCTCGCTGATCAGGCCCTGATCCTCTTCGCTCAGGCCATCCCACCAGCGGGCGCTGGCCACCCAGCTCCAGGGGAACTGCACGTGGCTGGTCATGATCAGGTAGTCCTGCACTTCCCAGAGCCGCCGGGTGTAGGGCGATGAGAGGGAGTTCTCGTGGCCGTCCACCTGGCGGGTCTGCATCGCCAGATAGATCTCCGGGGCGGGCACGTTGACCACTTGGGCGCCGATCTCCTCCCACACCGTCAGCCAGATCGGCAGCGACGGCAGGCGCAGACGAAAACCCTGTAGATCCTCGGGAGTGCGGATCTCCTTGTTGGCGGTCATGTGGCGAGGGCCGCGATGCTGAAGGCCGAGAAACTTGAGGCCGCCGCGGCTTTCGGCCTGGGCGACCATCGCCTCGCCAGAAGGGGTCTCCATGTAGTTGTCCACTTCGTCCCAGGTCGTGAACAGAAACGGCACGGTGATGGCGTCGTACTCCGGCGCGTACTGCTGGCGCCAGTTGCCGCCGGTCAGCGAAATCTGGGTCTGGCCCAGGTTGAGAAGCTCGAGAACCGAATCCTCGCCGCCCAGCGAGCCAGCCAGAAACGGGCGCACGTTGAAGCGCCCCGGCGCCTGCTCTTCCAGATACTCGGCGAAACGCTCGACCGCGGCGCTTTCGGAGCCGCCTTCACTCATGGTGTTGTTGACCTGAATCTCGATCGGATTGGCGAGCGCGAAGGGCGCGATGGCCAGTAAACCGAGGGTTGCCAGCGTGGCCAGAGGGGATGTCCGCATGATGTCGTCTCTCCAAGGTTATCGTTATTGGGGTTGTCGTTACTGAAAGGTGCGCGCGTCCAGCAAGAAGGCTGGCTCGATAGTGAAACAAGCTCTTACAGGGCTCAAATCGAGGTTCGAGAAGGAAGGCTTCGTTAATCGCGATGGCTCTAAACGCTGATAGGGCGGGGGTTTATTTAACCCCCGCCCTGATGCCTGCGACTAAAGATGTAGGCCAATGACGCTCCGAGCGCCCCGCTCAGCGCGGGCTGGCGGCGGTCAGGTGATCGACCAGATGGCGTGCGGTGGCGGGAAGCGTGGCGTAGCGGCGCATGCCGATGACCAGCTCCCGGCGCGCCCAAGCGTCCTCGAGGGGAATGCTTTTGAGCTTTAAATCCTCGAGCTCTCGATAGAGGGTCTGCTCCGGCAGAATGCCTACCCCCATGCCATGATGAATCATCCGGCAGATGGCGTCGAAGCTGCGCACCTGGATGCGCATACGCAGCGCCTGGCCCGCCTGTTCGTGAAGCAACGCCTGTAGCGAGGCGTCCTGCTGCAGGCCAATGAAGTCGAAATCGAGCGCCTCGAGAAAAGCGATGCGTTCGCGCCCGGCCAGCGGATGACCGTTTGGCATCACCAGCATCAGGCGGTCCTGACGGTAGGCCAAACATTCAAGATCCGGTGCCGGCACGTGGCCAGCGAACACGCCCACGTCGGTCAGCCCGTCGCGTACCGCAGCGATGATCTCGCTGCTCACCCGCTCCTGCAGGTCGATCTTGATATCCGGATAGCGCCGCGAGAACGCACTCAAATCCTGGGGCAGAAAGGCGATGATCGCCGAGGTATTCGAGTGGACCCGCACGTGCCCCTTCACACCCTCGCCGTACTCGTCGAGCTCCGCCTGCAGGCGCTCGAGGTTGTCGAGAATGCGCCGGGCGTGGTGCAAAAAGGCCTGCCCCGCCGGGGTCAGCTCCACGCCGCGCGCCTTGCGGTACAAAAGCGTGGTGCCCACCAGCGCTTCCAGGTCGCTGATGCGCTTGCTCACCGCTGCCAGCGCCATGTGCTCGCGCTCGGCGGCGGCGGTCAAACGCCCTTCATCCGCCACGGAGATGAAAAGCTTCAGGGTGAGGAAATCGAATCGGCGCATCGCGGCGTATCCAAGCAAACGAAGGCTCCATGCTAGCGCATCGCTTCGCCGACGACGAACGCCACCTTATCGATTGCCTAATTGTCGCCTCATTGGCGCTGGCGCATGCTGGCCTCCAATAACGACAGCTAGAACGACAACAGTCAGCACGGATACAGGTGACCCTCATGACCTCCTCCCGCGAACTTCCGCTAAAAGGCGTGAAAGTCCTCGAGCTCGGCCAGCTCATCGCCGGCCCCTTCGCCACCAAGCTGCTCGGCGAGTTCGGCGCCGACGTGATCAAGATCGAGCCGCCGGGCACCGGCGACCCGCTTCGCAAATGGCGAATGCTGGAGGAAGGCACCTCGCTGTGGTGGCACGTCCAGACCCGCAACAAGCGCTCCGTGGCGCTGGATCTTCGAAGCGAGGAGGGACAGTCGCTGGTGCGCCAATTGGCTCAGGAAGCCGACGTGGTGGTCGAAAACTTCCGCCCGGGCACGCTGGATGACTGGGGCCTTGGCTGGGAGGCGCTGTCGACACTCAACCCGGGCTTGATCATGGTGCATATCTCCGGCTACGGCCAGACCGGCCCCTACCGTGACAAGCCCGGTTTCGGCGTCATCGGCGAGGCGATGGGCGGGCTTCGCTACCTGACAGGCCAGCCCGGCGAGCCATCGGTGCGCGTGGGCGTGAGCATCGGCGACTCGCTCTCGGCACTTTACGCGGTGATCGGCACGCTGCTCGCGCTGCAGGAGCGCCACAAGAGCGGCCTGGGCCAGGAGATCGACGTAGCGCTGTACGAGTCGGTGTTCGCCATGATGGAGAGCTTATTGCCCGAGTTCGACGCCACGGGCCAGGTACGCGAGCCCGGCGGCAGCGCCCTGCCCGGCATCACGCCGTCGAACGCCTACCGCTGCGAAGGCGGCGAGTACGTTCTGATCGCCGGCAACGGCGACAGCATCTTCAAGCGTCTGATGGGTGTGATCGGCCGCCTGGATCTGGCCGAAGACCCGGCGCTCGCCCATAACGATGGGCGCAGCCAGAAGGCTCAGATGATCGACCAGGCGATCGAGGCCTGGACGCAAACCCGCCCGCGCGACGCCATCCTGAAGGCGCTGGACGAGGCCCGGGTGCCAGCAGGCTACCCCTTTACCGCCAGGGACATCGCCTTCGACCCACACTACATCGCCCGCGAGATGATCCAGACCTACACCCGCGAGAGCGGCGAACCGCTGAAGGTGCCCGGCGTGCTGCCCAAACTCAGCGCTACTCCCGGGCGGCTGGGTAACGGCGGCCCGACACTTGGCCAGCACACCGAGGAAGTACTCGACGAACTCGGCATCGACCCGGACACCCGCGCCAAGCTGCGCGGCGCCGGCATCATTTAAGGAGCGCACCATGCTGACACAAGCCCCCTGCCCCGAGCGCATCGAGATCAACGAGGTCGGCCCCCGCGATGGCCTGCAGATCGAATCACGTTTCGTTCCCACTGAAGGCAAGATCCGCTGGATCGACGCGCTCTCGAAAACCGGCGTTGCGCGTATCGAAGCCACCTCCTTCACCTCGCCCAGGGCGATTCCCAACCTGGCGGATGCGGCTGATGTGGTAAGCGGCATCCAGCGCCGCGGCGGCGTGGAGATCACCGTACTGGTGCCCAACCTCAAGGGCGCCGAGCGGGCGCTGGCCTGCCGGGTGGATGAACTCAACCTGGTGATGTCGGCAAGCGCGAGCCATGGCCTGGCCAACCTGCGCATGACGCCGGAACAGTCGATTGAGCGCTTTGGCGACATTCTGGAGGCGGCGCGGGGAAGCGGCGTGTTCGTCAATGCCTCGCTCTCCACCACCTTCGGCTGCCCCTTCGAAGGCGTGGTGCCGCAAGAGCGCGTACTTGAACTCATCGAACAACTCGTGGCGCTTGGGATTCAAGGCGTTACGCTCTGCGACACCACCGGCATGGCCAACCCCGCCCAGGTCAAGGCGCTGTGCGAAGCGGTCATCCGCCGCTGGCCCGAAACGCCGTTCACTCTGCACGTACACAACACCCGCGGCATGGGACTTGCCAACGCGCTGGCCGCCTGGCAGGCGGGCATCACCCGCTTCGACGCCGCCCTCGGCGGCCTCGGCGGCTGCCCCTTCGCCCCGGGCGCGACGGGCAACGTCTGCACCGAGGATCTGGTGCACATGTTCGAAGCGATGGGTGTGGATACCGGCGTCGATCTCGACGCCCTGCTGGAAGTGGCCGCTACGCTACCCGAGCTCGTCGGGCATGAGGTGCCCGGGCAGGTGGTCAAAGCCGGCAAATGGAATCGGCGCTACCCGATGCCGGCGCGTTAAGCCGACCCCACCACGTGTTTCACCTCCAGATACGCACTTAGCCCCCAAGGGCCGAGTTCGCGGCCGATGCCGCTTCGCTTGAAGCCGCCCCAGGCGGTTTCCGGCAGCACCAACTGCTCGGAGTTGTACCAGATGCTGCCGGCCTTGAGCGCCCGGCAGATGCGCTTGGCGCGATCAACGTCGCCGCTGATCACCGTGGCGGCGAGGCCAAAGTCGCTGTCGTTGGCAAGCGCGATCGCCTCCTCCCCGCTTTTGACGCTGCGCGCGCAGAGCACGGGGCCGAAGATTTCCTCACGCCACAAACGGCTTTCTACCGGCACGTCGCGGTAAAGCGTAGGGGCGGCGAAGTAGCCCTGCTCGGGCAAGGTGTAGTGGGTGTGATCGCGCACCGCCACGAGCCCTTCCTGTTCGGCGATCTTCAGATAGCCGTTGACGGCGTCCCGCTGTTTGGCGCTGGTGAGTGGGCCAAGGTCGGTATCCTCGCTGAGCGGGTCGCCCAGAGTCAACGCGTCCATACGCTCGCCAAGCGCCTTAAAAAGCGCCTCGGCCACGTCTTCGTGCACCAATAGCCGCGAGGTCGCCGAGCAGATCTGGCCGGCGTTGAAGTAGATACCCGCCATGACCCAGTCGGCGGCTTGCGCGGGGTCGGCGTCCTCCATCACCAGAACCGGCGACTTGCCGCCGAGCTCCAGCGACACCCCGGCGGTGCGGGCGGCGGCCGCTTTCATTACCGCTTCGCCGACGCGGTTGCTGCCGGTGAACGACACCTTGTCCACGTCTGCATGGCTTGCCAGTGGCGCGCCGATGCCCTCACCGTCGCCGTTCAAGAGGTTCAGCACGCCCGCGGGCAGGCCGATCTCCAGCGCGATCTCTGCCAGCGTTTGCTCTGGCAGCGGCACCACCTCGGAAGGCTTCAGCACCACGGTGCAGCCAGCGGCCAGCGCCGGGGCGAGCTTCCAGGCGCTGGTCACCAGCGGAAAGTTCCAGGGTGTGATCAGCCCGACCACGCCGGCGGGATCAAAGTAGGCCCGCGCCTCGACGCCTTCCATCCCGACCTCGACCCGTTCGCCCTGGCGGGCGTCCAGCGCGCGGGCCTGGCCGGCGTAGTAGCGGTAGCAGGCGATTGCGTCGTCGAGATCGATGCCGGCCTCTGCCAAAGGTTTGCCGTTGTTGGTAGCACTGAGCTCGATCAGCGCCTCGCGCCGCGCCGTCAGAGCATCCGCGAAGCCGTCGAGGTACTCCGACCGCGCCTGGCCGCCCAGCGCCTGCCACTCAGGCTGCGCGGCGCGGGCCGCCGCCACGGCGGCGTCGACGTCGGCCGAATCCCCTACCGTGACCCGAGCAATTACTTCCTCGCGATAGGGATTCATCACATCGAGCGTACGAGTCGCGCTGGAGGCCACCCACTGATTGTCGATGAACTGCTGATCGAGGATTTTCATGGGGCATCCTTTCGTGTAACGCTGCGCTGCCAGACGCTAGCATCGATTTCGATAAGAAGCGGGCGGCTAATGTCGCGCTCGGCAAGCGCCGCCGCCAACTCGGCCGGGCTTTCGATATGAATGGCCGGGCAGCCAAAACCGTCGGCCAGGGTCATGAAATTCGGCGCCTGAAGATCCACGCCGAGTCGCGCAACGCCGTTGTCATCCATGTAGCGGCGGATCTCCTCGTACCCGGCGTTGTGCCACAGCAGGATGACCACGGGAATCCGCTCTTCCACGGCGGTGGCGAGTTCCGAGAGCGTAAACATCACCCCGCCGTCGCCCACCAGCGCGACCACGGGAAGCGGCGGTTGAGCGAGCTTTGCACCGAGCGCGGCGGGCAACCCGTAACCCAGCGTGCCGTAACCGGTCGAGGCGTTGAAGTAGCGCCGTGGCGCGGGCTGGCTGACCAGGTGATTACCGGCGTAGACCGGCGCGGTGGAGTCGCCTACCAGCACCGCCTCGGGCAGCTGCTCGGCAAGGGTTTCGTAAAGCGGCACGAAGGCGGAAAACCCCGGATCGTTTGCCAGATCGAGTTCTGAAAGCGCTTCACTGACCCGCTCGGCGCCGCCGCGCGATAACGGCTCGGGGAAATGGTCGGCGAGCAGCGCCAGCGTGCGCCCGGCGTCGCCCACCAGGCCCAGCGTGGTCGTTTGATTGCGCACCAGCTGCTCGGAGTCGATATCCACGCGAATCAGCGTGCCGGTCAGCTCGAAGCCATCGTCGAACACCACGTCAACATCGGTTTCGCCGAGCTCGGTGCCCACGGCGAGAATCACGTCGGCATCAAAAGCCAGCCGCCTTACCGCAGGGAGCGCGGCGTTGGCGCCGAGATCCAGCGGGTGCCCTCGCCCAAGAAGCCCCTTGGCATTGATGGTGGTCACCGTCGGCGCGTCGAGGCGTTCGACAAGTGTACGGGCGGCTCGAGAGGCATCTTCGCAGCCGCCGCCCAACAGCACCAGCGGGTGCTTCGCTGCTTTCAAAAGCTGCGCCACCTCGACAAGCCCTTCCGGGTCTGGCGCGGCGCGGTAAAGTTTTGGCGCCTGCCAGCATCGGGGAGGCGTGACCGGGGCGTTGAACAGATCAATCGGGATCTCGATATGCACCGGCCCCGGCCGCGCGCCTCTAAACACCGCAAAGGCGCGAGCCAGTACCTCGGGCAGCGTGTCGGCGTCGAGCAGCGTGTGGCTAAAGCGCGCCACACCACTGACCAGCTGCCGCTGGCTGGGCAGCTCGTGAAGCCGGCCCTGGCCGAGCCCCAGCGTATCGCGGCGATTGACACTCGAGATCACCAGCATCGGCACCGAATCCGCGAGCGCCTGGCCCATGGCGGTGGCGATATTGGTCATGCCGGGGCCGGTGATGATCAGGCAGACCCCGGGCTTGCCGCTCGCGCGAGCGTAGCCGTCGGCCATGAAGCCCGCGCCCTGTTCGTGGCGCGGCGTCACGTGGTGGATGCCTCCCCCTTCGAGACCCCGGTAGAGTTCGACCGTGTGCACGCCGGGGATGCCGAAAAGCGTGTCGACGCCGTAGGTGTCGCGTAAAAGGCGAATCAGAAGCTCCGCGCAGGTCATCGTGTCGTGGGCCTTCATGGCGCCTCCTTAGAAGAACAGGGTGTGCGCCATCAGCGCGATGATCGGCAGCGTAATCGCGGTGCGCAAAAGAAACACCGCCGCCAGCTCCCACAGCGCAATCGGGATTTTCGACTTCAGCAGCAGCGCGCCGATTTCGGACATGTAGACGAGCTGCGTCATCGAAAGGCACGCGATCACGAAGCGCGTGAGCTCGCTGTCGATATTGGTGGCCAGCACCGCCGGCAGGAACATGTCGGCAAAGCCGACCAGGGTGGCGGGCGCGGCGGCCTGGGCTTCGGGAATACGTAAGAGTTCGAGTACCGGCACCATCGGGTAGGAGAGCCAGGTAAAGAGCGGCGTGAATTCCGCCAGAATCAGCGCGATGGTGCCGATCGCAAACACCAGCGGCAAAAGCGTCAGGAAGATGTCGATGACGTTGATCAGCGCCAGTTTGGCAAGCTGCGCGGGGCCGGGCGCACCGGCGGCGCGGCGCGTGGCCTGCGCCAGGCTGTAACGGAAAAGCCCGGCGCGACCGGTGTTCTCTTCACGAATCTGACAGCCCACCGGCTCATGGTAGTCATCGGCCTTCAGCGACAGCGGCGGAATGCGCGAGACGATGATCGCGGCGATCAGCCCGGACACCACCACGGTGAAGTAGAACGGCACGAACATATGATTCAAGTCGACGAAGTTGACCACCAAAAGGCTGAACGCAATGGAGGCCACGGAGAAGTTGGTGGCGATTACCGAGGCCTCGCGGCCGCTGTAGAAGCCCTGCTCGTACTGCTGCGAGGTGATCAGCACGCCCACGGTGCCGGAGCCCATCCAGGACGCGGTGGCATCAATGGCGCTGCGCCCCGGCAGGTTGAAGATAAGGCGAAACGGCTTGCGCACCAGGCTTCCGATGAACTCCATGAAGCCGAACTCAACCAGAAACGGCAGCAAAATCGCGGCGAAGAAGAAAAACGTCAAAAGCACCGGCGCCAGGTCGTTGAGCATGACGCCGCCGGTGAAGGAGGCGGTCACGAACTCGGGCCCCACTTGGAAGTAGGTCATCACCACGAAGATGGCGCCGAGCACGCGCAGCGCCACCCAGATCAGCCCCACCTGGAACATGTCACCGAAGTGCCCGCCCCGAGCCCAGGCCGGGTTGGTGGCCTTTACGTAGAGCGTGACGATGACCGACACGCACAGCACCACCATGGCGATCAGCGGCAGCGCCTCGCCGAGCAGGGCCTGCAGGCCATCGGCCATCATCCCCATGCCAATATTGACCGAATCGCCGGTTTGAAACGGCACCAGAAACAGCAGCACCCCGATGATCGAGGGTATCAGGAACTTGAGCAGATGGCGGCGCGGGATGGCCTCGTCGGGCGCGCGCTCATCGCGTATCGCTTGAGGGTCGGACATGATGTTCACCTGTTGAAAATGATTGTTGAAGGTGGGCTGGCGGCGTCGTAGCGGGAGGTTTGACCTCCCTTGTTATAATATCCGGGTAATGTCTGGCAGGGCGCCGGACCGGCAGCCCCGCCGCGGACACTCCTTTCCCTTCACTCCTCTCTCTTCACGCCTGTCTCTTTACGCCAGGCAGCACGCAGAGCATTTCATATAAAAGCGTGGCGCCCATCAGCGCAGTATTGCCGCTGGTGTCGAACGGCGGTGAGACCTCCACCAGATCGCCGCCCACGATATTGAGCCCCGCCGCGCCGCGCACGATCTCAAGGCCCTGGCTTGCGGTAAGCCCGCCCATTTCCACGGTGCCGGTGCCCGGTGCCACCGACGGATCGAGACCGTCGATATCGAAACTGATGTACACCGGCGTATCGCCCATCTGCGCGCGCACCTCTTCCATCAAGGGTGTGAGCGATTTGTACCAGCACTCTTCTGCCTGAACGACGCGAAAGCCCTGCTCACGGCACCAGTCGAAGTCCTCGGCGGCGTAGCCGGTGCCACGCAGGCCGATCTGCACGACTTTCCCCTTGGCCAGAAGTCCTTCTTCCTGCGCACGACGGAAGGGGCAGCCGTGGGCGACCTCTTCACCGAACATGTGCTCGTTGACATCGGCGTGGGCGTCGATGTGAATCAGCCCCACCGGCCCGTGCTTTTTCGCCATGGCGCGCAGAATCGGCCAGGTCAGGGTATGGTCGCCGCCCAGGGTCAGCGGCGTGCAGCCGTGGGCGAGTACGTCATCATAAAAGCGGGTGATGATGTCGAGGTTCTTCGGCAGGTTGAAGGTATTGATCGGCACGTCACCGATGTCCGCCACCTGCAGGTGCTCAAAAGGCGCGGCGCGGGTGGCCATGTTGTAGGGGCGCAACATCCGCGACTCGTCGCGAATCTGGCGCGGGCCCAGTCGCGTGCCCGGGCGGTTGGAGGTGCCGATATCCATCGGAATGCCGATGAAGGCAGCGTCGAGCCCCTCGGCGCTTGGCTGGGTAGGCAGGCGCATCATGGTCGCCGGGCCGCCAAAGCGCGGCATCTCGTTGCCGCCCAGCGGCTGGTTGAAATCGCTCATCGCCCTCTCCTTTTCGCTTGTGCGTTGTCGTTTTTCGGGCCAGCGAGCGGCCCAGGGTTACTTTTTATTCCCATGTAACTGCATTTAACGTGCCAGGCCGCAAAGCGCCGGATTCAGCCACCTATCGCGCAAATCGATGCAAAACTGAATCATTAACGCGTATTATCGAACCGAAAATGAATCGATAAGTCATGAGCGGTTCAAGCATCGAGGGGCAGAATGAAGGGGGCGGTATGAAAGAACCAGGAAAGAACGGTGTGGACGAGATCGATCGCAACGTGCTCAAGACCATCGTCGAGACCGCCAGCGACCACTTCTTCATCGTGGGTGGCGATGGCGAGGTGCTCGATATCAGCCCAGGCGTAGAGGCGGTGTACGGGCTTTCCCGCGACGAGCTGATGGGCAGCAACGTGAAGGCGCTCGAGCGAAGCGGCGTGCTCAAGCCCTCCATTAGCCTGGAAGTAATGCGAACGCGCCGCTCGACGCAGCTGATGCAGACCACCGGCACCGGGCGCCGCGTGATCGCCGAGGCCCATCCGGTCTTCCTGGGGAACAAGCTCGTGCGCATCATCAGCCGCTCGCGGGACATGACCGATCTGCAGCTTCTGCAGGACGAGTATGCGCTACTGCAAAAGCGCTTCAACGAACACCTCAAGCGCGGCCACAGCGCCGCCGACGACCCGGCGCTGGACGTCGCGCTCGAGCATCTGCAGGTACGCAGCCACGCGATGCGCGAGGTAGCGAGCCTGCTCAAGCGCGTGGCGCCTTCCGGGGCCAACGTGCTGATGCTCGGTGAGTCCGGCGTCGGCAAGACCGCGTTTGCCCGCCAGCTCCATCAATGGAGCGAGCGCGCCGAAGGCCCCTTTATCGAGGTCAACTGCGCCGCCATTCCGGAGAACCTGTTCGAGTCCGAGATGTTTGGCTACCAGCCAGGGGCGTTCAGCGGCGCCGCCCGTCAGGGCAAGGCGGGGCTTTTGGAGCAGGCCGAAGGCGGCACGCTGTTTCTCGACGAGATCGGTGAGCTTCCGCTTCTGATGCAGACCAAACTCTTGAAGGTGATTCAGGACGCCAAGCTGACGCGGCTAGGCGACACCCGCCCGCGCCGTGTCGATTTCCGCCTGGTGGTCGCCACCAACCAGGACCTGGCCGCGCGCGTGCAGGAGGGCCTTTTCCGGCTGGATCTCTACTACCGCCTCAACGTGATCCCGGTCACACTGCCACCGCTTCGCGAGCGCCGCGAGGACATCCCAGGGCTTGCCGAGGCATGCCTTGCGCGGCTCAACGCCCGCTACGGGCGGCAGAAGTTTCTCGACAACACCGTCTGGTCGACGCTGATGGGCAGCGACTGGCCCGGCAACGTGCGCGAGCTCGAGAACTGGCTGGAGCGCGCCTGGCTCTCCAGCGCCTCGGATCAGATCGAAAGCGTCGAGGCGACGCCCACCGCCTCCCGCCCAGAGCCAATGCTTGAAGCGTACGAATCAATCGAGCGCGAAGAAACGCTGCCGGCTTACCTGGCCCGCGTCGAACAGCGGCTTTTGCGCGAGTTGTGTCGGCAACACCCCAGCACCTACGCTATCGCTAAACGGCTGGGCATCAGCCAATCGAGCGTGGTGCGCAAGCTCAAGCGCTACGATCTTGTGCCCGGCAACGGACGTTAACGCTGCCGTCGCTGATTCCATGTCTTTTACTGTCGCGTTGGGGGCGTTCGTGCAGTCGTTTCTGCGCGCGGGCATCCTGGCGAGCGCTTTCGTGCGACAATCCTCGAATGCGTAAACGAGCGAGGAGAGAGCGAGGATGCACGGCGAACCCTACCCGGCGGCGTTGAAAGTGCTGCAGGAAGTCTTCGGCTTCGATCAGTTTCGCGGCCCGCAGCAGGCGATCATTGAGCACGTAAGCTCTGGCGGCGACGCGCTGGTTCTAATGCCCACCGGTGGCGGCAAGTCGCTTTGCTACCAGATTCCGGCGCTTTTGCGCGCGGGCACGGCGATCGTGGTGTCGCCCTTGATCGCGCTTATGCAGGATCAGGTGGCGGCGCTGGTGCAAAACGGCGTGCGTGCGGCGTATCTGAACTCGAGTCTCGATTTCAACGACGCCATGGCGGTGGAAAACCAGCTGCGCGCCGGTGAGCTGGATCTCTTGTACGTTGCCCCGGAGCGGCTGGCCACGCCGCGCATGCAGGCGCTGCTGGATCAGGCGCCGATTGCGCTCTTTGCCATCGATGAAGCCCACTGCGTCTCCCAGTGGGGCCACGACTTTCGCCCGGAGTACCGCCAGCTTTCGCACCTGCACGAGCGTTTTCCAAGCGTCCCCCGAATCGCGCTCACCGCCACTGCCGACGTACCGACCCGGGGCGACATCATCGAGCACCTGCAGCTTCAAAACGCCGCGCTCTACAACAATGGCTTCGACCGGCCCAACATTCGCTACCACATCGCCGAAAATCAGGGCAACACGCGGGAGGCGCTACTGCGCTTCATTCGCGAGAACCACGACGGCGAGGCGGGCATCGTGTATTGCCTTTCGCGCAGGAAGGTGGAGGAGACCGCGGCCTGGCTCGAACGCCAGGGCTTGACCGCGCTGCCCTACCACGCGGGGCTGCCGCCAGAGCAGCGCCAGCACCACCAGAGCCGCTTTCTGCGCGAGGACGGCGTGATCGTGGTGGCGACCATCGCCTTTGGCATGGGCATCGACAAGCCGGACGTGCGCTTCGTAGCGCACTTGAACCTGCCCAAGAGCATCGAGGCCTACTACCAGGAGACCGGCCGCGCCGGGCGCGACGGTCTGCCCGCGGATGCCTGGATGTCCTACGGACTGCAGGACGTGATCACCCTGCGCCAGATGCAGCAGGACTCGAGCGCCGGGGATCAGCAAAAGCGCATCGAGCAACAAAAATTGGATGCCATGCTGGGGCTTTGCGAGATCATCAGCTGCCGCCGCCAGGCGCTGTTGCACTACTTCGGCGATCATCTGGAGAAACCCTGCGGCAACTGCGACAACTGCCTGACGCCGCCAGAAACCTGGGACGCCACCGTTGCCGCGCAGAAGGCGCTGTCGTGTGTGTATCGCACCGAGCAGCGCTTCGGCGTGACCTATCTGGTCGACGTGCTGCTGGGCAAATCGAACGAGCGCATCGCGCGCTTTGGCCACGATAAGGTCAGCACCTTCGGCATTGGGAGTGAGCATTCTGCCAACGAGTGGAAGGCGCTCTACCGTCAGCTGATCGCCAGCGGCTACTTGAGCGTGGACATGGAGGGCCACGGCGGCATTCACCTGACCGCTCAGGCCAAGCCGGTACTGCGCGGCGAAGAGCCGCTGACCCTGCGCAAGCCGGTCAAATCCGCCGCCCGGCGCCGCAGCCGGGGCGCGCCCGCCGCCCCGGGCCACGGCCCGCTGTGGGAGGCGCTGCGCAACCACCGCAAGGCGCTTGCCGACGAACAGGGCGTGCCCGCCTACGTCATCTTCAACGACGCCACCCTCAACGAGCTCGTCGAGCGCCGCCCGGAAAGCCTGGAGGCCCTTGGCGGGGTCACCGGCATCGGCGCGCGCAAGCTGGAGGATTACGGCGAGGGGATTCTAAAAGTGATCGCGGCGCACAAGGGCAGCGCGCAAGCAGTGAGCGTCGGCGAAAGCGCCTATCAATCCGCCGAGATGGTGAAACAAGGCCTCATCGTCGAGGATGTCGCCAGTCGGCGCGGCTTTACCGTCAATACCATCTACCGCCACTTGGCGGAGGCGATCGAAGGCGGGGTGCTTACCCTCGATCAGGTGATGGCGCTGGCGCCCGGTGAGCGCGAGCGCATCGAACGCGCCATCCGTGAGCACGCGGCGGGCGGCATGAAAGCGGTGTTCGAGGCGCTCGAAGGCCAGGTCGACTATCACGTACTGGCCTGCGTGCGCGCGGCAATGAACGCGCCAGCCTGAGGCGAAGCTAGCGCCCGCGGCAGTGCTCTCCGCGAGCGATGGCGCGTTGATCGAACACGCCGGTGTCGAGTACCCAGCCGGTGACCAGTGCCGCCGGGGTGACGTCGAAGGCCGGGTTCCATACCGGGGCATCCTTGGGCGCCCAGCTCGCCTCGCCGAAAGCGCCGGTCACGCCGCGCACTTCAGAGCCGTCGCGCTGCTCGATGGGAATCTCGGCGCCGGTGGCGCAGGCGGCGTCCACCGTGGTGTAGGGGGCGACCACGTAGAACGGCACCTGATGGTAGTGCGCCAGCACGGCTAGCATGTAAGTGCCCACCTTGTTGGCGAAGTCGCCGTTGGCGCAGATGCGATCGGCGCCGACCATGATCTTGTCGACCTTGCCCGCCGCCATCAGACTCGCCGCCATGCTGTCGCAGATGAGCTGGTAGTCGATGCCGAGGTCTTCCATCTCCCAGGCGGTCAAGCGCCCGCCCTGCAAGAGCGGGCGGGTTTCGTCCACGTAGACGTGAAGCGCAAGGCCGCGCGCCTTGGCGACCGCCAGCGCGCCAATTGCCGTGCCCACACCCGCCGTGGCCAAGGCCCCGGTGTTGCAGTGGGTCAGCACCCGGTCACCCTCGCTCAGCAAGTCCGCGCCGCGCTCGGCCATCGCTTGGCAAAGGGCGCGGTCCTCCTCGAACAGCGCCGCCGCACGGGCCCAAAGCGCCTCGACACCCTCCCCGAAGCAGGCTTCCATGGCGTCCAAACAGTACATCAGGTTCACCGCCGTGGGGCGCGTGGCGCGAAGCGTGTCGCTTACGCCCTGCCAGTTGCCCTCAGGCTCGCGGGCGGCGTACTGAGCCAGCACGAAGGCCGCGCTCAGCCCGATCAGGGGCGCGCCGCGAATCGCCAGCCGCTTGACCGCCGCCTGCCAGGCCTCTGGCGTATTGCAGGCTTCCCACTGCTCCACCTGAGGCAAACGCGTCTGGTCCAGGTACTCGAGGATGTCGGCACTCACGCGTAGACTGCGGGATTGAAAGAGGGGCATGGGCAACTCCTGAAGGGCGGCTTATCAGGCGCGGAGCATATCATATAGAATGAAGCGCTTTGGATAGTGACCGGTACCGCGCATGACCTCAAAAGACGACCTGCTGGCCGCGATTGGCTGGGCCGCTGGCAACGGCTGGACCCCGGCCACCGGCGGCAACTTCTCCGTTCGCGCAGATAGTGGCTATCTCGTCACCGCCTCCGGCGTCGACAAGACCCGCGTAAGCGCTGATGACCTGCTCCTGTGCGACTTGGAGGGCCGTGTGCTCGAAGGCACCGGCAAACCGAGCGCTGAAAGCGAGCTGCACGCCGCACTCTACCGGCTCGATTCGACCATTGGCTGCGTGCTCCACGTTCACACCGTGGCGAGCACCGTGCTCTCGCGCCGCTTCCCCCAAGGCATTTCGCTCGAAGGCTTCGAGATGCAGAAGGCGCTGTCGGGCAACACGACTCATGACGCCGTGATCATACTGCCGGTCGTTCCCAATTCCCAGGACATGGCCGAGCTTTCGCGCCATGTCGAGGCCGGCTGGCCGATGCCTTGGGGCTTTCTGGTTCAGGGTCATGGTATCTACGCCGTTGGGGCCTCGGTGGCCGAGTGCCGCCGCCATTTGGAAGCGATCGAATTTCTGCTTGCCTGCGTTCTGGAAGAGAGCCGTTACTCATGAGTGATTCCACTATCCGCGCCGTGGTCATGGACGTCGAAGGCACCACCACCGACATCCGCTTCGTCCACAACGTGCTGTTTCCCTACGCCCACGACCAGTTGCCCGAGTACGTACAGACCCACCGCGCCCAGCCCGAGGTCGCCGAGCAGATCGACGCCGTGCGCCGCGAGCTAGGCGAGCCCGACGCCTCCGTCGATAAGGTGATCGAGACGCTTTTGCACTGGATCGAGACCGATCAGAAGATCACCTCGCTCAAAGCGCTGCAGGGCATGATCTGGGCGGACGGCTACCAGCGCGGCGCCTTCAAGGGCCATCTGTATGACGATGTGGCCCCGCGCCTTCGCCAGTGGAAGGAGGCGGGCCTTGCGCTCTACGTCTACTCCTCCGGCTCGGTGCAGGCGCAGAAGCTCTTATTCGGTCACAGCGATGCAGGGGACCTCACGACGCTGTTCGACGGCCACTTCGACACCCATATTGGCCACAAGCGCGAGGCCCAGACCTACCGGCGCATCAGTGATGAGCTCGCGCTTTCCCCGGCGTCGATTCTGTTTCTATCGGACGTGGTCGAAGAGCTCGACGCCGCCGCAAGTGCCGGCATGAAAACCCTGCAGCTGGTGCGCGAAGGCACCCAAGCGGGCACCGAGCACGGCGTTGTGGCAAGCTTCGGCGACATCCCCCTCTAACGCATAACGCCAATAGCCAAGGAGCGCTCCATGTCACAACTCAAGGTGTTTGCCGACCAGAACCCCGAAACCGCACTGATCGATACCCAGGACGGCGCGCAGATCAAGGCCGAACTCAACCGCGTAGGCGTGCTGTTCGAGCGCTGGGAAACCCCCGGCGAGATTGCCGACGCCACCACCCAGGAGGAGATCCTGGCGCTGTATGACGCGGACATCGAACGCCTGAAGGCCGAAGGCGGCTACCAGACGGTGGACGTGCTGCACATGGTGCCGACGCACCCGGAGAAGGACGCGATGCGCCAGAAATTTCTCAACGAGCATCGCCACAACGAGGACGAAGTGCGCTTTTTCGTCAAGGGCCAAGGGCTTTTCTGCCTGCATATCGACGATCAGGTGTACCAAGTGCTGTGCACCCAGGGCGATCTGATCAGCGTGCCGGCCAACACCCCGCACTGGTTCGATATGGGCCCTACGCCTGAATTCACCGCGCTGCGCTTTTTCGACAACGTCGAAGGCTGGGTACCCCACTGGACCGAGAGCGATATTGCCGGACGCTTTGATCGGCTCGATCAGCTATAGGCCACCCCTTCGGCATGACCGCGCGGCCCACCGCGCGGTTGACTTTGCCCGCCCCTTTCACGATGATTTTTCGCCCTCGATTCGGGCGCGACCCCATACTCGCGCCTTGAGACATGGCGTGTGCCCGTGTCCAACGATTCGTTCCCCAACGACAGGAGGCGTCTTTTGTCCACCGTACTGGATCTTTCGGGGATCCATAAATCCTTCGGTCGCAACGAGGTGCTGCGCGGCGTCGATTTTTGCCTTGATGCCGGGGAGATCACCGTGCTGATGGGCGCCAACGGCGCGGGCAAGTCGACGCTGGTGAAAGTGATCAGCGGTTACCACGCGGCGGACACCGGCCAGATGACTCTGGCCGGCGACGACTACCGCCCCTTGAGCGCACGCGCGGCGATCCACCGGGGCGTTGTGACCGTTCACCAGTCGATCGACGACGGCGTCATTCCCGATTTGACCGTGGCCGACAACCTGATGCTCGACCGGCTCGCCGCCCGCGAGCACGGCCTGTGGGTAAGCCGCCGAGCGCTCAACGCTCAGGCCGAAGAGATCGCCCGCACCATGGGACTGACTTTCGATCTCAACGCTCGGGTGGCGGATCTCACCGTGGCGGACCGGCAGATGATCGGTATTGCCCGGGCAATGGCCCATACCCCGAAAGTGCTGATTCTCGACGAGCCGACCTCGTCGCTTTCCGCTGGGGAGGCCGAGCGGCTGTTTCAGGTACTCGAGCGCCTGCGCGACCAGGGCGTGGCGATTCTCTATATCTCGCACCGCATGTCCGATATCAAGCGCCTGGCCGATCGCATCATCTGCCTGCGCGACGGCCTGGTATCTGGCGTGTTCGAGCAGGCGCCGCTGGATGTGAGCGGCGCGGTTCACGCCATGCTGGGTCAGACGATGGCCGCCGCCGCGATCACCCCGGTCGCGGCCGGCGCACCGGTACTGACGCTTGGCGGCGTGCGCCTCTCCTCCGAGAGCGCGCCGATCGACGTTCAGGCCTGCGACGGCGAAGTGGTGGCCTTTACCGGGCTACTGGGCAGCGGTATGGAAGCGCTGGCCGAGACCCTATTTGGCCTGCGCCCGCTACACAGCGGGCAGATGCACCTAGATGGCCGCGCTTACCGCCCCGCCAACGTACGCGAGGCGCTCGCCGCCGGGGTGTTCATGTCGGTCAAGGATCGGGCCAGCAACGCCGTGGTGAAGGATTTCAGCATCACCGACAACCTGACGCTGCCCTTTCTGAAAGCGTTTTCCCGCGGGACACTTTTGAGCGCCGCTCGCCAAGCGCGTGCCACCGCGCAGATGGTCGACACGCTCGGCATCAAGTGCCAGTCACCGAGTGATGACATCACCACGCTCTCCGGCGGTAATCAGCAGAAGGTAATGATCGGACGCTGGCTGCAGACGCCCTGCCGGGTGCTGCTGCTCGACGAGCCGTTTCAGGGCGTGGACATCGGCGCGCGCCGGGATATCGGCCGCCACATTCGCGAAAGCGCCCGGGGGCGCGCCACCTTGGTATTCGTTTCCGATATCGACGAGGCGATCGAAATCGCCGATCGCATCATTGTTTTACACGAAGGAGCCATTGCCGGTGAGCAACTCAACCAGAACCTCGACCTCGACACCCTCGTCGCCCAGGCCGCCGGCAATGGCTAGCGCGGACAGCGCCAAGGCGTGGGCCCTCGAGTTCGCCATTCGCTACGGCTTCTTGCTGCTGCTGGCGGGGCTGGTGATCTACTTCAGCCTGGCCGCGCCCGGCTTTGCCAATCCACGCTCGGCGGTGTTCGTGCTGCAGTCCGTGGCCATTACCGGCATTCTGGCCCTCGGCGTGACCACCACCCTCGTGGTCGGCGGGTTCGATCTCTCCATCGGCGCGGTGGCCACCTCCTCGCTGATGCTCTCCGCCTACGTCATGGTGGTGCTCGAACAGTCCGCCGTAGTGGCGGTCGCGCTATGCCTGCTGATGGGCGCGCTGATCGGGCTGATCAACGGCCTGCTGATCGTCAAATGTCGCATTCCCGATCTGCTCGCCACCCTTGGCATGATGTTTTTACTGATTGGCCTCCAGCGTATCCCTACCCAAGGCAACTCGATCGCTACCGGCATGACGCTCGCCGACGGCTCGACGGCCCAGGGCGTCTTCTCCGAGGCGTTCTTGTGGCTGGGCCGCCACCGCTTCGACCTGGTGATCGAGCGGCTGATCCCCGTGCCGGTGGTCGTGTTCCTGCTGATCGCGCTGGCGGTGTGGCTCTTTCTCGGCGTCACCCGCCACGGGCGGCTTATGTACGCCATCGGCTCCAACGAGCGCGCCACCGCGCTGGTGGGGGCGCCGGTCGAGCGCTACAAGATCGCGGCTTACATGATCTCCGGGGTCACCGCGGCCATCGGCGGTGTGCTGCTTGCCGCGCGCTTGGGCCGAGGCGACATCGCCAGCGGCAACAACCTGCTGCTCGATAGCGTCGCTGCGGCGCTGATCGGCTTTGCGGTGCTGGGTGCCGCGCGGCCCAACGCCTTCGGCACCGCCATGGGCGCGCTGTTCGTGGGTATCCTGCTGCAAGGTATGACGATGATGAACGCGCCCTACTATACCCAGGATTTCGTCAAGGGCGCCGTGCTGGTGCTCGCGCTGATGTTCACCTTCTACTTGGCCTCGCGCCGCGGGGCCGTTTCACGCCACTAAAACGACTCACAACACTAACGGGAACACGCCATGCTCAACCGCTTTACGTTTCATCTCGCCGCGGTCGCTGCTGCGGCACTCGCCGCAGGCACTGCCTTTGCCGAACCGCGCCCGGCGCCCTTCGACGATCCGGAAAGCGTCGAGATTGCGCTGATTCGCTACATCTCCACCGGCGACTTTTTCCAAGCCTACCTCTCCGGCGTCGAAGCCCAGGCCGAGGCGCTCGGGGTGAACCTGCGCGTGCTGGATAGCCGCCAGGACGCCGCCCTGCAGGCGGACATGGTCGACCAGGCGATCGCTCTCGGCGTCGACGGTATCATCCTCCAGCACGGGCTGCCGGAGTCCATGCAGGCCGCCGCTGCGCGCGCTGTTGAGGCGGGCATCGATGTGGTTGCCTTCGACGTGGAGGTCGACAACCCGGCCATTCCCCAGGTCGAGCAGTCCGACTACCTGCTGGGGGAGCTCGCGCTCGACCAGGCATTAGAGGACAACGGCGATGCCTTCACCGCAGGTTACGTCTACGTGCCGGGCATCGCCCCGCTGGATCGGCGCAATGCCGCTTGGGAGGCGTTCAAGGCCGAGCACCCAAGCGTCACCGAGGCCGCCGTGTTCGGCACCCTCGATAACCCCATCGCCAATTCTGTCGCCAATCAGGCCCGCGCAGTGATCCAGGCCAACCCGATGATCGATGTGTTCTTCGCGCCCTACAACGAGTTCGCGGCGGGGGTGAAAATCGCCGTCGACGAGATGGGCTTGGGCGAGGACATTTCGATCTACTCGGCGGATATCTCCACCTCGGACATCGCCGCCATGCGCGAGCCGGACTCGCCTTGGGCGGCCACCGTAGCCACCAATCCAACGGTGGTCGGTGAGGTTTCCGTGCGCACGCTGGCGCTGTTGATGGCCGGTGAAGACCCGGGCCATCAGGTGGTCGTACCCCCCACGCTGATCACCCGCGAGTTCTTGAACGACAATGCGATTACCAACATGCAAACGCTGGCCGAGAAGATGCCGCAGTTCGCTCACGCCGACGTCGCACTGGCGGACTGGCTGCCGCTGCCTCGATCGGATGCCGCCGCGCAGTAACGGCTGAAAACGACGACGCGGGCCGAGGCCCGCGTTTTTGATCAATGCCTTCGGTTCTCAGCGGTTGTGGGTACGCGCCAGCGCCAGCAGCGCTGGCGTCTCGCGGTAGGCGCTTGCGTTGACCACCAGCTCCTTCCCCATCTTTACGTTGCGCGCCTCGAGTCTGGCGCGAAGAGCGCTGTCTTCGATCTCCTCGAAGTCGGCGTTGTGGGCAAGCGAGAGCACCCGGCGGTGCATCTCGATGCCACAAAATGCCAGCGCATCCTCGCGAATCTCGTCGAGCAGCGCCTCGCAGGCGGGGGTGCTGTCGTGGCCCTGCTCCTCGAATAGCGCCCGGGGGTAGAGGATGCCGCAGCGCTCGGTATGCCACAGGCGGCGAAACTCCGCCTCGAAACTGTCCAAACATTCACTGATCACCTCAAGAATCCACGCCTGGTAGGCCTCGAGCTCTGAGGCGTCCCGGTGGGCGGGCTGGCTGAAGTAGGCCATCAAAAAGTTGGCCACCGCCATGCCAAGATCAAACGCCATCGGCCCGTACTGGGAAAACTCCGGGTCGATGACGCGCACGCTATCGTCGGTTGCCATGATCGAGCCCGAATGCAGATCCCCGTGGAGCATGGTTTCGGTGTTAGCGGTGAACTTCAACAGCATTCGCTGGGCCTTCGCCTTGAGCAGGGCATTACCGCGCAGCGCCGCCACGGCCTCGGCAAGTTGCGGCGTGTGATGGTTCATCTCGGCCGCGTAGTAAGGGTCGGTGAACACCAGCGACTCGGTAATGGCGGGAATCGCCACGTTGCCGGAGAAGAGCCCCACGTCGGCTTTCTTCTCCGGGCTTGGCAGCGAAAGCTCCGAGCCGCGAAAGGCGGTACGCGCGCAGAATTCGCCCAGCGTTTTGCCAAGCCCTGCGACCCGCTCGCCCTTGATCAGCTTGCGGCGCAGAATGACGTGCGGGTGCAGGTACTCCATCACGATCAGCGCTTGGGCCTTGTCGAAGTGGTACACCTTGGGGGCGACGCCAGGGGCGCGTTTGGCTTGGCGCACCAGGGCGTAGTACTCGTAGTGAGCGCGATAAAGCGGCAGCGGCCAGCTCTCGCCGACCATGCGCACATAGGGCAGCGCCTGCTTGACCACGACACTGCCCATCTCGCCGGTGACGATGAACACCAGGTTCAGGTTGCCATCGCCCACCTCGCGAATGCTCCAGTTCGCCGGGTCGCCGCCGACCCGTTCGCTCACCGCCGCCACCGGCGCCAAGCGTTCACCCAGCGTGCCAACCTCCAATGCGCAATACGCCTGCTCGTCTACCACCGCCTGCTCCTTGTTCGTCGAAATGTAACCGCTCTGGGATAAGGTCGGCATTTTACGTCAATCAACACGAGAGCGTGACCACTTGGCAGCGATAGCGCCTCTCACGATGGCCAGGTAGAGCGCCACCCGAAGAGTCCCAAGGTACCAGGCAAGATAAACGCGCCAAGCAGCGAAGACGACCTCAGGGCGCCTTGAACAGCGTCTGTGTGTCGCTCGGGATGCCCTGAGCCTCGGATTGCCACGCGCAAGCCTCGGCCATACAGGTGCGATTGCGCCCGCTCTGCTTGGCGCGGTAGAGGGCGGCATCGGCCTGGGCCAGCAGGTCCGTGGGTGTGAGCGTGTCGTTTGGTATCAGCGCCGCCACGCCCACGCTGACCGTGATCACTGCCGTTTCGCCCTTGCCCGGGTTGGGAAGCGCGAGCGCTTCGATCCGGCGGCGAATGCGCTCGCCCGCCTTGTAGGCGCTTTCCGGCGCGGTGTGGGGCATCAGCTGTACGAACTCTTCACCGCCGATGCGGGCGACCTGGTCGGCCTCGCGGCACTCGACCTGCAGCGCCGCCGCGATATGGCGCAGGCATTCGTCTCCCGGAAGGTGGCCGTAATGATCGTTGTAGTGCTTGAAGTGATCGACGTCGATGACCAGAAGGCTTAGCCAGCTTTTCCGCTCCCGCGCCGCCTGCCAGCGGGCGGCCAGAGTGGCTTCGAACTGGCGCCGATTGCCGATATTGGTCAAAGGATCGGTCAGCGAGAGCCGCGAAAGCTCCTGGTTATCCTGCAGATAGTGGCCGGAGCGGATCCGTTCACGCAGTATCAGCAGATAGGCGCGCCGCTCGGTACGCTCGAGCCGATAGCAGGTGACCAGAGTGAACAGCGCAGTGGCGAAAATCCCCAGGCAGGCGAGCTGTTTGGCATCAGCCGACATTGGCGCGTACCCGGTGATACTGAACAGCATCACGGCGACACAGATCGCCGTGGCTACGCAAGCGTAAACGAAGCGCAGCGGAAAGAACGTATTACCGACCACCAGAATCAGGCCGAAACAGTAAACGTCGTAGTAGGAGTAGGCGCTCGAAGAGGCGCGTAGCACGATACAGGAGGCGACCATGGCGGACACCACCACCGTAGCCACGAGCGTTTCGCGCCAGAACGGCGTGACACCGCGGTGCAGTAGCCAGAAGACGGGCACGCCAATTACCAACACAGCGCCCAAACGCACCCACAGGATAAAGCCGAAGATTTCGGAGCGAGAGGTGAAGTCGTTGATCAGAAAAACGAAGTAGAGGGGCGTGGCGATCAGAAGCGAAAACAGCATACCGCGCTGGCGCTGCTGCTGGGTGTCGATTTCGAACTGCCCCTCCAGCGCGGGCGGAAAGTGCAGCCGGGGCTCCTTGCGCGAAAGCTCGGCCTCCACCGCTGTCGATAGCGTTTCATCCTCCATGCCAGCTCTCCCTTCCACCAGAGCGCCTTACCTTTTGCTACAGTTTACGGCACGCTTTACACAATGACACGTTACGTGACCGCTTGCCGGCAACGAGGCGTCACGTTTTTTCCTGAACGCCGGTAGCGTTCTCGTTTTTCATCCGCAGGGAGCCTTTCCATGCAACGCCAACGTAACGACAGCGGCGACTGGCTGTTCACCCTTGGCCACCGCGAGCTGGTAGTACACCAGCGCTACGAGGTGCTGAGCATCGTCAACGACATCCTCATCGGTATCTGGTTCGTCATCGGCAGCGCCTGTTTTTTTTATGAGGGTAGCGTACAAACCGTCGGCGTGTGGCTGTTTCTGGTCGGCAGCGTGCAGCTTCTGATTCGCCCCATGATTCGCCTTCACCGTTTCATCCATTTCAAACGTCTGCCGGATACCAATCAGGACGCTTGATCAGCGCTTGAGCTCATCGACCGCGCCCGGGTAACGCCGCTTCGCCCTCACCAGCCGCGCGATGGTGATCAGATTGGTGATGACCACCAGTGCCTCGGCTAGTGTGCCGCCGATCGAGCCGATCAGTAGGTTGTTCATCATCCAGCAAAAGGCGGCGAGCCCCAGAAACACGCGCAGCGAAATGCCGCGCAGCAAAAACATGCCTAGCGTGCCCAGCGCCATCGCCGCCACGGCGAATGCATCGATGGCGCTTTGCCAGGTGAGTGCGGCCGCCACGGCGCTGACGGCGAGTACTCCGGCCATGACCTTGAGACTGCCCGGAAAGCGCCGGGCCAAGGCTATGCGCACGATCACCAGCGCCGTCAGCGCCGCCGCCGTCCAGCTGCCCAGAAAGGCGAACTGCAGCAGAAAAGCCACGTTGGCCGAGATGAGCAGCGCCATCAGGCGATCGTCGTTCCTGTTGGCAAAGGCCGCCACGCACAACACCAGCGCGGCGAAGCCACAGAGCTGGCCCACCAGGGCCAGCGACGTCAGGCTTTCCATGAACCTCCTTCAAGGCGAGGCGAATAGGCGAAATGTCGTCAACGGCGGCGGTTCAACACTGCTGGCGATTGACCCCGTGACGCAGGCGCAGATACCCGCGCAGGCGCCGGGCCAGCACGTCGACGCCGATGTTGATCAGCGCGGTGAGCAGAATCAGCACCATCGCGCGATCAAAGCGCATCTCCTGGATTGCGCTGTCGACGAAAAAGCCAAGCGTGGCGATTCCCAGAATGCCCAAAATCGCCGTTTCGCGCAGGATGATCTCCCAGCGGTAGAACAGAAGCGCCAGAAACGGTCCGTAAAGGCGTGGCACCATCTCGAAGGCGTAGCGGTTCACCCCGCGCGGCGCGTCCTGCCGGAGCGTTATCTCGTTGCTGCGCCGCCCCACCAGGTGCGCGATGATGCCGCCGTTGTGTAGCGCCAGCGCCACCACCGCCGGCAGCATGGAAGGCCCCCAGAGCTGGAGCAGAATGAAGGCCAGCATGTACTCCGGCGTCGAGCGCATCACCACCAGCATGACGTGGCCAAGCGTACCGCCGACGCGGCCCGTAAAGTGGCGCGAAATCAGCGGAAAAAGCGCCAGCGCCAGCGCCCCGGTCGCCACCAGCGCGATCTGGGTGAGCAATAGCGTATTCCAGATCCCCGGCAACGCCTGGTGCATGAAAAGCTGCGCGAACCACTGCCACAGCGCCTCCAGTCCTTCGCCGCGTCTGAGCGGTGCGGGCACGATGTCTTCGGTAAAGAACCGTGTCACGTTCGACCACATGATGGGAAGCCCGGTACCGAGCAGAAACGGCGCGACCAATAGGTAGAGCGGCAGAAGCTTCGGACGCACCCAGAGGCGCAGCGTGCCGATCAGCAGATAGAACATCAATAAAAGCGCCCCGACCGTCGGGTAGTGTCCCTGGGCAAACGCCGCCATCAGGTGGTAGCCGATGGTCGGCATCCCCACGAACCCCAGCACCGCGCTCGAGCGCAGCCCGCACTCCAGTCGGTAGGCGGTATAGCTCACCAGGTGCGGCCAGGCCTGGCTGACCCGCGCGTAGACGAGCCGTGAAAGTCGCCCTGCCCCGCGCGGCAGCACCTCGCCGGGCAGCGGATCGGTTTCATCGAGGATTTCCGCGTACACCTTGGCGAAAATCCCCGCGTAGGGAATGGCGATCGCCAGCACCCCGGTGATCGGGTGAAGACCAAAGCTCTGCAGAAAGATCAGCGCCCAGAAGAGCTCATGAATGGCGCGAATGAAGGCGCAGAAGGTGCGCACCCACCAGCGGTGAAAACAGAGCGCCAGCGCCATGCCGGCAAGCGCGCCGATCCCGACCCCCACAAAGGCGAACGCCACGGTGCGCAAAAGCGCCTCGCCGAGCGAATCGACGCTGCTGAAGTCCGGCTGGATCAGCCCCAGAAAAAGCTGGCCAAGCGAGCGCCAGGGGTCGTGGGCACTGATCGCAAAATCACCCAGCACGAGGCAGACGAGCGCCAGCACAACGAGCCCGAGCGTGACACGGGTAGTGGCGGAGAGCGGCATCAGTAGAGATCCTGAAGCGCAGCGGCAGAGAGCGTCTCGCTCGGCGCATCGAGCACGATGGCGCCCTCCTTTAGCCCGACGATGCGGGTGCAAAAAGAGAGCGCCAGCTCCAGGTCGTGCATCGCCAGCACCGTGCGCGGGTATCCCCGGGTTAGCTTTTCCATCACCGAACTCGCTTGGGGGCCGTCGAGGGCCGACACCGGCTCGTCGGCCAGAAGCAACTCGCCCTGCTGGTAGAGCACCCGCGCTGCCGCCACCCGCTGGCGCTGCCCGCCGGAGAGCTCGCCGCAGGGCGTCCAGCGCTTCTCCGCGATCCCCACTTCTTCAAGCAGCGCGACGATCTCGTCGATGTCGCGCTTCCAGGGTTTGGCCAGCGTCGCCAGGTTGCGCCACCACCGGTGGCGGTCGAGCCGGCCCATATAGACGTTGTGAAACACCGAGAGCGTATCGACAAGCCCCAGCGCCTGAGGCATCAGCGCCACTGACTGGGAGCGCCAGCGGTCATACATCAGCGAGAGCAGCGTGGACTTGCCCGCCCCGCTCTTGCCGATCAGCGCCACGTGTTCGCCTTCGTCCACGCTGATCGACAGCGGCCCGAGCACCCGCGTGGCGCCGTAGTGCGCCTCGGCACCCTGTAAAACGAAATTACTCACGCTCAGAGCAGGTCCAGCGACACGGCGACGTCGTGAATCGGCTCGAAGTCCTCGTTGGAGGCGGGAATGAAGCCGGAGCGCGGGAAGCTCGCCAGAAGCTCCGGGTCGTCCATGTCGAGTAGCGCCTGCTGCAAGCGCTCGGTGAAGCCTTCGCCGAAGCGCTCGTCAACGTCGCCGCGTACCGTCCAGTGGTAGTCCGGGTAGCTCGGCGACTCCCAGATGACCTGCACGCGCTCCGGGTCGACGTTGCCCTGCTCTACCTCGTTCTCCCAAGCGGTGTAGCTCAAGACTCCGGCCTGGTAGGCACCGGACTGCACCAGCGACACCGTGCGGCTGTGGTTGCCGCTGTAGCCCACCCGCTCGAACAGATCGTTTGGCGATTCACCCAGATCGCGAGTCAAAAAGTACTCCGGCATCAGCCGCCCGGAGGTCGAGCTTTGCGAGCCGAAGGTAAACGTCAAACCCTTGAGCGCCTCCGGGGCAGTGTCGGATTCGACCGGCTCGATGCCGGTGGCGGCGTTGGCGATGAAGTAGCTCTTGTACTCCGGATCCTCGACGCCCTGGGCGATCGCTTGCGAACCGGGCACGAGCTCCCGCGCCTGAACGCCGGTAAACCCGCCGAACCAGGCCAGCTGCACCTGGTTGTTACGAAACGCGGTAACCGAGGCGGCGTAGGAGGTCACGGGGATGAAGCGCACCTCGACATCGAGCTCCTCGGCCAGATAGTCCGCCACCGACTGAAAACGCTGCTGCAGGCGCGTTTCGTCCTCATCGGGGATGGCGGTGAACACCAGGGTATCGGCGGCAGCGAGCGGTGAAACCAGCGCAAACAGAACAGCCACACGGGCCAGAAACGGTTGGCGAGACATAAGAGCGTCCTTTCATGGGGGAAGAAACCGGCGCCGAGCACGCCGAAGCAAAGCTTGTGGGAGCATAGCAGCTCACTGCGTCAAAAGCCTTCTTCGCGCCGTCGCTACTGTCACACATCTGTAAGATACCGGCTCTACGCTGGGCAACGCCCAACCCTTCCGGAGACGTCCCATGATCAAGCGTTCGCTCTGCCTTGCCGTTGCCCTGTCGACTCTCACCCTTGCCGGCACCAGTGCCGCCGAAACACTTACGCTCTACACCAGCCAGCCTCAAAGCGACGCCCAGCAGACCGTCGATGCGTTCATGGCCGCCCACCCGGAGATCGAGGTGGAGTGGGTACGCGACGGCACCACGCGCTTGATGACGCGGCTGCGCTCGGAGCTTGCCGCCGGCGTGAGCAACCCGGACGTGCTCTTGATCGCGGACAGCATGACCATGGAGTCGCTCAAGAATGATGGCCACCTGCAGGCCTACCAGAGCCCGGAGCGCGAGGCCTTCGATGGCGAGCTTTACGACCCGCAGGGCTACTACTACGGCACCAAGCTGATCACCACCGGCATCGTCTACAACACCGGCGCCGAGCATCGGCCGTCGAGCTGGCGGGATCTGCTCGAACCCGACTACCAGAGGCTGGTCGCCATGCCGAGCCCGCTCTACTCCGGGGCGGCGCTGATCCACATGGCGGCGATCACCGACAACCCCGAGTTGGGCGATGCCTACTACGCAGGCCTTCGCGACAACCGCGTCGAGGCGCAAAGTGGCAACGGCGGTGTGTTCAACGCGGTGGCGGCGGGCACCAAGGCCTACGGTATCGTGGTGGACTTTCTGCCGATTCGCGAAGCGGCCAAGGGCTCGCCGGTGGTGTTCGTGTTCCCCGACGAGGGCGTCAGCGCGGTCACCGAGCCGGTGGCGATCATGGAAGGCGCCGAGAACGTCGATGCGGCCCAGGCGTTCGTCGATTTCGTTCTCTCGCCAGAGGGCCAGGCGCTGGTCAGCCGCCAGGGGTATCTCCCCGCTCGCGACGGCGCAGCACCCCCGGAAGGCTTCCCGGCCAAGGAGAGCATCGAGCTGATGCCGGTCGATATCAGCCGCACCCTCGAGCAGGAAGAAGCGCTCAAGGCTCGCTTTAGCGAGCTGTTCGGCGGCTGATGCGCACACTCGGCATGGCGGCGAGCCGCCCGCATCGCGGGTTGCTGTCGCTTTTGACAGTCACGATCGTGCTGCTGAGCCTGGCGCCAAGCGCGAGGCTTCTGATCGAGGCGCTGGGTGATCTCGCTCAGGGGGCGAACGCGCCGCTGTGGCGGGTGCTCAGCAACGCCGCTACCTGGCGGGCGCTTTGGTACAGCGTCTATACCGCCGGGCTCGGCACGCTGCTGGCGCTTGTGCTGGGCAGCCTTTTCGCCTTCGTCATTACCCTGACCGACCTGCGCGCCAAGGCCGCTTGGGTGTTCTGCTTCATGCTGCCGATGATGATTCCGCCCCAGGTGACCGCGCTTGCCTGGCTGCAGCTTTTCGGCCCGGCAAGCCCGCTGTTGAAGAGTCTGGGGCTGGCGCCGCCACTCGGTAGCCCTCAGCCGCTCTACTCCGCCGTGGGCATTGCGCTGCTGCTCGGTATTCAGGCGGCACCGCTGGTGTTTCTGGCGCTGCGAACGTCGCTTTTATCGCTGCCGCGCGAGCTGGTCGAGGCCGCGCGCATCAGCGGCGCCCGCCAGGCTCAGGTGTGGGGCCACATCATCCTGCCGGTCACGCGGGGCGGGCTGGTAGCCGGAGCGGCGATGGCGTTCATCTCGAGTCTTGGCAACTTCGGCATTCCCGCGATGCTGGGTATTCCTGCCGGGGTTTACGTGCTGCCCACGCTGATCTACCAGCGCATGGCGAGTTTCGGCACCGGGGTGCTGCCAGAGATGGCGTCGCTATCGCTGTTGATTGGCGTGATAGCGCTTCTCGGCGTGGCGCTGCAGCAGCGCGCCCTGGGCCGTAGCCGCTTCGGGCTTACCGGCCACAGCGGCCGCGCCCATGATTTCACCCTGGGGCGTTTTCAGCTGCCCGTCACGGCGCTGCTCGCGGCGGTGCTGCTGGCGATTCTCGTCGCCCCGCTCGCCGCGCTGGTAGTCAGTTCGCTGGTGCCCGCCATGGGCGTACCGCTTTCCGCCGCCACCGTCACGCTTTCCGCGTTTGAAGAGGTGTTGAGCCGCCAGGGCGCTACCTGGCGGGCGGTGAGCAACAGCCTGTGGCTCGCCGGCGGCGCCTCCTTCATGCTGATGGCGGCGAGCCTGCCGCTCGCTTACCGGCTCCAGCGCCTGCCGCCAAGGCTTCAGAGCCTGGCGCTCGGCGCGGTGGAGCTGCCCTACGCCCTGCCTGGCGTGGTGCTCGCCATCGCCTGCATTCTGCTCTTCGTACGACCGCTTCCGATGATCAACCTGGCGCTCTATGGCACCCTCGGACTGATCTTCATCGCCTATCTGGCGCGCTTTCTGGTGGTGTGTTTGAAGCCGGTGGCGGCGAGCCTTGCCCAGCTCGACCCGTCGCTCGAGGAGGCCGCGCAGCTCGCCGGTGCCGGGCCCTGGCGCCGGTTGGCGACCATCGTGCTGCCGCTGGTAGCGCCGGCGCTGTTCGCCGGGGGGCTTCTGGTATTTCTGCTTGCGGTCAACGAGCTGACGGTTTCAGCACTTTTGTGGAGCGCCGGCAACGAAACCCTTGGCGTTCTGATCTTCAATCTGGATGAGGGCGGCGAGAGCGTGCTGGCCTCGGCAGTATCGGTACTGGTGGTCGCAATGGTCGCCGCGCTGATGCTCGCCTTGAGCCTGCTGGCGCCTCGCCTGCCCCGAGGAGTCGTGCCGTGGCAGCGCTGAGTATCGAAGGCGTGAGCAAGTTTTTCGGCGAACACGCCGCTGTCGATGGGCTGTCGCTCACCGTGGAGCCCGGCGAGTTCGTCGCGCTGCTCGGCCCCAGCGGCTGCGGAAAGACCACCATGCTGCGCATGCTGGCGGGTTTCGAGCCGGTCTCCCGGGGCGAGATCCGCCTGAATGAGTCGCTGCTGGCAAGCCCGTCACACCACGTCGAGCCGGAGCAGCGCCAGATGGCAATGGTGTTTCAAACCTACGCGCTGTGGCCGCACATGAGCGTGGCGGACAACGTCGGCTATCCGCTCAAGCTCAGAAAGGTGCGCAGTGCGGCCTACCGCGAGCGCGTACAGCGGGCGCTTTCGCTGGTCGCGCTCGAAGAGTACGCCGACCGCACGCCCCAGGCGCTCTCCGGCGGCCAGCGCCAGCGGGTAGCGCTCGCCCGCTGTCTGGTCACGGACCCGGCGGTGGTGCTGCTCGACGAGCCGCTGGCGAACCTTGACCGGCACCTGCGCGCCGCCATGGAGCAGAGCTTTCGTGAGTTTCATCGCCGCACCCAAGCGACCCTGGTCTACGTGACCCACGACCAGAGCGAGGCGATGGCGCTGGCGGATCGCATCGCGGTGATGCGCGACGGGCGCCTGGTGCAGTGGGCCACGCCGGAAACGCTTTACCGCGAGCCCAGAAGCCAGTGGGTAGCGGGCTTCATCGGTCAGGGCAGCGAGCTTCTGGTCGCCGCCGGCGCCCCGGGCCAGCGCCTGAGTGAAACCGCGCTGATGCAAGGGCTCAATGCCCCGGTCGAAGCGCGCACCCAGCCGGTGCTGGTGCGCCCGGAACACGTTCGCGTGAGCATTGAGCCCCCCACCGCGCGGCACCTCACCGCCCGCGTCGAGCACCAGACGTTTCGCGGCGAGCGCTTCGAACTGCACCTGCGTTTGGAAGACGGCGCTGAACTCATGGCCTATCACCCGCACGCGCTGACGCCCGGCCAGCCGGTGGCGCTTACGTTGACCCAGGGCTGGTGTCTGGAGGCGGATTAACCGCCGCCCGCCCGGCGCTGCCAAACGAGCAACACGATGGGGACCAGCGACACCGGCAAAAGCCAGGCGTTGAGCGCCGCCCAGCCGAGCGTGCTGACCAGCGGCCCCGCCGCCAGCGCCGAGAGGGCCACGGCGCCGAACACCAGAAACTCGTTGGCGGCCTGCACCCGCGCCTTCTCCGACGGGCGGTGCGCCTTTGCCACGAGCCCCGTGGCAGGCAGAAAGGTGAAATTCCAGCCAAGGCCCAAAAGCACCAGCGCCAGGTTGAAGCCGGCAAAGGTGAGCGAAAGCTGCGCGGCCAAAGTGCTCGCCGCCAACAGTAGGCAGCCCGTCACGATCACCGCCTTTGCCCCTACGCGGGCGATCAAGGGGCCGGTGAAAAACGACGGTGCGAACATCGCCACCACGTGCCACTGAATGGTCATCGCCACGTGATCGAAGCCGTGGCCGGCATGAGACATGGCCAGGGGCGTGGCGGTCATCGCCAGGTTCATCACCACATAGCCGACCATCGCCGAGACGACCGCCACAACAAACGCCGGCGCTCGCAGGATCTCGCCCAGCGGGCGCTGCTCCCCGGATGCCGGCTCGACGAACGCTTTGGGCAGCCGGGTGAAAAGCAGCAGGCCAAGCGCCATCAGGTAGAGCGCGGCGAGCCCGGCGAAGCTTGCCAGAAACGGAATATCGCTCAGCTCCCGGCTGAAGCGCGCAAGCCAAGGGCCGATGAAAGCGGCGAGCAGCCCGCCGCCCATGACGAGACCCAGCGCGCGCTCGCGGTGGCGCGCACTCGCGGCCTCCAGTGCGGCAAAGCGGTAGAGCTGGCCAAAGCCGATACCCACGCCGATCAGAAAGGTCGCGAGCAGAAAAAGCGCGAAGTGGCCAAGTGCCAGCGCGGCCATGGCCACACCGGTGCCCGAAAGCCCGACCAGGTTGCCCAGCACGAACCCGCGCTTGCGCCCGAGCCGCCCCATGATCAGCGAAGCAGGGATGGTCGCGACCATCAGCCCCAGCCACTGCACTGCCACCGGCAGCGTCGCAAAGGCGGGCCCGGGGGCAAGTGCGGCGCCCACCAGCGGCGAAACGGCGATAAGCAGGATGTTGCCGCTGACCAGCAGCGCCTGACACAGTGAAAGCAGAACGACCGTTAGCGGCATACGCATTTTCCGGATTCGAGAGGCGGCGCTGGAGAGGCTCGTCGCCAAGGCCCGACCAACAAGGTGTTATTCAACGAGGCCGAGCGATTTTCTCGCGGCGGCGAGCTCGATTTTCAGTGTGTCGCGCTCCTTGAGCGCGCGCTGGCGCTCGTCGTCGCTGCCCAGCGCCTCGAGGTTGGCGTCGACGTTGAGCAGCACACTTTGCACCGCCGCCGTCAGCAGATGCGCTCCGGCGGTGGCGTCGCTTTCAAACTGCGCCTCGATGTGCGCCATCGTCTCTTCGCCCAGGGTGAGTGCCTCGAGGCAGCGCCGGGCGGTTTCGAGCGGTACCGCCACGGCCCGGCGCGCGGCCAGTTGGATGGCCTCGGCGCGAAGGCGCTTCTCCTCCTCGGAGGTTTGTGGCTTTTGAAGCGCCGCCATCATCGCGTCAAACGCGGCGACGTCCTCACCCGCCAGCGGCGCTAGCGCCCGTTTGAGCGCTTCGCCGCGGGTGATCAGCGCCGCGCGCTCGGCGCTTCGCTGATGCTGTTGGCCCAGGTGCAGCCCCTTGAGGATCAGCGCCAGGCCAAAATCCGCGCTCACGGCCGCCGCCGCGCCGCAGCCGGGCATGGGGCGATGCGCCAGGGCATCGCGAAAGTCACCAAGCGGCGTTTGCCACAGCTCGGTGGGGGGCATTTTCTGATTCATGCAGCGTCCTTGAAAGCGGTCGACGCGCGAACTCGCACGGTCGTCCCGGGTCGTAGAAACATGTTTTCAAGCTTAAATCATTTGTCCGACACCGTAGCAGGGATCGAGCGTGCTACCTTGTCTTTCGACGACTGAGATTTTCATGGACGCTTTCATCGGGGAGTTTCACCCTTGACGACGCATAACGATACGCCCGCCGCCACCGCCACCGCCGCCGAGCTTTACGAGCACATCATGTCGGCCAACACCGATGACGGGCTCGAATGGCCCCGCGCCGAGATCACGCTCGATGACGCCAACGACACCCTGGTGTTCGAGCTTTTCGATTACGGCCACCTGACGCTCACGCTTTCGAAAAGCGAAGACGAGTGGGTGGCGATGACCACCATCACCGCGCTCGAGCGTGTCAATGACCAGACCGCGTTCAACGAGGAGCTTCTGCGCCAGGGCGTGATGCTGCCGCTGGCCTCGATCGGCATCGTCACCATCGACGAGCGCGACTACTACGTCGCCTATGGGCAGCTGTTCGCCGACTCGAAGCTCGCCTCGATCTGCGCCGAGCTTCATGCCACCGCGAGCGCGGCGATGGAAGTGGCGCGGCTGATCCAGACCCACTTTTCCGCCCCGGCGCGTTAACTCAAGGAGTACACCATGCTGAACAAGATCATGACCGCGCTGCGCGGCAAGGCCCACGAAACCGGTCAGGCCGTGGTCGACTCTCAGGCGCTGCGCATCCTTGATCAGGAGATCCGCGACGCCGAACAGCACCTCAAGGCCTCGAAGACCGAGCTTGCCCGCCTGATGGGCCAGCGCCAGATCAATAGCGACAAGGTCATCGCGCTCGAGAAGAAGATCGACGAGCTCGAGCACAGCGCGTCGGCAGCGCTCGACAAGGGCGAGGAGGCGCTGGCCGTCGAGGTCGCCGAGCGTATCGTCGCGCTGCAGGGCGCGCTTGAAGCCGAGCAGCATATCGTCGATGAGTTCGACGCCAGCATCGAAAGCCTGCGCGGCACCATTCGCAACACCGAAAACCAGCTGCGTCAGCTCAAGCAGCAGGTGAGCGTGGTCAAGGCAACCGAGTCTGCCCAGCGGGCGCAGTCCGCCGTGGCGGCGCGCCACTCCGGCCAGCAGAGCGCGATGGGCAGCGCCATGGAGTCGCTGGAGCGCATCCGCGAGCGCCAAGCGCTGGACGCCGCCCAGATGAAGGCCGCCGAGCAGCTCACCGCCGAGGAGAGCGGCAGCGACCTGGAAGCCCGCCTGAAGGCTGCCGGGGTCGGCGCCAACGAGCGCAAGGCGGACGACGTGCTGGCCCGCATCAAGGCCAAACGCGAAAACCCGGTATAAGCGATGAACGGGCAGGCCCGGTGGTTTATCCAGTGGGCCTGCCAAGGAGAGAGCGATGCTCAAGACCCTGAAAGCGCTGCTTGGCGGCGGCGCCGAGAAAAGCCCCACCGCCGAGCGGCCCGGGGATGCAAGCTTCAACGCCGGGCTCCCCCTCGGCATGAGCGCCGAGGACTTCGCTGGGCTGCGTCTGGGCGGCCGGGTGCGGCTCAATCTGAGCGAGCTTGCCGTCTATCCGGATACCCTGTTCCAGTTCGAAAGCGACCAGGACTACCTGATCGCCGCGGTCGGCCACGTCGAGCTCGGTCAGGACGCCCACCTGGTGCGCTTTTATCTGGAGAACGACACCTGGCTTCAGGCCAGCGTCGAGAACAGGCGCGTCATCGAGTACAAGCTGTTCGACTTCTACCGCGTCAGTCACGTTTCCCAGGCCGAGTTCGAGGCGCTGCTCGACGCTGCCGACCCCACCTCGCGCCCGCTGGGCACCCGGCATTTGACGATCGAATCGACCGCCGGTGACGGCGAGCGTACCTTCGAGCGCGTCTGGGGCGAGCCTTCGAGCGATTGGTCGCCGCCGGTACAGTTCGAAGAGCAGGTGATGACCGAGCAGAGCGTCGTGACCCGCCAGGTGGTGCACCATGCGATGCTGTTCGAGCGCCCTATCGAAGGCTCCGAGCGCATGGAGTACGTGCTCATGAGCGCGGAGAGCGACGAGGAAGGCAGCTTCATGCTGGCCGAGAATCTGGGCGTTGACGTGGCCTTGCTGGATATTGATGCTATTTGACCCTCGAGCCTTTATCCTCGACCGGGTCTGGATCACTTTGTCTACCAGGATCACTTTGCCTACAAGGAAGACGCGACCATGAACTATCTGCAGGGCTTGCCCCACTTTCTCGGTTATCTGATCGGCGCGCTGATTCTGCTGGGCGCCTTCATGTACTGCTACAGCCGGATCACGCCGCACAAGGAGTGGACGCTGATTCGCCAGGGCAACGCGGCGGCGGCCACCGCCTACGCCGGCTCGATTCTGGGCTTTACCCTGCCGCTCTACAGCGCCATGGCCAACTCGATCAGTTTCATCGATTTTTTGCTCTGGGGCGTGATCGCCTTCGGCGTGCAGCTGGCGACCTTCTTCGGCTTGAAGGTGGTGCTGCAAAACCAGGGCGAAAGCCTGTCGACCCACATCAATGAAGGCCACATGGCCTACGGCATTCTGGTCGGCAGCATCTGCATTGCGGTGGGTTTACTCAACGCCGCCTCGATGACGTGGTAAGGAGCTCATCATGACCCAGCACGACCAAACGCCCCACCTGCCCCGGCGTAAACGCAGCGCCAAACTGTCGCTTGCCCTGATGGGCGCCGGCGCCTTCACTCTGACCGGCTGCGGGCAGCCCGAGGAAGTCACCGACGTGCGCTTCGACAGCCCCAGAAGCTATCAAAGCGTCGAAGAGTGCGTGGCGTCAAACGTCTACACCCAGAGCGCCTGCGAGGAGTCCTACGAGGCCTCGCTTCAGGACGTGCCGCGTTTCGACTCGCTCGAGGCCTGCGAGGCCGAGCACGGCGAAGGCGCCTGCGTGGCCCCCACCGAGGAGCAGGCCCAGGCCGCCACCGGCGGCAGCGGTGGCGGCTGGTTCATGCCGGCGCTGATGGGCTACATGGTCGGCAACATGATGTCGCGCACCAGCCGCGGTGCCACCAGCCAGGGGCTCTATCAGGAGCCGGTGTACCGCAACCGGCAAAACCAGGGCAACTGGAACGCGGCCACCAACCAGGCCAGTCAACGCGTCAGCCAGCGCCAGCAAACGATGCGCAATACCGCCGTGCAGAACCGCCAGGCGACCCAGCGCAGCGGCTTCGGCTCGCGCTCCTCCGCCCGCGGCGGCTGGGGCTCCTGACCTTCATGCTCAGAGTCGACGTTGCCGAGCGCCCCCACTGGAAAACCCTGGCCCGTGAGCTGGGGTTTCATTTTCATACCATCGACGGCGAACCCTACTGGAAGGAGAGCGCTTACTACCAGTTCACTCTTGAACAGGTCGAGCGCGATATCGAAGCGCCGACCGAGGAGCTTCACGAGATGTGCATGGCGCTTGTCGACAAGGTGTGCCACTCCAACGCCCTGATGCAGCGCCTGAGCATTCCAGAGTTCATGTGGGATACGATTTTCGACTCCTGGCGCGCCGGCCAGCCACATCTCTACGGACGCATGGATTTCGCCTACGCAGGCAACGGCCCCGCCAAACTTTTAGAGCTCAACTACGACACGCCTACCTCGCTGTATGAAGCCGGTATCTTTCAGTGGGTGTGGCTCGAGCAGGCGATCGAGCAGGGGTTAATTGCGCGCAACGCGGACCAGTTCAACTCGATTCAGGAGAAGTTGATGGGCGCGCTTGCGCATATCGGCCAGCGCCTGAGCGATCGCACGCTGCATTTTTCCTGCATCAAGGATAACGTCGAGGAGCGCGCCACGGTCCACTACCTGCAGGATATCGCCATGCAGGCCGGGCTCGAGGCACCGTTCATCCACACCGAGGATATTGGCGTGCTGCCTGGCTGTGACTACTTCGTCGACCTGATTGATGCGCCGATCAGGGCGCTGTTCAAGCTCTACCCCTGGGAGGAGCTGGCTCAGGAGGATTTCGGCAAACTGATTCCCGAGCTTGCCACCCACTGGTTCGAGCCGCCCTGGAAGGCGGTGCTTTCCAACAAGGGGATTCTGCCGCTTTTATGGGAGGAGTACCCGGATCACCCCAACCTGCTGCCCGCGTACTTCGAAAAACTCGGCGAGACAACCCTGCCGCCGGGCTGGGTGCGCAAGCCGTTCTTTTCACGGGAAGGGAGCAACGTGGAGCTCACCACCAACGGAGGTGCGTTCGAGAGCGTGGCCGGGCCTTACGTGGATAGCCCCTGGATTCGCCAGGCGTATCACCCGATGCCGCGCTTCGGCGAGTTTCACGCCCTGGTGGGGAGCTGGGTGGTGGGCGACCGCGCCTGCGGGATGGGCATTCGCGAGGATGTGGGGCGCATCACCAAGGACTCGTCCTGCTTCGTGCCCCACGCGATCGTCAACTAGATAGAGCGTTTCAGGCGGCGGTAGCGCCCGTCGCCTTTGACCGCATCGACCACGCCGCCAGTGGAGTCGAGCGCGTGCTCGCCTCTTGCGTGACGAATTCCCGCGCGCCGATCCAGCTGACCGGCTCGGCCAGTTTGACCTCCTTCGGCGCAGAGCCCTTGGCCAGGCGCAGCAAGTAGTCGTCGCTTTCGGTGGGGTGCCAGTGGGCGAGCAGTTCAAAAGGAGCGCTCTGACTACGCCGCGCAGCGATGACCCCAAGGGCGGGCTCGCTGTAGAGCTCGACGATATGCGCTACTCCTTTCTCTTTCAGCGCCTGCCAGGTAGCGGTGTCCAGCGGCGTGGTCGCGATCGCCGTCACATCGGCGGGAAGCGTCGGTAAACGCTGGGCGAGCTGGCGCCAGCGCTGGCTGTCGGTGGCGATGATGTCACCGGCGTTGAGCTCCCAGAGCGCACCGGCGTTTTCGAACAGCGAACGTGTCTGCCAGCCAGCCACCTGGGGCAGCAGCGCGCCCAGCATGAACCCGGCAACGCTTTGCAGCGACAGCCAGCTGATCAGCGTGCGCTCTTTGCTTGCACACAGGCCGAGCAGGATTTTGAGCGATGCGGCCTCCTGCTCGAGTGCGGCGCTGGTATGGCGGTACGGGCGCTGTAAACGGTTGCAGAACGCCGCCCGACTGGTGTCATGCAGATTGAGGTATTCGATGGCGTTATGTTCGGCGAGCGTCTTTGCCCACTCGCCAAGGGTAATGGAAGTGTCCGGCAGCGCCAGCTGGCGCGCGCCGAACAGGTGCGCAAGCGCATGGGACAACCCGGCGCGTTCCGGCGTACCCGCGCAAGGCAGCATGTCCGTATGCTTCGCCTTATGGTGCTGGGCCGCGACTGACCGAAGAACGCTCAAGGTTGTCGACTGAGAGAGTGACAACATGACTGCTTCCTCTGCAAGGTGTCTGTTTGACCGCTACAAAGTACCCTCTTGTATCACTTTTGTCAAAATAATTGTACTTCGCGTACAGCTTTAAAACGCTCGTAAATTAATGAAATAAAACTTCATTGACCCAAGTCAACGTAAGGGCTGATTGCACCTTTGGTCCGAGAAATAGATCCAGTTGTATAACTATAAACTCAGGTTATAAAACCGCACTATCGAACCCAAACCTGCCTGATAAAACCGCGCTCGCTAAAAAATAACCAGACGCTGTAATTCTTCAGTACTTTGAGAGTACTATTTAACTAATCAATATTAATTAACGAACTGGTCACGATGGTTTGGCCTCCTGGAGCCCTTGCGTATGAAGGCCCGCTGGAAAACCCTGCCCCTGAGCTTGCGTCAGTTTCTCTCCTTTGCTTCGGTATTGGCGGTGACGCTGCTGCTGGCGCTCTATCTCCAGGCTCAGGCGCACAGCACGTCGCGGCTCGAGCGCTTGATCAATGACGAGCTCCCCCAGCAGGTAGAGGCGCTGGCGACCCGACTGATACTGCGCCTTAGCCCGGCACTGGCGATTTCCGAAGGCGTGGCCAACAGCTACGTGCTGGAACAGTGGGTAGAGAACGGGCTGCCGGTGTCGGAGCGCTCGGCCATCGCCGGCTACCTGTCGCGTCCGGCCGAGCAGTTGGAGGCGGACCTGCTCTTTTTCGCCGTGCAGTCGCCGATCGGCGCTTACTATTTCCAGTATCGCGAGGGGAATCTGCTCCAGCGCGCCCTGCAGGGCCCTGAAAGCGAAGACCGCTGGTATTTCGAGTTCACCGACAGTGACGCCCCCTACAACCTGAACCTGGACAGCGACACCTTCACGCCGGGGGACAGCTTCGTTTTTCTCAACTTTAGAAGCGACGCTCAGGCACCAAACGGCCGCCCGCTGGTCGTGGCCGGCGCGGCGCTGAATCTCGATCAGATGGCGCAGTTGATCGAGGACTTCAGGCTGGGCGACACCGGCCGCGCCGCGCTGCTCACCGCTACCGGCGAGCTGATGGTGAATAGCGACAATGCCAGCGCTCCCGCCAGCGGGCTTTCGTCGCTTGCGCTATCGCGAAGCGAGACCCAGGTCAACGAAGTCACCCGAGACGGCACGCCTTACCTGATGGCGACGCGCTGGCTACCGGAGCTTGGGCGCTACCTGATGGTCGAGGTGGCCAAAAGCGAGTACATCGAGGCCGCGCAAATGCGCTTTCTCGCCTCGACCGGCTGGGGGCTTTTGATTCTGCTGGCAGGCCTCGTGGCGCTCTACCCGCTCACCGTGCGTCTGCTGCGCCCGCTGACGCGCTTTCAGCGCCAGCTCAAGGAGATCACGCTGAGCCTCGATCTGACGCGCCGCGTGAGCACCGACGACCGCGCCGAACTTGGCGACCTGGCCGATCAAACCAACGAGCTTCTGTCACGGCTTTCGCGCGCCATGACCGCCGTGTCCGCCAACGCCCAGGCGCTCAACGGCGTGGCGGATCGGCTGGCGCAGACCGCCGGGCTCTCCGGCGTTTCCCAAAGCGATCCGCGCCTGGAGGCCGACCAGACCATGGCCGCGGCGGTCGAGGAGATGGCCTCGTCGGTGGCCGAGATCACCTCCACCATGGAGGAGCTTTCCGCGTCGTCGACTCAGATCGCCGACCACTCCCAGTCGGTGGTCGACGTGGCCAACCAGACCCTCGAGCGCAGCCGCAAGGGCTCCGATGCCATGGAGCATCTGCAGTCGCGCATGCAGGCCATTCGCGGCGACAGCGAGCAGAGCCTGGCGGAAATCGTCGCGCTGGGGGCCAAATCCAAACAGATCAGCAAGGTGATGGAGCTGATCAACACTCTGGCCGCGCAGACCAAGCTGATCGCCTTCAACGCCGCGCTGGAAGCCTCGAGCGCCGGCGAATCCGGGCGCCGCTTCTCGGTGGTGGCCAGCGAAATTCGCCGCCTTGCCGACAGCGTCACCGACTCCACTCAGGAGATCGAGGGCCACACCGAGGAGATCCAACGCGCCATCAGCCGGCTGGTCGTGACCTCGGAAAAAGGCGCGGCCGCGATCGAAAAAGGCGTCGAGGTGAGCCTCACCACCGCCGAAGACCTCGAGGCCGTACTGAAGGCCGCAAGCCAAACCAGCAGCGCGGCGCAGCAGATCTCGCTCTCCACCCAGCAACAGAAGACCGCCAGCAGCCAGGTCGTCACCGCTTTGCGCGACATCGACACCGCCAGCGCCCGCAACGCGCAGTCGGTGCGCCATATCACCGACATCAGCCAGCAAATGATCGAGATGTCCGCCGAACTCAACGCGCTGGTGCGCGAGTTCACCCTCCACTCAACGACGGATCGACGCTGATGTGCGGAGAGCACCCGTGAGCGCCCTTCGCGTCGTGATCGCCGACGACAGCGCGGTGGCGCGCGATGTGCTGCGCCAGCTGCTCACCCGCGACGGCGACATCGAAGTCGTCGGCGAGGCGTGTAACGGGCGCGAAGCGGTAGCGCTTGCGCGCACCCTCGCCCCGCAGCTGATCACGATGGATCTGACCATGCCGGTCATGGAGGGGCTTTCGGCGATCGAGGAGATCATGCACACCCGAGCGCTGCCGATTCTGGTAGTGAGCGACCGCTTCGAGGCCGCCGCCGCCGGCCAGGCGCTCGCCCTCGGCGCCCTCGAGGTGATGCCCAAACCCACCCTCGACGAAAAGAGCGGCCTTGCGCTGCTCGAACGGGTGCGGCTGCTGGCCGGCGTCGCCGTAATCACCCGCCTCAAGAGGCGCACTGCCCGGGAGTGCGCGTCACCGTCGGCGGCCTACGCCGTGCCGTGTGCGGCGCGCGTGGTGGCCATCGCCTGCTCGACCGGCGGCCCACAGGCGCTCGCCCGGCTGTTGAGCCGGCTGCCTGCCGGGTTCGCCTTACCCGTGGTTATCGCCCAGCACATGAGCCACGGCTTCATCGACGGCATGGCTCAGTGGCTCGCCTCGCTGTGCCGCTTGCCGGTACGCGTACCCCGTCACGGCGAAGCGCTGGTGCCCGGTACGGTGTATCTGGCGGCGTCGGAGAAGAATCTCGAGGTCACGCTGGATCACCGTTTTCGTCTGACCACCCCCGCCGCTCACACGATTTATCACCCCAGCTGCGATACGCTGCTGACCAGCGTCGCCGCCGCCTATGGCAAGGGCGCCATCGGTGTTATCTTGACCGGCATGGGCGGCGACGGCGTTCAGGGTATGGGCGCGATTCGCCGTGCTGGCGGTCTGACGCTGGCCCAGGACGAGGCCAGCTCGGTCATCTACGGCATGAACCGGGAAGCCGTCAACGCCGGCGTCATCCAACGCGTGGTCGCGCTCGATGAACTGCCCGAGCTGCTTATCGCTACCACCCACGGTAGATTCTTCTGTTGGTCGACACCGTCATGAGCTCCTACGCACCGTTCAAGCAGCTGGTTCACGAACGCCTGGGTCTACATCTCGAAGGCCTTCACGAGGCGCGCCTGATCAAGGCGGTCGAGGCCCTGCGCGCTGATACCGGTGAGCCGCAAAGCGAGGCGCTGATCGCCCGGCTGCGCCAGGAGCCGGCGCTGTTCGACGCCTTCATCAGCCGTCTGACGGTCAACGAAACCTACTTCTATCGCGAGGCCGACGCGCTTATTTGGTTGGCCGAGCATTATCTGCCCGAGCGGCTGGCGCACACCGGAGCGCCGCTCCACATCCTGAGTGCGGGCTGCTCCTCCGGCGAGGAGCCTTTTAGCCTGGCCATGGCGCTCGCCGAGCGCTTTGGCGAGCGCGCCCCGACGCTTTTTCACATTACCGCCGGCGATGTCGACCGCCAGGCACTCGCCTGCGCCCGGCGCGGCCTTTACACCGGCATGGCGTTTCGCACCCTGCCCGAGCCGCTCAAGGCGCGCTACTTCACCCGCTCGGGAAGCCGCTACGCCGTTGACGCGGCGCTCCGGGAGTGGATCGATTTTCGCCCGCTCAACGTGCTCGATGCGCCGACGATGGCCGAGTCCGCGGCGTTCGATGTGATACTTTTTCGTAACGTCTCGATCTACTTCGACGAACCGACGCGCAAGCGCATTCAGCAGCGCCTGGCCGAGCGCCTCGCGCCCGGCGGCGTTCTTCTTTGCGGCGTAGCCGAAACCCTGGGCAACGATTTGGGCGTGCTGACGTTGGCCCAGCAGCAGGGCACGTTTTATTTCTGCCGCCCGGAGGCCGCGGCCGCACCCGGGGCATCGTCACCCCCGCTCGAGCCCGCCGTGGTGGTGCCCACTTTAATCCAGACGCCAAAGGCGCCACCTGGTGATCCACCAGCCGACGCGCCCCCCGAGCCCTCTTCGCTGCTCGAGCAGCGCCTGCGCCAGGCCCACGCGCACCTGGAGCACAGCCGCCTTGACGAGGCCGAATCGCTTCTGACCGCGCTGCTCGAGGAGCAGCCCTGGAGCGTCGATGCGCTGCTGCTGGCCGGGCTGGTGGCGCGCTGGCAGCAGCGCTCGCTCGACGCTCAGGCGTACTTCAAGCGCGCGCTGTACGTCGCGCCGGAGTGCTGGCCGGCGCACTTCTACCAGGCCGAGCTGTTTCGCTGTGGCGCGCTTTCCCGGGTACCGGGCCAGCCGCGCCGGGGCTACGAGGCCACGCTGCGCCTTTTGACGGCGAGCCCCGAGGCGAGCGGCGGGCTCGCCTACATTCGTTCGCCGCTGCCGCCGGGCGATGCGTGCTTTCTCGCCCGGTGCCACCTGGACGCCAGCGAAGGCGAGCGGAGCGCGCGCCGTGGCGCTTGATATCACCCGCTTCATCCAGCGCTTCGTGGAGGAGGCGCGCGACCACCAGCCGCGCCTGCGCGACGGTATCGCCTCGCTTGCCGAAGGCGGTCAAGGCAGCGACATCAACGCGCTGTTTCGCGCGGTGCACACGCTCAAGGGCTCCTCGCGCATGCTGCGCCTCGAGGCGATCAGCTCGCTGACCCACGCGCTGGAGGAGCTTTTAAGCGCGCTGCGCGAAGGCACGCGCAGCGCCGACCCGGCAGTAATCGAGCTCCTGGAGCGCGCCGCCGACCTGCTCGATACCCAGATCGACCGGCTGGCGGAAGGCGCCGCGCCCGAGACGCTGCCGACCGCCGACACAGCGCTGCACGACGCGCTGATCGGTGCCGCCCGCCACGAAGCCGACCCGCCCCCGGCGTCAGCGCCGACCACCACGCCGACGCCGTCCGTCGCGTCGTCGAAAGAGCCGCGCCTTCGCCTGAGCGATACCGTGCGCGTTCGCATCGAGCGGCTCGACGAGCTGATTCGCCTGATGGGCGAGGCGCTATCGTACCACCACCAGCAGCACGCGCTGGTGGAGCGCGCCCGCGCGCTTGCGGTGTCGCTACCCTTCGAGCAGCGCCAGCCGATGCGGGAGTTTCACCGCGCCTTCAAGGAGAGCACTCAGAACCAGGACAGCCTGATGAGCGAACTTCGCGATCGCGCGCTCAAGATGCGCATGCTGCCGCTGTCGATGGTGTTCGAACCGCTGGCCCGGATGACCCGCGAGCTGGCGCAAACACTGGGCAAGGAGGCGACCTGCACGCTTTCGGGCGGCGATATCGAGCTCGACCGCCAGATAATCGACCGACTCTCCGAGCCGCTGGTCCACCTTTTACGCAACGCCCTTGACCACGGCCTGGAACACAGCGATGCGCGCCGCCGGGCGGGTAAGCCCGCCACGGGGCGCGTGACGCTGCGGGCGTGGCAGGATGGCGACGGCGTGACCATCGAGCTTGCCGACGATGGCGCCGGCATCGACCTCGACGCGGTGCGAAAAAGGGCCCGCGAGCGCGGGCTTATAAGCGCCGAGCAGCTCGCACTTTACGGCGAAAGCGAGCTACTCGAGCTGATTTTCGCGCCGGGCTTCTCGACCCGCTCGATGATTACCGATATGTCCGGGCGAGGGGTGGGCATGGACGTCGTTCGGCGCACCGTGGTCGACGATCTCAGCGGCGATCTTCACCTTACCCAGCATACCGGCCAGGGCTGTACCGTCACGCTGCGCCTGCCCTTTTCGCTGGCGCTGGTTCATGTACTGCTGGTGCGGGTGGGCAAGCGCACGCTCGGAATCACCGCGCCCTACGTTGCGAGCCTTCAGGAGGTCGCTTTCGAAACGCTGATCGACGCGGCGGGCCAGCGCACCCTGGTGCTCGACGACACGTTCGTTCCGGTGGTGTCGCTGGCGGCGCTTCTGGGACTTGCGCAGGCGCCGCTTGGCGAGCGTGTGCTGCTGCTCGTCGCAGGCCAGGGCGCTGCGCGGCTCGCGCTGATCATCGACGAGGTGCTCGACGAGCGTGACATGGTGCTCAAGCCGCTGCCGGCGCACCTGGGTGAGCTTGCGCTGGTGTCGGGCATGGCAAGCGTTGGTGGCAGCACCCTTGTCAGCGTACTGCACGTTCCCGCACTATTGGCCCAAGCCACGCGCACGACGCGCTCGGCCTCGGTAGCCACCCCGGAACGTGCGCCGGCGCACCGTATCCTGATCGTGGACGACTCGCTCAACACGCGCGAAATCGAAAAGGACGTGCTCGAGGCCTGGGGTTACCGGGTGACGCTGGCCGAAAACGGCCGGGAGGGGTGGGACAAGGCGCTGGCCGAGCCCTTCGACGCCGTGCTCACGGACGTGGAAATGCCGGTCATGGACGGCTTCACGCTGACGGCGAAGCTGCGCGATCACGAGCGCTATCGGCAAACGCCGATCATCATCATGACCTCGCGCGAAAAAGAGGCCGACCGCCAGCGCGGGATGACGGTGGGCGCCGACGCCTACATCGTCAAGGGTAGCTTCGACCAGAACCAGCTGGTGGAGACCCTCAAGGCCCTGCTGGGCTAGCGGGCACGCTAAATAAAGAGGATAATCATGACGATACTGGTGGTCGACGACGACGTGCTCGCGGCCGAACTGACCGCCGCGATCCTGACCGCGCAGGGATATGTTCCCATGATTGCGCATAACGCGATGGAAGCGGTACGCACGCTCGAGGCCCATTCGGACATCGCTCTGATCGTCAGCGACCTGACCATGCCGCTGGTGAGCGGGCTCGAGCTTCACGCGCTGTTAAGAGACCAGGGCGTGATGATCCCGTTCATTCTGCTGACCGGCGACGATACGGTCGCTGCGCTGGCCGAGGCGCCCTACCTTCATGCCTGCCTGCAAAAGCAGGCGGATCTGGCGCTGACGCTGGGCCCGGCCGTCGACCAGGCGCTGGGTAGCTAGCCTCGGGCGCTTGCTTTTGCTCACGAACAGGTACTCTCATGAACTCTCCTGCCATGACGCTGAACGATAAGCTCGACGAGCTGCGTCAACGCTTCATCGAGCAGCTCGCCACGCGCCTTGCGCAGACCCAGCGGGAGTGGCAGCAGAGCCAGCTCAGCGCCGATTCACCCGCGCGCCTCACCCCGGAGTTACACCGCTTCTTTCATAGCCTCAAGGGCACCGGTCGCTCGTTGGGCTTTGAGCGCGTCGCCGCCCTCGCGCACCAGGGCGAAGAGGCGTTGACCCACGCGCCCGCGGTCGAAGATATCAGCGGGCTCATCGAGCGGCTGCTGGCCAGCCTTGTGGAGGAACAGACGCAGCTGCAACGCCAGCCGCCCGCGCCGCTTCCGGCCTCCTTCAGCGCAGTGGATTTCAGCGCCACGCCACGTGCGAGCGGCAGCCGCCGCCGGCTGATCTATCTGTGTGACGACGAGCCGGAGCCGCTTGGCCAGCTGTTTCATCACCTGCGCTGCTTTGGCCACGAGGTCGTTCACTTCGAAAGCCCACAGGCATTCTTCAACGCCGTGCTGACGCGCCGCCCCGACGCCATCATCATGGACGTGCGCTTTCCCCAGGGCAAAACCGCCGGCACCGAAACGCTGACCAGCCTGAACCGGCTCATCGGCGAGCGGCTGCCGGCCATCGTGCTCTCCGCCTTCGGCGATTTCGGCTCCCGGCTGAGCGCCGTGCGCGCCGGGTGCAGCGGCTACTTCACCAAACCGGTCAAGCCGCTGGATTTGATGCTGGCGCTGGACGAACTCACCTCCCCCCCGGACGAGGAGCCGCTGCGGGTATTGGTCGTCGACGACGAGCCCGAAGCGGCGGGCTACCACGCCGCATTGCTCGAGCAGGCGGGCATGATCACCCAGCAGGCCCACCACCCGGCAGAGGCCTTCGACGCGCTCGAGCGCTTCAGCCCGGATCTGATGCTGGTCGATATGTACATGCCGGTCTGCTCCGGCGAGGAGCTCGCCACCATCGTGCGCCAGCAGCCGGAGTACGTGGGGCTGCCAATCGTCTATCTGTCCGGCGAAACCAACAGTGAGAAGCAGTTCACCGCCATGGCGGCTGGTGCCGAGGGATTCATCACCAAGCCGGTGGTGCCCGAGGAGTTGGTCGCGGCGGTGCGCCTTCGCGCCGAGCGGCTGCGTCAGCTGCGCACGCTGATGACCCAGGATAGCATGACCGGGCTCTACAACCACAGCACCACCACCGACCTGATCGACCGCGCCCTGGTGCAGGCGTATCGCGACGACACCCACCACGCCATGGCGATGATCGACATCGACTACTTCAAGGAGGTCAACGACACCTACGGCCACCTCGCCGGTGATCAGGTCATCATTACCCTGGCGCGCATGCTCAAGGCGCGCCTGCGGGTGTCCGACATCATCGGCCGCTACGGTGGCGAGGAGTTCGTGGTGCTGCTCAAGAACGTGGACGCCGACACTGCGGCCACGCTCATCGACGCGCTGCGCGAGGATTTTGCCGGGGTCGACTTTCACGCCGGAAGCGAGCGCTTCAACTGCACCTTCAGCGCCGGTATCAGCGTCTTTCCCACTCATCCATCGACCGAAGCGCTACGCGTCAGCGCCGACCGCGCGCTCTACCGCGCCAAGGATCGCGGACGCAATCGCATCATCCAGAGCCGGGAGACCGACCGTGACACCCCCCTCGACGACGAGTGAGTCGGCGCCCTCGCGCCTGGCCCAGGCACTGGCCGAACGAAGCGACGCCCAACGCCAACCCGAGCCCCAGGCGCCGACCCATCAACTGGTACTGTTCCGCCTGACCGGCAAGCGCTTTGCCTTCAGCGCGGAGAACGTGCGCGAAATTCTCGCCGGCGACGAGCCGGTCTACTTCGTGCCCGGCGTGGCGGAAAGTGTCGAAGGCGTGCTTCATCTGCGCGGGCACATCGAGTCGGTGATCGCGCTCAATGCGCTGCTGGGGCTCGAAAGCGACGCCGCGACCGGCCAGATTCTGATGGTCGAGGCCGCCGGCATACGCACCGGCGTGCGTATCGGCCAACTCGACGACGTGTGCGATATCGCCGAAGAGGCGCTGATCACTCCACCGGAGACGCTGAACCCGCTGCTCACCCCCTACGTCAGCGCGCTGATCCACCGCCCGGACGAGGCGATCGTCGTGCTCAACGCCGAGGCGCTGCTGACCGCCTTCCAGACAGGCCGGGGATGAGGTGAGCCGAATCGCGCTGGTCACCTTCGCGGCAGGCACCCACCGCTACGCCCTCGAGGCAAGCCAGGTTCAGAGCCAGCGCCTGAGGCCCGACGCCAAGCGCCACGTCAGCGCCGCCGAGTGGCTTGGCCTGCCGGGCGAGCACCCCGCGCCAGAGCGCTGGCTCACTATTGATGACCACCGCGGCCTTTGGCAGCTCGGCGTGGCGGGCGACGTCGAGCTCATCGAGAGGCCTACCGCTTCGCTTTATCCGTTACCAGAACTCGTACGCGCCAGCGCTCATCCTGCCCTGTGCGGCCTCGCACTAAAGGATCAGCGCGTGGCGCTGTGGCTACTCGACGCCCGCCGGGCTCAGGACTGAAGCCACAGGCACGTCACCGTTTCGCCCTGCTCCACGCGTTGATGTGGGTCGATCACCGCCAGCGCGTCGGCATGCACGCAGGAGGAGAGTACCGAGGAGTCCTGGTCCTTGAAGGCGTGGGCGTCGATCCCCCGGGGGGTGAACTCGAGCTGGACGCGCATGTAGTGCTGGCGCGGGCCAGTCGTGGTAGAAAACGTCGCCCGCGCCGCCAGCCGCGGCAGCGACGCCAGCTGCGAGCAGTCGAGCAGCGCCCCCATCAGCGGACGCAGAAAGAGCCACGCGCCAACGAACCCGGACACCGGGTTGCCGGGCAGGCCGACGAAGCGCGCCATCCTGCCGTCGCCGCGAGGCAGCCGCCCCAGCGCCAGCGGCTTGCCCGGGCGAATCGCCAAGCGCCACAGGTCGAGCTCGCCAAGGGTTTTGAGGGCGCGCTTGACGTGATCCTCCTCGCCCACGCTGACCCCGCCGGTGGTGATCACTACGTCGGCAAGGTTGGCCGCCCGCGTCAGGCACACCCGGGTCCTTTCGGCGTCGTCGGGCACGCTTTCAAGATGCACCACCTCGGCGCCGAAGCGCTCCAGAAGCTGCGCGAGCATCGGCCGGTTGCTGTTATAAAGCTGGCCCGGCGCCAGCGGCTGGCCCGGTTCGATCACCTCGTCGCCGGTGGAAAGAAGCGCTACCTGCGGACGGCGGCGCACCGTTACGTTAGCGATACCCTGCCCCGCCAAATGGCCAAGCGCTGCGGCGTTGAGGCGCGTGCCGGCCTCGAGCAGCACGCTGCCCCTGGCGACGTCCCGGGCGCGGCGACGCACGCTATTGCCGACCGGGATACCGGCGGGAATGCGGGCGCACTGCCCGTCGAGTTCGACCTCCTCCTGCATCACCACGCAGTCGGCGCCTTCGGGCAGCTCGCCGCCGGTAAAGATGCGCGCACAGGTGCCGGGGGCGAGCGGCGCGGCCGGGTGGCCCGCGGCGATACGCTGGGAAACCGACAGCCAACGCCCGGCGTCCGCAGCGCGAAGCGCATAGCCGTCCATCGCGCTGTTGTCACGGGCGGGCACGTCGAGTGCAGCGATGACCGACTCGGCCAGCACGCGCTCAAACGCGGCCCCTAGAGAAACCTCTTCACTTTCAAGCGGGGTGACATCGGCCAGCAGCGCCTCCAGCGCTTTCTCGATCGGCGCGAGTTCAGCCATGCTGCCCCCGCCCGGGGATCACCAGGTTGGCGAAGTTGCAGGGCTTATGGCGGCTATCGAGCTGTTCGGCGAGAAGGCGGTCCCAGCCGGTGCGACACGCACCCGTAGAGCCTGGCAGGCAGAAGATCACGGTGGCGTTGGCCAGCCCGCCAAGACAGCGGCTCTGGATGGTGGAGCTGCCGATCTCCTCACCGCTGAGCGCTCGAAAGCGCTCACCGAAGCCCTGGATCTCCTTGTCCAGCAGTACCGACACCGCCTCCGGGGTGGAGTCGCGCCCGGTGAAGCCGGTGCCGCCAGTGCTGATCACTACCTGCACTTCGGGGTCGGCGATCCACGCGGCCACCGCCGCGCGAATGCGGTACTTGTCGTCGATGACGATGCGTTTTTCCACCAGCCGGTGGCCGGCGCTTTTAAGCCGCTCGACCAGCAGCGCCCCGGAGCGGTCGTCCTCTTCGGTGCGGGTATCGGAGACGGTCAGCACCGCGATATTCAGCGCCTCCATGCTCTCCATTGCCTTGCTCTCCATGGCACTACGCTCCCTGGCCCTTCTGCGCCTGGCGGGCCTCCAGGGCGGCGAGCTGCTCCGGCGTTGCCTTGGCCTGGTGGTGGGCCTTCCACTCGCTGTAGGGCATGCCGTAAACGTGCTCCCGGGCGGCTTCATAGTCGAGCGCCTCGCCGCGCTCCTCGGCGGCGCTGACCAGCCACTTGGAGAGGCAGTTACGGCAGAAGTCGGCCAGAATCATCAGGTCGATGTTCTGAACGTCCTTGTTGGCGTCGAGATGGGTCAAGAGCCGGCGAAAGGCGGCGGCTTCGAGTTCGGTGCGGGTCGTTGGGTCAAGATCGTCGAAGGCGTGCATGATCGCTCCAGAGGTCGAATGGGTGTCAGCATAGCAAAAGACACGCTTTAAAAACGCCTCCAGCGCTGCGAATATGGCCTGCTGTGGATCGATACGGGCGCTACCGGGTCTACCGTAGAACGGCACTTTCAAGGCAGGAACTCAATGACAAGCACTCGAATGATCGCCGCAGAGGCGCTGACCGGGCTGATCCTGGCCGGTGGCGAAGGCCGCCGGATGGGCGGGCGCGACAAGGGTCTGGAACCCTTCGAAGGGCTGCCGCTGTTCGCCCACGCCTCGAAGCGCCTGGAAGGCCGTGTGGATGACATACTGGTGAGCGCCAATCGTCACCAGGACGCCTACGCCCTGTTCGGTGTGCGCGTGATCGAGGATATCGAGTCCGGCTTTCACGGCCCGCTGATGGGTCTTTACAGCGCGCTGCGCGCCGCTACCACGCCTTGGCTTTTGATGCTGCCCTGCGATACGCCGCTGCTGCCGGAGGATCTGGTCGAGCGCATGAGTACCGACATCGGCGACCACCCTGTGGCCATCGCCTTCGACGGCGAGCGCGATCACCCGACCGTTGCGCTGGTGTCGACCGCACTCGTCGAGGACCTCGGCGCTTTTCTTGCCCGCGGCGAGCGCAAGCTCGGGCACTGGTTCGCGCGCCACGACCCAAAGCGCATCGACTTTTCAAACGAGCGGGAGGCGTTCATCAACCTCAACAGCGAAGAGGAAAAACAGCGCCTGGAGCTTCGCCGCGCAGACGACAGACGGAAAGCGCCGTGAATGCCCCGGGCCAAAGCGTTGACGCACCGCTGAGCGTCGAGCAGGCGCGCTCGGCGCTCGGCAAGCTGATCACCCGGCCGCTTGGCGATGAAGAAGTCGCGCTTTCAGACGCCCACGAGCGGCTTCTTGCCGATGACGTTCGCGCTCCAAATAATATGCCGCGTTACACCAACGCGGCGCTCGACGGCGTGGCGCTTGGCTGGCGTACCTCGCTCCCAGCGCGCTGGGCGCTGGCCGGCAGCGCCTTTGCCGGCGAGGCGTTCAAGGGCCGCGTCGAAGTGGGCCACTGCGTGTGGATTACCACCGGCGCGCCGCTGCCCGCGGGCACCGACACCGTCATTCCCCGCGAGCGGCTCACCGCACACGGCAGCGAGGTGACGCTGGCCGCGCCGCAAGGCGTGGCAAAAGGCCAGAACGTGCGCCTGGCCGGTGAAGAGATCGGTGAAGGCGAGACGGTGCTCCCCGCGCGCACCCGGCTCGACGCCGCCGCGATGGGGCTTCTCGCCTCGCTCGGCTTTGCCCGGGTGCGAGTCGTCAAGCGTCCGGTGGTCGCGCTTTTTTCTACCGGCAACGAAGTCACCGCACCGGGTGAGACGCTGCCCGAGGCCGGCGTGTTCGACGCCAACCGCTTTGCGCTGATGGGACTTTTACGCGAGGCCGGCGCCGACACCCGCGATCTTGGCATCCTGCCCGACGATCCGGCTATGATCGAGCGCGCGCTCGCTTTGGCCGGCGAGCAGAGCGACCTGGTGCTCACCAGCGCCGGGGTCTCCGTGGGCAGCCGCGACTACACCCGCGCCGCCCTCGAGCATCTGGGCACGCTTGGTTTCTGGCGCGTGGCGCTGCGCCCGGGCAAGCCTCTGGCCTGCGGGGTGCTCGGCGCGCGCCGAACGCCGTTTTTGGGGCTGCCCGGCAATCCGGTGGCGGCCATGGTAACGTTTCACCAGTTCGTCGCCCCCCTGCTCGCACGCCTGGAAGGCTTGCCCGACCCCGCCCCCGCGCGGCTGACGGCTCTACTCGAGGCGCCGATTACGGGAAAACGCGGGCGCACCGACTTGATCCGCGGCGTCTACCGGGGCGACGAGCACGGCGCGCTGCGCGTTCGCCCGACCCAAGCTCAGGGCTCGGGCATGTTAACATCGATGGTTGCCGGCAACTGTCTGATCGAGCTCGATGAGTCCATGGACGGCGCGGCCGCGGGAGAGCGCGTCGTGATTCAGCCGCTGGGCGCGCCGCAATCGCCTACACTGGCTACATTTACCGGCTTGAGAGATGGCAATGACCGAGCAACTGATTGACCGCATTGGCCGCCGGATCAACTACGTCCGGATTTCGGTGACGGATCGCTGCGACTTTCGCTGCGTGTACTGCATGAGCGAGGAGATGACCTTTCTGCCCCGCGCCCAGGTGCTCACCCTCGAGGAGATCGCTTTTGTTGCCCGCGCTTTCACCGAGCTCGGCGTCGAGAAGATCCGCCTGACCGGCGGCGAGCCGCTGGTGCGCGGCAACCTCACCCAGCTGGTCGACGAGATCGGCGCGCTGCCCGGGCTTGATGATTTCACCATGACCACCAATGGTGCGAGCCTCAGAAAGCACGCCAAAAGGCTTTTCGACGGCGGGCTCACGCGGCTCAACGTGAGCCTCGACTCCCTCGACCCGGCGCGTTTCAAGGCGCTGACCCGCACCGGCGATCTCGAAAAAGTGATCGACGGTATCCGCGCCGCGAAGGAGGCCGGCTTTGCGCGCATCAAGCTCAACGCCGTGATCCTCAAGGGGCGCAACGACGACGAAGTGCTGGACCTGGTCGAGTTCGCTCGCCGCGAAGGGCTCGATATCAGCTTCATCGAGGAGATGCCGCTGGGCGACGTCTCGGATCACTCCCGCGCCGAGACCTTCTACTCGAGCGACGACGTCAGGGCGCTGATCGAGGCGCGCTACCCGCTCACCCCAAGTACGGTGACCACGCCCGGGCCATCGCGCTACTTTACAATGGCGGATAGCGATAGCCGCATCGGCTTCATATCGCCGCACAGCCACAACTTCTGCGACAGCTGCAACCGCGTGCGGGTGACCGTCGAAGGGCGGCTCTTGCTGTGTCTTGGCAACGAACATTCGGTGGATCTGCGCGCGGTGCTGCGCCGCTACCCCGGCGACATGGAAAGGCTCAAGCAGGCGATCATCGACGCGCTGCCGCTCAAACCCGAGCGCCACCACTTCACCACCGACGGCGACGTGCAGGTGGTGCGCTTTATGAACATGACCGGCGGCTAGATGGCGACACCTCTGTGTTTGTCCACAGCCTGAACGCACCAGCGCCTGTGGACGATTTACCTTACTCGGCTTGATCCTCTGAATCCCGCGGTGTCTTTTCGCCGACCAGCCGCGCCTCGAAATCGGCCACCGGCATCGGGCGGCCAAAGAGATACCCCTGATAGGCACGACAGCCGTTGGCACTCAGCCAATCGTACTGCGTCCGGCTCTCCACGCCCTCGGCGATGACGTCCAGGCTGAGACTTCTGGCCAGCGCAATGGTGGTGCTGACGATGGCGGCGTTGGCGCAGCTTTCGGGCACCTGCTGCACGAAGGATTGATCGATCTTGAGCTGATCCAGCGGCAGCTGTGCCAGATACGAAAGCGACGAGTAGCCGGTACCGAAATCGTCAAGGGAAAAGCGAACGCCTCGCGCCTTCAGGCGCAGCATGGTGTCGCGCACCTCCAGCGGCGCCTCGACGAACAGCGACTCGGTGACCTCGAACTTGAGCCGTTCAAGCGGTGCCTGGGTGCGCTCGAACACGCGCTCGGTCAGGCGCACGAAACCCGGTTCGCGAAACTGCAAGGGGCTTACGTTGATCGAGATCGTAAGCTCGGCGAAGCGCGGGTCACGGGCCCACTCGATGAGCTGCCAGCACGCCTTCTCCAGTATCCACTCGCCCACTTCATTGATTAGCCCGGTGGACTCCAGAAGTGGCATGAACTCGCCTGGCGAAATGATGCCGCGCTCGGTGTGATCCCAGCGCAACAGCGCCTCGCACCCAGTGATGTGCCCCTCGACGTCGACCTGGGGCTGATAGAAAAGCTGCCACTGCTTGAAGATCACCGCGTGGCGCAGGTCGGCTTCGAGCCGCACCCGAGCCAGTAGCTCCGCCTGCATGTCCGGGGTGAAAAAGCGCAGCGTCTGGCGACCGCCCGTCTTGGCCTGGGAGAGCGCCATGTCCGCCTGCTGGAGGTAGTCGTCCATGTGCTGCTGGTCGTTCGACATCATCGTCGCCCCGACGCTGGCGGTCACCGTAACCAGGTGCTCGTTGAGCCGGATAGGCTCGCTGAGCGTGGCCATCAGCTTCTCGGCGATACCGCGGACAAGGTGGTGGGTTTGAGAAAGGCTGCTGTCCACGCCTTCGACCAGCACCGCGAACTCGTCGCCCCCCAGGCGGGCCAGGGTGTCGGTGTCGCGCAGCATTCGGGCCAGGCGCCGGGAAACGCCGCGCAAGAGCTGATCGCCGGCGTGGTAGCCGAGGGTGTCGTTGATCTCCTTGAAATTGTCGATATCGAACAGCATCACGGCGCCATAGCGCTGGTGGCGATTGATCTCCTTGAGCGCGTTCTCCAGGCGGTCCATGAACAGGCGCCGGTTGCTCAGCCCGGTGAGCGGGTCGTAGAACGCCAGCTGATGAATCTCCTGCTCGGCGGCCTTGCGCTCGCTGATGTCACTAATAGTGGCGACGTAGTGGCTGAGTTCACCGTCGTCGTCGTGGGTGGCGCTAATGGTGATCCACTGGGGGAAAAGCTCACCATTGCTGCGCTTGTTCCAGATTTCGCCTTCCCAGTGACCGGTTTCGTTGACGCGCTGCCACAGCTCGCGGTAGAACGCCGCGCCGTGCTGGCCCGAGCTGAACATGCGCGGCGTCTTGCCGACCATCTCCTCGTCGCTGTAGCCGGTGATGCGCTTGAAAGTGTCGTTGCTCTTGAGAATATAGCCGCGGCGGTCGGTGATCAGAATGCCCAGATGGGTCTGGAAGGCGGCGGCAGCGATCCTGAGCTCCGCCTGCAGGGTCTTGTCCTCGGTGATGTCGCGCACCACCGCCAGCACGCCGCTGAACTGACCCTCGACATCCGTCAGCGGGCTGACCGTGGCATGAAAATGATTGAGTTTGCCCTCGAGCAGCAGCGGATACTCGTAGCGCTCGACCCGGCGCAGCTGCTTAACCCGGGAAAAGACCTCGCTGAAAGTATCGGCAAGCGTTTGCGGCAGCACATCGAAGAAGTGGCGCCCCACCAACGCCTCCGGGGGCTGGAGTAGCCGGGTATTGTCGATGGCGTGAACGTAGCGAATACGGCCCTGCTCGTCGAAAACGAAGATCAGATCCTGCAGCGAGTTGACCAGTGCATCGAGGCGTTCGTCGCGCTCGCGGGTCTGGGCGCGGGCGAGTTCGCGCTCCTCGATGCGCTTTTTCAAAAGCCGGTCGAGCGCCAGCCGGTTGAGGTAGTGACGAAGCCCCCAGGCGCCCAGCAGCGCAATCAACACAAGCCCCGCGAACAGCATTAGCGTGCGGTTGCGCCAATCCGCCAAAAGACTGTCCAGATCGACCCCCACCACCGCGTAGATCGGATAGTCGCCAACACGCTCCATATGTACCAGCCGCTGCTGCTGGTCGACCGGCGAGCGCCCGGCGAAGGTGAGGGCGAACTCCTCGCGCGCCAGCGGCCGCCATGCTTCGGGCGGCGCCAGGTATTGGCCTGTGGTGGCGCGAAACGGCGGCTGCGAATGGCGCGCGATGAGCTGGTGCTCGGCGTCGACTAGCGTGATGCTTTCGCCTTCATTGATACCCACTCGGGTGAGCGCCTCGGCAAAGATCTGCGGGCGAATGCGCGCCACGACGACCCCGGCGAACTCGCCCTGCGGGGTCGTGCGGCGTCGGGCATTGTAGAGATAGATCTCGCCGGTTTCAGGGGAGCGCTGTAGCGTGGTGACGTGGCGCACCCGGCTGCTTTCCCTGAACGCGTCGAAAAAGTCGGTATTGCGGTAGGAGAACCCCTGGTAGGCGGGGTCGCTTGCCAGTATCACCTGGCCTTCGGCATCGAGCACGCCGACCGCGTCGACGGCAGAGACGTAGTTACTCAGGTGGTTAACGGCCTGTTCCAGCGCCAGCCGGTTGTCGTTGCCGGTTCCTTCGAAAAAGGTAACGAACTCGGCAAGGCTGAATAACGCCTGCTCGCTTTGATTCATCACCCCTTGCGTCCACTGCGCCACTACGCTTGCGCGCGCCTGCAAGCGAAGCGTCGCGGCGTCGAGCTCGCGGTGGTACTGCTGATGGGTCGTCCAGCCAATGAAAGCGGTCATCGCGATCAGCGCCAGCGCGTAGAGCAGCACGGCGCGCCGCCCGCTGGGCAAAAGCTCGTCGGCGTTACTGACGGTCGCAAAAGCTTTATCCGGTAACACGGACATTACACGTATGCCTTCTTCATCAATCCTGCAGACCGTCGAGTGAAACGCCTATCAAGCGAGCTGACGCCCAAGGTGCCCTGCCCGGCACGACAAGCGATGCGTTATCCTTGTGAGACATCCGCGTCATTGTAAACGATCTATTTCGAAGGTCGTAGCGTGCAAAGGAGAGGTTCATGGGTTCGCTTGGTCAGATGAGCGACTACGAGATTCGCCTGGTTCGCGTGTTCAACGCGGTCGTCGAGTGTGGCGGCTTCACCGCGGCGGAAACCACGCTCGGCATCAGCCGCTCGGCGATCAGCCAGCACATGGCGGATCTGGAAAATCGTGTGGGGCTTTCGCTTTGCCAGCGCGGCCGCGGCGGCTTCAGCCTGACCGAGGAGGGCAAGGAACTCTATCAGGCGGGGCTGACGCTACTGGCGGCGTTGGAGAACTTTCGCAGCGACGTGAACGCCTTGCACCACGCCATCAAGGGCGAACTCAACATCGGCATCACCGACAACCTCGTCACGCTACCGGCAATGAACGTCACCCACGCGCTGGACGCGCTGGCAGGCCAGAGCGACGAGGTAGGCGTCAATATCCACATGGCGCCCTCGGACGCGGTGATTCGCCAGGTCATGGACGGCCACCTGCACGTCGGCGTGGTGCCCAGCGTCAACCTGCCCACAAGCCTCGAAACCCGCTGGCTCTACGATGAGCCTTCCGGGCTTTACTGCGGCCAGGGCCACCCGCTGTTCGAAGCGGCCTCACCGGCTTGGGAGGATATCCAGCGCGCCCCGGCGGTGGCGCCGCGCTATCCGCTGCCGCTACCGGCGCGCAGAGCGCACGACGCCTTGACGCTTCGCGCCTCGGCCACGGATCGTGAAGGCGCGGCGTTTCTGATTCTGACCGGGCGCTACATCGGCTACCTGCCCCACCACGTGGCCGCCCAGTGGATAGCGGCGAAACGAATGCGCGCGCTTGGCATCGACGATGCAGGCTACCGGATTCCCTTCGTGTTGATCACCCGCCGCGACCGGCGCCCCAACCGGGTGGTAGATGCCTTTCTGGCGCTCATCGATTGCCACAGTGAAAAAGCCGCGCCAAAGCACTTTTAAGAAATCGTTGAACATTAACCCAGGGCATGGGGGCGCAGGAGATGCTAGGGTAAGTTCATAAGCAGTAAAAAAAACGATACCGTGACCGACCCCGTAAGCAGACAACTCGACCCCATCGCGCGAAGGCTCTGGCTTTGATAACGCGCAGGTTTCCAGGCGCTGCTTGCCCCGAGGTGAGACCATGACGATACAAGTGACCCGACGCGGGTTTTTCAAGCTGGGGGCGGCAGGGCTTGCCACCTCCAGCATGGCGATGATGGGGTTTGCCCCGGAAGCCGCCGCCTCCTCGATTCGCCCGTTCAAGCTGACCCACACCAGGGAAACGCGCAACATCTGCACCTACTGCTCGGTAGGCTGCGGGGTGTTGATCTACAGCCGCGGTGACGAGGCGAAAAACGTTCACCAGCAGATCATCCACATCGAAGGCGACCCGGACCACCCGGTCAGCCGAGGGGCGCTGTGCCCCAAGGGTGCGGGACTGCTGGACTACGTCAAAAGCCCCTCGCGGCTGAAGTTCCCCGAGGTGCGCGAGCCTGGCACCAACGAGTGGAAGCGTATTTCCTGGGAGGAAGCCAACGACCGCATCGCCCGCCACATCAAAGCCGACCGCGACGAGAACTTCGTCGCCACCGACGACGAGGGCCGCACGGTCAACCGCTGGACGACCACCGGCTTTCTCGCCGCCTCGGCTTCTTCCAACGAGGCGGGCTACCTGACCCACAAGTTCGTCACCAGCCTCGGGATGCTGGCCTTCGACAACCAGGCGCGCGTTTGACACGGACCAACGGTGGCAGGTCTTGCCCCAACATTTGGTCGCGGTGCGATGACGAACCACTGGGTCGATATCCGCAATGCCGACGTCATTCTGGTCATGGGTGGCAACGCCGCCGAGGCACACCCGGTCGGGTTCCGCTGGGTCACCGAAGCCAAGGAGCACAATAACGCTCAGCTTCTGGTGGTGGACCCGCGCTTCACGCGCACGGCTTCTGTAGCGGACTTCTACGCGCCGATTCGTACCGGCACCGACATCGCTTTTCTCGGCGGTTTGATCCGCTATCTGATCGACAACGATCAGATCCAGCGCGAGTACGTGCTCAACTACACCGACGCCGCGCTGTTGGTGGAGGAAGGCTTTGGCTTCGAGGACGGCCTGTTCGACAGCTATGACGAAGAGACCCGCTCCTACGACAAGGAGAACTGGGTCTACCAGACTGGCGACGACGGCTTTGCGCTGCGCGACAATACCCTCGAGAACCCGCGCTGCGTCTACCGGCTTCTGCGCGAGCACTTCGACGCCTATACCCCTGAGATGGTCTCCTCGATCTGCGGCACGCCGGTGGAGAAGATCATGCGCGTGTGGGATACGCTTGCGAGCACCGCCACGCCGGATCGCACCACCACGCTTTTGTACGCGCTCGGCTGGACCCAGCACTCGCTGGGCTCGCAGATCATCCGCACCGCCGGCATGGTCCAGCTGCTGCTCGGTAACATCGGCATCCTCGGGGGCGGGGTCAACGCCTTGCGCGGTCACTCCAATATCCAGGGGCTGACCGATCTCGGCCTGCTCTCGAACCAGCTGACCGGCTACATTTCGGGGCCGACGGACGACGAGGAGGACGTCGATACCTTCCTCGAGGCGCGGCGGCGCGCCCCGCTGCAGCCAGGCCAGGTCTCCTACTGGCAGAACGCCGATGCGTTCTTCGTCAGCCTGATGAAGGCCTGGTACGGCGACAACGCCCGGGCGGACAACCAGTGGGCTTTCGACTGGCTGCCCAAGCTCGACAAGCCGCTCTACGACATTCTCGACACCTTCGAGCGAATGTCCAAAGGCGAGATTTACGGCTACTTCTGCCAGGGCTTCAACCCGCTGGCGGCGATCCCCAACAAGGCCAAGGTGTCGCGTTCGCTCGCGAAGCTCAAATATCTGGTCTCGATCGACCCGCTCAACACCGAAACCGCCGAGTTCTGGCGCAACGCCGGTGAGTACAACGACGTCGACCCGAGCGAGATTCAGACCGAGGTGTTCCGCCTGCCGGCGCTGTCGTTTGCCGAGGACGAAGGCTCCACGGTCAACAGCGCCCGCTGGCTGCAGTGGCACTACCCCGCCGCCTCGGGCCCCGGCGAGGCGCGCGCCGACACCCACATTCTGGGGGCGCTGTTCACCCGCGTGCGCGAACTCTACGCCCGCGACGGCGGCGCCTTCCCGGACCCGATTCTGGGAATGGCCTGGAACTACAAGAAGCCCGAAGAGCCCGCCCCGGACGAGCTCGCCCGGGAGTACAACGGCCGCGCGATCGGCGACGTGTACGCAGACGGTCAACTCGTGCGGCGCATGGGCGAGCAGCTCGCGGGCTTTGGCGAGCTGCGCGACGACGGCTCCACCGCCTGCGGCTGCTGGATCTTCGCCGGCTCATGGACCGAGGCCGGCAATCAGATGGCCAACCGCGACAACTCGGACCCTTACGGCATCGGCCAGACGCTCGGCTGGGCCTGGTCCTGGCCTGCCAACCGGCGGATTCTCTACAACCGTGCCTCGGCCAAACTCGACGGCTCGCCCTGGTCCGAGCGCAAGTCGCTCGTGTGGTGGGACAACGTGCAAAGGCGCTGGACCGGCGCAGACATTCCGGATTTCCCGGTGGATTCCGCCCCGACCCGCGGGCAGATGCCGTTCATCATGAACCCGGAGGGCGTGGGTAAGCTGTTCGCAAGCCAGGGCATGGCGGAAGGCCCCTTCCCCACTCACTACGAGCCGCTGGAGAGCCCGGTGCCGGAGGGCAACCTGCTCTTCCCGCGCAACAACAAGGTGCGCTACAACCCGGCGGCGCGGGTCTTCGACCAGGATCTTGCGATGATGGGCACCTGGGAGGAGTACCCCTATGCGGCGACCACCTACCGCCTGACCGAGCACTTCCACTACTGGACCAAGCACGTGCACTTGAACGCCATCGTCCAGCCCGAGCAGTTCGTCGAGATCGGCGAGGCGCTGGGTAACGAGCTCGGGATCAAGGAGGGCGACTGGGTGCGGGTGTCATCCAAGCGCGGCTACATTCGCGCCGTAGCGGTGGTCACCAAGCGCATCAAGGCGATCACCGTGGGTAATCGCATCGTGCATCAGGTGGGCATTCCGATTCACTGGGGCTTTCTGGGCCTGGCCCGCAAGGGCTTTCTGGCCAACACGCTCACTCCTTTCGTGGGCGATGCCAACACCCAGACGCCGGAATTCAAGTCCTTTCTGGTCAACGTGGAAAAAGACACCACAGGAGGCAGAGGATGAGCAATCCACAAAACATCCTGCGCCGTTCCGCCACGACCACGACGCCCCCCCAGGGGCGTCACGAGGTCGAGCCCGTGGCCAAGCTGATCGACGTCAGCCGCTGCATCGGCTGCAAGGCGTGCCAGGTCGCCTGCATGGAGTGGAACGACGTGCGCGACGAGGTCGGCATCAACGGCGGCACCTACAACAACCCCACGGATTTGACCGAAGACTCCTGGACGGTGATGCGCTTCACCGAGCATGAGAACGCCGACGGCGATCTCGAGTGGCTGATCCGTAAGGATGGCTGCATGCACTGCGCCGATCCGGGCTGCCTCACCGCCTGCCCGGCGCCGGGGGCGATCGTGCAGTACGCCAACGGCATCGTCGACTTCGACTCGGAAAAGTGTATCGGCTGCGGCTACTGCGTCACCGGCTGCCCCTTCGATATCCCGCGGATTTCCGAGCGCGACAGCAAATCCTACAAGTGCACGCTCTGCTCGGATCGCGTCTCGGTGGGCCTCGAACCCGCCTGCGTGAAGACTTGCCCCACCGGCTGCATCGAGTTCGGCTCCAAGGCGGACATGCTCACCCGCGCCGAGCAACGCGTGGCGGATCTCAAGGGGCGCGGCTTTAGCGAAGCCGGCGTCTACGACCCGGCCGGCGTTGGCGGCACCCACGTGATGTACGTACTGCACCACGCCGACACGCCGACCATCTACGCGGGCCTGCCGGAGAACCCGAGCATCTCGCCCTTCGTTAGCGCCTGGAAGGGGCCAGCGAAGCCGATCATGAGCGCGATCATCGGCATCACAGCGTTTGCCGGCTTCATGCACTACCTCACCAAGGGGCCGAAGGACGAACCGCTCGACGAGGACGTCTTCGGCCCGGAAGGTGAAGACGCCTACCTGCGTGAGCGCTCATCGAGCGCACCGGAGACCGAGCCTCATGAGCCCGGCGGGAGAAGTGACCATGAACCGCGATGACGAAAAGCGTAACCGTTGGGGTCAGCGTATGGTGCTGCGCTACTCGCCTTCGACGCGCATCAACCACTGGACGATGGCGCTGAGCTTCATCCTGCTCGCACTCTCGGGGCTCGCCTTCTTCCACCCGCCGTTCTTCTTTCTCTCCCACACCTTGGGCGGACCAATATGGGCGCGCATTCTGCACCCGTTCATCGGCGTGGTGTTTTTCCTGCTCTTCGCGCTGATGGCGGTGAGTCACTTTCGTTCCAATCTGCCGATCAGCAATGACGTGCGTTGGATGAAGCAGATCAAGGACGTGCTCGCCAACCGCGACGAGAAAGTGCCGCCGATCGGCAAGTACAACCCGGGCCAGAAGCTCGTTTTCTGGCTGCTGGTGCTCTGCGTGCCGACGCTCTTGATCACCGGCGTGCTGATGTGGCGACCCTGGTTCGCCGACTACTTCCCGGTGGGAGTGGTGCGCGTTGCAAGCCTCTTGCACGCGCTGGCGGCGTTTGGCGCGATCGTCACCATCGTGATCCACATCTACGCGGCGATCTGGGTGAAGGGCTCGTTTGGCGCCATGATTCGCGGCTTCGTCACCCACGCCTGGGCCAAACACCACCACCCGCTCTGGTACGATGACGCCATCAAACCCGAGCGGTCGCGGCCCGGCACGGAGGCCGCCAAGCGTGATGACCCCGTTATCTGAGTGCATAACGATACCCCCACGGGGCGCCTTCGGGCGCCCCGTTTCGCAGGAGCGCCCATGAGCCACATTTCCGATACGCTGCACGACCCCAAGCCGCCGCGCCACGGCGAGCCCCCTTTGGTGGTGGCGCCGGAATCGCGCCTGTTCGCCACCCGCGCCGCGCGCTTTCGCGAACTCGAAGAGCGCCTTCCCGACATGGCGGCGTTTCTCGCCTTCAACGCCCACCTGGCCCGCGCCCAGCACCGCGTGCTCAAGGAGCGAGACGTCGAGCCCTTCGACGCTCAAAGTTTCGACATGGCGCTGGCCCACGACTTTCCGCCGCTGACGCCGACGTCGCTACTCGCCTCGGTGACGTGGCAGGCGGATCTCAAGGCGCTGCTCGAGGCGCTCGACCGAACGCTTGCCGATAAGAGTGAGGCGTTCGCCGCCCAGCGCGAACTGCTCAGCGCCCTTGGCGGGTTCGAGCCGGCAACCCTCGATAAGATCGCGCAGTCCGTGCTGTCTCAGCCAAGCGTTCCGGCCGAGTATCGCGGCGTGGCGCCCTTGATCGGCGCGGCGCTACAGATTGCATGGACGCGTCTTTCGCAATCGCTGAAGCCGCTGCCTCATCGTCCGCAAGGGGCTGCCCAGGGGCTATGCCCCTGCTGCGGCTCGCCGCCAGTCGCCTCCACCGTGCAGCTCGGGCGCCACCGCTCGCGGGTGCGCTATCTGGTATGCGGGCTGTGCTCGACCCAGTGGTACCTGGAGCGGGCGCGCTGCAGCCACTGTTTCGACACCGAGAAGCTCGACTACATCGGTGTGGAGGGCCCGGACGGCAAGCGGGCGCTGCCCGTGCGCGCCGAGAGTTGCGGCGGCTGTAGGGCAAGCGTTAAGTTGATGGATCGGGAATGGGAGGCCGACACCGACCCCTTCGCCGACGATATCGCAACGCTGGGGCTCGACATGCTGCTCGAGGAGCAGGGTTACGCCCGCGCGGGCTTCAACCCGCTGCTCGCCTTTGGCTCTGACGAGGGCTGATCGCCCCGGCGTGCGCCTGACACCGCCCGACTCGGATGCTTGCCTGCTCTCATGACTGATAACGCTTTCTCAAAAGCGCCAGAAGACTGGCGCCGCGCGCTGCCCGCGGTCGACCGCCTGCTCGACCACCCGGCCCTCCAGGCGCTGGCCGACCAGCACGGCAAGCGCCTGTGTACGCGCCTGGCCCGCGACACCCTGAGCGAGGCGCGCAAGGGCACGGCCCCGGTCGATGAGCACACCCTCGTCGAGCGCGTCGAGCGCAAGCTGGCAGCGTTCACTTCGCCCAACGCCCGCGCCGTGTTCAACCTTACCGGCACGGTGATTCACACCAACCTGGGCCGGGCGCTGCTCTCCGAGCCCGCCATCGACGCCATGGCTCACGTGGCCCGCCACCCGGTGGCGCTGGAGTATGATCTCGCCACCGGTGGGCGCGGCGACCGCGACGACCTGATCGAGGCGCTTCTGTGCGAGCTGACCGGCGCCGAGGCCGCCACCGTGGTCAACAACAACGCCGCCGCCGTGGTGCTCACCCTGGGCGCGCTCGGCGCCGGGCATGAAGCGATCGTCTCCCGCGGCGAGCTGATCGAGATCGGCGGCGCCTTTCGCATGCCGGACATCATGGCCGCCGCCGGCTGCCGGCTTCGCGAGGTGGGCACCACCAACCGCACCCACCCGAAGGATTACCGCGAGGCGATCAATGAGAACACCGGGCTTCTGGTCAAGGTGCACGCCTCCAACTACGCCGTCGAAGGCTTCACCAAAGCGGTCGACGAAGCCGAGCTTGCGCGCATCGCCCACGACGCCGGGCTCCCGCTGGTGGTGGATCTCGGCAGCGGCGCGCTGATCGACCTTTCACGGTTTGGCCTGCCCTACGAAACCCGGCCCGGTGAAGCGGTCAAGGCCGGTGCCGACGTGGTCACCTTCAGCGGCGACAAGCTGCTCGGCGGGCCGCAGGCGGGCATCATCGTCGGCAAGCGCGCCTATATCGAGCGGATCAAGCGCCACCCGCTCAAGCGCGCGCTGCGCCTGGACAAGCTGGTGCTGGCCGCTCTCGAGGCCACGCTCAAGCACTACCGCGACGACGACCGCCCGGACCAGACCCTGCCCACCCTGCGCCTGCTGACCCGCGAGGCCAACGACATCCGCGCCGCCGGCGAGCGCGTACTGGCTGGGCTCGATCCGCTGCCCGCCGGGCGCACCGCGCGGCTGGAACCGTGCATGAGCCAGCTCGGCAGCGGCTCGCTGCCGGTGGACCGGCTGCCGAGCGTGGCCCTGGTGCTGGACGTGGACTCGCCCAAGCGCGAGGTGCGCGAGCGCGCGCTGCGCGAACTCGAGCGCGCCTTTCGCGCGCTGCCCCGGCCGATCATCGGGCGCATCAAGGAGGGCGCGCTATGGCTCGACCTGCGCTGCCTGACGCAGGACGACGAAGCGCTGCTGAGCGCGCAGATCACCCGCGCCCTGCACGCCGCCGGATCACCGCCATGATTCTTGCCACTGCCGGCCACGTCGACCACGGCAAGACCACGCTGCTGCACGCCCTGACCGGGGTGGATGCCGATACGCTCAAGGAGGAGAAGAGCCGCGGGCTGACCATCGAGCCCGGCTTCATCTACCCCTCGACCGGGAGCGGCGCCGAGCTCGGTTTCATCGACGTGCCCGGCCACGAGCGCTTCATCCACAACATGCTCTCGGGGGTGGCCGGCGTCGACGGCGCGCTTTTGATCATCGCCTGCGACGACGGCGTGATGCCGCAGACCCGCGAGCATCTGGCCATTCTCACGCTGCTGTCGATCCCGGTGATCGCAGTGGTGCTGACCAAGAGCGACTTGGCAAGCGTTGAGCAGCTCGTGGCGCGAGTCAACGAAGCCCAGACGCTGGTGCCCGAGGTACCGGTGTTCAGCGTCAGCGCGCGCAAGGGCGAAGGTGTCGGCGAGGTCTCGGCGTTTATCGAGCAGCGCGCCAGCGCCTGGCAGAGCCGCCCGGCGCCGGGGCGCTTTCGCCACGCCATCGACCGGGTGTTCAGCAAGAAAGGCGCCGGGGTGGTGGTCACCGGCACGGTGGTGGATGGCCGGATCGAAGCGGAGCGCCACCTGTGGCTACTGCCCAGGGGCGAGCGGGTACGCGTGCGCGGGCTGCGCCGGCAAAATCAGCCCGCCGAGGCGGCCTACCGGGGCGATCGTTGCGCGCTCAACCTGACGGGCGTAGAGCGCGAGGCCATCCAGCGCGGCGACTGGCTGATCGAGGCGCCCACGCCGCCGGCCAGCAGCCAGCGCATCGATGTGGCGCTCAAACTGCTGCCAACGCTTGCACGCGACGCGCTGCACTGGACGCCGGTGCATATCCACATGGGGGCAACGCATCTGACCGGGCGGCTCGGCCTTCTCGAGGCGCCCACCCTCGCCCCCGGCGGCCGGGCGCTCGCCCAGCTGACTTTGGATACGCCCCAGCACGCCTGCTGCGGCGACCGCTTCGTGATCCGCTCGCAAAGCGCCGACGAAACCCTCGGCGGCGGGCGCGTGCTCGACCCCTACCCGCCCCGGCGCGGCGCCCGGCGCCAAGCGCGGCTCGACTACCTGCGCACGCTCGAAGGCGCCCTGGACGCCGGTGCCACCGAGCGCGAGGAGGGGTTTGCGCCAGCGCTCAAGACGCTGGCCGAACGCGAGCCTGACGGTATCTCGCTCGTAGCGCTCTCGACGACCCTCAACCGGGCGGTTTCGCGGCTCGAGGCGCAGGCCAGCGATCAGGGCCTGACGCTGATTCACGCCGGTAGCGAGCACCGCGCCTTCGCTCCCGCTCACCTGAGCGCGCTGGCAGACGCGGTGGTCGAGGCGCTCGACGCATTTCACATCGACGCGCCTTCCGAGGTGGGCATGGAGCGCGACCGCCTGCGCCGCTGGGTCGCGCCGAAGTGGGACGTAGCGCTCTTTCGCCGCTGGCTCGACGATCTGATTCAAGGCGGGCGCGTCAGCGCCCAGGGGCCGTTCATCAAAAGCCCCACCCACCAGGCGCAGCTGAGCCCGGCGGATGAGGCCCTGTCAAAAACGCTGCTACCGCTACTCGATGACCAGTTCGACCCGCCCCGGGTGCGCGACATCACCCAGGCGCACCAGCTGGACGAACCCCGGGTGCGCGACGTGCTCCACGCCAACGCGCGGCTCGGGCGGCTTTTCCAGGTGCGCAAGGATCACTTCTACCCACCCAAAACGCTTGCTCGCCTTGCCGGGATCATCGAGGACATGGCCTTGGAGCACGGCGCGATTCGCGCCGCCGAGTACCGCGACCGCACGGGCCTGGGGCGCAAGCTCGCCATCGCCCAGCTCGAGTTCTTCGACCGGGTGGGCTACACCCGCCGGGTACGCGACGAGCGCCAACTACGCCAACCTGGCATGTGGCACTAAAAGCGGTTAGGCTTTTCAGGCCACAGCGCAGGAGGAGGTTCGCTCCCCGGTGGGACGACCGGACTTCAACTCCGAGTAGGGGCTGCCACGCAGCCCCTGGTGGGTTCGACTCCCACCCTCCTCCGCCAACCGCATCACGCTCCCCCCACCGTTGCCGTTTGATGCACCTTTTTATGGCCCATCAATGTGCTTGCCACGAAGTAGATGACCGCGCCGAGAAGCGAGCCAGTAAACCATCCGTAATCGTAGAACCAGTTCATCGTACCGGTCAGAAGCGACCACAGCGTCAGCGCCACGGGCACCCCGAAGGCGACGAAGCCGGCGACGTTCACCGCTGGGTAGGTGTGACCGTCCATGTAGAGACTGGGCACGTCCAGCGACTGCTTCTTGATCAAAAAATAATCCACCGCCATGATCCCGGCGATCGGCCCCAAAAGGCTCGAATAACCCAACAGCCAGTTCGAGTACATCTGCTCGAGCGAGACGCCCTGAGCAATCACTCCCGCCTTTTGCAGAAGGTCGTAGCCCATCAGCAGCACGCCGACCAGCCCCGTCATCAGCACTCCGCGCGTCTGGTTGATCAGTTTGGGGGCGATATTCTGAAAATCGTTGGTGGGCGAGACGATGTTCGAAGCAGTATTGGTCGAAATCGTCGCGACGATGATCAGAAGCATCGCCAGAATGACCCAGAACGGGCTGTCGATGAACCCGATCAGACGCACCGGGTCCGCCACGGTCTGGCCCACCAGGGTTTCCGAGGCCGCCGTCATCACCACGCCGAGCGAGGCGAAAAAGAACATGGTGAGCGGAAGCCCCATGATCTGACCGACGATCTGATCCTTCTGGCTTTTGGCGAAGCGGCTAAAATCGGGAATGTTCAGCGAAAGCGTCGCCCAGAAGCCCACCATGGCGGTCAGGCCAGCGAAGAAGTAGCCGTAGACAGGCGCGCCTTCCGGGCGCGAGGGCGGCTGGGCGAGTAGCTCGGTCATCGACATATGCGGCCAGGCCCACACCATCAGCCCCACGCCCACCGCCAGCAAAAGCGGCGCGGCCAGGGTCTCCATCCACTTGATCGACTCCGCCCCGCGAATTACCACGTAGAGGTTCATGGCGCCGAAGATGAAAAAGCCGATCACCTCGCCGACCCCACCCAGCGCCGCCCAGGCGGGAAACAGCGCCGCCAGCAGCAGATGGATCGCCAGGCCTCCGAACATGGTCTGGATACCGAACCAACCGCAGCCCACCAGCGCCCGCACCAGGCAAGGCACGTTCGAGCCCAGAATGCCGAAGCAGGAGCGCAACACGATGGGAAACGGTATGCCGAATTTGGTGCCGGGAAAGGCGTTGAGCGTCAGGGGCAGCAGCAGAATGACGTTGGCGATGAGAATGGTGAAAAGCGCCTCGCCGACGCTCAGGCCGAAGTAGGCGGTCAGCACGCCGCCCAGGGTGTAGGTGGGTACGCAGATCGACATGCCCACCCAGAGCGCGGCGATGTTCCACTTGCTCCAGGTGCGCTCGCTTGCCTGGGTCGGCGCGATATCCTCGTTGAAGCGGGAGCTTTGACGAACGTCGTCGTTCACCTCGAGTTCTATCAACCCCTCTCGGTCTACCATGCGAGATATTGTAACGGTCATGGAGTTCTCCTCAGCAGAGCCACTGTCGTTTATCGTTATTGCGTCCGGCTTTAAATCGAGTCAGCGCTAACCCCAGCAATAAGCATGCCTACACTTGGCTTAAAGCGCATAACCGATTGAATTAAAGCTGACCTTTTCGACATGTAATCTCGTACCAGTCTCGAAATTTTTGTTATTTATAAACCGGCTTTTAAAAGCCATTGCCAAAATAGCGCACTTGGCCTCAAAAACGCACCAAAAAGTCTCTTTGAATAAAAAAGAAAAAACAAATAATCCATAAGCAACTGTTTTTAAAAAATATATTTTTTAAAAACTTTGATTTCAAAGCACTCATGAACACGAAAAAAGCCAATAAAAAAACTAAAAAACAATAAAATCATAGCGTTAAACGTTATTTAAAAGCATGTCACAAAAACCTTGAAAGCCGCCCGCGTTTCGCACTACTCTCAAAAAGCTGCCGACATAGACAGCTTTATAACCATTACAAAAAACTCCTCGCTACCAGGCGAGTGAATCTTGCAGCACGCCTTGATCATCAATAACGATAACCGTCATCGCGCCCGATAGGGCGACGGTGTGTGCAAGCAAAGAGAGGGCCTCGAGATGCAAAAGATGAAGATCGGCTTGATCCAGATGGGATTGAAGGCCAGTACCGATCAGGACCCCGCGCAGATTCGTGACGTCATGAACGAAGCGCACTTACCGATGATCGAGCAGGCAGCGAGCCTGGGCGTGCAGGTGCTCTGCTTTCAGGAAGTGTTCAACCAGCCGTACTTCTGCCCCAGCCAGGACGACAAATGGTACGCCGCGGCCGAAAAAGTCCCCGAAGGGCCGACCTGCCAGATGATGCAAAAACTCGCCGCCGAGCACCGCATGGTGATCATCGTGCCGGTGTATGAAGAGACCGAGACCGGGGTCTACTACAACACCGCGGCGGTGTTCGACGCCGACGGCAGCTACCTTGGCAAGTACCATAAGACCCACATTCCCCAAGTCGCCGGGTTCTGGGAGAAGTATTTCTTCAAGCCCGGCAAATCCAACTGGCCGGTGTTCGACACCGCCTATGGCAAGATCGGCGTGTATATCTGCTACGACCGCCACTTCCCCGAAGGCTGGCGGGCGCTGGCGCTCAATGGCGCCGATGTGATCTTCAACCCCTCCGCCACCGTCGCCGGACTTTCGCAGTATCTCTGGGAGCTTGAACAGCCCGCCTCCGCCGCCGCCAACGGCTGCTTCATCGCCGCCATCAACCGGGTCGGCACCGAGGCGCCCTGGAACATCGGCGATTTCTACGGCTCGAGCTACATCGTCAACCCGCGCGGTAAGATCGAGGCCAAGGCAAGCGCCACCGAGGACGAGCTGCTGGTGCACGAAATCGACCTCGACGCAGTGCGCGAGGCTCGTAACAACTGGCAGTTCTTCCGCGACCGCCGCCCCGAGACCTATACCCGCCTGACCGACGGCGAATAACCAAGCGACTGGAACAGCAGGAGACACCCCATGAGCCTACTCATCAAGGGCGGCACCGTCGTCACCCACGCCGACACCTACCGCGCCGACGTGCTCTGCGTCGATGGCAAGATCGAGGCCATCGGCATGAATCTGGACACCCCCGAGGGCTGCGAGATCGTCGACGCCACGGACCAGCTCGTCATGCCCGGTGGCATCGACCCCCACACCCACATGCAGATGCCCTTCATGGGCGCGGTGGCCAGCGAAGACTTCTACACCGGCACCGCCGCAGCGATGGCCGGGGGCACCACCACGATCATCGACTTCGTCATCCCGAGCCCGGGTCAGTCGCTGTTGGAGGCCTTCGAGACCTGGCAGGGCTGGGCCGAGAAAGCCGCCACCGACTTCGCCTTTCATGTTGCCATCACTTGGTGGGACGACAGCGTCAAGGAGGAGATGGGCACCCTGGTACACGAACACGGCGTCAACAGCTTCAAGCACTTCATGGCCTACAAGGGCGCGATCATGGCCACCGACGACATTCTGGTGGAGAGCTTTTCACGCTGCCTGGAGCTGGGCGCGGTGCCCACCGTACACGCCGAAAACGGCGAGCTGGTCTACCACATGCAACAGAAGCTGCTCGCCCAGGGCATCACCGGCCCCGAGGCTCACCCGCTGTCGCGCCCGCCCCAGGTGGAAGGGGAAGCCGCCAGCCGCGCGATTCGTATCGCCAGCACCCTGGGTGCGCCGGTGTATCTGGTGCACGTATCCACCAAGGATGCGGTGGACGAGATCGCCTACGCCCGCCAGCAGGGCCACGCGGTGTTCGGCGAGGCGCTCGCCGGCCACCTGGTGCTCGACGACAGCGTCTACCAGCACCCGGACTGGGCCACGGCGGCGGCGCACGTGATGAGCCCACCCTTTCGCCCGAAGGGCCACCAGGAGGCGCTCTGGCACGGCCTGCAGTCGGGCAACCTGCACACCACCGCGACCGACCACTGCTGCTTCTGCGAGGAGCAAAAAGCCGCCGGCCGTGAGGACTTCACCAAAATCCCCAACGGCACCGCCGGTGTCGAGGACCGCATGGCCGTGCTGTGGGACGAAGGGGTGAACACCGGCAAGCTCTCGCCGCAGCAGTTCGTCGCCCTGACCTCCACCAACACCGCCGAGATCTTCAATCTCTACCCGCGCAAGGGGGCGATTCAGGTCGGTGCCGACGCCGATATCGTGGTGTGGGACCCAAACGGCACGCGCACCATCTCCGCCAAAACCCACCACCAGAACGTCGATTTCAATATCTTCGAGGGCAAGACGGTGCGCGGGATCGCTCGCCATACCGTCAGCCAGGGCAAGTGGGTCTGGCGCGATGGCAAGGAACTACACGCCGAGCGCGGCGCCGGACGCTATCTCGAGCGCCCCGCTTATCCGGGCATCTTCGAGCAGCTCAAAAAGCGTGCCGAGCTCAATGCACCCAAAGCGATCCGCCGCTGATAACAATAACCGGAGAGACCACCGTGACTCATCCCCTCGACTACCTGCCGAGCGCACAAGAGGTCGGCACCTATGACGACCCGGCGCTTGCCGGCAACTTCAGCGACCTGCATCCAGCGCTTACTCCGCGGCAGGCGATCATCGAGAGCCAGCGCTGCCTTTACTGTTTCGACGCCCCCTGCGTCGAGGCGTGCCCATCGGACATCGACGTGCCGAGCTTCATTCGCCAGATCGGTGAGGGCAACGTCAACGGCGCGGCCCAGACGATTCTGGAAGCCAACATCCTGGGCGGCAGCTGCGCCCGGGTGTGCCCGACCGAGATTCTCTGCGAGCAGAGCTGCGTGCGTAATCACGACGCCGAGTGCCAGCCGGTGCTCATCGGCCTGTTGCAGCGCCACGCCACCGATCACATGCACTTTGACGGCCATCCGTTCAAGCGTGCGTCCGCCACTGGCCGTCACATCGCGGTGGTGGGCGCTGGCCCCGCCGGGCTCTCCTGCGCCCATCGACTCGCACTTCTGGGCCATCGAGTAACGATTTTCGAGGCCGAAGCCAAACCCGGCGGACTCAACGAGTACGGTATCGCCCGCTACAAGATGACCGATGACTTCGCCCGCCGCGAGGTGGAGTTTCTGCTCGAGGTGGGTGGCATCGACATCGAGTACGGTCAGCGTTTGGGCGAGAACGTGACGCTGGGCGAACTGAATCAGCGTTTCGATAGCGTGTTTTTGGGCCTGGGCCTCGGCGCCAGCCGGGCGCTGATGCTGAGTGACGAAGACGCCGCCGGGTCGCTTGCCGCCGTCGACTACATCAAGCTTTTGCGCCAGACCAATGACCTCGGGCAACTGCCCGTCGCCCGGCGCTGTATCGTGATCGGCGCCGGCAACACGGCGATCGACATGGCCACCCAGATGGCGCGACTCGGTGCCAGCGAGGTCACGCTGGTGTATCGGCGCGGGCTGGAGGCGATGTCCGCCACCCACCACGAGCAGGAGATCGCTAGGGCCAACGGCGTGCGCATGCTCACCTGGGCACAGCCGGATCAAGTACTGCTCGACGATCAGGGGCGCGTTGCAGGTATGCGCTTTGCCAGAACCCGCGCCGAGGCAGGCGGCCTGGCGCTGACCGGCGAGCACGTCGACATTCCGGCGGACGCCATCTTCAAGGCCATCGGTCAGGGCTTCGACAGCCAGAGCCTGGTAGACGCCACCGCGTCGGAGCTTGCCCGCGACGGCGAGCGCATCCGCATCAACGAACACTTTCAGACATCGCTTGCCGGCGTTTACGCCGGTGGCGACTGCGTGGCACCGGGGCAGGATCTAACCGTGCAGGCGGTGCAGCACGGCAAGCTCGCCGCCCACGCCATTCATCAGGCGCTGATCGCGCGTCAGGAGGCCGCATGAACACCACCGCTTTCACTCCCCTCGCCTTTCCCGGCAAGAAGAACAGCGGCAATGCCGTGGTCAACGGCGTGGATCTATCCATTAACTTTGCCGGCATCCAGGCGCCCAACCCGTTCTGGCTCGCCTCGGCGCCACCCACCGACAAGGCCTACAACGTGGAGCGCGCGTTCGAAGCCGGCTGGGGCGGCGTGGTCTGGAAAACGCTTGGCGAGGAGCCGCCGGCGGTGAACGTTTCGTCGCGCTACTCCGCTCACTACGGCAAGAACCGTGAGGTGATCGGCTTCAACAACATCGAGCTGATCACCGACCGCTCGCTGGAGGTGAACCTGGCCGAAATCACCCAGGTGAAAAAGAAGTGGCCCGACCGGGCGCTTATCGTCTCGATCATGGTGCCCTGTGTGGAAGCGTCCTGGGCGTATATCCTGCCACGGGTTGAGGCCACCGGCGCCGATGGTATCGAACTGAACCTGGGCTGCCCTCACGGCATGCCGGAGCGCGGTATGGGCGCGGCGGTGGGCCAGAACCCGGATCTCATCGAGCAGGTGACCGCCTGGTGCAAGAAGTACTACTCGAAGCCGGTGATCGTAAAACTCACCCCCAACATCACCGACATCCGCGTGGGCGCCCGGGCGGCGCTGCGCGGTGGCGCCGATGCGGTGTCGCTGATCAATACCATCAACTCGATCACCAGCATCGATCTCGACAACATGGTCGCCAAGCCCACCGTGGGCCACCAGAGCACTCACGGCGGCTACTGCGGCAGCGCGGTCAAGCCCATCGCCATGAACATGGTGGCCGAGATCGCCCGGGACCCGGCCACACCCACGCTGCCCATCTCAGGCATCGGCGGTATCTCGAGCTGGCGGGATGCGGCGGAGTTCATTGCGCTCGGGGCGGGCAGCGTGCAGGTCTGCACCGCGGCGATGCTCAACGGCTTTCGCATCGTCGAGGAGATGAAGGATGGCCTATCGCGCTGGATGGCGGAGAAAGGCTACGCGTCGGTCGAGGCGTTCTCGCGCAAGGCGATCCCGCAAACCACCGACTGGAAACACTTGGACATCAACTTCAAGACCATCGCCCACATCGACCAGGATCTCTGCATCGAGTGCGGGCGCTGCTATATCGCCTGCGAGGACACCTCGCACCAGTCGATCGCCAAGCTCTCCGAGCCCGGCGGCGCGCGCCGCTATGAAGTGATCGACGAGGAGTGCGTGGGCTGCAACCTGTGCCAGATCACCTGCCCGGTGGAGAACTGCATCACCATGGTGCCTCAGAAAACCGGCAAGGGCTTTCTGGCCTGGGACGACGACCCGCGAAACCCCTTCAAGGCCGCCGGTTAGGCGGTGAAACACCTCAAGCGCCCTGCGGGGCGCTTTTTTTCGGCTCGGCCACCATCACGTAGTCCGCGCCGTGACTGAGCCCGCCGTCGATGTCGATGTGCGTGAGCGCCCGGCGCTCGACGTCCTCGACGTGCTTGAGCATCGCTTGGGCCAGGTGACGATCCGCGACCGCCGCCATGCGCTGGCGGCACATCTTCATTTGCCCTTCGACGAACTTCCTGCCGTAGCGGATCGGGAAGCGCTTCGTCTCGACGACCTCGAAGCCGGCGCGGTCGAGCTGGCGTGCGACCCAAGCGCTCGGGTACTCCCGGTAGGTGCGCTCGCCGGCAAGCAAGAGACACGCATCGCGCAGCCGGCCGATCTCGACCACCAGCTTGCCGGCGGCGGTGGTGGCATCGAAGGGCACGTAGGGCTCGAGACCCACCAGGTACAGGCGCTTTTTGGTCAGCGCGCAGAGCCGTGGGAAAAGTTCGTCCTGCCAGTAGGGGGCGAAGCCGTCAATGGCGCCGAGCAGGTAGTCCGCCAGCACCGTGTCGAAGCGTTCGCCGGCGAGAAAGCGCGGGTCCTGCCAGTTGCCCAGCACCAGCCGGTCCTGCTCACGCTTCTTGCCTTCCAGCGCGCGCTCGACGCTTCTGGCCATGCCGCCAGCACCGGTCACGGCGGTCCAGCTTTCGGTGTCGAGCTCGCTCACCCAGTTGATCGAGTTGACGCCGGTGCCGGCGTCAAGAAACGTGCCCCAAACCTGATCGCCCTGCAGGGTTTCGATATGTTTGAACAAAACTGAAGCCAACCGCCCCTCTCCTTTAACAGCACCACCGCACAAGAATATAAAATACTATAACATATCATTTTAAATATAATGCGAACGAGCCGTACACCGCGCTAGACGCTTGCACGACCGCCGGGCACTTGAGAAAGCCCTTTGGCCCAAGCCACCGCGTCGTGGGCGTGCAAGCTTTCCAGGTGCTCTACATTGACCTCGAGACCCGCATACAGCGGGCTCAGGGCCTGCTGAAGGCGTCGCGCCGCGTCCTCCACGAACATCAGATTGGAGCCGTTGAGTGCGGCGAAGGCCTGCTCGTCGGCGCGTTTCACTGCGGTTTGCACCGGCGTTTTCAGCGTCGCCTCGATACGATCCACCAGCGCGATCAGGCCCAGATCTTCGGCCTTCTCAGGCAGGGACACTTCGATGTAGGCGTGGCTGCGCTGACTGTGGGGCGTGGCCAGAGTCGCGTGGTCGCGCAGCCACTCGGCGACCGTTTCGATATCCGGCGCGGGCGTCTCGGCGAACGCTTCGCGAAAGGCGCGCTCGACCAGCTGGCGCGACAGCGCCGCCGAGCAGGGGCAGGTCGAGGAGTAGGTCACCGCGACGCGTGCACGCAGGGTCAGCACGTCGCCTTGAAGGTGCGCGTCGAGCTGCACCGGATAGGTCTTCCAGCCGGCCAGGCCTTCGGAAAGCAGTGCCGGGCGGCGCAGCATCAGATCAAAACAGAAACGCAGGCGCGCGCTGTCGGAAGCGCAGTCGCGATGGGTGGCGACCATATCGGCCATTGTGGAGCGCAGCAGTGCAGGCGATAGCGCGACCTCATCTGACATTTCGTCAAGCAGGCAGTAAAGGCGCGACATGTGGATACCCTTGATGTGCAGGGCCGGCAGGTTAACCTGCGCATTCACCTTCGCCGCCAGGGTGCGCCGGTAGCCCGGCTCTTCCAAAACGATGGGCATGGCAATGTTCTGCATCCCCACCCATTCCAGCGGACTCAAGCCCGGCGCCGCTTCAGAGGTGGATATGTCCGGGAGTACAGCAGCTGTCATAGTACGCTCGCGTAAAAAAGAAGAGAGAAGCGGCAAGCCCGATAGCGCTTGCGGGCGGTTTTAAAAGATCGAATGAGACGGAGTCGCCATTTTCAAAATGTTATATCATATCAAAAACAAGCAGCAATGTTGAACCCTACCGTTACCGCAGGGCTAACCCCTTCGGTCACCAGCGTTTTTTTCACACCGATGAACGCGTGGGGGTGACAGCGGCACTGTACTTTGAGAATATGAAAACGAATATCAATTAAAACTTATTCTCAAAGGAGCCTGCATGAAAAAGACCATCCTCGTGGCCTCATTATTTGCCGCCACCGCCGCCCAGGCCGATGAGCGCTTCGCAGTGTTCGATCTGGGCAGTCTCGACACCTTGAACGCGCTGGGCGCCAGCGACCAGGTGGTGGGTCTACCCAAACAGATCCTGCCGGAGTATCTGTCGGCTTTTGAAACCGACGACTACGCGGACCTTGGCGGGCTGCGCAGCCCGGATCTCGACGCACTGGCCGAAAGCGAGCCGAGCCTGATCGTCTACACCGGCCGCCAGGGCGAGTGGAAAGAGGAGTTCGAGGAGGCCGCGCCACTGTTCGAGGCGAGCCTTTCTGGCGATGACTACCTCGCTGCTTTCGATGACAACGTGCGCACCCTCGGCGAGCACGCCGGGCTCGAAGAGAAGGCCGAAAGCGCCCTCGAGACGCTGCACGAAGAGATCGAGACCCAGCGCGAGGCGCTTGCCAGCGCCCCGCGTACGCTGGTGATCATGCACAACGACGGCAACTACTCGCTCAGCGAGCATCCGGTGATCCACGACGTGCTGGGAATCGACAAGCAGCAGATGCCGGAAAGCGCCGAAACCGAAACCTTTGGCGAGCGCAGCTTCACGCGGCTTTCACCGGAAGCGATCGCCGAGATCGACCCGGAGCGCCTGCTGGTCATCGACCGCAGCGCCGCCATCGGCCAGACACCGCTCGACGCCGACACCCTGCGCCAGCAGTTGGCTGACGCCGGCGCCGATAGCGCCGAGGTCGCCGTGCTCTCGCCAGAGCTCTGGTACCTCTCCGGCGGCGGCCTGCAAAGCCTTGGCCTGCAAATCGAGGAAGTGGTCAGCGCGCTCGCAACCCAACCCTGAGCCACGCTGTATCGATCGGCCCCGGCGCACCTGGTGTGTTGGGGCTTTTTTTGTGCCGACCAGGCGCCTTCGGTTCGTATTGGCCGAGATCGCCAAAGCGCGTTAACCTGAAACGGTTCACGACAAGGAGCCGTTTTCATGAGCATTGATACCGCGCGCGGTTTTCTGGCCGAGCACGCCCCGGACATCGAGATCATCGAGCTCGAACAGAGCACCGCGACCGTGGAGCTGGCCGCCAAGGCCCACGGCGTGACGCCTGGCCAAATTGCCAAGACGCTGGCGATGAAGGTGGGCGAGCAGCCCTTTTTACTGGTCGCGGCGGGGGATGCGCGGCTGGACAACGCCAGGCTTCGCGCGCAGTTCGGCGCCAAGGCGAAGATGCTCGATGAAGCGACAGTGATGGAGCTGACCAGCCACCCGGTGGGTGGGGTCTGCCCGTTTGGCCTGGCCACTGCCCTGCCCATCTACTGCGATGAATCGCTCAAACGCTTCGACGAGGTGCTGCCGGCAGCGGGCTCGCCCACCAGCGCCGTGCGTATCGACCCGCAGCGGCTGGCCACGCTGGTGAGCGCCGAGTGGGTCGACGTCTGCGCGCCCGCCTGAGTTGCTGGCAGCGTTTGGTCATTCGGCGTACACTTGGGCGGCTTTTTCAAGCGCACATGTTCTCAGGGCGGGGTGAAAGTCCCCACCGGCGGTGATGGCCCCACGGCCCAGCCCGCGAGCGCTCCAGGCCAGGTCAAACTCTGTCAGGCGCTGGAGGTCAGCAGATTCGGTGAGACTCCGAAGCCGACGGTGATAGTCCGGATGAAAGAGAGCGGCGGCGCTGCGCGCGTGCAAGCCAGGCTTGCACGCGGCTTGCGCCCTGTTGCATGCCCTGATTCTGGTACCCTTAATCGTGAGAATGACCATGAATCAGACCTTCCCGCTTCAGCTTTCCACCCACACCACCTCCCAGCGTATTGCCTTCATTCAAGGCCACTGGCACAGCGATATCGTCGGCCGGGCCTATGAATCGTTTATCGAAGAGGTCGAGCGCGCCGGGCTCGCGCGCGAGCAGGTAGAGGTGTTCACCGTTTCCGGCGCGTATGAAATTCCGCTGCAGGCCAAGGTACTGGCGCAGAGCGGACGCTTCGGTGCAATCGTCGGCGCCGGTTTCGTCGTCGATGGCGGCATCTACCGCCACGACTTCGTCGCCCACGCGGTGATCGACGGCATGATGCGCGTCCAGCTCGACACCGGTGTGCCGGTGCTGTCGGTGGTGCTCACTCCGCATCACTTCCACGAGCACGCGACCCATCACAGCTTCTACTACGAGCACTTCGTGACCAAGGGCCGGGAAGCCGCGAGCGCCTGTTTGAACACTATCGAAAATCTGCACCGGGCGCGCAAGCTAAGCGACGCCTGACACTGACAGCGTCCATTGAGCCCGGCACTGCGCCGGGCCTGATGGGGTAACGCCGCTCTAGCAGCCGCAGGATACGGGCATTTTGCCTGCCAGCGAGCCGCGCTCACTGCCCGTTTGCACCGGGTGTTCGTCCCGGCGCCAAAAATCCAGCCCGCCCAAAAGCTCCTTCACCCGCAGGCCGGCGCTTGCCAGCTTCCACGCCCCTTTGGTCGAGCCGTTGCAGCCGATACCGTCGCAGTAGGTGACGTAAACCCGCATCAAATCGAGAGTGGCGAGCCGCTCTGGCGTCATCTCGCGGTGCGGCAGGCTGATCGCACCCGGAATATGGCCCGCGCGGTAGTGCTCCGGGCTTCGCGTGTCGATCACCACGATCTCCTCGATGCCGGCGGCCAGGTCCTGGGCCAGGTCCCAGGCGTCGGTGTAATGAGAGAGCTTATCGTGCATCGCTTGGGCCATGGCACTGGGCTCGACCGGGGGAAAGGCGAGCACCGCCGAGGTCGTGGTCGTCATCCTGTCGCTCCTTTACTCGATATCCAGCAGGTAACTGTAAAAATCGGTGTTGCGCTGCCAGCCAAGCGACTCATAGAGCCGCTGAGCACGCTCGTTGGTGACTTGGGTCATCAGCACCAGGCGCGCGACACCGTGCTCCCGGGCGAGCTGCCCCGCTGCCTTCATCAGCGCGCGGCCGGTACCCTTTCCGCGCGCCGATTCGTCGACGAACAGGTCGTTCAGCGTCCAGCGGCTGTTGAGCCCCACCGTGGAAAGCCCTGGATAGAGCTGCACGAAGCCGTCGATAACGCCTTCGTCATCCTCGCTGACCAGAATGAACGAATCCCCCAGCCCGAAGCGCTGTTCGAGAAAGTGACGGGCGGCGTTTGGATCGCTTGGCTGCCGGTAGAACTGGCGATAGCCGTCCAGCAGCACCGTCAGGGCGTCGATATCGTCGAGAACGGCGGCTCTTGTGTCCATGGTCTGCTCCTTTTCGGTCGCTTCGAGCCATCAGTTTCGCGCTATAGTGGTTCGCGCATAAGAGCCACTTTTCAACTTAGTGAGGGAACCAGTGAGCGAGCGCGCCACCCCCACCGACGGGATCATCGACGCCCTGGCGCTGCACATGAGCGCCGCGGCGCCGGCGCCGCTGTCTCATCAGCTCTACCGCCTGCTGCGCGACTGGATTCAGCGCGGCGAGCTAGGTGCCGGGCGCCGCCTGCCCTCGTCGCGGCGGCTGGCTCGGGCGCTTTCGCTGGGCCGCAACACGGTGCTGGCGGCCACCGAAAGGCTTGCCGCCGAAGGGCTGGTCGAGTCTCGCCCCGGTGCCGGGCTGTTCGTGGCGACACTGCCCACCGTCACCGCGCCCCCGCCCGCCAGCGCCCCGTTAACGCCGCACTTCTCCCGCCGAGGCAAGGCGCTTGTAGAGCGCTGTGCCACCCTGAGCGAGCACTACCAGGCGTTCGCGCCGGGCGTGCCGGGGCTCGATCTGTTTCCCCATGCGCAGTGGCAGCGCCTGCTGCGCCGCCACTACCGCCAGACCGACGAGGCGCTGCTCGCCTATCAAACCGGGGGTGGGCTGCCCGCGCTGAAAGCGGCGCTGTGCGACTACTTGACGCTTTCACGCGCGGTGCGCTGCCGGCCGCAGCAGATCGTGATCACCCAGGGCGCTCAGCAGGCCTTCGAACTGATCGCCCAGCTTTTGACCGATCAGGGCGATAGCGTGTGGATGGAGGAGCCGGGCTACGGCGGCGCGCAAACCGCCTTTCTCGGTGCCGGGCTTGCGCTCACGCCGGTACCGGTCGACGAATACGGCATGAACTCGGCACTGCGTCCGCCGGGTTCGCCTTCGCCGGCGCTGATCTACGTGACGCCTTCGCATCAGTACCCGAGTGGCGCCACCATGCCGGTGCCGCGCCGGCTGATGCTGCTCGAACAGGCCGAGGCTCACGGCGCCTGGGTGATCGAAGACGACTACGACAGCGAGTTCCGTTACGACATCGCGCCGGCGCCTTCGCTTCAGGGGCTCTCGACAACGGCGCGCGTGCTTTATCTTGGCACCTTCAGTAAGGTGCTCTACCCGGGACTCAGGCTGGGGTATCTGGTGCTGCCGGAGGCCATGGCGGATACGTTCCGGCTGGCCCAGGCGCGGCTGCAGCGCGAGGGTCACTACCCGCTTCAGGCTGCGCTCGCCGAGTTCATCACCAGAGGCGATTTCGCCCGCCATATCGCGCGCATGCGCAAGCAGTACCGCCGCCGTCAGGCACGGCTGCGTGAGGCGCTGGCGCCGGCGGTCGCGGCAGGGCTTGTGCTCTCATCCGGCCACGCCGGGATGCATCTGGTGGCCGAGCTTCAAAGCGTGGATGAAGAGATCCGGCTGATCGAACAGGCGCGCCTCGCGCGGGTGACACTTTCGCCGCTTTCCCGCTACTACCTGGGGGCGCCCAGGCGCGCCGGGCTGGTGCTGGGCTACGCCGGCGCCACCGAAGAGGAGCTTTCGCGCGCAGGCCACTGGCTTGCAACGGCGTGGCTCGCACTTGGCCAGCAGCGCAGTTGACACGCTTTTCGCCGTCGGCGCGGCCGCTTTCGGCTATTCTATCTAAACCCATGCACGCTTTGCCGACGCGCCACGAGCAAAAACGCTGCCAAGTTTCGTATTCGCGCGCCAGCGTCTTGTAGTAGGGTAACGCTGCAAACGCGAATTCAAACTCCCAACAGCTCGGGAACACGGCGTTCCCCATGAGGTCAACGTGGCTCAACCCCTCTCTTCACCCGCGCCCTCCCACGCCTCGAGATACAAGGCCTGGAGTGTGCACGTGCTCACGGCCAGCGGCGTGCTGCTCGGCACCATGGCGCTTCTGGCGCTGATCGACGACAACCCGGTGGCCTGCCTGCTATGGCTGGGCGCGGCCATGATGATCGACGGTTTCGACGGCACGCTGGCGCGCAAGTACGAAGTGAAGACGATCCTGCCCCACTTCGACGGCTCGACCCTGGACATGGTGATCGACTATCTGACTTGGGCGTTCATCCCGGCGCTGTTCATTTACTACTTCGTCGACCTGCCCGCGGGCTTCGAGCTGCTGGCGGTGTTCACCATTCTGCTCTCGTCGATGTTCTGCTTCTGTAACGTCGACATGAAAAGCCAGGACAACTACTTCGTTGGCTTCCCCGCCGCCTGGAACATCGCCGCGGCCTACTTCTTCATTCTCGATTTTCCGCCCTGGCTGACCCTTTGCGCCATTCTGTTTCTCGCCGTGCTCACCGTGACCAAAATGAAGTTTCTCCACCCCTTCCGGGTGCGCCGGTTCATGCCGCTGAATATCGCCATCACACTGATCTGGTGCGTCTGTGCCACTTCGCTGATTCTCACGAGCCCCGCGCACGCCGGCTGGGCGCTGCTGGGCCTGGCGGCCACCTCGATCTACTTCGTGGGCATGTGCGTCTGGCGCACCGCCCAGGAGTGGTTCGACTGACGCTCGGCGTTTTCCCAACGTATTGAAAGGAGGCAAGGATGCCGCTAACCCTTGAGCAGCGCGAGCGCTTCAGAACGCTCGCCGCCGACACCGACGGCATCGATCTTGATGTGTACGAGCGCTTCGAGCGCGACCCGCTTGAGCCGATCATCGGCCTTGGCCGGCGCGACTTGCGCGTCGGCTTTTTTGGCCGCGATCCGGGCCGCGACGAGGTGCGCTGGGGCGAGCCCTTCATCGGCGCCGGCGGTCAGCTGGTGCGCAAGGCGCTCTACCGCCACCTTCACGGCGAGGAGCTGCACAACTTCGAGGCTTCCATAGCGGTGGGTGAGGATTTTTTCTGGATCAACACCGTGCCCTACAAGCCGGTCGGCAACAAGGCGTGGTCGATGAAGGTCAAGCGCCGATTTCATGGCCTGGTCAGCGAGGTGCTGATCTCACGCTGGGAGGGCCGACACCTGATCACCCTGGGGCGCGAGGCGTTTCTCTGGTTCGGCATCGGCCGCCCCAAGGAGGAGCGCGACCGGCTGGAAGCGTTCTGGAAAAGCGAGGAGCGTTTCGAAAGCCACATCGACGTCACCCTGGAAGATGAACAGGGCAATGCGCGCACTTTCACGCTACACCCGCTTCCCCATCCTTCGCCGCTCAACCAGACCTGGTATGCCCGTTTTCCCGGGCTTCTGGAGAAGCGCTTGACAGAGCTGAACGTTCGCCAGGCACGGCCGAGTTGAAACGAAGCTCGCATCAAGGCCGACCTGCGACAACGCACTACACTCGCCTGTCCAGGCTCGTTTAAGGGTCATGTCATGCTGGATAGAAAGATTCCCTTCCCCGCCTTTGCGCTGCTGTTCATGGTCGCCGGCGCGACGGACGCACTCATTTATCTGCACAGTCGGGATCTGCTGGCGGTCTACATGACCGGCAACAGCTCACACATTGGGCGCCATATCGGCGAAAGTGACTGGGCCGGCATCGCGCCACTGGCCGCCGTTATTGCCACCTTTTTTATCTCGACCACGCTGGGCGCGTGGGTCGGCCGGCGCACTCACCGCTGGCGCCCCACGGTAATCCTGCTGCTTACGGCGCTTTTGATGAGTGCCTCGATGCCCTTTGCCCACAGCGACGACTACCCCTTTATCACGGTGCTGTTCATCGCATCGGCCATGGGGGTGCTCAACCAGGTCAGCGCCAATGAGTCCGGCGTGACCTTTCTCACCGGCATGCTGGTCAAGACCGGCCGCGCCTTTGCCGAAGGCCACTTCAAGGTGGGGCTGGATGGTCTGGTGCGCTGGAGCGCACTGGTGGCCGGGGCCGCGCTCGCCATTCCCCTCAACGACCACCTGGGCCGTCACGCCCTGCTGGCCATTGCCGCCATGCTGGCACTCGGAGCGGTATTTACGACCTGGAATGCACTGGTCGCGCGACACCGGGCCAGATACGCCAGTTGAAGAGATATCGAGCCGCGTGGGCCTGTGGTGCATTCCCACGGGCTCGGGGAACGGCTGGCCCAAGCGGCAAGAGCGTCACCTTGAACAGTTCATCCCCGCAGGCGCGGGGAACGGCTCTGGCGCGGCGGCGATTAGGTGGTCATTGGCGGTTCATCCCCGCAGGCGCGGGGAACGGGGCGGCTTTAACTACATTAGCTGAAGCGTCAACGGTTCATCCCCGCAGGCGCGGGGAACGGGAGCCGATAGCCGGTGACGCGCATGGCGCGACCGGTTCATCCCCGCAGGCGCGGGGAACGGAAGCTGGGCTCGGCGCGCAGCTGCTCCGGGCGCGGTTCATCCCCGCAGGCGCGGGGAACGGGTTTACGACGCGCTGGTCGATTTTCGCGAGCACGGTTCATCCCCGCAGGCGCGGGGAACGGAGACTCGCCATCTTGACACCTTGATGCGCGAGCGGTTCATCCCCGCAGGCGCGGGGAACGGCGAGTCAGATCGCCGCCGGTCGCCTCCTCGAGCGGTTCATCCCCGCAGGCGCGGGGAACGGACCCGCCAGCGAGCAGCGACGCTCAGGTTATGCGGTTCATCCCCGCAGGCGCGGGGAACGGCCCTGCTTTTTACGGCGTTCCCTGATTCGATCCGGTTCATCCCCGCAGGCGCGGGGAACGGGTCGGATAGCACGCCGATTGCCGCAGCTGTCTCGGTTCATCCCCGCAGGCGCGGGGAACGGCGAATGATCTAACCAGCGATCAAGCGCGAAACCGGTTCATCCCCGCAGGCGCGGGGAACGGATAGTTCCTATTAAGCGTTATCGTCCTGTTCAGCGGTTCATCCCCGCAGGCGCGGGGAACGGTTTTGCGGCTTCACCTTGAAGACGCCCTTGAACGGTTCATCCCCGCAGGCGCGGGGAACGGTCGACGCCGTTGTGGGTGCTGATCAAGCGCACCGGTTCATCCCCGCAGGCGCGGGGAACGGGCGCAAGCGGTTGGCATGGAAGACGCAGCAGACGGTTCATCCCCGCAGGCGCGGGGAACGGCTCGGAGGGTCTGGGAGGAAGAAGATCGAGCGCGGTTCATCCCCGCAGGCGCGGGGAACGGCCCTTGGCGATCTGGTAGTCCCAGTGGCGCACCGGTTCATCCCCGCAGGCGCGGGGAACGGATGCGAAAAGTTTTTCAGAATGGCTAAAAAAACGGTTCATCCCCGCAGGCGCGGGGAACGGTGCCGCCGTGTCCAGGCATTTCAGTTTTTGCCCGGTTCATCCCCGCAGGCGCGGGGAACGGCTGAGGCAGAGCTCAACCGTGTTCGCCAGGCACGGTTCATCCCCGCAGGCGCGGGGAACGGAGCGCCAGCCGAGCGCAGACCTGGCCAAAAAGCGGTTCATCCCCGCAGGCGCGGGGAACGGCACGACAAGGGCCTCTCGATCGTAGAAACGCCCGGTTCATCCCCGCAGGCGCGGGGAACGGCAGGCCCGGGCTTTGATAGTACGCCTGGGCGCCGGTTCATCCCCGCAGGCGCGGGGAACGGTACCCGTAAATGATCATGCGCTCGATCTTGAGCGGTTCATCCCCGCAGGCGCGGGGAACGGGGCGCATCGCTGAATAGTGAGAACCGCGAGATCGGTTCATCCCCGCAGGCGCGGGGAACGGTGATGTGGTACTCGATCACGCCGGGTGGCAGGCGGTTCATCCCCGCAGGCGCGGGGAACGGCGATCAACCAGTGCCCGATCGTGCCCGCCCACCGGTTCATCCCCGCAGGCGCGGGGAACGGATTGCGGATGATGTCACCCGCGAACATGCCCGCGGTTCATCCCCGCAGGCGCGGGGAACGGCTCGAGGGGGCGCCACTGTTCGAGCCAGTCATCGGTTCATCCCCGCAGGCGCGGGGAACGGGAATGACAGAGACGCAATGGACTCACGCCGATCGGTTCATCCCCGCAGGCGCGGGGAACGGAAGGCGAAGCGTCTCGCCGCCGAGGCGAGTGGCGGTTCATCCCCGCAGGCGCGGGGAACGGGATGCTACCCATCGTGACCCGCCGGCCTTTACCGGTTCATCCCCGCAGGCGCGGGGAACGGGGATGAGCATCCCGTATTGCCGATCGATACGCCGGTTCATCCCCGCAGGCGCGGGGAACGGTGCCTTGCGGTTGGCCACGTAGGCGATGAAGTCGGTTCATCCCCGCAGGCGCGGGGAACGGTCGTTCGCGAATCTCTCGGGCCTTCTCATGATCGGTTCATCCCCGCAGGCGCGGGGAACGGGGCTGCTGCAAACGCTCGATCGGGTCGCGCAGCGGTTCATCCCCGCAGGCGCGGGGAACGGATCGCACAGGAATCTCCTGAAGACAAGGAAATCGGTTCATCCCCGCAGGCGCGGGGAACGGGTCGAGCCGTCGATCAGGCCCAGCCAAGTATCCGGTTCATCCCCGCAGGCGCGGGGAACGGCTGAAAGCCAGCTCGAGCAGCTCCAGTCGATGCGGTTCATCCCCGCAGGCGCGGGGAACGGGTCCAGAAGTAGATGATCCAGCTCAACCAGAGCGGTTCATCCCCGCAGGCGCGGGGAACGGCCGGCTCCAAGATCCCACTCCCGAAGGTTCACCGGTTCATCCCCGCAGGCGCGGGGAACGGCTCGACGTGCAAGGCTGGGAGCCTCCCAAGGACGGTTCATCCCCGCAGGCGCGGGGAACGGCAGCGTTGACCACTTCGCCATCGAGGTGGCCACGGTTCATCCCCGCAGGCGCGGGGAACGGGATTACGTTCGCGATGGGATAGGGTTTGAAACCGGTTCATCCCCGCAGGCGCGGGGAACGGTTCTCCTCCTCACTCGGCGCCCGGATAGCGAGCGGTTCATCCCCGCAGGCGCGGGGAACGGCGGCCCAACCAACAGCGCGATAAGCGCGGAGACGGTTCATCCCCGCAGGCGCGGGGAACGGCGTATCCAAGCCTCTATGCTTGAGAACCCCAGCGGTTCATCCCCGCAGGCGCGGGGAACGGGGGGGCGTACTGGTTCCTCGACGAGCTCAATGCGGTTCATCCCCGCAGGCGCGGGGAACGGATCGTCTTTCGCGCGAGGAAGGCGAAGCCGTGCGGTTCATCCCCGCAGGCGCGGGGAACGGTTTCGGTAACAATCGACCGCGTCCCCAACCAGCGGTTCATCCCCGCAGGCGCGGGGAACGGGGGGGCGTACTGGTTCCTCGACGAGCTCAATGCGGTTCATCCCCGCAGGCGCGGGGAACGGTTCCTTAAAGCATTGCCGCTCGATAGTAGATGCGGTTCATCCCCGCAGGCGCGGGGAACGGGGATCAGTGGAGATCGGTAACCGCAATTCTAGCGGTTCATCCCCGCAGGCGCGGGGAACGGTCTGGACGGCGCCCACTGCCTGGGAACGTCCACGGTTCATCCCCGCAGGCGCGGGGAACGGGAAGCCGGGCGCAATCATGAGATCTTCGGCAGCGGTTCATCCCCGCAGGCGCGGGGAACGGATGCTTCGGAGCATGCTGAGCTGGATGCCTGGCGGTTCATCCCCGCAGGCGCGGGGAACGGTTTGGCTATCGCAATGTTGAGCATCAGATCAACGGTTCATCCCCGCAGGCGCGGGGAACGGCATTAGGATCGCTTGAGCCGCTGTACCACAATCGGTTCATCCCCGCAGGCGCGGGGAACGGCTCCTTGAGCTCGCGGCGCACGTCCTCGAGCGCGGTTCATCCCCGCAGGCGCGGGGAACGGAAGATTGATCAGCTCGAGTCCCGCGTTTCACGCGGTTCATCCCCGCAGGCGCGGGGAACGGATTCTTTCTGATTGGTTCATAAAGCTAGCTTACGGTTCATCCCCGCAGGCGCGGGGAACGGAATACCATGGCGCTGTGCGGGGATTGTCGCTACGGTTCATCCCCGCAGGCGCGGGGAACGGAGGCTCTTTACGGTGAGCGCTGGCAGAGCGACCGGTTCATCCCCGCAGGCGCGGGGAACGGGATGTCGTCGTTCTCGAGCGCGACCTTGCCGGCGGTTCATCCCCGCAGGCGCGGGGAACGGATGTAATCGGCAATCCAAAGGTCGATGATCTGCGGTTCATCCCCGCAGGCGCGGGGAACGGATGTTGGCCAGGTCGTCGTTCTGGGCCTGCATCGGTTCATCCCCGCAGGCGCGGGGAACGGTTCTCCATACGGCGAGAAGAGCCATCTACGTCCGGTTCATCCCCGCAGGCGCGGGGAACGGGGTTCGTAGAATTGTCAGGTAAGGGGCGACTCCGGTTCATCCCCGCAGGCGCGGGGAACGGGTCGGTGGCCACCTGCCGGGCGTTCGCATCGACGGTTCATCCCCGCAGGCGCGGGGAACGGCCTAGCTTACCGAGCATTGTCCGGTCTGTCTCCGGTTCATCCCCGCAGGCGCGGGGAACGGAAGTGATGGAAATAAGCCCCTTTAAAAACCGACGGTTCATCCCCGCAGGCGCGGGGAACGGCTTATTCATTTCACGTGCAGGAATAACGCCCGCGGTTCATCCCCGCAGGCGCGGGGAACGGCCGAGCGAGTGCGACGCGGAGGCCTCGCAGGACGGTTCATCCCCGCAGGCGCGGGGAACGGGCCATTACCGGGGAGCAGGATGAAAAGGAACTCGGTTCATCCCCGCAGGCGCGGGGAACGGCGTCGCCATCGTCGCCGGCCTAGTCAAGGCCACGGTTCATCCCCGCAGGCGCGGGGAACGGATAGCCTGATCCAACATCCCAGCGCGGGAATCCGGTTCATCCCCGCAGGCGCGGGGAACGGGAGATGATGCCGTCGCCGTTTGCATCGACGCGCGGTTCATCCCCGCAGGCGCGGGGAACGGGATCAGCAAGCGCTCATCGGCGAGGCCGAGGCCGGTTCATCCCCGCAGGCGCGGGGAACGGCTGATCATCACGCCGTCGCCCAGGTTGGGTGATGGTTCATCCCCGCAGGCGCGGGGAACGGACTAATTGTAGTCACTTGTTTTAAAAAAGAAAAATCGCCGACGAAGAACCCACCGGCGATTTTGATCATTTTTTGTACAGACTTATATTCTTAAAGATCTTATAAAACAGCTACTTATCTTGGGGCGGTAAAAAGCGCACCAGCCGCAAACCGTCGTGGTCGATGGGAATGCGCCGGTTGTCGCCGAAGGTCTGAAACTCGAAGCCGGATTCGTGGTTGCTGGCCCAGGCCATGGCGACGTTGCCGCCCTCCTCAGCCAGCACCTCGATCTGCTCCCAGATCATCTCTCTGATGCGCTTGCTGACATCGCCCACGTAGACGCCGGCACGAATTTCCAGCAGCCAGACGGCCAGCCGACCTCGCAAGCGCGGGGGCACCGCTTCCGTCACCACGACCAGCATCGCCATGTCATCTGCTCCTGTGGCCACTGTCGCCCAGCGATTCCGGCTCGGGAATGGCGGGCGGCACGGCATCCTCCGGCGGCAGTGGAGGCTCAATGTCACCGGCAGCCAGCACCTCTTCGATCATGGGAATGATGCGCTGGAGTAGCCGGGTCTGCTTGAACGCATCACGACAGGCCACGCGCACCTCGCGCTCGGGCATGGGCGGGTTCTTCGCGGCGATGCGAAATGCCGCCGGAACTACGGTCTCGAATTTGACGATATCGGCGATGTCGTAGACGAAGCTCAAGGGCTTGCCGGTGTGCAGAAAGCCGATGGCCGGGGCGTAACCCGCCGCCAGAATCGCGGCTTCTGTAATGCCATAGAGGCAGGCGGTAGCGGCCGAAAGGCACTGGTTGGCCACGTCAGAGGCGTCCCACTGCTTCGGATCGTAGCGCCGCCCGTGCCACTTCAGGCCGTACTGTTTGGCGAGCAGCTGGTAGGTCTTGCGCACCCGCGCGCCTTCGATGCCCCGCAGTTGCTCGACGCTGCGCCGCGAGGGGGGCTCCTCGCCAAAGCGCAGCTCGAACATCTTGCGGACGACCTTGAGCCGCAGGCTTTCGTCCAGCGCCAGTTGGGCTTGATAAAGCAACTTATCGGAGCGCGCCCCACCCGGTTGCCCGGCGCTGTAGAGCCGCACCCCGGCATCCCCCACCCAGATCAACAGCGTACCGACCACCGACGCCAGCTTGACCGCCGCATGAGAGACCCGCGTGCCGGGTTCGAGCAGCAAACACGCCACCGAGCCAACCGGAATGTGCATGCGCTCGCCGTTGACCTCGTCGACGACCACGAACGCGCCGTCGCGCACGTCGATCTGGCCCATGCCGACGAAGATCATCGACATGCGATCCTTCATGGGGATGGGTTTGAGGGGAATGAAGCTCATGAGTCACTCCGGTACGCGACGCAATAGCAAGAGGCCACAACCAAATGCCCTGGCCCGACCAATGCCGTGTTTCAGCGCTTCATTGAGACGCGCGGGGTCGGTCACTTCCAGCAGGCCTTCGTAATCGACGCTGGAGTAGCGAATGGGTTGACCGCCCTCATTCTTGCCCAGCGCGTGCTGGCGGTAGGCGCCTACCTCTGGCGTCACGGGCAGCGTGAAGCCAAAGTCTTCGGCACGGCTATCGAGCCAGTGACGCGCCGCAGCATCCATCGCGGCGACGCAGGGCTGGCTCGTTCGCTCTCCCTTGGGGAAGGGGTAGCGCGCGTCCATCAGTACATCGGCACGCCGGGAGCGCTGGCCGTGGCCCGCCGGTTTGGCGACGGTAGGATTGGCACGCAGGCGAAATGCCAGCCGATCGCCTTTGGCGAGCTGCGGGGCAAACGACTTGCACTGCACCTCGAACCCCTCCACGGGCTCGGGCGGCCGGTCGGATCCCACGTAGAAGCGGGGCAGCCCGGCGCTCTTGCCGTTGGCATCCTCCTCCATCTCCTGTCGAAAGAGGAAGGGCCGTTCGCCCTTTGGCACCCCGGGAAAAAGTCGCCAGAGCAACTGGTGGGCGGTATAAGCACCGCCTTCCAGTACATCGAAGAGCTCAGCGCGGGAGAGGCGGTTGAGATCCAGCCGGATACTTGAAAGATACATCAGCGTGCGCCCTCCACCTTTTCGATGCGTCGATGTTCCAAGCGCGGGCCGAACTGCCAGCGGCGGCGGTGCAGCGGCTCGTCCCAGACCTCGCTGGATTCATTGGATGCGGTCTTGCCGTCGAATGCGTCGGCCTCTCCCTCCCAGGCGTAGAGCACCTCGTCGGGTAGGCGCAGCAAGTCCTTATCCTTTTTCTCGTTGCCCACCAGCACTGGTCGGGTACGCTTTGTTGGGTCCAGCGCACTTTCAAAGCCGTGATCCAGCGCTTGGCGCCAGTGATCAGCCTCGATCAGGGTCGGCACCAGGGGGGCGGCCAGCGGGCATGCCTTACGACCGAGATAGAGCGGGAAGCGAGGCTTTTCCAGCGCGCTCTTGAGTTCTTCAAGCGTCCAGCAAGCCTTAGCGGTCACGCGTACCGCCACGCTCCATAGGCCATCGCAGCGGTAGTCCCGTGAGGAGAGAATGGTATTAAGCGTCTCTTTGGGTACCGACAGCTCCTCGCGACGTGAGCGGTGAGTCACCTTCGATTGTGACGGCGGCACCTGTACGGTGTGATAGTCGCGCATCAAAAGCCCGGGCGAGCGCTGCTTGACCGCGACCTGAAGGCCCTCGCGCAGTTGGCGCTGGCCATCATCGTCGTCGCGTCTGATGCCCAGCGCCGCCCCAATCAGCCCGAGAATGGCGCTGCGTCCCGGGTACGTGGCCGTCGGCCGCGTTTCGCCGACGGCCGCTTCGCCCCAGCTGGCCATGGGCGCATAGAGGCGAAAAACCAGATGGTGTGGCATATCGCCTCCGCTTAGTCGTCGCCCTTGAGGAAAGTCAGCAGTTCTTGCAGGTTGCCGCGCTGGATGTCGCCTTTTAGTGCTGGCACTTCATACTCCGGTGTCGCCGAGAGTACGAAGCGCCGATCAGCCCCCGCACCGTAAGCATCGTCAAAGGCCTGGGCCTGGGTCTCCAGCTTTCGGATCGCCTCGACGCCCTGCCCTTCTCCCATGACCGGCTGCAGGAAAGACGCCGACAGCGAGCGCGGCTGCTGATCGCCTTTCTCGGCCAGCATGTAACTGGCGTGGGCACGCGAACCGAAACTGTTCTGCTTGCCCTTTGGGGAGATTTTGACGGCGGATTCCACCAACGCAGCGATGGCGCGGTCGGCGAGTTCCTTATTGCCCTGCAAATTGTCGATCAGCAGATCCCGGTCGATGCAGATATAGAGATAGAACAGCCCGGCGGCGAATCCGGCCTCGCCGATGTGGGCTGCGCCCCGGTCCTCGTCGCCCGTATTGAGATCATCGACGGCGGTGAAGTAGTCGTCCTCGACCTCGGCGGCGTGCACCGTAATGGCATGGGCCACCTGACAGGCGGCTTCGACGTTATAGCTGGGCGCGGCGGCGAGCATGCGCCCGAACAGCGCCACATCGACGGCAGTGGGCCGTCGTGCGAGCAGCCCCTTGAGTTCGTCATCAGTTGGCTCGCGGTTCTCGGCGCCCAGCGTGTCGGCCAGGGCTTCCAGCGCGCTCAGCTCTTCCGGCCCGACATGTACCAGCTGTTCGATTTCATACTCGTGCTTTTCGCCCTTTTCCACCTTGCGCAGCTTGCCGAAGACACCGGCGATCTTCTCGGCGCTGTTACCGGCCACCTTGTCGTCGGCGCCAGCCGCTTTCATGCGTTTGAAAACTTCTCCCCCCAGGCGCTTGGTGCGTGTGCCCTTATGGCCGTCGACCGCTGATTCAAAAAGATCAGACGTGCGCCAGTTGCGCTTCAGGCTTTGCGAGGAGACGCGCAGCCGCCGGGCGCCGCCCATGAAGGCGGTTTTGGGGCGGCCCAAGTCGTCGCGGTTGAGGTTGGAAGGCGGGTAGGAGGTGAGCAGGTGGAGCTGAATAAAGTGGCTCATGTCGGGTTCCCTGAATAAAAAAGATGGTATGAATACTGAAATGTCGTTGTTGAACAGAGGCGGCTTAATCACCCGCGCCCGGTTTCAAGGCGCGCGCCTGGAAGTAGGCATCGCTCATGATGAAGGCGAAGCGCTGGGTGGCCTCGGCGCGGTACTGGCCGCGTTGCTCGCGCTCCCAGAGTGCGACCATATCGGCCAGACGAACCACGCTGACGCCAGCGTTATCCGCGAGCTTGAGCGCGCGGCGAAAGCGACGAATCAACTCTTCGGGCGTATGGCAGTCGAGCAGTTGTTGGAAGCGCAGATCGCTCATGCGAGGGGTATCATTGGTATTCGGGCGCTTTTCGCCCAGGCGTTTTCCCAGCGGAGCATCGAAGGTTTCGACGCGTAGCTCGCTCGCCACGGCGGCGATGGCCGCCCAGGTTTCGATGCGCCGTTCACGGGAGGCCCAAGGGGGCTCTTTCTGCCATGCTCTTGTTTCGAGCGCCTGCCATAGATGACGGAACGCCTCGGTCAGCATGACGGATTCAATCGTGTCACAGCGGCGCAGCGTGGCGCGCACGCCGCGCGGGTAGCCAGGCGCCTTAGTGATCTTTTTGAGTGCCGCAGGATCAAGCGTTAGCCGTTGCCACCACAGACGCAGCGTATAGGCCTCATCCGAGGTCAGTGCATAACAGTAACCTTCTGCCGCATCGCCCTTTTGGGGTTTCTCTCCTGCCGCTTTCTGCTCAGCGGGTTGTGCTGCCTCGCTCATGCCGGGCTCTCCTCGCGATGATCTTCAGTTGCTGGCGTTTTCAGATCGAAACCGCCCGCTTCGGCAAACGTCTGCACCGTTTTACCGACCTTTTTGCCGCTGCCATTCAGGTAGGTGCGCAGATAGCGCCGCGCACTGGTGATGCGCTCGAGCTGCTGCATTTTCATGCCCTCCAGCGGGCCGCTGATCGCCTGAGCATCGTACAGCGCCAGTGCTTCACGCTTGAGCGCCAGATACCAGTGGTGATAAGTGTCGGACGACAGCGTTGGAGGCTTTCCTTTCTCACGCACCACATCTTCGCGCAGCACCTCGCCCATCTCGCGCAGCGCGGTAAAAAACGCCAGTTGGGTTGCCTCGAAGAACTGGGCGTCAATCTGGCTCATATCGCCCTTGGCGTCTTTAGGTCTTCTAAACCAAGCATCTTTAATTCGATCGCGAAGTTCTTTAACAATATTTTCAGCCAACTCGACGAAACGTTTGACCCAATCACGCAGGGTAGCTTGATATACATCGGGAACTCCTATCAGCGGCATCTCGACGTTGTACCAACCACGGGCATCCATTTGCTTCATGTCGTAACCGAAGACCCAGAGTCGGGCGTGCTTGAAAAGCGCCTCGAACGCTTCCCCATCATCGCGCGCGGCCTCTACCATCTCGTACTTCTTGAGGTGGTGGGTGACCACGCGGGCCGGCAATATGCCGCTGACGATTTCATCCTCCAGCATGAGACCCAGCCAATGCTGATAGCCACTTGGCCCACCGGGTTGACCTTTCGTGGACAAAGGAAACTCATCAAGCTTTTTCGGATTCATACGATATGGGGTGAGCGGATGCCGCCAAGGGCCGTCATAGTTGGCGCCGTGCTTTTTAGATCGTAAGCGACGCACCAGCTGTTTCGACTCGTTACCACAAAGGTCGCAACAACCAGATTCATCGTCGAACAAAAGCCTAAAGCGCCGTGGCATCGACCAGAAGGCGTGCAGAGGATGCACTTGTTCAGGCAGAACTTCGGTGCCCTTCTTGTTACTGACACGGGTATTGGCCATCCAGAAAAACAGATCGCCATCGTCAACCATTGGCAGACGCCAGCACTGGCCTTTCTGTTTTACCGCCTCGGTTGGCATCACGTTGGGCCATAGACGAGCCCACAGCGAGCTCTCATCGTCTTCCGGCAAAATCAGCGTGCTCAAAGGCCCCCCGCCTCGTAGCCCTGTGCGTATTCCAGCCCCACCTTCAGGCGCGTTGATCTGCATGGTATAGAGTGCTAACGCCGTGCAGTTTTTGCAGAGCCCTTCGACACGATCGCGTTTGACAAAAAAATCTCGATTTTTCTTGATCGTACTAACGCCTGGAGAATCGACTAGAAGACTACTAACAGAGGCTTCTTTAACATCCTCAAGGGGGTCAATATCCTGCATGAAACGCGGACCATCGCCGTCGAGTTCAAACGCCGCCGCAAAGGGCGCCAGCAGTTGATCGAGCTCGGCCACGCTGGGCGGCGTCTGGTAGTGATCAAGCCAGGCATCGGTATTTTTCGGCGTCATGGCCGTCTGCAACAGCGCGATCAGGAATTGCCAGGCCGCGCCTTGAAAGTCGGCGCGGGGGAGCGCGAGGTCGAGTACCTCGGGGTCGGCCAGCGCCGAGGGTGGGCGGTAATCGATTCGACCATCTCGATGGCGAAACGGCAGCCAAGGGTCTGTCAGTAGATTCATCGGCACCTCGCGTTCATTGTATTGACGTTAACCGTGCTTATTGCTTTACCCTGTCTCGCTTGACTGTCAGTAAAACGGCAATGTCTATTCTCGTTCAAAACTCACACCCCACTGCGCGTCGTAACCACACTGGCCGTCCTCTTCTGGCAGCCAAGGCTGAACGAAGCGCAGCCCGCGATGGCGCTGCTGGAGCGCTTCCCACTGCTCGGCATAGGGCTCCGGCAAGTAAGCCAGTTTTCTGGCTTGGCTCTCTCTCAGGCGGCAACGGCTGAGCCGGTCGGCGTGGCGGTGATCGTCTACCCAGAGCTCCAGTTCCTCCCCACGGCGCTTGAGCAGTACAACCTCGATGCTTTGTTCATCGCTCAGCCGTGTGCCTACCTCTCGCTCCTCCTGCCAGGGGTCGAAGTCATCATCGAGGTGGTAGCCGTCTTCCAGATTCAGCGCGTTGTGGGTGGCCATCGAGACCGCGTGTTTCGCCATGCCTGTGTGCTCGAAGTGCGCCTGATCGAACGCTTCGGGGAGATCGTCCGGTGAGGCGGCATAAACGCTCTCGATCAGAGTACGTGCTTCGCCCGGCATGGTGATGGCGCCCTGCTGGCGCAGTACGCGCATGGTCAGCCAGATGAGCGAGGTGTCCTGGTAAACGGCCTGGGTGCCGCGCTGCGTCTGGCTCAGCCAATCGGCACTGGGGGTATCGCTCCACGCGGGCGCCAGCACCTGTAATACGGGCAAGGGTCGGTCGCCGCGCTGATGGCGCTGTAACCGCCCGGCGCGTTGAATCAACAGATCGATGGGGGCGATATCGCTGACCATCCGGTCGGCATCACAATCGAGGCTTTCCTGAAAAACCTGAGTAGTGACAATCACTTGCCCATTCCTCATAGACGGTGTGGAATCTTTACCGAAGCGACGAATCACCTCGGATTCGATCCGCTGTCGATCCACCATCGCGAAACGGGCGTGGAAGAGCAGGCAGCGCTCGGGATCCGAATGACGCTCACGCAGCGCTTGATAAGCGCGGATGGCGTCATCGACGGTATTGCGTACCCAAACAATGCACTCCCCTGCCTCCACGGCGGCCAGTACGCGATCAATCGCTTCTTCTTCGCTTTCCAGCCAATCGATAGCCACGCGGCGGGCGACTTCCGGGCGTGTATCCACCGGGATTTCTTCGGTTGTCTCCGAACTACAGTGGGTCAGCAGTGGGTATGCCGTTTTTTCCAGTGGTTGCGCCTCTGCACCCAGGCCATGCTGCCACGCCGCTGTCAGCGCCGCGCGCATGGCGCGAGGGAGTGTGGCCGTCAGCAGAATGGCACTGCCGCCCTGGCGGGCATGATGGGCCAGCAGCTGATGAAGCAAGGTCTGCATATAGTGGTCAAAGGCGTGGACCTCATCGACGATCAGCACCTTGCGCGAAAGCCCCAGAAGGCGCAGAGACTGGTGGCGAAACGGCAGGCCACCCATCAGCGCCTGGTCGATGGTACCTACGCCCACATCGGCCAGCAGCGCTTTCTTGTTGGAGTCCGCCAGCCAGCGGTTGCACTGGGTCGAGGCGCTGACATCCATCGTGGTGTAGTCATCACAGTCGGGCTGTACGATAGTGCGCTCGAAAGCCTCGTTAAGTTCGCGCGCGCCATGAGCCAGCACCAGCGAGGGCTTAGAGTCGGCGCTGTAGAAGCGGTGGTGAAGATCACCCAAGCGGGTATACATGGCGTTGGAGGTTGCCATGGTGGGCAGCGCAAAGTAGAGCCCTTCGCCGTGACCGTCGGCCAGCAGTCGTTGTGCCAGAATGCAGGCGGCCTCTGTCTTGCCTGCGCCGGTCACGTCCTCGAGGATGAACAGCTGCGGCCCGGCCTGAAGCGGCAGGGTTTCCGCCTTCTGCTGCAGTGGGGTCGGCGTCACGTCAGCGGAAAACCAGTGGGCAAGCCCCGCGTAGGGCACCGGCTCGGGAGGGCGAGCAAACCCGGTGGCGTTCAGCACCGCCTCGGCCTGCTCGAGCGCACGCGGCCAGTAGTCGGAAAGCCGCATGGCCTGCTGGCAGTAGGGAAAATAGTCCCGGTGGGAGCCCAGCCAATCGCTGAGTGTCGCCCACCCAGCGATCGTCCAGCTCAGCGTCTTGAAGTGCGCCAGCCACTCTGCGTCCAGCAGTTTGTCGACCGGCCAATGAGGCGCGATCAACGCCGCCCAGTCGGTCACGAAGTCCCGCGCGGCGGCGGCATCGTCCAGTTCGCCGTCGTCGACGAAAAAGTCTGCAAGCGTCAGCTGGCGGGTGGCCACAGGGTAGCCGTGATGGCCGAAAAACGGCGCCATCAGGTGATTCAACGGCGTCAGCAGCTTTCTGGCACGCGCCTCACCCTCTGGCCAACGCAATACGCCTGTTTTGAGCCACTCTTTCCAACAGGCATCCCAGAGCAGCACGCCCAAGCGGTCGTGGCGCTGCAGATAAGGTTTGCCCTGCGGCGGCGCCATCCCATCGAGTGCAAGCTTCAGCACCTCCTGAAAGGCGCGGGAGAACTTGCCCATGTCGTGAAGGCCGAGCAGAAAGACCAATAGCCGCCGCAGCGGTTCGGGCTCGATACCCAGCCGCGCAGCCAGTTGCTTCATCAATGGGCGTTCGGGAGCGAGCAGGTGCCAGCCGACTGCGGCGACATCCAGACTGTGCCACGCCAGCAGATGGCAGGCGTCGCCGGTCTGGCCGGGTAGTGCCTTGCCGGCGTAGCGATGGTAAGTCGGCAAGCATGAAGAACGAGTTGGTAGCGCCAAACCTTGATCTCCTCAATCCAGATATGGGCCGCGAACCTGTTCCGCTCGCAAGCTCCGCCCGCCTTGTTTGCAGGTTCAGCCTACATGATCGCGCGAGCCATCGATTCACCAAACTTAGCCCACAAGCAAAAATCGACGATAGCTCGTTCAGTAGGCAAAAGAAAGTTTGGAAACGACCTTTTGCTAAATAAACTGCGTCCCCCTACGCAAAACCCGCCCTCGATCGAGAGCGGGTTGTCGCTAGAGGCCAGTCGCTTAAGCGCTACTAGCTGGATGCACTTGAAGCTGAGCCAGTGATCAAGCATGGGTCAGTTTTTCCAGTGCCGCCGTGGCAATAAAGGCGGAACGGCTTTTAATACCGTGAGTGGTCACGTATTTGTCGATCTGGCGGATGACATGGCCTGGCAGCGTCACATTCACCTTTTCGGTCTTGCCGAGGTAGGGGGTGATATCAATATCGATAATTTCCCAGCCGTATCCCTCGAAATCAGGATTGTTGCGATGCTCCGCGATGCTGCGCGGCATGGGGATATCCTTGTTTTCGAGGGCCAGCTCTTCCAGCTGGATATGAGCCACTTCCACCGCCATCTCGTAAGCGTGTTCAGTCGTGTCACCCGCGGTCACAGCCCCTGTAATATCCGGAATGACGATACCGGTGGCGGTGTGTTCATCACCCCATTCGATCGCAATGGGATAGTGCATGATTTATCTCCTGAACGACCAGGCTACCTGAGCCCAGCGAGTTTCCTGATATTGTGAATAGTGTCTTTAAGTAGGTCTTTTGCACACCACTAGACAGGTACGAGAGACAGCCAACCCTGAATTTCGGGGTTATTAGGGTTACCCTTTTTGATCCTTCAGGATAACGGGGTTATAGTAACCCCAGAATCAAACAATGGGGCAGTAGTTGAACAGCAGAGCACTGATCAAGGAGCTGGAAGCGGATGGCTGGGCGCTGATTAGAGTCAAAGGCAGTCATCACCCCTTCCGCCACCCGACCAAGCTTGGCACGGTTACCGTACCCCATCCGAAAAAGGACCTGAAAACGGGCCTGATCAAAGGAATCAGAAAAAGCGCCGGCCTCGAATGAGGCTAGCCACGTCTGCCCCGCTCAGCACTACAGAGAGAAGAGCCATGTTATTTCCTATTGCCATCGAACGCGGAGATGAACAGCATGCCTACGGCGTCGCGGTGCCAGACCTGCTGGGGTGCTACTCGGCAGGCGACACCTTCGAAGACGCCTTGGCCAATGCAAAGGAGGCCATCGAAGGTTGGCTGGAAGTGGCCGTCGAGGTAGGCGACCCCATCCCAGACGCCACCTCCATCGAACACCACATGGATAACCCCGACTTCACCGGCTGGATCTGGGCCGTGGTCGAGATCGATGTAACCCCTTACTTGGGTAAAAGCCACAAAATCAATGTCACCATGCCCGACTTGCTGCTCAAGCAAATCGACGATTTCGTCGCCCGTCACCCCGGCGACAAGACCCGCTCGGGCTTTCTCTCGCGCGTGGCCATGGCCGAGCTCGCGCGCGTGCGTCAATCGGGTTAGCGGTCACGAAAAATTCAGCCGTCTGGCTGCTGGCAATACCGCCCCACGACTACAGAAGAGCAGCATGCCAATACCGATCAAGCCATCAATCACGGTACTCGCTGCATCAAATGCAGCCATGGCGTTACTCATCATTTCGCTCGTCATACCCACCCGCCATACCATCATCTAAATATTTCAGAGAGCCCCCGCATGTGAGCAGCTCGCCCATGAACGAATACACGGCGGTTCCTCTGCTGCGCGTCTACGGGGATACGCCACGGGCAATGACCATGGCTATACTCCTGTTATCGAACCCGTGCATCAAACCGTTGTGGCCCATGCCACGAAGCGTTACGGACGTCAGGCTGAGGGCGGGTTCGATTATTTCCCGCGCCTGCGGGGAACGGCTCTGGCCAATCCTGTCCAGTGCATCCCGGCCCGGTTCATCCCCGCGCCTGCGGGGAACGGGTGACGTCGTGACTGGCCCAGGCCAGAAACTCCGGTTCATCCCCGCGCCTGCGGGGAACGGGACCAGCCTATGAATGCGTTTAAAATTTTTTACGGTTCATCCTCGCGCCTGCGGGGAACGGGTTCTATGCCGATGCGGCTTAGCCTATGACCTACGGTTCATCCCCGCGCCTGCGGGGAACGGGGCCGGAGAAGGACCCTGAGCGACTGGAATGGGGGTTCATCCCCGCGCCTGCGGGGAACGGGGGAGGTGGAGCATGGGTAGTGTTGATACACGCGGTTCATCCCCGCGCCTGCGGGGAACGGCTTACTGCTCGCCTAGCTGATGGCGAAATAGACGGTTCATCCCCGCGCCTGCGGGGAACGGCAGTCCCAGCGCGCCGAACGCTTGGCAACCACCGGTTCATCCCCGCGCCTGCGGGGAACGGATCGAGGGGCCGAAACGCATCTCGGGCGTGCTCGGTTCATCCCCGCGCCTGCGGGGAACGGTATATGAAGATGACACGGATCTACTGGAAGCGCGGTTCATCCCCGCGCCTGCGGGGAACGGCGGTAGTCGAGGTATTTTGTTCCGCGCAGCGCCGGTTCATCCCCGCGCCTGCGGGGAACGGCCTTCCAACCGGGCGGGCAGCACGATGTTTGGCGGTTCATCCCCGCGCCTGCGGGGAACGGGCGCCTGGATTATGCGGTAGCCGGGGCGCGGGCGGTTCATCCCCGCGCCTGCGGGGAACGGTAACAGCGTGGTACCCATGACGCCGGCGATGGCGGTTCATCCCCGCGCCTGCGGGGAACGGTGCATCGACTGGTCGGACCTGGGCAAGAGCATCGGTTCATCCCCGCGCCTGCGGGGAACGGGCTGCACCGCACGACTGTTCGCGGCGGTTGTACGGTTCATCCCCGCGCCTGCGGGGAACGGGCCACTGGACTCAAGGAAGGGGAGGATTGTGGCGGTTCATCCCCGCGCCTGCGGGGAACGGGCCGCCCGCAGGCGGCTATCGATAGTTCAGCCTGGTTCATCCCCGCGCCTGCGGGGAACGGGATTAAAATGATGTATTTATGATTATACGTGCCGGTTCATCCCCGCGCCTGCGGGGAACGGAGCGCCAAGTCGTTGGTCGAGGCGTCCACTGTCGGTTCATCCCCGCGCCTGCGGGGAACGGCGTCGTGCCGTCCGCCTGCATGCCGATCATTGCGGTTCATCCCCGCGCCTGCGGGGAACGGCTCGGCGGCGCTGGGGTTGAGAGTAGAAAAGTCGGTTCATCCCCGCGCCTGCGGGGAACGGCGTGATATCCGGTGGCCGTCGAGTAGCGCCGACGGTTCATCCCCGCGCCTGCGGGGAACGGCGAGCTATATCGACGGCCGCCTACGTTACGGCCGGTTCATCCCCGCGCCTGCGGGGAACGGTTGTAGCTCTTTTCGACCATTCCGAGCGGCGCCGGTTCATCCCCGCGCCTGCGGGGAACGGTTGGCGATCGGCTTGCCGTACTTGTTCGCGCCCGGTTCATCCCCGCGCCTGCGGGGAACGGCGAAGGCTATATCGTCCGAGAAGGCGCGTTTACGGTTCATCCCCGCGCCTGCGGGGAACGGCGAAACCTCCTTGTGCATCCATGCAAGGGAGTCGGTTCATCCCCGCGCCTGCGGGGAACGGGTGTCTGGCAGGTGTATGACCGGCACGACTATCGGTTCATCCCCGCGCCTGCGGGGAACGGTGTGTCGATGGAGTCGGTATGGGAAATGAGGCCGGTTCATCCCCGCGCCTGCGGGGAACGGTTCACCCCGGCGAATAGCAGCTTGGCACCGCCCGGTTCATCCCCGCGCCTGCGGGGAACGGTGCCGGAGCACGGTGCGGCGATCGACACCCCACGGTTCATCCCCGCGCCTGCGGGGAACGGAGCCCAATCGTAGAGCGCGGGCGGCAGGTGGGCGGTTCATCCCCGCGCCTGCGGGGAACGGTTTAGACTGGAGCCTCACGTCTGCCGCCAGTGCGGTTCATCCCCGCGCCTGCGGGGAACGGGCGGACTATCGAGCGCCTCGCGGCCCGCGCGGTGGTTCATCCCCGCGCCTGCGGGGAACGGTTGTTCGACAAGTAGATGACCGATTCGCCGAGCGGTTCATCCCCGCGCCTGCGGGGAACGGACTAATTTTAGACGATTGATCTAAAAGACAAAAACCAATGGCATAAAAGCCACCGATGATTTAGATCATTTTTTGATCAGTTTAAAAATTTTAAAGATCAATAAAATCAGCACCTTGCTGACTCTCTATAAAACACCACCAAGCATGTTTTTTATAGCTGTACATGCACGCTGGTGTCTATACGGTTTAGACGCAGTTACTCGAGCGGCTGTAACGCCTCCTCGACCATCGCCTCTGCTATCTCCCCTGCACAGCGCACGGCCGCTTCAATGGCGGGCGTGAGCGTAAACGCGTAGTTCAGCCGCAAACACTGGCGAAACTTGCCGGAGGCGGAGAAGAGCGATCCCGGGGCGACGTGCAGGCGATGGGAGGCCAAGCGTTCGTTGAGGCGCACGCAGTCCACGGCGGCGGGAAGCTCGACCCAGAGCAGAAAGCCACCCTGGGGGTAGCTGATGCCAGTGCCTTTCGGAAAGTAGCGTTGGACCCAGCCGATCATCACGTCGCGCTGGCGCTGGTACTGGCGAATGATCGCGCGCAGGTGGCGCTCATAGTGGCCCTTGGCGATGAACGCCGCGACCGCCAGCTGGGGCAGCGTGGCCGAGGCGCCGGTGGAGACGTACTTCATGTGCAGCGCCTGGTCGCGGTAGCGCCCCGGCGCTAGCCAGCCGACTCGGAGCCCGGGGCCGAGGGTTTTGGAAAAACCACTGCACAACAGCACGCGGCCGTCGTCGTCGAAGGACTTCACGGTCGGCGGGCGGGGCTGGGAGAACGCCAGATCGCCGTAGATGTCGTCTTCGATGATCGCGACGTCGAAGCGCTGGGCGAGCTGTACCAGCGCGCGCTTGCGCTCGGCGGGCAGGGTGTAGCCCAGCGGGTTGTTGAAGGTGGGGGTGACCTGGATCGCGCGGATCGGCCACTGTTCCAGCGCCAGTTCCAACGCTTCCAGGCTGATGCCGGTTTGCGGGTCGGTGGGAATCTCGAGCGCTTTCAGGCCGTTGGCCTTGAGAATCTGCAGGGTGCCGTAGAAGCTGGGGGAGTCCACCGCCACCACGTCGCCGGGCCGGGTCAGAATGCGCAGGGCGATGGCCAGCGCCTCCTGACAGCCGGTGGTGATGAGAATATCGTCCGGATGGAGCAGGCAGTTGGAGGCCACCGCCAGCTTGGCCACCTGCTGGCGAAGCTCCGGGCTTCCAATGAGTTTGTCGTAGTTGAGACCGTTGAGGCCGTTGAGTTCGGTACTGCGGTGCAGCCCGCCGAGGATCTTCGACAGCGGCTTGAGCGTGGCGGCCTCCAGATTGGGGACGCCCCGGCCCAGCAACAGCCGGTCGTCGTCGCGCTGCGTGGCGACGAGCTCCAGCACCTGGTCCCACTGGGAGACATCCAGCGGCCGCTGGGCCGGGCGCGAGGCCGAGGGCAGCACCGAGGGAGCGTGGCCTGGCAGCACGAAGTAGCCGGATTTGGGGCGCGACTCAATGAGTGCGGCGTCCATCAGCTGGCGATACGCTTCCTGAGCGGTCGAGATGCCGACATCCATCTCCTGGCACACGGTGCGGATCGACGGCAGCCGGTCCCCCGGCGCGTAGAGGCCGTGCTCGATACGCTCGCGCAATACAGCGGCCACTCGTTCATAGCGCGTCACGGCGTTTGCTCTCCTTCACCATACAGTTGCCCGCCCAAACCACCTTACAGTGAGGAAAGATAACGCATCTGTATGGTTAGATCTCCTGTTTCTATATCTGTATGGCGATGGGCGCACTGGGTAACCTGAAGAGGCCAACCAGTGGAGAACCCCCATGTCCCGTTTCACGCTTACCCGGTTTCGCGCCCGCCTGCGCCATTATCTCGTGCGCCGACGCAGCCGTCGCCAGCTTTTTACCCTCGATGACCGCCTCCTGAAGGATATCGGCATCAGCCGCGCCCAGGTCCGCCGCGAGAGCCGCAAACTTTTCTAGCGCTCACCTGCGCCAAGGAGCCACCATGACAACCGCGACTTACCACCTGCTCGACGTCTTTACCGACACCCGCTTCGCCGGCAACCAGCTCGCCGTGTTTCTCGAGGCTGACGCGCTCGATACCGCTACCTGCCAGAAAATCGCCCATGAACTCAATCTGGCGGAGACGGTGTTTCTGGGCCGCGCCCGCGCGGCGAACCACTACCCGATGCGGATCTTCACGCCGGTCGAAGAGCTCGCGTTCGCCGGCCACCCCACCGTGGGCACTGCCTGGCTCTTGAACGAGCTGGGCATGGTCGAGCGCACGCCGCCCCTGACGCTCGAACCGCCGGTGGGCAAGCTTCCCATCGCGTTCATCGATGGCAAGGCGAGCTTTACTACGGCCCGCCCCGCGCAGGTAAGCGACAGCACGCTCGATGCCACCAGCGCCGCTGCCCTGCTCGGCCTTTCGCGCGGCCAGGTGGTGCGCGCGCCGGTCGTCGCCTCCTGCGGGCTGGCGTTTCACCTGATCGAGCTTGAAAGCCTGGAAGCCCTGGAGCATGTGCAGCTCTCCTCCAGTGAGTGGGCGCGCAGCGTGGCGCCCAGCGGCGCCGAGCAGGTCTACCTGTACGTGATCGAGGCGGCAGAAGGCGCGCACGTCACTCTGCATAGCCGCATGTTCTCGATGCACGACAGCCTGTGCGAAGACCCGGCGACCGGCAGCGCCGCTGCCGCCCTCACCGGCTACCTGGCCGCGCAAGGCGAGACACGCCGCTGCGTCGTTCATCAGGGTATAAAAATGGGTCGCCCCAGCGTGATCGACACCGCCATGACCGGCGAGCGGGTACGCGTGAGTGGCCGCGCGGTGCGCGTGGGCAAGGGAGAGTTTTATCTTGACGTCATCGAAACGTGAGCGTTTTCGATTGAGTCATGGGGTGTCGGCTCAGTAAAGTGGCCTCACCCTTCACCCAGACTTCAAGGAGACGCTCATGGCCCTCACCACCTGGCTGGTCTTCGTTGCGGCGGCGCTGGTGAGCATCATAAGCCCCGGCCCGGCCTTTCTCGTCGCGGTGCGTAACGGCATGACCGGCGGCTACCGGCGCGTGGCGCTATCGTCGCTGGGCAATATTCTTGGGCTACTGCTTCTGGCAAGCGCTGCGATGTTGGGGCTTGGCGTGATGCTCAAGGCGTCCGAGGCGCTTTTCACGCTGCTCAAACTCGGCGGTGCGGGGTATCTGGTCTATCTTGGCGTGCGCCAGTGGCGAAGCCGCCTGCCGCTGGTGGCCACGGCCTCGCCGGCGGGCACGGCGTCGGCCTGGCGCACCCTCGGTGAAGGCGCGCTGGTGGCGCTGAGTAACCCCAAAGCGATTCTCTTTTTTACCGCGCTCTTTCCCCAGTTTCTGGTGACCGGGCAGCCGCTTTGGCCGCAGTTTCTGATCATGGTCGGCACCTTCATGGCGCTCTCGTTTCTGATGCTGATGACCTACGGGGCGCTTGCCGGCCGACTCGCCCGCTGGCTGGGCGCCGCCCGCCGCGTACGCTTTGTCAATCGCGTGCTGGGCAGCGCCTTCATCGGCCTTGGGGTGTTGCTGTTGAAGCTGCGTCAGCCGGCGTAGCCCAAGGTGTCGGTGGCGCATGCCAAACTCTTGATCTAACCATTCTTTTGCGGCACCTTATTTTCGACAGGAACGTCTTGCATGCTTACCGATAAGGAACCGCCACGATGAAATGTACGGCCTGCCACGAAGGCAAGCTGGTCCCCAGCTTTCTCGACTCACTCTTTCGCTGCCATACCTGTGATCACTGCGGCGGCAACTGGCTGTTGATCGAAGATTATATCAGCTGGAAGGAGCGCCACCCGGAGCACGTCTTCGAGGACGACAAGATCGAGAACATCGACGCCGAGGACACGGTCGGCGCGATGATCTGTCCGGTCACCGGCGGCATCATGAGTAAGTTTCGTATCAGCAAGGACCACGCTCACCGGCTCGACTACAGCGCCCGGGTCGGCGGCGTCTGGCTCAACCGCGGCGAGTGGGAGATGCTGGTGGCCGAAGGGCTCGCGGGCAACCTCAACGCCATCCTCACCGATCAGTGGCAGCAGCGTATCCGCGCGGAGCGCACCAGCGATACCTTCGCCAACCTGTATCGGCAGAAGTTCGGCGACAGCGACTACGAAAAGGCGCTCGAGATACGCCAGTGGCTAAGCGACCACCCGCAAAAACCCGACCTGCGCGCCTTCCTTATGGCCGAGAACCCCTTCACCGCCATCGAGTAATAGGTACCAACGAGCCAAATCCACAAGCTCGTAGCGCGGGTAAGCAGGCAGGCGCACCCGCTAATGTATGCCTTGGCATAAAACGATATGGCCGATGATTTAGCGCCACGGCGCGGATGGCTGTCGCGGCCATCGTTATGAATGCCTCGCTGGCGCTCGTTATGCCAACAGCATGCGTGCATTGACATGTGGCCAGACGCTATAACCGCTCGGGCAGGCTGTTGCTGCTATCCAGGCGAGGCTCCTGTTCCAGTAGCCTAGTGCGCCACGCTGGAATCTCTTGCTCGTCAACATCCAGGCGCTTCAACCACTGGTCGGCCGCCCAACCGGTCAAACGCAGCTCACCGTGACGCGAGCCACCGTGTAAATCCCCGACCGTTTCGCAGCGAATGCTTTTGAGTAGATGGTTCAGCAGCACGTAGGGCGCTGGTTTGGCCCCCTCAGCGTCGCCGGCAATATAAGGATAAGCGCCCGACTGAATCACCACGCCCGAACCCGCTGCATAAAAAGCAAAGTGACTATCCGGTAGCTGATCTTGCAATGACTTCAACCCGCCTGCCGCCTCCAAACGTGCCTGATTGAGCAGCGTCAGCCAGCTGACTGTCTTGATCTTGTTCTGTTTGAACTCGGGCCGATTGGCCAGCAACCCCGCTGTCCCTGCATCCAGGCCGGGCATGCGTTCGGCCATGAACGCCTCAGTTGGCTCGTTCTCCCCAAGATTTGTCACCGAGAGGTTGAAGGCATGGCCTGCATGCCCGTGTTCTGCATCAAGTAGCCGCGCGCAGTATTGAAACAGTCGCATGAAGTCGAGTGAATGCTGCTCGTGATAAAGCAACGGAACGGAGAACTCCACTGCGCTCGTGTCATACCCAATCTTTGCCTCCCAAGCAGCCTGACCGAAAACATCGAAATACCAGTCACTTGCATCGTTAGGCTGCTCACCGCTCGTGTAATAAAAACTCAAAGGATAATTTTCATTCATGTGAGACAGCATCTCGCGCAGCGACCGAGCCTCGGCATAAGGCGTCAACGGGCTTCCCTCAGGCGGCTCTTCACGCCACAGCCAAGTAAGATTGGGCTCGGCCAGACGTTTGAACGCATCAAAGCACTGGCATAGCGCTTCGCGCACTTCAGGAGTATGCGCGTTTTTGAAGTAGAGCGTACCCCGCAGACAGATCACGGCTCCGATATAGTCCTCTGGGCCACCTTTCATTAGAAGGTTGCCGGGTATCTCCAGCAACCCTGATTGCTTGGATAACTCTTCAGCCAGATCAAAGGGTGTTTCCATAAGACTTTCCTCTGAAATCAGTGAACAGGCGCAGGAGCGCGAGACGAACGGCCTCGCGTTAGAATGAACATTACCCCTCGTGCTACTGTCGCGGCCCACCCGAGCTCTTCTACAGAGACATTAGAGTTCTGGGTTTCTTGATTACAATCACAGTCAGTGGACAATAGTTGAACTACCTTATCCTCTCCACCAGCTACCCTTGCGTAAGCTTGCGCTTGCCTCCTATTAGGTGGATCAGGCGGAAACTTCATCTCCACCACTTGCTTGATATTGTCCTGGGTAGGCGGTCTGGTTGGGTCATTCACAATCACAACATCGGGCCGACGAATCATACCCCTGCCCGCCTGGAAGGGAGGATGCTCTGGATCTTCATCCCAGTATTTGCGGATCCAGCCCGGTATCCAGCTATGAGAATGAGTACCTGTCTGGCTATCGAGAATTGGCTGCGGTGGCTCCTTGGTCATATCGTAACTGACCTCTGGTTTATAAGGACTGCTTCCACGGAGCACTTCATTCAATTCGCCCAAGCGCTGTGATACACAGTTTTGCTTAAGATTTTTGCCATCTCGACTGATATTGGGCGTGGAGCTGCAGTAACAGATGGCAGAGCACAGTACTCTTTCATCTTCCGGGTCGAGCCTTGGCTCTGCAATGCGAACCGGGTTAGTCTCGCCCTCCGGGCTCATGGCACCTTGGGAGAATGGATGATCACTCATCGCTCACTTCCCTTTACCAAGTCGATATAGATCGTTTCCGCCTTGTCATGCTTGATCCAGGATGTCATACCCTCATCATCCGTGGTCTCGAACGCACTCCAACCGCCACTGGATCTAATTTTGACGCGACGCCCAGCGATGGGCTCACCTGTATCTTGATTGATCAATTGGAAACGCCCTGAATATGCGGCTTCTGTATTACTTAGCAGATTCGCGGGGGACGCACTGCCATACGCAATGTCACCAATGAAAACCGTGCCCGAGCCTTCGACCACAGTGTTGCCGTGGCTGCCGACGCTGCCGAGCACAGCGGCGGGTTTGCCGTTGATGAACACCGAAGAGGAGACCGCGGAGTCGATGGGGCTGCCGCAGGCGGAGGTGTCGCCCAGGCGGGCGGCGTTGAGCCCGTCGTGGAAGACGTCCGGCGAGCCCTCGGCCAGCGGGTTGGTGCCGTGCCCGGTTTTCGGGCAGGCGGTGTCGTCGGTGACGCGTGCTGCTGGCTTGCCACTCATGAGAGAACTCCTTCAAAACGATGCATTTCGTCGGTCGCCACTGGCCCGCCGGCGAAGGCGGTCTCAGCGTTCATCCTGGCGTGCCTGGCCCCACTGGCCAATGCCTTCGGCGATCAGGCCCAGCTGACGTACCACCAGCGCGCCGGTCTCCTCGTCGCCGCCGGTGAGCTGGCGCCGCTTGAACTCGCGCTTGATCGCGTCCCAGCGCGCCCTCTCCTCATCGCTCAGCGTGCCGCGCAGCTCCTTGAGCTTGAGCAGGTTCTCCTCGGCGCCCTGGGTGAGCAGTTGGGCTTCGCCCACATAGTGGTCGTCGATGATCGCTTGGAGCTCGTCGTCGCTGAGTATCGGCGAGATCTTCTCCGCCAGGCGGTTCATGTTGCGATAGCTCCCCTGCAGGCGAAACGGCGGCTCCGTGCGGTACTGATCGGCCTGGGCGCTGGAGGCGATGTACTGCTGGTTGACCCGCAGCACCACCTCGCGCACCTTGAACATGTTGCGCAGCACGGCGAGGATCTCCTCGCGCTCCGCCGCGCTGTAGTCGTGCTCGAAGTCGGTGCTCGGCACCTCGCGCCCCCGGGCCAGGTCGACGAAGCGATAGAAGTCGTCGAGCCCGCGGGTGGCCAGCGGCGCCAGCACGGTGTTGGCGCTCATCGAGTTCTCGATGTAGGAGAGCGCGAACACCTCCTCCATGCCACTGAGCACGTCGCCCAGATTGTAGACATCGGCGCGGTTGGCGAGCATGTCCGGCACCTTGAAGGCCTCACCGCTTTCGGTATAAGGGTTGCCCGCCATGGCGATGCAGAAGCGCTTGCCGCGCATGTCGTAGGTCCTGGTGCGCCCGTTCCAGATGCCATCGATACGCCGACTGCCGTCGCACAGCGAGATGAACTTCTGCAAGAACTCCGGGTGGGTGTGCTGGATGTCGTCGAGATAGAGCATGACGTTGTTACCCATCTCGAAGGCCAGGTTGAGCTTGATGAGCTCGGCGCGCGCCGTGGAGTGGGTGGCCGCCTCCGGATCCAGCGAGGTGACGTCGTGGCCCAGGCTCGGGCAGTTGATCTTCATGAAGATCAGCCCCAGGCGGTTGGCGACGTACTCCATCAGCGTGGTCTTGCCGTAGCCCGGCGGCGAGATCATCATCAACAGCCCGCTGTTGTCGGAGCGCCGGGTATCGCCCACGGTGCCCATCTGCTTGGCCAGGTTGTCGCCGATGATCGGCAGGTAGCTCTCGGTGATCAGCTTGTTGCGCACGAAGGAGTTCAGCGGCTTGGGCAGATACTCCTCCAGGCGCAGACGCTCGCGCTGCTCGTCGAGGATCGTCTGGCGGCGCTCCTGCAGCCGCGTCCAGGCGGGAATCACCGCGTGCTCGTGGTGGCGCAGCCGCTCTTGGAAGTCGTCCAGCGACAGCGCAAGCCGCTGCTGGTCGAGGCGCTCGTGCTGGCCGAGAAGCCCCTCCACGGTGAAGGCGAGCTCGACGCTGTGGGCGCGGGTTTCCAGCCGCCCGGCGGTGTTGAGCATGGCGATCGCTTCGGGCAAAAAGTGCAAAGCGTCTTCCTGGCCTGCCTGGCGGGCGTGGGCGGTGAGCCAGTGGGAGGTGATCGTCCAGCGCGCGCCGGGCTGTCCTTTTACCACTGCCAGTGCCTCCTCGAAGTGGGCGTAGTGGCCCTGGCGCTGCATGGTGGTGATGAAACTCTCCACCAAGGTGTCGGCGTAGCGGGTCACCGGGAAGGCGTCCCCCTCCTCGGCCAGCCGGCGCACCAGGAACTCCGCGGCGCTGGCCTGCTGGCCCGCTGCCCCGGGCAGCTTGTGACCCTGGACGAACGCCTCGAGCGCCGGGGCGATCTCCTCGATCAGCGCCGCCAGCAGATCCTCGCTTTGCATGATGCGCGACAGAATCCCTGCCGACAGACACCGGGCGCGCAGGTTGCGGGCGGCCTCGTCGTCCTGCTTGAGGTTGGCCCAGAACAGCATGGCCAGCGCCCGGGGCAGCGGGCCGAATCCCAGAAGCCCCGCGCTCTGGCGCGCCGGCCACAGCGTGCGCACGATCAGCGCGGCGTCGTGGTCGTGGATGCCCTTTTCGTAGCCCTCGCGATAGCGGGGCGAGGCGAAGGCGGCGATCTGGCGCTGCAGCGCCTCCATATCCTCGACGTTGATCGGCGCCGCCTCCGGCCGGGCAAGCTCTTCCATGAAGCGGTAGGCCAGGTACTCGGCGCGGTAGACGGCCCGGCTCTCCGACGGCAGCGACATGGCCCAGTAGTCGGCGAGCGCGGTCAGGCGCTCGTCGATGAGCGGCTCGAAATACTGGGTGCCGGTGAGATGCAGCATGAGCCGTTCGTCGCGCGGCACCAGGGTCAGGTCCAGGTGCTGCTGGTTGACGCTGAAACGGTGGCGCGGACCGAGGCGAATGACGTTGCCGCCCTCTTCAAAAATATCCGCCCGGTCGCGCACGCTGCGCAGCGCCGCATCCTGGGCACCGCGCAGGCGCCCGGCGATGTCGTCGGCCTCGAGACTCGCATTGATGCCGCGGAGCTCCTCTACCATGCTGCGCACCTTGCCCACCATGGCATCGGCGGCGAAGAAGCTGTGCAGCTCCTCGAGGGTCTCAAAGCGCTCGGTGCGCTTGGCCACGTTGGCAAGAATCCGCTGGCTGGCGTCGGTCAACGTGGTGACCCGGCGCTGGCGTGCTTCCTGAAGCTGCTGACGACGCGCCTCGATGCTCTCGTGGGCGCTTTCGCGCTGCTCGAGGATGGCGTTCAGGAACTCGTCGACCTCGCCGAACTGGCTTTCGAGCTCCTGGAGCTGGTCGAGCATGCGCGTCATCAACGGGTCGCAGTCGTCAGGCTCGCGAAGCGCGCCAACACCGTTGGCCAGGCTCTGCTCGAACAGCCGCATCTGGGCGGCGAACTGGGCCTTGGCCTCGGCGCTGCCCTGCTCGCGCAGGCGAATTTCGGCCTGGGAGCGCTGCTGGTTGATGGTCGCGTAAATGCTCGAGATGTTCTCGGTGATGCGGGTCTGCTCCACCGCGTCGCCGCCGGGCATCGAGGAGATCAAGCCCTGGATCATGTCGAGCCCGCCGGTCAGCTCCCGGTAGCGCTCCACGCAGGCCGCTAGCGCCTTGCGATTCTCCGCCTCGCCGACCGCCGCCTTGATCTCGCCCAGGGTCTCGCGGTAGCCCTCCAGCGCCTCCGGCGTGGCCAGGAAGGTGAAGGTCTGCTCGGTCAGCGAGGTCTCGGCCTTGTCTAGCGCCGCCTGCAGCTCGGCGAGCCGCGCGGTGTCCAGATAGCGCCGCTCGCTCAGGGCCATCAGCCGACCGCGGTGGTCGCGCAGCTTCTTGAGGTAGGTGACGAACAGATCCGGCGTCTTCCAGCTGCTCGGCTTGAGCTCGCGCAGCAGCGTCGCCTGGACCTGGTCGAGCTCTTTCAGCGCCTGGGCGGTCTGGGCACGTATCGCCTGAACCTTCTCGTACTCGTCGAGCATCAGCTCGGCAGTATGCTTGAGCTGTTCGAGTGCCACCTGGATGGCGGCGAACTCCGCCTCGCCGATCCAGTAGAACTGGTTCAGGGTGCGATCCACCCGCCGGATGATGGCGTTGAAGTGGCGCTCGCTGGCGGCGCGCTCGCCGGCGAGCTGGACGATGCCGTTGAGCTCGGCGATGCCGCGCACCAGCTCCGGGTTGCCGATGCGCCCGAGCGTGGTGTCGTTGCGCACTGCGTCCTGGGCGTGAAAGCGTTCGGACATGAAGGGCGTGGCCCACACCTGGATGGGGTGGACCAGCGTCGGCTCCTGCTCGGCGTGGAAGATCGCCAGGTGACCGTTTTCGAGCACCGCCGCGCCGTGGCCGACCATCGGCGTGTCCGCCTGCTTACGAATCAAGTTGTAGCGGTAGAGCACCACCTCGCCGGTGGCCTCGGCGTAGAAGACGAACAGCACGTCCTCGCCGTTGGGCGAGCGCACCATCCGCTTGAAGCGCAGATCCTCCTCGGGCACCTCGAAGGTAGTCAGCTCGCCGGTGTTGAGGTAGTAGCCGCTGGGGAAGATGATGCCGTGGTTCTCGGGCAGCTCCACCACCGAGCCCGCCATGGCGTCGATGCGCTTGACGTGCTGCTCGGCGCGGTTGAACAGGTAGTAGCGCCACTCGGTTTCGTTGAAGGGCAGGATGCGCACCAACAGCAGCGTGCCGAGGTCGGCGTACTCGAAGGTGGCATCATCCAGCGACTGGGAGTCCGACGCCACCGGGTCGGCGAAGATGCCCTCGCCGCTTTTGGTGTTGTTCTCGATCTTGAAGGTGATGTTGCCGCCGAGGTTGTCGACGAACACCGTATCGAGGATGTTCAGGTGCGGCGCGCGCCCCTGCTCTTGATGATCGCGCCCGGCGCTGTGCCAGGGAAAGGCGAAGCGCTCGGGGAAGACCAGATCCCGCTCGCCGCGGTTGTCGATGTAGCGGGTCACCTCGCTGCGCCCGTCGAGCTCCCAGCGGAATACGCGCAGGTCGGTGAGTTTCTCGCCGATCTGGAACGCCACCAGCAGCTTGCCGTTGAGGGTCATGATCTGGGCGAGCGTGGCGTGGCTGTAGTACTGCTGCAGCTCGCGGAAATCGCGCAGGAACTGCTCGTCGGTGAGGAAGCTGCCGTCGAGGGACGCCTCGGTAAGCTCGAGCCCTTCGGCGTCGTCCTTGAGATGATAGAGCGCGAAGACGTCGCTCGCCGCCAGCGCCTTGCGAAGCCCCAGCTGGACGTTGAAGCCGAACAGGATCTGGTTGCCGATGCGCGCCATGTCCCGGGCGATGGCGTTGTTCTGGGTGCGCACCCGGGCGCGGCCCAGCAGCGCCATGCTGCTGGCGCCGAAGGTCTCGGCACGGGCGTCGTTCAAGCGCGAAACCGCCGCGTCCAGCTCCCCCCCTTGGGTACTCAGCCGGCGCTTGATGGTCTCGAACGCCGTGCTCTCCCTGACCAGGCCCTCGACCGCCTCGGCCTGATGGTTATCGCTCGATCCAGTGTCCTTCGACATCGTGTCCATCCTGAAAGGTGCTTGCGAGATAAGTACTTGCGAAAAAGATGCTTGCGAGAACGGCGCTCACGGCGCCGCAAGAAGTCGACGAGACCGCACGTGGCGTTCCACCTGCGGTCTCGAGTCCCCGAAGGGGCGCGCCTTACGCGTTTTCCGAGGACTTCTCGGGCATCATGGCGCGGTTGGCGAGCCCGGCGAGGGTTGCCTGCAACGCCGGCGACTTGTCGAGCACGCCCTGCACCGTCTTGCCGTAGCCCAGCCCCTTGGCGAACTTCTCGAAGATATCGCCATCGCCGCCGATCAGCTCGAACTTGGCGTTCTGCAGCGCGGCGGCCATCACCTTGCCGTTCTCCAGCATGCCGATGCGCTGGGCCTCGATCTGGGCCATCACTTCCTTCTCGTGCACTTCCAGGTTCATGCGGAACTCTTCGAAGTTGCGCGCTTCCTCGGACATGTTGTCGTAGGCGCGCAGCTTCTCGACCAGGCCGTTGGCCTCGGCCTTGGCCATCGCCTCGCGAGCCTGGGCCTTGGCGCTGCCCAGTTTCTCCTCGCCCAGCGCCTCGGCTTCCAGGCGCTGTTCGAGCACGCGCACTTCGGCCATGCCGGCCTCCTCGTCGGCCTTCGCCGTGGCAGTCTTGACCTCCGCCTGAGCGAGCCCTTCGCTGCGCTGGGCGTGGGCGCGGGCTTCCAGCACCTGTGCCTCGGCCAAGCCATCCGCGGCGGCCAAAGCCTGATGGCCGCGGGCCTGCTTCTCTTCGGCGGCGGCGCGCTTCTCGGCAGAATCCAGCTCCGCCTGGGCCCGCAGCACGGTCTCCTCGGCTTCGAGCTTGGAGCGCTCGAAGGCCGCTTCCGCCGCGCGAACCTCCTTGGTCTTGCTCTCCTCGGCCTCGGCCTGAGCGGCGGTCAGGCGCGTGACCTTCTTGCGCTCCGCCTCGGCGCGGTTGCGCACGTCATTGATGTTCTCCTCTTCCTCGGCGACGCTGCGCTCCACGGCGATGCGCTGGCTGGTGATGTCGGCGATCTCCTTGCGCTCCTCCTCCAGCGACTTCTCCATGCCGATGCGCTCGATCTCCACCGCGCGCTCGCGGTTGACGTCCTCGAGCTCCTTGGCCTGGCGAATGCGGACCTCTTCGATCTGCACCGCACGCTCGCGGGCCTTGGTGGCCATCTCGACTTGGCGCTGCTTGTTCTCCTCGGCGATGGCCAGCTCTTCGTCGGTCTTGATGCGCGCCGCTTCGCTCTTCGAGCGCTCCTGATGGCTGACCTGGGCCGCCTCGGACTCCTCGCGGGAGCGCAGGCTCTCGATCTCGCGCTGCTGGCGCGCCTCGGCATCGGCCTGGGTACGTTCGAGCTCGAGGGCAGCTTCCCGGGCCGAGACGTTCTTGCGCTGGATCTCGAGCTCCTGGTCGCGCTCGAGCCGGTTGGTCTCGACGTTGTGCATCGCCGTGATATCGGTGATGCGCTTGATGCCTTCGGAGTCAAGGATGTTGTGCGGATCGAGCGAGCTCTTGGGCGTCTGCTCCAGGTAATCGATCGCCACGTCCTCGAGCACGTAGCCGTTCAGGTCTTGGCCGATGGTCTCGACGATGGCGTCGCGAAACTGCTGGCGCTCGTCGAACAGCTGCATGAAGTCCATCTTCTTGCCGACGGTCTTCAGCGCTTCGCTGAACTTGGCGTTGAACAGCTCGTTGACCGCGTTGCGGTCAGAAGCCCGGCCCACACCCACGGACTTGGCCACCCGCAGCACGTCCTCGGCGGTAGCGTTGACGCGCAGATAGAAGGCCACGCTGATGTCGGCGCGCAGGTTGTCGCGGCAGATCAGGCCCTCTTTACCAGTACGGTTGAGCTCGAGGGTGATGACCGAGACCTGCATCGTCTCGGCGCGGTGGATCACCGGCAGCACCATCGCCCCGGTGAAGTACACCTTCGGCGTGGTGGAGAGGTCGTTGACGATCAGCGCCTGCCCCTGATCGATCTTGCGATAGAACGTCTTGATCAGCGATAGGACAACGATCGCGATCAGTACAAGGCCGCCGAGGAAACCAGCCACCGGCATGATCCAAGATACATTCATTCATTCTCTCCTAGAGGACAGGTCGGTCAATCGTGGGAGCCATCGTGGAACTCGCCTTCCGGAATGATCCGGTAGGCGTCCTCGTCGGCCAGGTAGTTGATCAGAATGGCGCGGTCGCCGCGCTCGAGCGGCGTGTCGCTACGCACTTGAAGAATCAGGTGGTCGCCCTCGACATAGGCGTCGGCGCGCCCCCGGGTGCGATCGACGCTGCCCGAGCGCACCGTGCATACGAGGCCGGCCAGGCGCTGCTCCGTGGGCAAGTTGAGCGCGGGCTTGAACAGCGGCCGCAGCGGCTTGATCGAAAGCGATGCCAGAAAGATGCCCGCCGCGAAGCTCAAGCAGAGCACCACGGCACCGAACAGCCAGTGCAGAGCCCCGGAGCCCAGGTGGATGCCGAGCAGCAGCTCGCTGAAGTAGCTGATGACCCAGCCGAACAGCGTGACCAGGGTGATCGCCAGCGGCAGCGGCACACCCTCGAGACCCAGGGTGGCCAGCAGCCCGCCGGTTTCGAGGCCATCGCCCATATCGCCATCGGCCAGGTCGTCGCCCCCCAGCCCCGATAGCGAGATCAGCCAGTAGATGACCGCCATCACCAGCAGAGCGGAGAAGATCGCCGTGGGAAAGGTAGTACTGATGAAGACAAATAGCGGCATACGCCCTCTCTTCCCTGAGACATCACAAAAAGCGGCCGGCGGCGCCGACGCTAGACATTGAGGTTGATAAGGTGGCAAGGCAACACGCAGCGGCCGTTGCTCGAGGGGTAAAGAAGTTAAAGGAGCCTTGTTCAAAAGCAACAGGTAGGAAGATCTTAAGAAATATCTTATGAAAGATATAGTCGATGACTTACAAAAACAGCCAAATCAACATCGAATCAACAGGATATTTAGCTTTGCAAGCGAGCCTGCGGGTGCTCCCCGCAGGCTCTGGCGGCTCACTGGATAGCGCGCCGTTTGAGCAGCAGCCCAAGCGACACCAGGCACAGCACCGCCACGATCAGATCGAAGGTCAGCGCGGTCGCCTGCTGGCCCGCCACGGTGCCCATCAAACCGATGCCTACCACCGGCAGCGAGATCGCCACGTATGCGATGACGAAGAACGTGGAGACCACCGCGGACTTGTTCTCTTTCGAGCTGGCCGCCGACACCGCGCCAAGCCCAGCGCGAAAGGCGACGCCCTGGCCAATACCCGCCACGATTGCGCCAAGCACGAAGCCGGTCAGCGTTTCATCGGCGATGCCCCAAGCCACGATCAGCACGCCCACAAACAGCACGCCGCAGCCAGTGGGCAGGCGGCTCGCTTCCGGCAGTCGGCCCTGCAGCATCTGCCCCACGGTGGAGGCGATGAACAAGAGCCCCGCAACGCCGCCGACCAGTGCGTGGTTGGTGTAGCCAAGCTCCTGGCCCAGAAACGACGGCGCGGCAGCAGTGTAGAAACCGCACACCATGAACCCCGCAAACGCCGCGATGGCGGAGGGAATGAACACGCTGCGCACTTCCCGGGGAATCTTCGGCTTTTGCAGCGGCAGCTTGATATGTTCGGGGCGATCGACCATTTCCGGCGCGCGCCAGATGCACGCCACGGCGATCAGCACCAGTACGAAATGAACGCCGAAGGGCAGCATCAGCGGCGCGGCGAAGAGCGTGGCCAGCACGCCGGCCAGAATCGGCCCCAGCCCCAGCCCGCCCATGTTGGCGGCGGTGGCGATCAGCGTGCTGGTATTGCCCCAGCGGCGCGGGGCGAGTTCCATGACCGCGATGGTCGCGGTGCCGGTGAAGATACCCGCCGAAAGCCCGGAGAGCACCCGCCCCACCAGCAGCGAACCAAGCCCATCCGCCTGCCAGAACACTACGTCGCTCACCCCGGAAAGCACGAGCCCTGCAAACAGCAAGGGCCGCCGGCCGAGTTGATCCGACCAGCGCCCGGTAATCAGCAGCGCGGAGATCACCCCAACGGCGTAGACGGCGAAGATCACTGTCACCATCAGATGGGAAAAACCCATTTCATCCTGATAGATGGGATAAAGCGGCGTGGGCAGCGTGGTGCCCATCATGGTGGTCAAAAACGCCAAGGCAGCGCCCAGAAATATCGTGGCGCTACGCGGCGACGTCTCGTGATTAGCCATACACGTCCTTGTCCATTGAGTGGCCCATCAAGAACTCGATGGGGTCGAATGAGCCAATTAGTGTAGACTAAATTAGCCGTCTAACGAGTTATCGCCGAAATCGATTTAAGCTGACTGGCTAGGCCGTGAGCCCAATTCCGCGCAAAATCACCGAAGTGACCGTCTGCACCGCTTTCTCGAACTGCAGGTCATCGAGGGGCTGGTCGTGGTTGAGCAGGCCGATCTGGTAGTCGAAGTCCGCGTAGTGCTGGGTCGAGGCCCAGATCATGTAAAGTAAATGCGAGGGCTCGACCGGAGCAATCTGATCCGTGTTTATCCACTCGCTGATCCTGGCTTCCTTCAACTTGGCCCAGTCGAACAGGTTCTCGCGCAGACGCTTGCCCAGGATCGGCGCGCCCTGCATCACCTCCATGGCCCAGATTTTCGAGCCGTGGGCGCGGTAGCGCGAGTGGTTCATCTTGGCGCGAATGTAGGTCGAAAGCACCACCCGCGGGTCGTCATAGAGCTCGAAGCAGAGCGCGTCCTGCTTCCACAGCTCCAGAAGCCCGAGCAGCACTTCCTGGTAGAGCGCCTTCTTGGTCGAGAAGTAGTAGTGGACGTTGGACTTGGGCAACCCGGCGAGCGCGGCGATCTCACCCATGGAGGCACCGGCGTAGCCCTTTTCGGCAAACAGCCGCTCGGCGGCTTCGAGAATGTTCCTGACGTTGGTCTGGCGAATCTCTTCCTGGGTTCTTGGCACGCGCGGCGCTACCTTCTGACGCAAACGAGAAAATCCACCGGCGCTCGCGGCGCAAGCGACGACGAAAAAAAGCACCGCCCGAAGGCGGTGCTGAGACGATGTCCTGGTTGGAGGAGGACGTCAACTCTGGTTGGCGGGGAAGGAGAACTCGGCGCGGGTCGCCTCGGACACCGAGGGCCAGCGCTGGGAGACCGCCTTGCGCCTGGTGTAGAAGCGTACGGAATCCGGCCCATAGGCGTGCAGATCGCCGAACAGCGAGCGCTTCCAGCCGCCGAAGCTGTGGTAGGCCACCGGTACCGGCAGCGGCACGTTGACGCCGACCATGCCGACCTCGATACCGTCGGTGAAGCGCCGGGCGGCCTCGCCGTCGCGGGTGAACAGGCACGTGCCGTTGCCGTACTCGTGTTCGTTGATCAGCGCCATGGCATCGTCCAGGCTTCCCACGCGCACCACGCACAGCACCGGGCCGAAGATCTCTTCCCGGTAGATGCGCATATCGGCGGTGACGTGATCGAACAGGCAGCCGCCGACGAAGTAGCCGTTTTCATGGCCTTTTACTGAAAGCTCGCGACCGTCGGCAACCAGCCTGGCGCCGGCGTTTTCGCCGTCTGCGATGTAGCTGAGCACCTTGTCGCGGTGCTCGGCGGTGACCAGTGGGCCCATATCCAGGCCTTGATCGGTGCCGGGGCCAACCTTGAGCTCGGAGATTTTAGGCAGCATCGTCTCGACCAGCCGGTCGGCGGTTTCATCACCCACGCACACCGCCACCGAGATCGCCATGCAGCGCTCGCCGCAGCTACCAAACGCCGCGCCCATCAGCGTGTTGGCGGCGTTTTCAAGGTCCGCATCCGGCAGTACCACGGCGTGGTTCTTGGCCCCGCCCAGTGCCTGGACGCGCTTGCCGTTCGCCGTGCCGCGGCTGTAGATCGCTTCGGCCACGGGGGTGGAGCCCACAAACGAGATCGCCTTGACCGCCTTGGCATCCAGCAGCGTTTCGACCGCTTCGCGCCCGCCGTGTACCACGTTCATCACGCCGTCCGGAAGCCCAGCCTCTTTCAGCAGCGCCGCCACGGCGTGCGCCGCGCTCGGGTCTTTTTCCGATGGCTTGAGCACGAAGGTATTACCGCAGGCGATCGCCATGGGATACATCCACAGCGGCACCATGGCGGGGAAGTTGAACGGGGTGATACCCGCCACCACGCCCAGCGGCTGGAAGTTCGACCAGGCATCGATGCCCGGGCCGACGTTGTGGGAGTACTCACCCTTCAGAAGCTCCGGCACGCCGCAGGCGTATTCGACGTTCTCGATGCCACGCTTGAGCTCGCCCAGGGCGTCTTCCAGCGTCTTGCCGTGCTCCTCGCTGACCAGCCTCACCAGCCGCTCCGCGTTGTCTTCCAAAAGCTGCTTGAAGCGGTACATGACCTGGGCGCGCTTGGCCGGCGGCGTATCGCGCCAGGTGGGAAACGCCGCCTGGGCGGCGGCGATGGCGCGCTCGACGTCCTCGCGGCGACCCTCCGCCGCTTGGCGAATCACCTCGCCGGTAGAGGGGTTGGTGACGTCAAATGTCGACGCGCTGTTAACGGATTCGCCGTTGATCAGGTGGGCCACTAAATCCATCGTGTGTTCTCCAATTGGTTAAGCCAGAGCGTCCAGGGTGGTGGCGACGGCGTCAAAGAGCCGCTCGAGTTCGGCCTCGGTAGTGCCGAAGGGCGGGCCGAACTGCAGCGTGTCGCCGCCAAAGCGCACGTAGAAGCCCGCCTCCCACAGCGCCAGGTGGGCGTCGCGCGGGCGGATAGTGGGGTCGCCATCGCGCGGAGCGAGCTGAATGGCGCCGGCCAAGCCATAATTGCGAATATCCACCACGTGAGAGCGGCCCTTCAGCGCGTGCAGTTTTTCTTCGAACGCCGGGGCGATACCGCGCACCTGAGCGGGAAAATCCTCGCGCTCGAGCATCTCGAGCGAGGCCAGCCCCGCCGCGCAGGCTACCGGGTGGGCGCTGTAGGTGTAGCCGTGGGGGAACTCGATGGCATGGGCCGGGCCACCGCCGTGCATGAAGGTATCGAAGATCTCGTGGCTTGCGATCACCGCGCCCATGGGTACGGCGCCGTTGGTCACCTGCTTGGCCACGTTCATGATGTCCGGCGTCACGCCAAACGCCTCGGCGCCGGTATGCGCGCCGCTGCGCCCGAAGGCGGTGATTACTTCATCGAAAATCAAGAGAATATCGTGCTCGGTGCAGATCTTGCGCAGCCGCTCCAGATACCCTTTAGGAGGCACGATAACGCCAGCAGAGCCGGACATCGGCTCGACGATGACCGCCGCGATGTTCGAGGCGTCGTGCAGGGCGATCTGGTCGAGCAGCGCGTCGGCAAGCTCGGCACCGGTCTCCGCTTGGCCGCGGGTAAAGGCATACCCCACCTGTAACGTGTGTGGCAGGTGGGTCACGTCCATCAGCTGACCGTAGTGCTTGCGGTTACCGCCGATGCCGCCCAGGCTCGTGCCGCCGATATTGACGCCGTGATACCCCTTGGCGCGGCCGATCAGACGCGTCTTCTCAGGCTTGCCTTTCAAGCGCCAGTAGGCCTTCGCCATCTTGATCGAGGTGTCCGCCGCGTCCGACCCGGAGTTGGTGAAAAACACATGATCGAGCCCCTGGGGCGTGATGCTTGCGATCTTCTCGGCGAGTTCGAAGGCCAGGGGGTGGCCGATCTGAAAGCCCGGCGCGAAATCGAGCGTGCCGAGCTGTTTTGAAACCGCCTTCTGGATTTCCTCGCGGTTGTGCCCGGCGCCGCAGGTCCAGAGCCCGGAGAGCGAATCGAAAAGCTTGCGCCCCTGGTCGTCGATGTAATAGCGCCCCTCGGCCCCAGTGATGACCCGCGGGTTCGCGCGAAAATCGCGGTTGCCGCTGTAGGGCATCCAGTAGTGGTGGTTGAGCTTGGCGCTCGGGCTCTCAGCCTCCGCGCTCAGCGGCGAAGCGCCGGTCGAAAGATCCGTCATGATTCAGGCTCCAAAGTGTTGGATACCCAATCAGAATGCGCTGCCCGCTACGTCAATAAAACACCATTTTTCTTTAGTTCACGTTAGTTGATTTATACGTAAATAAGGGTTCTTTAATCCTGAATGGACTTGACCCTGGCCCTTAAACGCCCTAAAGATAATATTTATACGAATAAATATAAAAATTGTGACACGCCCTTCAGCAAGTTCGTGGTGATAACTTCCTCGAAGTTTCAACACCCGCTTGTGGATTAAAAAAGCTCGCACTTTCAAACATAAATCAACGAGCCGAGTGACTTATGAAAAACCTATCCCGACCCAAGCTGGTGCTCTACGCCGGTATAATCATCAGCTTCGTCATGCTGGAAAGTCCCCTCATTTTACTGGCAAACCGAATCGAACCCTTAATTATGGGGGTCCCCTTTCTGCTCGCATGGAATCTCTTTTGGTGGTTCGTGCTGACCGCCCTGTTTTTGGCGGCTTACTTCACTAACTGGGGAAGTGCATCTGCGCCACTTAACCAGCCAAAAGAGCCAGCGGGAGAGACATCATGAGCGGCAGCCTATTGATCATCGCCGCGTTCATGATCATCCCCTTGATCGTGGGCGTCGTATCGGCACGGCAGTCCCAGGCCACCAGCGAGGACTTCTTCGTGCAAGGACGCGCAATGGGCAGCATCGCGGTCTTCTTCACCGTGGCGGCCACCTGGTGGAGCGCCTTCGCGTTTCTCGGCTCCAACGCCACTTTCTACACCAACGGGCCGGTCTTTCTGACCGCGCTTGCCTGGAATCTCTTGTTCGGGTTCATGTACTACTGGATCGGCAAGCGGGTCTGGTTTCTGGGTAAACGCTTTGACTATCTGACCCCGTCGGATCTGATGGGCGACTTCTACAACAGCGAAGCGCTTCGCCTCACCGTGGCAGCCATTACGCTGATCTTCACGGTGCCCTATCTGCAAATTCAGTTGACCGGTGGTGCTTACCTCATCGAAGTGGCCTCCAATGGGCTGATTCCTTTCTGGCTTGCGGCGCTGCTGTTCTATTTCATCATCATTATTTACGTGTGGATTGGCGGTATTCGTGCCATCGCTTGGACCGATGTCATTTACGGTGCCCTGCTCTTCTTCGGCATGATGTACGCGGGTTACTACATCTCGACCCAGGTAGGCGGCCCGGTCGCACTGTTCAGCCAGCTGCAGCAAAGCTCGCCAGAGCACCTGACTCTGCCGGGGCCCAACGGCACCATGGGCTACCCCATGTGGTTCTCACTTTTCGTGGTCACCGCTATCGGTGCCTTCATGGGCCCTCAGATCTGGCTGCGCATGTATTCGGTCAAGCACGGCAAGCTCTTCAACCTGATGCCATTTCTGCTGGGACTGGCCGCCTTCGCCTACGTGGGCTCGGTACTGTCGGGTTATTCCGGCGTGTTGCTGGAGCCGGGTGTGGATAACCCGGATCAGATCCTGCCCATCATGCTGATGGAGTATGCGCCTTACCTGCTCGCCTCGCTGATCATGGCCGCCGGCGCTTCGGCGGCGATGTCGACCGCCAATTCGCAGATCCACGCGGTCTCGACCATCGTCACCATGGATATCTACAAGCGCTACGTGAACCGCGACGCGAGCCAGGCGCGCATCGTAACCATCGGGCGCTACTCTCTGGTCGGGTTTTCGCTCGCGGCCTACATCATGGCGCTCGCCGTGCCCGGCGTGCTGGTCACCATCGGCATCGCCGCGCTGGCTGGTACCGCGCAGCTCATCGTGCCCACCGTCGGCGCGATCACTTGGAAAAGGGCTCACCCCACCGCTGCGCTGGTCGGGCTACTCGGCGGGGTTGCCTGCGTGCTGTTGATGACTTTCGGCCCGCTGGCCGCACCATTTGGCTTTCACGCTGGCGTCTGGGGGCTTTTGCTCAACGTGGCGCTTTTTGTGGGCTTGAGCATGGCGCTTGCACGGCGTGACCGTGACGTGGTGGAGCGCTTCGAGCGTGCCCGCGGCGAGTACGACGCCGAGTACCACCCCGAGCGCGTAAACGGCACACCCGCCGTGAGTGAAACCGCCGGCCATCGAGGCCTATAACCATGGCCAGCGGCTTCACGCCCGGAACGCGGCGACCCAAGCTTGCCGAGCTGATCAGCGAGGACATCAAGCGCTGGATCGCCGCCGAAGGGCTCGATGCGGGCGACCGCCTGCCCAACGAGAAGGCCCTGATGGCGCTTTATGAAAGCGCCAAGGGCACGATCCGCGAGGCGCTCAAGATCCTCGAAGTCGAGGGGCTGATCACGCTCAAGACCGGCCCGAAGGGCGGCGCGGTGATCAATCAGCCGGGCATGGAGCCCGCCAGCCGGATGCTGCGCAACTTTCTGCACTTTCAAACGCTGGATGCTCATCAGGTGTATCAGCTCCGCAAACTGCTGGAGGTGGAGCTTGCCGCCTCCGTGGTCGGGCGCCTTGGCGAGGCGGATTTCGAATTGCTGGAAGCCAACATGAGCGCCTGCGCCTGCTGCGACAACGACGAGGATCACCGTCACCAGCGTTTTCTGGAGCTCGAGTTTCACCAGCTCCTGGCCAACGTTTGCCCGAATCCGCTGCTGGCCTTCATGTGCCGGTTTCTCAACGACATGCTGCGCGACCTGGTCGTCATCAAGAAGGCCTACATCCCCGAGCGCAAACAGTTCGACCAGGCCAACCACGACTACCACCGCCGGCTGATCGAGGCCTACCGCCGCGAAGACACGCCCGAGGTGCGCCGGCTGATGGCCGAGCACATGGCGGATGCCGAACAGCACATGAGCGCTTTGGAAACGGAAATGGCCGAGCAGATGCTCACCGGCCCCGTGGACACCGCCCCCCCGCGCTCCCGACTGCACGACCTGCCACCCCCCACCGCTTGATTCCGCGAGGTAACCATCATGACCACTCAATCGACCGTTCAACCAACCACCCAGGAAATGACCACCGACAGCGACCGCCTCTGGGCCTCGATGATGGAAATGGCCAAGCTTGGCGCCACCCCCAAGGGCGGCGTCAACCGCCAGGCTCTGACCGACCTGGACCGCCAGGGCCGCGACCTGTTCATCAAGTGGTGCAAGGCCGAAGGCTGCTCGATTCGCATCGACCGGGTGGGGAACATCTTCGCCCGCCGCCCGGGCAGCGATACACAAGCGAAGGCCGTCATGATGGGCAGCCACCTGGATAGCCAGCCCACCGGCGGCAAGTATGACGGCGCCTTTGGCGTGCTGGCGGGGCTCGAGGTCGTGCGCACGCTCAATCAGCACGACATTCGCACCCGCGCGCCGGTGGAGATTGCCGCCTGGACCAATGAGGAGGGCTGCCGCTTTGCACCTTGCATGATGGGGTCCGGCATCTTCACCGGCGAGCTAGGCTTCGACGAGATGATGGCCCGCGCCGACCATGAGGGCGTCACGGCGGGCGAGGCGTTGGACGCCATCGGCTATCGCGGCCAGGACGACGTCTCACCGGACGAGATCGCGGCCTACTTCGAGCCGCATATCGAGCAGGGCCCGATACTGGAAGAGACCGAGACCACCATCGGCGTGGTGATTGGCGCGCTCGGCCAGAAATGGTTCGATTTGACCCTGACCGGGCTCGAGGCCCACGCCGGCCCCACGCCGATGCACCTGCGCCGCGACGCCATGATGGGCGCGGCGGAAGTCACCCACGCGCTCAACCGCATCGCCCACAACCATGCGCCCCACGGCCGCGGTACGGTGGGCTACATGGCGCTTCATCCGGGCTCACGCAACGTGATTCCCGGCCAGGTGAAGATGACTCTGGACATGCGCCACTGGGAGCCGGAAGCACTGGAGGCGATGAGCCGCGAGGTGGCCGGGGCGGTCGAAGAGATCAGCGAGCGCCACGGGCTGGAGTGGGAACTGCCCCCCACCGCCACCTTCGCGCCGGAGTACTTCGATAAAACCTGCGTGGAGCAGGTTCGCAAAGGCGCCGAGGCACTGGGGCTTTCTCACGAAGAGATCATCAGCGGCGCGGGCCACGACGCCATCTTTCTCGGGCGCGTGGTACCGGCGGCGATGATCTTCATTCCCTGCAAGGACGGCATCAGCCACAACGAGGCCGAAAGCGCCACGCCGGAACACGTTCACGCTGGCGCCAACGTACTGCTCCACGCGGTACTGGACGCGGCGGGTACGGTCAAGGGAGACGCTTGATGGCCAGCCCTTCTGCCGATACCTTCGAGACTCTGACCGCCGTCGAAGCGCTTGCACGCTTCGAGCAGGGCTCACTCAGCCCCGAAGCGCTGGTCGAGGATTGTCTGGCACGCATCGAGCGCCACAACCCGCGCGTCAACGCCTTCAGCGTCGTCAACTCGGCGCAAGCACAGGAGCTCGCCCAGGCTTCCCACCGGCGCTGGCAACAGGGCACGCCCTGCGGCCCACTGGATGGCGTACCGGTGACGATCAAGGATTTGACCCTGACCCGCGGGCTGCCCACCCGTATGGGCTCGACCACCACCTCGCCGGATGGCCCCTGGGAGGTGGACGCGCCGATCAGCCGCCACCTGCGTGAGGCCGGCGCGATCATCATCGGCAAGACCACCTCGCCGGAGTTCGGTTGGAAAGGCGTGACCGATAACCCGCTGCACGGCATTACCCGCAACCCCTGGGATACCCGGCTGACACCCGGCGGCTCCTCCGGCGGCGCGGGAGCCGCGGCGGCGCTGAACCTGGGGCTTCTGCACCAGGGCAGCGATGCCGGCGGCTCGATTCGCATTCCGGCGAGCTTTACCGGCACCTTCGGCATCAAACCGACGTTTGGCTGGGTACCCCAGTGGCCCGCCAGCGCCATGAGCACGCTTTCCCACCTGGGCCCCATGACCCGCACCACCGCCGACGCCGCGCTCATGCTCAGCGTGATGGCAAAGCCCGACAGCCGCGACGGCTACGCGGGGAACCCGCAAGGCCCCGACTGGCTCGCCCCGCCCCCGGCAGACCTGCGCGGCTACCGCATCGCCTTCAGCGCCAACCTTGGTTATGTGGATGTTGCGCCGGACATCGCCAAGCGCGTGGAAGAAGCCGTAGCACACCTGGAAGCGCTGGGCGCCACGGTCGAGCGCATCGACCCGGGCTTTTCCAACCCGCTCGACACCTTCAACACCCTCTGGTTCGCCGGCGCCACCCAGGCGCTGGAGAAGCTGAGCGAAACGCAACAAGCGGCACTAGACCCCGGCTTTCTTGACATCGCCCGGCGCGGCCAGGACGTATCGCTCTCGAAGTACCTCGCCGCCCGGCGCGCCCGCAGCGAGCTGACCGCTCACATGGCCGCGTTTCACGAGCGATTCGACTTGCTCGTCACCCCGACGATGCCCATTTCGCCATTCGAGGCGGGCTACAACGTGCCGCCCGGCGGCCCCTACCAGGACTGGATGGACTGGACGCCCTTCAGCTACCCCTTCAATCTCACCCAACAGCCCGCTGCCTCGCTCCCCTGCGGGCTGGATGATAATGGGCTGCCGGTGGGTCTTCACTTGGTAGCGGGGAAATATCAGGATATGAAAGTGTTACAGGTGGCGCGGGTGTTGGAGGGAGTGTTGCCGAGGGTGGTGGTGCCCGCCAACTGAATATCACCAACTGCGGTGAAGTGCTTTTCGAAATGTTCAATAAGGTGGTATTTGAGATACTAGAGAGAGGTTCGTTTCGTCATACCGCCAGTGCACAATGGCACCTATAGGATAGAGGTGCAGCCGCAAAGGAAAAGCTGTTGGTATGCCTTACCTCTTGACCACAGAAACTGAGTGCAACACCTGCCGGTTCCGCCATGATGTTGCCCTATGTCATGCGTCGAGCTCAGCATTAAAGAACGCAGCACTATCCAAGTTAGCAGCGCTCAGGGCATGAGCTTGGGTCACACTGCCCGGATACTTGAGCGCGCTCCCTTTAACATTTCACGTGGGGTGCGCCGCCACCTGACAGATCAGCGGCCTTAATGTATCCGACACGCATAGCAACAGCATCAAGGGCGATGTGTACCCTGTCGCCCGAAGCGCAAGCTGATACCCGGCACCGAACGCCTTAAGCTGATAGCCCATTTGCTGCATCGACGGTTGTCTCCAGAGTAGATTAGCGGCAAGCTTAAAGCCATGACATGCGCGATGCTTACGTCTGCCGCAAAACGATCTACAACACCATTCATGCCTTGCCCATTGGCCAGCTTCGTAAGGAACTAATCCACTGCCTGTGGCAAGGTAAATTTACGCGAAAGCCTAGCCGTGACGAAGTGGATCGGCACGGCCAGATCCATGATATGGTCAATATTCACCTACTCCTTCCCGAGGTCGACACACGTGAAATGCCCGACCACTGGGAAGGAGACCTGACCAGGGGTAAAAACAACGGCTCCGCCTTTGGCACGCTGGTTGAACTGAGCAGCGGCTATCTACTACTGGCGAAATTGCGTGACGCATTAGCCACGTCAACGGTTTAAGGCTTCAGTGCAGCGCTAAACTAGGTGCCTCAGGGGGGCCGCAAGACGATAACATACGACCAAGGCCGGGATATGGCGCGTCACGCCGGAATCATGCAGCGCTCCGGCGTTGCGATTTACTTCTGTGGCCCGCATTGCTCTTAGCAGCCAAGAGGCAATGAAAATATCAATGGTTTGATCCGCTAGTACCTGCCGAAGGGCACGGCCCTGTCGGTACACCGTCAGGAGGAACTCGACGCCATTGCCTTCGAGCTGAACGTGCGTCCGCAAAAAAGCCTTGATTTTAAATGTCAGATTGAAGTGATGAGCGAACTGATGGCGAAGTATTACGAGCGTCCATCAACCATCCAGTTAAAGTATTGCGTTCAGAGTCTACATCCGCCGCCTTTTAGGCTTTTCGCGAAGAATCCTTTAGCATAAATTCGTTCTTCACTTTTCTCTAGCCTTCTTAAACAGGATATGGGTACCCATTCACACTAGACATTCAGATAAAACTCCTTCGTACTTTGGCAATTCATTCTCCATGCCTAACACTTTAATAACCAGCGTGTGATCACGCGCCCAGCATCTAAATCACATAATTGGCACTTACTATGCTTTTGCATGATGTTCAACTATGCTTGCCGCTTTATTACTACCTGCAGGCAGTAAAGTGATCATACCCGCACTTTCCTCAAAGTGGATGTATTTCTCTTTGTGCAAGACTTTTAGAATCTTTCTATAATATGTTCTGTTTGTTGATTCTGTCCATCCCATTAATTCATCAATAGAGACATCCTTATAGGTTGATGAAGAAAGAAGCAAAATTTGATCTCTTAAATTCATTTTTGGAGACAAAACTTTCTTCAGGCCATTACTATCCCATACCAGTGGAGTACCTCTTTGAGCAAGTTTATCTACTGCAATTTGTGCCTCTTCAAGCGTACCTGTATGAAATACTCGAACTAACTCCGCTAAGACCCAGTTAACAATGGTAAAAACCAAAGCAGCATCAACTGTATTTGCATCTAGCTCGCCTCCTACATGACTTACACCGCGATTATTTCTGACCTCATATAATACTGGCAACATCCTAGGAATAAGTATCTGAAAACTCCTAGGCAAAGATATTTCACTTTCAAGTTGTTTACATGCGATGACCATATTTCTTGGCTTGGATGGTGAGGTAGGGTAGTTTCCATCAACATGACCTTTTATAATGGAATACACAATCTCACAGATTTTTCCAGCACCAAGCTCAGCAGGTTCCCATCGGTGTTCCATATAATTTCGAGTGAGTTTTTGATACTCTTGAATCAATGGTACTCTAAGGCCTGAAGGTAAAGAACCTAAAAGCGTTTTCAATTCAGTCATATTAGCTTATACCTAATTTTTTCTTGCCTTCTTCAGTAACATAAAATTGCTTTCCCTCTTTCTCACAACATCCTTGAGTAACGTTACGATTCAAGCAGTCGGAAGCATTTCCAAGTCTTTTTTGATTTGCCGAACTTAAGGCTGAAGTGACGTCTTTTGTCTGGAGCCTGTTAGAACCTTTCGACTCTAGCCATATTGCTGTTGCAAGAAACTTGAGATTTTGATTCGAATCCGCTTTATTTTCCCTTAACCATATAGCAAGTGGCTTGGCAGCTATTTCATTGTGACCTGATAAATCAGCTGCCTCACTATTTATGTCTTCACTTTCTTGGGTTATTGGGCTACTAGTAGATGAAGCTAATGAAAGAAGATTTTCCGCTTTATCAAGAATTTTATCTAACTGCTCGGAAAGCCATGATGGCTCACCTTCCCCCGAGAAGGTAATTTGCCCAATAGTAATTTCTATTTTTGCTTCAGCCATGTCTTTACCTTTTCTTGGATTGTTTGAAAGTAAGGGTGATAATGCTTCTAACCGCATAAAGCCAACGCGGCCTACAACTTACTAATTCATCTAGAGCCGATTAATTTACAGGCAACCTATACTTTCTTCGCGTGCCCACACGCTCTGCTGGATTCAATCATACCCTATCCACAAATTGACCTTCGGTCACGCTTAAATTTGATGGCAGTCATCGGTCACAGGCCAGCACCCATCAATTTTTATATAGGGCTCACAAACACTGCCGCTCGAAAGCGGCGGCATCAAATACATGATTTCAAAGGCAAGCCTTAAAGCACCACCTCATACCCCTCAAACTTCGGCGGCCCGAGATAGATCCCATCCGGCGACTTGGCATTGGCATGCGCCTTACGAAACGCGTCGGACTGCGTCCAGGCGCGGAAGGCGTCTTCAGATTCCCAAATGCTGTGGGAGATAAACACGGTGTGGTCGTCCTGCTTGTCGCCCTGGAGCATCTTGAACTCCTTGAAGCCGGGCACTTCCTCGAGGTGCGAGTCGCGGTTGCGCCATACCTCGAGAAAATCCTCTTCCCGGCCCGGGGCGATACGAAAACGGTTCATGGCGATGTACATGGGCTTGCTCCCTGATGAAAAGTGGCCAACGCTTGATGGTAACGCTACGACCCAGGCACGGATAGCCCAAGGAGACCCATGGCCACTACCGGTATTCACGTGGTGTGGTTCAAGCGCGATCTGCGCGTTCATGACCACGCCCCGCTCACCCTCGCCGCCGAGGCGGGTTGGGTGCTGCCGGTGTTCGCCATCGAGCCCGGCCAGTGGCAGGCGCCGGATAGCGCCCTTCGCCACTGGCAGTTCGCCGCCGACTCGCTGGTCGATTTACAGTGGGCGTTGAGCGCGCGGGGGCTGCCGCTGTGTATCTGGGAAGGCGACGTGCTCGCGCTGCTCGCCGCGCTGAAGGCGCACTACGGGGCCCTCACGCTTTACTCTCATGAAGAAACCGGCAACGCCTGGAGCTATGCGCGCGACGTGGCGGTGCTCAAGTGGTGCCGCGCTGAAGGTGTGACGTGGCACGAACACCGCCAGGTGGGCGTGGTGCGTGGGCTGACAAGCCGCGTCGATCAAGGCGCCCGGGAGGCACAGTGGGAGGCGCTGATGCAGACACAGCCCTTCAAGGCGCCCGCCTACGCCCGCCCGGCCACCGGCTGGGAGGCGTTTCATCACCGGCCGGTGGAGGAACTGCACACGCTCACGCTGGGTGTCGACACCACGCCCTGCCCGGAGCGCCAGCCCGGCGGTCGCCGCGCCGGTCGCGCACTCTGGTATGGCTTCATTACCCAGCGCGGCGAGCGCTACCGGGGCTCGATCTCCAAGCCCTTGCGGGCCGAGGTACACGGCTCGCGGCTTTCACCGCACCTGGCCTGGGGCACGCTTTCAATGCGTGAGGTGGTGCGCTCGCTGCGCCACCAGCGAGAAAAGCATGCCGAGAAAACCCGCTGGGCGCATTCACTACGAGCGCTTGCCTCGCGGCTGCACTGGCACTGCCACTTCATTCAAAAACTCGAAAGCGAGCCGAGCATCGAAGATAAAACCCTGCACCCGGCGCTGAGAGGACTGCGCGAGCGCGATCCAAAACACCCGCGGCTGCTGGCCTGGAAGCGGGGCCAGACCGGGGTGCCGCTGGTGGATGCCTGCATGCGCTGCCTGGTTCACACCGGCTGGATCAACTTTCGCATGCGCGCGATGCTGATCTCGTTTGCCACCTTTGGCCTTGGCCTTCACTGGCGTGAACCCGGGCTTCACCTGGCGCGGCTGTTTACCGATTTCGAGCCCGGCATCCACTACCCGCAGATCCAGATGCAGTCCGGCGCTACCGGCTTCAATACGCTGCGCATCTACAACCCGATCAAGCAGGCCGAGGACCACGACCCCGGCGGCGAATTCATCGCCCGCTGGGTGCCGGAACTCAACGTGCTGCCGGTGGAGTGGCGGGCCAAACCCTGGGCGCTGCCGCAAAGCCTGCAAGTGCGCTACACTTTCATTCCCGGCGAGCACTACCCGCTGCCCCACGATTTCGAAACCGAAGCGCAGCGATGGAAAACACTGATTCACGAGGCGAGCCACACGCCGGAGGCCAAAAAGATCAGTCAGGCGTTGATGGCCCGACTTGCCAGCCACCGCCGCCCCAGCGCTCGTCGCGGGCGGGTAAAGCCCGTCGATCATCGCCAGCTTGCGCTGTTCGAGCCGCCCGCCGACGAAGCACCCCCTTGAGCTTTGACCCGAAAAGCGTAAGTGATTAGGCTACGGCCTCCCCTCTTGATGCCCCGTGCGGGGCGAACGCCAGGCACCCACCATGCAGCTGACCCGCTTCACCGACTACTCGATTCGCGTGTTGATCTATCTCGCCGTCAAGGGTGAGACGCGCGCGACGATCGGTGAAATCGCCGAGGCCTTCGATATCTCGCGCAATCATCTGATGAAGGTGGTGCACGAGCTCTCGCGCAAAGGCTACGTCACCGCGATGCGCGGCAAGAATGGCGGGCTGGTGCTGGCGCGCGCTCCCGCCACCATCGGGCTCGGGGCATTGGTGCGCGATACCGAGCAGGACATGGGCCTGGTCGAGTGCTTCCAGCAAGGCAACGGCTGCGCGATCACCCCGGCGTGCCGGCTCAGGCCCATTCTGGGCGAGGCGCTGGCTGCCTTTCTCGCCGTGCTCGACCGCTACACCCTGGCAGACGTGCTCGACGGCCACGTGCCGGAGCTCGCCGGACTTTTGCGCATCCCCGCTGCCCAGCTGTGAACGCAGTCTCTCGCTAACGCGCCACTTCTTGATCCAGATCAACATCCGGCGAGCCTGCGCGCTTGAGCTCCATGAGCTCGCCTTATAAGATTCATTTTAAATACATCTTATAAGGAGCACGCCATGCTGAGCCACGACCAGGAAGCCTTGATTGCCGCCACCGCCCCGGTAGTCGCCGAACACCTCGAAGCCATCACCCGCCGTTTCTACCCGCTGATGTTCGAGCGCTACCCGGAGGTGAAGGTGCTGTTCAACGAGGTCCACCAGCAAAACGGCAGCCAGCCCCGGGCGCTGGCCGGCGCGGTGCTGGCCTACGTGCAGCTGCGCGGCAACCCGGCCAAGGCGCGGGCGGCGCTGGATGTCGTGGTCAGCAAGCACGTCTCGCTCAACATACTGCCGGAGCACTATCCCATCGTCGGCGAGTGCCTGATGGCGGCGATCGGCGAGGTGCTGGGAGACGCGCTCACCCCGGAGATCGCCAATGCCTGGGGCGCGCTCTACGGGGAGCTTGCCGCCCTTCTGATCGATCTCGAGGACCAGCGCTACCGCGAGTTCGAACGCCGCCCCGGCGGCTGGCGCGGCGCGCGCCGCTTCAGAATCGCGCGCACCCGTCAGGAGAGCGCGGTCATCCGGTCGTTCGTTTTCGAGCCCGAGGATGGCGGCCCCGTAGCAGCCCATGAACCCGGCCAGTACATTGGCGTGCGCGTGATGATCGACGGCGAGCCGGTTTATCGCCACTACAGCCTGTCCGACTTGCCCAACGGCCGTAGCTACCGGATCTCCATCAAACGTGAGGAGCAGGGTCGCGTCAGCCGCCACTTCCACGACGCATTGAACGTTGGCGATACGCTGGAGCTTCTGCCGCCGGCCGGCGACTTGACGCTCGTCGAAGGCAGCGAGCCGCTGCTGCTGGCCAGCGGCGGCGTAGGCCAAACGCCACTTCTCCCCATCGCCCGCCAGGCGCTGGGCCAGGGCCGCCGGGTGGTGTACCTGCACGCCGCGATCGACCGCGACCACCACGCGTTTAGCGATGACGTCAAAGCGCTCAAGCGCGACTACCCGGAGCAGCTGACGGTAGTCAACGTGCTCGAGCACGGTGAAGGGATCGAACACAGCGGTCGAATCGATCGTGATCTGCTGGCCCGCTACCTGCCGGGGCCCCAGGCGCGCTGCTACTTCGTCGGCCCGCAGGGGTTCATGGCCGCCGTGGATACCGCGCTGGCGGGGCTGGGTATCGATGCTAGCCACCGCCACTTCGAGCACTTCGGCCCGGCCAGGCCGCTGGTGGCCGCCTAACGTCAGGCAGGCAATCAGCCTTTATTCACGGGGAGGCAACATGGCAAGGATCGCACTGAAACGCGCATTCGACACCCCGGAAAAGGACGATGGCTACCGCGTGCTGGTGGATGGCCTCTGGCCCCGAGGCGTGGCGAAAGAAGACGCCCGTATCGACGAATGGCCGAAAGAGATCGCCCCCAGCCGCGAGCTGCGCGAGGCGTTTCACACAGGCTCGATTGGCTGGGGAGAGTTTCGAAAACGCTATCTCAAGGCGCTGACCGAACACCGTGAAGCGCTTAGGCCGCTGGCCCGGCGCGCGAAGCAGGAGACGGTAACGCTGGTATTCGCCTCGAAACAGACGCACCACAACAACGCCGAGGTAGTGCGCCAGTACCTGAACATGCTGGAGTGAGCCGTACAAAACATGCCACATTTCCGGAGCGGTTGCAGACGGTCAGCGCAGCCAGCGTGCCATGCACTGGCGTTTACGGTGCCGGCAGAATGGCACCCTGAAGCTGGCGCGTATTGTCACTGCTCGGTGAAGGCGAGTCCGTCTTTGGAATGGGCGATAGAACCACACGGTTACGTCCTTCGCGCTTTGCCCGGTAAAGCGCCTTGTCGGCCGCTTCGGCAAAGGTCGACATGCTATCGTCGCCATGAGCCACGCCCGTCGCCACACCAATGCTGACCGTCAACTGAATGACCTCGCCGGCCGTGGTGATACGCAACTCTGCAATGGCCGCTCGAATCCGCTCGGCCATTGCCCCGGCCTGACCGCTCGCCAAGTCGTAAAAGACAACGGCGAACTCTTCGCCCCCAAGACGGCCCGCAAAGCCAGCCTCGTTTTCGCTGTACCCGCCCAGCGTTTTACCTACCCGCGCCAGGCACTCATCACCCACGTTGTGACCGTGGGTATCGTTGATCGCTTTGAAGTGGTCGATGTCGACCATCAGGAAAGCGAGCCGCACAGGCGCGGCGAGACTGCTCTTACCAACCTCCTCGAAGTTGTCTTCGAAACCGCGCCGATTGTTGAGCCCTGTCAGCGGGTCAGTGCTGCTCAGCGTCAAAAGCTCCCGGTTGGCTTCCTCCAACTGGCGAGTGCGCAAAGCGACCTGTTTTTCAAGCACCCGGTTGTTTTGCGCCTGCACCGCCATAAGGGCATTTTGCGCCTTTAATCGGGACGCCCTTTCTCGGCTGATACGTTCGGCCAGCGCAATGGAAAGAAGCAGAAATTCCAGAATGAAGCCCATCAGTTGGGCAGCGCGTATGGCGAAGTTCATGGAGACCGCGCCCCTCATTGCGATCACCAAAAAAAACGTGGCCGTCATCAGACACAACCATGCAATGAAAAAGTAAATGGCAGAGACATTGCCCCGCTGCCAGACAATGAACGCAATGGCCAGCATCGTGATGCAGGTAAGAGCCCCCGCCTCTTCTATAAAGAGTACATGAGCATGGTTCGGGAGCAGTAGAGAGACCAGAACGACGCACGACCAGTAAACGACCAGCATATCGATACAGCGCGTGAGCCAGCGCCCTTCGCTTTTCAGGTTCAAAAACTGCCGTTCAAACATACAGGCCGATAAAAACGCCAAGCCAATCGACAGGAAGTCCACGCGCAGACTGAACCACGGCCACTCGGACCAGAGAAAATAGGCGCCGTAGTTGTAAATACTCGCCACATGGAGGATAACCGCCGCCAAATAACCGCAGTAATACAGATAGGAACGGTCCCGGATGAAGACGAACAGCGACGCACTGTAGAACAGCATGACCAGCATGGCACCAAAGAAGGCGCCCATGCGCAGATAGTCATGGAGCGCTTCTCGATGGAACGTTTCGCGGTCGAGCATTCGCAGGGGAAGAATCAGGGGTAACTGACTCTCCAGGCGCAAATAAACCTCCGCCGCGCCAGAAGGCAGCGTGATGGGGAGACTCAGCATAGGGCTGGCGACGCCTCGCCGGGAAGGCTCGATAAAATTGCCGGTGCGTACCGGGGCCGACCACTCACCGCTTGCACGGTCCAGCACCCGCGCTTCGATCAGGTTATAGCTCCAATCGACCGTGAGCAGGCGCTGCAAGGGCACCGGAGTGGCGTTATCCACCCGAAAGCGCACCCAAGCGCCATCGGGCTGATTGCCCAGGTTCAGCGTCGGCTTTGGATTGGGTTGCCATTTATCTGTCCGGGCGGCGTCTTCTGCCTCTGGAAAGTGACCGGCGTTGGTACCAACCAGATACTCGAGTTCACCGGCCAGGCGGCCCGTCAGGGCATCAGAATCGAACTCTTTGGTGTTGGTCCAGATAGAAGAGAGACTGATATATCCAATCAACACGATGGCCAGGGCCACCACAAGACCGGCAAGGAATCGCTGCATTCGCTAGCCTTAATTAACAAAAAGTGAACTCCTTATCGGCCGCTCGCTGGCTACCTTGAGGCTTGAAGGGCGCTGGATGTTGGGCCCTGCTGGAACAGAGACGTCGTGTCTTTATCCTCGCTTAGCTGGGTCAGCCCCGGCTACTCCAGCGGATCACCCGGCCCATGGTCAGCCCCTGCACCACGATCGAGAACACCACCACGCAGTAGGTCAGCGTGAGCACCAGGTTTCTAAGATCGCCTTCCGGCAGCGACAGCGCCATGGCCACCGAGATACCGCCGCGCAGCCCGCCCCAAGTGAGAATCCGGATCGTGCCCGGCGCTTGCTCTCTCGCCCGCTTGAGCGCGCCCATGATCAGCGAAACACAGAACCCGCGCGCGCCCACCACAATCGGGATCATCAGCGCGCCGGCGAAGAGCCAGGTGCGCTCGATGGGCAGAATCAGAAGCTCCAGGCCAATCAGGAAGAAGAGCACCACGTTGAGAATTTCGTCGACCAGCTCCCAGAAGGTATCGACGTTCTCACGGGTCTTGTCCGACATCGCAAAGAGCCGCCCGTGGTTGCCGACGAACAGCCCCGCGATGACTACGGCGATGGGCGCGGAAAGGTGCAGCCCGTCCGCCAGAGCGTAGAGCCCCATGGCCAGCGCCAGGGTGAGCATGACCTCGACCTGGTAGTTATCGACGCGTTTGAGCATCTGGTAGGCGAGATACCCGACAACCGAGGCGAGCAGCAGCGCCCCGCCGACCTCCTTGAGCAGCAATAGGCCAATCGAGGTCGCGTCGATGGGCGAGCTCAGATGCGCACTTTCCGCCCCACCGTCGAGCCCCGCGAGCTGCAGAAGCACCATGAACACCACCACGCCGAGGCCGTCGTTGAACAGCGACTCGCCGCTGATCTGGCTTTCGAGCTGCTGGGAAACACCCACGGACTTCATGATCGCCACCACCGCGATGGGGTCGGTCGGTGAGATCAGCGCGCCGAACAAAAGCGCGTGCAGATAGGGAATGCCGAGCCCCATCCACCCTAGCGCCCACCAGGCGAGCGTGCCGACGATAAAGGTCGACATCAACGTGCCCACCACCGCGAGCAGCGCGATGGGTAGCCACTCCTGGCCCAGGTGGTCGAACTTGACGTGAATCGCAGCGGCGAACAGCAAAAAGGCGAGCAGGCCGTGCAGCACCACCTGGTCGAAATCGAGCCGCGCGACCAGCGCCGTGGCCTCGTCGCGCAAGGCGTCGTTGTAGGGGCTCACCAGAATCAGCAAAAGCGAGGCAATCAGAGCCACCAGCATGACGCCGATGGTCGTCGGCAGTTTGATATAGCGGTGGTTGAAATAACTCGACACGGCGGCAAGCGTGATCAGTACGCTCGCCAGAGAAAACAGGCTCATCGGGGCTCCAGGTTACATAGAAGGAGGTTTGGCGAACGCGGCGCCACTTTCAAAACCCCTAATGTAGCCGCAAACGAAAAAAAACGCCCCCGTCACCGGCGATGACGGGGGCGAACTCACCTTCAAAATCGGCGTATCAGCCAAGCGTCTCGAGAGACGCTTCGATGATGGACAGCCCCTCTTCCAGCACCTCGCTCGAGACGGTCAGCGGCACCAGGATGCGCACGGCGTTGCCGTAGAAGCCACACGACAGCAGGATCAGCCCTTTTTCACGCGCCCTGGCGCAGAGCGCCGAGGTAGCGGCGGGGTCGGGCTTGCCGTCGGCGTCCACCAGCTCGAAGGCGGCCATGGCACCGAGCTGGCGGCCGTGAGCCACGTGCTCGAAGCGCGCTTCCCACACGCCGAAGCGCTCGGCAAGCATGCGGCCCATCTGCTCGCTGCGCGCGAGGATGTTCTCTTCCTCGATCGTCTCGATCACCGCCAGCGCCGCCGCGCAGGCGAGCGGATTACCGCTGTAGGTGCCGCCGAGCGAGTTGGGGCCGGAGGCGTCCATGACGGCAGCGGTGCCCACCACCGCCGAGAGCGGCATGCCGTTGGCGAGGCTCTTGGCGGTCGTCAGGATGTCCGCCTCGATGCCGCTGTGCTCGAGTGCGAAGAGCTTGCCGGTACGGGCGAAGCCGGACTGCACTTCGTCGGCGATCAGGAGGATGCCGTGCTCGTCGCACAGCGCGCGAAGGGCCTGCAGGTATTCCGGCGAGGCGATATAGAAGCCGCCTTCGCCCTGCACCGGCTCGATGACGATGGCCGCGGTGCGGTGCGGGGCGATGTCGGTCTTGAACAGCGTGCGGATGGCCTCCAGAGACGCCTCTTCGCTGACGCCGTGGATCGGATTGGGGAACGGCGCGCGGAAGACGTCACCGGGCATCGGGCCGAAGTCGTTCTTGTAGGGCAGCACCTTGCCGGTCATGGCGAGTGTCATCATGGTGCGCCCGTGGAAGGCGCCATCAAACGTGATGATGCCGGAGCGGCCAGTGGCAGCGCGGGCGATCTTCACCGCGTTCTCCAGCGCCTCGGCGCCGGTATTGACCAGCATCGCCTTGCGCTCGGGGCCGCGTACCGGGGTGCGCTCGCACAGCTTCTGGCAGAGCTCGACGTAGGGCGCGTAGGAGATCACCGCCGCGCTGGTGTGCATCACCTTCTTGAGCTGGGCTTCAACGGCTGCGACGATCTTCGGATGGCGGTGGCCCAGGTTCAACACGCCGATGCCGCCGGCGAAGTCGATCCAGCGATGGCCGTCGGCGTCCCAGATTTCCGCGTTTTCGGCGCGCTCGGCGAACTGAGCGGTCGGCGTGGCGGCGCCCTTGGCGACGAAGCGGTTCTTGAGTTCGTTCAGTTCCTGATTGGTCATCGTCAATTCCTTATAGCCCGCCGATGCAGGCATACTTCAGTTCGGTAAATTCATCGAGCCCGTGGTGGGAGCCTTCACGGCCAAGGCCGGACTCCTTCACGCCGCCAAAGGGCGCCAGTTCGGTCGAGATCAACCCTTCGTTGACGCCGACCATGCCGTACTCGAGTGCTTCCATGGTGCGCCAGATGCGCCGGTAGTCGGTGGCGTAGAAGTAGGCGGCCAGGCCAAAGGGGGTGTCGTTGGCCATGGCAATCGCCTCTTCGTCGCGCTCGAAGCGAAACACCGGCGCCACCGGGCCGAAGGTCTCTTCACTGGCCACGGCCATCCCGGTGGTCACGTCCGCCAGCACCGTGGGGGTGTAGAAGCGCTCGCCGGCCGCATGAGGCTCGCCGCCGCACACCACCCGGGCGCCCTTCTCTTTGGCATCGCTGACGTGGCGCTGCACCTTGTCCACCGCCGCCTGGTTGATCAGCGGGCCGATGGTGCTGCCCTCACTCAGGCCGTCGCCCACTTTCAGCGCTTGAACGCGGGTAGCGAGCTTCTCGACGAAGGCGTCGTACACGCCGTCCTGCACCAGAAAGCGGTTGGTGCACACGCAGGTCTGGCCGGCGTTGCGGAATTTCGAGGCGATGGCGCCGTCGACGGCGGCGTCGAGATCCGCGTCGTCGAAGACGATGAACGGCGCGTTGCCGCCAAGCTCCATGGCGGTCTTCTTGACCGTGCTGGCACACTGAGCGAGCAGGCGCTTGCCCACCGGCGTGGAGCCGGTGAACGACACCTTGCGCACCCGCGGGTCCGTGGTCAGCACCTCGCCTACCTCGACGGGTTTGCTGGCGGTGACCACGTTGATGGTGCCTTCGGGAAGACCCGCCTCGCGGCCAAGATACGCCGCGGCGAGTGCCGTCAACGGCGTGGCTTCGGCGGGTTTGATCACCACGGTGCAGCCGGCGGCGAGCGCCGGGGCGCACTTGCGGGTGATCATCGCCAGCGGGAAGTTCCAGGGCGTAATGGCGGCGACCACGCCGACCGGTTCGCGGGTGACCAGAATGCGCTTGTCCGCGCCGTGGCTCGGCAGCGTTTCGCCGGCCATGCGCTTGGCCTCTTCGGCGAAGAACTCGATGAAGGAGGCGCCGTAACCCACTTCGCCTTTCGCCTCGGCCAGCGGCTTGCCCTGCTCCAGGGTCATCAGCCGGGCAAGGTCGTCGGCATGCTCGGTAATCAGCTCGAACCAGCGGCGCAGGATTTTCGCGCGCTCCTTGACCGGAGTCGCACGCCAGGCCGGGCCGGCTTCATACGCCGCCGCAACGGCGTCTTCGGTATCGTTACCGCCAAGCTCCGCTATGTGGGCGATGGTCTCGCCGGTGGCCGGGTTGTCGACGGCGAAGGTCGCGCTACCCTGGCGCCACTCGCTACCGACCAGTGCCGGTACGCTGTCGTTTAACCATTGATCGATAAAACTCATGAAGTACTCCCGGACGTTACAGATCGTTCAACATGTGACGGTCGCTATAGGCGCGCCCGTAGGTGCGCAGCGAATAGACGTAGAGAATGAGGCCCAAAAGCGACCAGGCGGCGAAAATGATCCACTCGGCGCCGGTCAGCGCGGCGGGGCTTCCCGGCAGGTAGAGAAACGCCATGGCCAGCGACATCAGCACCGCCGCCACGCCGCAGGGTATGCCGAAGCTCACGCGAAACGGGCGCGGCATGTCCGGCTCGCGCACGCGCAGCACGATGAAGGAGACGGCGACGAACAAGTAAGCGATGACGATGCCCAGGCCCCCGGCATCGACGATCCACACCAGCGCCGGGCGCCCGAAAAACGGCGCAATGCAGGAGAGAAAGCCCATCAGGAAGACGGCGTTGGTCGGCGTCTTGTAGCGCGGGTGCAGTTTGGCGAAGGTTTGCGGCAGCATGCCGGCCTGGGCCAGCGCGTAGATCGCCCGCGAGCCGCCGATGTAAAAGGCGTTCCAGCTGGTGATGATGCCCGCGATGCCCGCCAGTACCATCAGGTTGCTCGCCCACTCGGCGTTGAACAGCACGCCCATCGCTTCCGGCACGGTCAAACTCGCGTTTTCGAGCGCGGTACTATCGAGCATCAGGCTGGTGCCCAGAATGATCAGCGAGTACCAGGCCACCGCCAGCAGCACCGAAAGCATCAGCACCTTGCCGATCGCCTTGTAGGGCAGGTTGATCTCCTCGGCGGCCTGGGGGATGACGTCGAAGCCGACGAACAGAAACGGCACCATCACCAGCACCGCCACGATCCCCGCCATCAGGCCGGTATCGCCCGGCGCGAATAGCGGCGACATGTTGGCACTACTGCCCTCGAACAGCGCGCCGGTAATGAACATGACGCCCACGACCAGAATCAGCCCGGTCACCACTTTCTGCAAAAGCGCGGCGGTGGTGACACCGAAGTAGTTGATCATCATCATGGCGAGCGAGCCGCCCACGCCGACCGCCACCCAGGTCGCCTTCACTTCCCAGCCGGCGATGGTCCAGAGATGCCCCACCGCGTAGTTGGGCGCGATGTACTCGACCACGGTCGGCAGCGCCACCGCCTCGAACGCCACCACGCTCAAATAGCCCAGAATGATTGCCCAGGTACACAGAAACGACGCCCCGTGGCCGAGTGCCCGGTAGCTGTAGACATGCTCACCGCCGACTTTCGGCATCGCCGAGGCGAGCTCGGCGTAGGTCAGCCCCACCAGCAAAATCGCGATACCACCGACGATGAAGGCGAGAATGGCGCCGACGCTTCCGGCGGATTGAATGGCGGTGCCGGTCAGTACGATCCAGCCCCACCCGATCATGGCCCCGAAGGCCAGCGCCAGCACGTCCCCGCGTGCCAACACGCGAACAAGCTTGGCCTGTTCAGGAGTCGATGTACTCATGAGTGTGTATCCCATCAGTGATTGGTTGTTGTGTAAGCGCCCGACGCGACCGGCGTCAGAGCGCTCTTTAATACACGCTAGCAGGCAAAACCAGTCGCGCGAATGGACCATTTTCTGGTTTGACTGGACCACTTTGCGCGAACGTGCGATAACGCCCTGATTTCAGAATGACAATAGAACGCAGTGAAAAGCGTTGAAGGAGCGTCGTTGGAGCCCCAGCAGAGAATCGATCAGTTTGTCGCGCTCTATCGTGCCCAGCCCGGGCGGCTCAGTAAGCAGGTGCGCGTTGAACAGGCGCTACGCTTGGCCATTACTCAGCACTGGGAAGGCGGCCGGCTGCCCGCTCACCGGGCGCTGGCTCAGGCCATCGGCTGTGCGCGCCAAACCCTGGCCAACGCCATCGAGACCCTCAAGGGCGAGGCGCTATTGAAGACCGCCCACGGTCAGGGCACGTGGATACGCAGACCCCCGGCCGCACCTTCCGCTCAGACGAGCGCCGCGCCACTTTCCCGGCGCGCCCGCCAAGTGCTGGGCGCCCCAGGGTCGAGCCGTATTCAAAGCGGGGCCTTCATGCCCGGCATCCCCGATATCGCTCGCTTTCCCATGCGCCGCTGGCGCCAGCTCTACGGTAGCGTGACGGTCGCGCAAAACGCGCTGCTGCTCTCCTACTCCACCGGCGGGTATGGGCCGCTCAAGCGGGCGATTCGCGACTTTCTCGCTCGCTGGCGCAACATCGACTGCGACGTGGATCAGATCATCATCACCGATGGCACCCATAACGGCATCGAGCTTTGCGCCATGGCGCTCACCGATGTGGGCGATACCGTGGCGATGGAGTCGCCCTGCTACTGGGGAGCGCGCAATATCTTCGCGGCTGCCGGTCTCGAGATCGCCATGACGGCCTGGCACCCGGATCACGGGCATCGCCTGACGCCACCGCCCGGCCCCGTAGCGCTTGCGTACCTGAGCGGCTCGCACCACTATCCGCTGAGCGTGCCCACCAGCGCCAGGCACAAAACGCAGCTGATCAAGGCGCTGACGCCGACCTACGTGCTGGAAGACGATTACGAATTCACCCGTGACGATCATACCGAGCTACTGTTCGACCCAACTTCTGCCCGGCATTTGCTGGTCGGCTCGTTTTCCAAGATGATGTTCCCCGGCCTGCGCCTGGGCTATCTGGTGGTGCCACATCACCTGGCAGAGCCGATGAACCGATTACGCAGCGAACTCTTTCGTGAAGGGCGTATGCTCGATCAAGCGGTACTCGCCCAGTTCATTTTCGACGGCGATCTGGACAGCTGGTGCCGGCGCATTCAGCGCGACTACCTGGGCCGCCAGCAGGTGCTGCACGACCAGCTTTGCCGGCTACCCCGAGTCACCCGCGTCTCTTCGCCGAGCAGCACCATTAGCCTGTGCGTCGAATTCGAGCCCGGTGTCGACGATATAGCCCTTTCCCAGGCGCTATTGAAAGAGCATCTGATCGTGCGTCCGCTGAGCCTGGTGTGTGCCCCAGGCGATGACCGCGCGGGGCTAGTGATGGGGGTGGGCATGCTCTCCGGCGAGACGCTGACCCGGGAGGTTCAGCGCCTGCGCCAGCACCTGACCGCGCTTTTACGCTAACCAGGCACACGACAACCACAAGCAAGGGAGAAGTCATGTTTTATGTCAGCGGCGTTACCGGCCCGGCGCGGCACGTTCACCACCTTTGGGCGCTGCTGGCCATGCTCATGCTCTCGGGTTGCGCTACCTTCGCGCCGAGCCCGCCTCAGGACCAAACCAACGTTTGCGAGATTTTCCGCGAACAGCCGAGCTGGTACGACTACGCCCGCGACTCGGAAAATCAGTGGGGCACACCGATCGCCACGCAAATGTCGTTCATTCAACAGGAGTCGTCGTTTCGCAGCCACGTCAGGCCGGATCGCAAATACTATCTCGGCTTCATCCCCGGCCCCCGGCCCTCGTCCGCCAAGGGCTACGCTCAGGCCCAGGACCCGGTGTGGGGCGAGTACCGCGACCAGGCCGGTAGCCTCTTTGCCCGGCGTACCCACATGAAGCACGCCACCGACTTCATCGGCTGGTACAACGCGCGCACCCGCGCCCAGACCGGTATTTCATTGAACAATCCCGAGCACCTTTATTACGCCTACCACGAAGGCGCGGGCGGCTATCAGCGCGGCACCTATCGCAACAAGCCTCACGTGCTGCGCGCCGGGCGCCAGGTGGCGAGCCGCGCCGGGCGTTATCAGGCGCAGCTGGGCGCCTGCGAAGCGGAGTTTCAATGCCGCAAGTTCTATCAGGTCTGGCCGTTTTGCCGTTAAGGAATCTACATGACCGTTATGATCGGCGCCGCTCTGGTCGGCGTAGTATTTTTCACCTCGATGCTGTCCGGCGTTTTTGGTATGGCCGGAGGGATGGTGCTGCTGTGGTTTTTGCTGCTGGTCTTTCCGGCCGCCTCGGCCATGGCGGTGCACGGGGTGATTCAACTGACGGCCAACGGCTCGCGCGCCTGGCTGTCGCGGCGCTATATCGTCTGGCGCATAGTGGGCCAGATGGCGCTGGGGGTGGTCAGCGCGGCGGCGCTTTTGGTGTCGGTCAGCTACAGCCCCAACGCCGCGATCGTCTCGTTGCTGCTGGGGATGATGCCGCTGCTGATCTGGATGCCCAAGCGCTGGCTTCATCTAAAAGCCAATCGCGCCAGCCACGCACTCGCCTGCGGCTTCGCTTCGGGCGGGCTCACCATCGTCGCCGGTGTGTCAGGCCCGTTGATTGACATCTTGTTCGTGCGCTCGCAGATGGATCGCCGTCAGGTGGTCGCCACCAAGGCGATGACGCAGGTCGTGGCCCACAGCATCAAGATCGTTTTCTACCTGGGCTCGGCGCTGACGCTGAGCACCGGGGAGTGGGGCATCGTGCTGCTGGCGGCGCCGTTTGCGCTACTGGGCACGCGCGCGGGTACCTTTATTCTCCACCGCTTGACCGACGCCAACTTTCGCACCTGGACGCGTTGGATCGTCACCGCCATCGGCGCGTTCTATTTCGTTCAAGGGCTTGTGCTGCTTAATCAATGACAGGCCGTCGGTCAATAGCCTTTATATTGACACGCCGATTAGCTGTCGCTATCGTCAAAAGATAGAAATGATAACCAGTTCCCTTTAGAGGCATTCAGCAGGATAGTCCCATGGCCAATGAGCAGCGCCAGCTTCGCCAGACCCTCGTGTTTTTGCGAACCTCGTTCGAAGCGGTTCAGCACTCCATTGCCGGGCGCCTGGACGACCCGCTGCCCTGCTGGCTGGATACCTCGATGCTTTCCATGCTGTCGCGGTAGCTGAATCGCTGCAGCAAAGAGGCCAAGCCGCTGTTTTCTCCCCAAGCGGTCGAGCAGATATTGCTGGCTTCGCAGCAGTGCGAGCTACTTCTCAAACAATGCCCAGGCGTACTTAGCAGCGCCGTGTGCTACCGCCAACTCGCCGCGATCATGCTACCGCTTGCCAGCGCCATCGGGCAGATCGATATACCTGTCAAAAGACGCTGGCCTTGGATGAAAAGAACATGATTTATTTTCACCCGCTCTAGGGCCTGTTGACGTTTCGCATGGGTAGCCATAAAAAGCCGCAGGCCAGGGCCACCATGCTTTCGTAGTTTCGCTTCAGCTTGTCGTAACGCGTCGCGATGGCGCGATACGGCTTCAATCGTGCGAAGGCGTTCTCGACGAGATGCCGATAGCCATACAAGCCTCTGTCCAGGTTGGCATTTCCCTTTTTTGAGTTGCGCTTGCGTGGAATCACGGCTTTCATGCCCCTTGCCTCCACCTGCTCACGGATAGATTCACTGTCATGGCCCTTGTCAGCTACAAGCGCATCACCGGACGGCAAATCATCAATCAAGGCATGGGCTTCTGTACTGTCGTGTACTTCACCCCCCGTGACCCTGAAAGCATTGGGGAGCCCGTAAGCATCAACGGCCAGATGAATTTTGCTGGTGTTGCCAGCGCGGCTTTTACCAATGGCTTCTGCCTCTCCTGTAGAGGCCCCTGTACTGTCCTGATGCGCCTTGACGTAAGAACCATCAATGAATAGCCACTCGATATCAGGATCCTCCACCAGCGTACTGAAAAGCGTCATCAGTTTTCCTGCTGCTGACCAGGCGTTGAACCGCTTGTAGATCGTATTCCAGGACCCAAACGCCCCGGGCAGGTCCCTCCACTGGCAGCCCGTGCGCATCCGGTAAAGGATACCTTCCACCGTGAGTCGCAGACTGGCCTTGTCATGAATACCTTGTTGAAGGAGGATGGGTTTTAGCTTCGACCAGTGCTATCCGTGAGCATGTGTCGTGGCATCGCAAGCTCGCCGTTTGTCGGTGTGAGAACCTCTATTCTGCGAGCCTGCTCCTGTCCTGCAAAATCTTCTTCGTTCAAACGTCAACAGGCCCTAGTAAAACAATTGGCTCGCCGTTCGACAAACGCCTCGACAGAGCACTTCAAAACCGCGTGATTGTCCTTGTATTATTTCCCGCCTCCGCTTGACCCCGATATTTATCATGATAAATTCACTACAAGGTGCCGGTGAGCGCCTACGCCAAGACACATTACAAGAAGGGTATCCTTATGGCCGAACGACACTCCGCGAGCCTCTCCGGCACGTGTAAAAAGTGGTACCAGTCGGTTCCCGACCCAATGGTTTTGATCTTCATTATCTTGGTCGCTACTTACTGTTTGACCTTTATCATTCCCGCTGGCGAGTTTGAGCGTGTTACCCAGGATGGTCGCACGGTGGTAGTGCCAGGTTCTTTTGCCTACCTGGAGAATGTCGCCAACATTCCTCTTTTTAATATTTTCGTCGCGATTCCTGAAGGACTCATCTCTGCCTCCCAATATTTGTTCATCGTTTTTATTGCCGGAGGGCTTTTTCATATTCTGCAAAAGACCGGCGCGTTAGAGAACGCCATCGGCGTAGCGGTGAACCGCCTTGGCGTTCAACGGCGCAATACGATCATCGTCGTCGGCACGTTTATCTATGGTTTTTTTGGCGTTGCCGTCGGATTTGAAAACAACATTGCGCTAGTCCCTATCGCAATACTCATCGCTAGCGCCATTGGCTGTTCCAGTTTGGTGGGGGCCGCCATGGCCGTCGGCGGTATTGGGGTTGGTTTTGCGCTCTCGCCCATCAATCCCTATACCGTCGGCGTTGCTCAGGGGATAGCGGAACTGCCGACGTTTTCCGGTGCATGGCTTCGCACGCTGCTGGTACTTTCATCGCTTGCGCTGCTCTCGCTGTATATCTGCAAGCGTGTCGTCAAGATGGAGTTCGAAGAGCCGGACAACGCAGAGTCACTGAGCAAACCACTCAGTGAATACCGCCTTTCCAAACGCAACATCCTTACCATGGTCGTGTTTGCAGGTGGCCTGATCGCCATGTTGATCGGCGTTTTCACACGTGGTTGGTACATCAACGAAATTGCAGGCATCTTTTTATTGTTAGCCATTGTCATCGGGGCCTTGAATGGCCTTTCAGCGAACGGCATCGTTAAGCAGATGATGGAGGGCGCTGCCAGCGTGACGGCGGGCGCGCTGGTAATCGGGGTAGCGGCCTCCATTCAGGTCATTCTTGAGCAAGCGGTGATTATCGATACCATCGTCAACTCGCTGAGCACCATGATCGACGGTATTCCGTCCATATTTTCAGCGATCATGGCCAGTGTAGTGCAAGGTGTGATCAACCTCTTTGTTCCTTCTGGCTCGGGCCAAGCCCTGGTGACCATGCCGATTCTGATTCCTGTGGCGGATCTCGTCGGCATGAGCCGTCAACTGATGATCACCGCATTTCAGGTGGGTGACGGCTTGACCAACCTGATCGTACCTACCTCCGGCGGCACACTCGCCATGCTGGCTCTGGGGCGTGTCTCTTACGCTCAGTGGCTGAAAGCGATCATGCCGTTTATGGTACTGGTCTATGGACTTTCTTGGGTAGGTCTGGTGATTGGCCACTTGGTGGGTTACTGAGTACAGGAAGCCGAGATGACGCTTTCACTGGTTCACTGCCATCCTGCCACGGGCACGGTGGCAACCATTACCGCGACGGGCGGAGTGGCAGTAGGTGGCTATGTACATCACTGCTGGCGGGGAGTGGGTGCATGCGTAACCCAAGGGCGCTTTACCAACCCGTGGTACCCATCTCGGGTATATGCAGCCCTTGCGACGGGGGCCAGCGCCCAGCAGGCACTTGATGCGGCCATTAGCGAAGATAGCAGCTCTACGCTACGCCAGTGCTTGGTGATGGATATGCATGGCGACTCAGCGGTGCATTCGGGTACCGAGAATGTCGCCCAGGTAGGTGAAACCTGCTTCCCCGGCGTGGCCGCCGTTGGCAACATGCTAAAAAGTGGCGACGTCATACAGATACTGGCAACGCGGTTTTTAACGCTGAGTGCCGAGAATAGCGACGCGGCAATTCAGCGAAGCAAAGTGCCTCACTACTCCTCCCATCACGATCAACGTCTGCTTATGCATCTCATTGGCGCTTTGGATGCCGCTTTATCAGCGGGAGGCGATAAACGCGGCACACGTTCGGCCGCGCTGCGCATTGAATCATTCCAACAGGCACCTATCGATTTGCGCGTTGATTGGTCAGACGACGTCGTAACGGCTTTGCAGGCGTTGGCCGGCCACTTTACGGCTAGCGACTTCCAGGACTTTTGGCGCCGACTGCCGCTGCAATGAAAGAGTGGCTACAGGAGAATTCATGACCGATGAAGCTGTTCCTACCACCTTTGCTCGAGGCGAGCTGGGCCAGATATTGCTCGATCGCCTGGACGAAGCGGCCGAGTACTCGGAACCAGGCCCCGGCGTTACACGACTCTTCTGCTCCCAGGCACACCATGAAGTACTGCCGCTAATCAGTACCTGGATGAAGCGCGCAGGACTTACCCCCCAGCTGGATGCCGCCGGTAATCTTGTGGGCCGCTGCCCCAAGGCTCAAGCGGGTGCCAAAACGCTCATCATGGGATCTCACCAGGACTCTGTCATCGAGGGTGGCAAGTATGACGGCATGCTGGGCGTAGCCCTCCCGCTATTAGCGCTGGAAGCACTCGACCGTCAAAGCGTTACTCTACCCTATGGGATAGAAGTGGTCGCGTTTGGTGATGAGGAGGGAGTGCGCTTCCCAACCACGCTGGTGGGTAGCAAAGCATTGGCAGGGAGTGTAACGCCTGATCAGCTTGACGCGCAGGATCCTGAGGGCATTTCCCTGCGAGAGGCCTTGACCACGTTCGGCTGCACGCCTGACGATATTCCCGCTGTCGCTCGAAATCCCGACAGGACGCTGGGCTTTTTAGAAATTCACATTGAACAAGGACCGATCCTTGAGCAGCGCAATCATGCCGTAGGCATTGTGACAGCCCTGACAGGGATTGAACGCCACCAGGTCACACTCAGCGGCAAAGCGGGGCACGCAGGCACGACACCCATGGAGATGCGCTCCGATGCGTTAGTCGGTGCAGCGGAGATGGTGCTTGCCATTGATCATTTGCTGCAGGATACCGCCGATCTGGTCGGCGTGGTGGGAAAACTCGATGTTCATCCCAATGCGGTCAATGTGATACCCGCTCAGGTAACGTTCACGATCGAGCTACGCTCCCCAGAAGCCTCTATTCGCAAGTATGGTAGAGAAGCCGTAACCACCGCCTTGGAAAAGGTAGCGAAACGCCGTGGATTGAGCATTGAAATTGAAAACACCTATAGTGCCGATGCGGTGGCGTGCGCCGACTGGATGATGACAGCTCTTGAAAAGGCCTGCACGAAGGTTGGTCAACCAGCAGATAGGCTGTTTAGCGGTGCAGGGCACGATGGCTTGGCCATGCAGCTTTTGACCGACATCGGCATGCTGTTTGTGCGCTGTAAAGATGGGCTTAGCCATCACCCCGACGAAGCCATCAGCGCAGACGACGGTGACATCGCAATCCGGATCGTGATGGCATTCCTGCAACAGCTAACGCCGCCGTGATGCCTGCCCTTTGTAGGTTATATCAACGATTCGGGTAGAAAGCCTCGGCGTACCTGAGCTTCCTGCTGGTTCATCACCCGCTGGGCGTCAAGCATGTGCTCGCGCATGATATTGTAAGCACTTGCGGCATCACCCAGTTCAATGGCATCCAGAATTTCGGCATGATAACGACAGCCGGTCTGCCCAAGGTCGTAAGTCACCGGCTCATAAAGGCGATGGTAAATCGTTAGATCCGAAAGCACCTGGATGGTGAATTTAATCATGAACGTCAGCAGTTGATTGCCACCGGCCAACTCAGCGAGCATCAAGTGAAAGTGCAAGGAATCAAGATGCTGCTGCCGTTCGGTCTCGCTATCGTTTGCAGGACCTGCGTAGCTATGCAGGCTTTCACGTAAACGCGTCATATCAGCAGCGGTCACCTTGCCCGCCAATGAGGCGGCGAGTTCAGGCTCTAGCGCCAAACGAATCTGGTAAATATCCTTGATCGATATCTCTTTGAAAAAAAAATAGTTACTCAGCAGCGACACGGCTTTGGCATCGCTCATCTCACGCACAAAGGCACCACCACCCGGCCCGGTACGAGTTTCTACCAACCCCTGGGCTTCCAGCACCCGCATACTCTCGCGCACCGTGCCTTTGGACACTTGTAGCGTTTCCATTAATTCTGACTCGCCAGGCAATCGATCACCTGGCTTCAGCTGCCTATCCACAATCCAGCACTTGATGGTTTCCGCCACCTGATAAGGCCGACGCTGGGGTGCACTCTTCGACATGCTAACAAAGCCTTCCTGACGAATAAGCCTTAAGAATATCAGAGAGATGCTCCGCTAGGCGCCCTCGAGTGACGCAGAAAGCTACCAGCAGGGCCTGCAAGAACCAGGCTGGTGATTAGTAGCAAACTGGTCTATTCTGATTTTATCGATATCCAATCGCATAAAGGAATTTTGCTGAATGGCCTTTGCAACACTTTTTCAACCACTGGAACTGGGTAGCCTGCCCCTTCCCAACCGCGTCATCATGGCGCCGCTAACCCGGGCGCGCACGCCAGATAGCGTGCCCGGCGAACTGCAGCGCGCCTACTACGGCCAGCGCGCCGGGGCGGGGCTGATCATCAGTGAGGCAACGAACATTTCGCCCACCGCCCGGGGCTATGTCTATACGCCCGGCATCTGGACCGACGAGCAGGAAGCAGGCTGGAAAAAGGTCGTCGATGCTGTACATGCCAAGGGCGGGCGTATGGCGCTGCAGCTCTGGCACGTGGGCCGCGTCTCCCACGAAATGGTGCAGCCCAACGGCCAGCAGCCGGTCGCGCCTAGCGCGCTGAAGGGTGAAGGCGCCAACGCCTTCGTCGAGTTCGAGGATGGCAGCGCCGGTCAGCACCCGGCCAGCACGCCGCGCGCGCTTGAGACCGACGAGATCCCCGGCATCGTCGAGGACTACCGCAAGGCCGCCCAGCGCGCCAAAAACGCGGGCTTCGATATGGTCGAGGTGCACGCCGCCAACGCCTACCTGCTCAACCAGTTTCTGGCCACCGGTACCAATAAGCGTACCGACCGCTACGGCGGCTCGATCGAGAACCGCGCCCGTTTCCCGCTCGAGGTGGTCGATGCGGTGATCGAGGTGGTAGGCGCCGATCGCGTGGGCATCCGCCTGACGCCGTTCATCGAGATCTTCGGGCTGACCGATGACGAGCCCGAAGCGATGGCGCTCTATCTCGCTGACGAGCTCTCCAAACGCAACATCGCCTATATCCACCTGAACGAGCCCAACTGGGCCGGCGGCGACAATACCTTCCCGGACGGCTTTCGCGAGCGGATGCGCGAGCGCTTCAACGGCCGCTTGATCTACTGCGGCCACTACGACGCCGAGAAAGGCGAGGCAATGGTTAAAAGCGGTAACAGCGATCTCATCGCGTACGGACGCCCTTATATCGCCAACCCGGATCTGGTCGAGCGTTTTCGCGTGGGTGCGACGCTCAACGAGCCGAATCCCGATACGTTCTACGGCGGCGATGAGAAGGGTTACACCGACTATCCGTTTATGGATAACGGGTATGATCGGCTGAAATAATCGAGGTCTGACAAATCCGGGTTTAAATCAGATTATTGACGTTTTCTGACAAACCCTGTCTGATTCAAGGCACCCTTTCGCGGGGTGCCTTTTTTGTAGCCGAACGGCCCACGGATAAGGGAATTTCGCCTACTTTGTCGTCAGGGATCGCCTGCCCATCGCAACAGCGGGCGTTGGCGGTGCCACCATATGGATCAGGCCTGGGGTGTTGTGCCATGGAGAGTGTTTCCCTTCCCGTTTGGCTCGCGGGCGTGTCGCTTGTGCTCGGCGCGCTGGCCGTCGCACTCTATTTCTATCGCCGAAGCGCTCGCCCGCCGAGCGAGGCGCCGCCGACTTCGCCCATGCAGACGCCCATTCGGCCCGCCCAGGCGTGCTCGGCGCCTGACCCATCGGCGGCGCCGGCCGCTCCACAGAGCCTGGCAGGACGGCGTCAACATGCGCTGTTCGTGATTTTCGCCAAGCCGGACGCCACCACCGACGAGCGCCTGACCGAGTGGCTGCGCGGCAAGAACGCCCGGTTCGACGCCGAGCGGCGGGTGTTTCTGATCGATGGTCAAAAGCGCACCAACCCGATCATCGTCGCCAACGCCTACCCGCCCGGCGAAATGCCGGATCTTCTGAGCGGCGAGCTGCGTGAGACGGTGCGCGGCGTAGTGCTGCTGGTCAAACCGCCGATTCACCGGCGCCGCAACCAGCAGATGCACGTTTACGTGACCCTGGCCCAGGAGATGGACGACACCTTCCGCGGCCGCATCCTGGACGGCGAGCAGAACCCGGTTTCCGAGCTGACCTATCGGCGTATTCTGGGTGAAGAGCGCCGCCGTTAGGCGACCAGCCCCTGGCTTCGCAGGTAGTCGTCGTAGCTGCCGCTGAAGTCGACGATGCCGTCGGGCTGCATGTCGATGATGCGCGTGGCAAGGCTTGAGACGAATTCGCGGTCGTGGCTGACGAACAACAGCGTGCCCGGGTAGTGCTCGAGGGCCAGGTTGAGCGCCTCGATGGATTCCATGTCGAGGTGGTTGGTCGGCTCGTCCATCAAGAGCACGTTGGGGTTGGTCAGCGTCAGCTTGCCGAACAGCATCCGGCCCTGCTCGCCGCCGGAGATGACCTTCACCGACTTATTGATGTCGTCGCTCGAGAAGAGCATCCGCCCGAGCGCGCCGCGCACCACCTGCTCGCCGCCTTGGGTCCACTGCCCCATCCACTCGAACAGCGTGGCGTCATGCTCGAAGTCCGCCGCGTGGTCCTGGGCGAACACGCCAAGCTCGGCAGCGTCGGTCCACTTGATTGTGCCTGCCTGTGGGGCGAGCTCACCGGCAAGTGTTCTCAATAGCGTCGTCTTGCCGATGCCGTTGGGGCCGATGATGGCGATGCGCTCGCCGGCTTCCACCCCCATCGAGAAGCGCTCGAACAGCGGCGGATTGCCCTCGAACCCCTGGCTGATTGCCTCGACGCCCAGCGCGTTACGGTGGATCTTTTTGTTCTGGTCGAAGCGGATGAAGGGGCTCACTCGGCTCGAGGGTTTGATCTCCTCGAGCTTGATCTTGTCGATCTGGCGCGCCCGGGAGGTCGCCTGCTTCGCCTTGGAGGCGTTGGCGGAGAAGCGGCTGACGAACTGCTGAAGCTCGGCAATCTGCGCCTTCTTCTTGGCGTTGTCCGCGTGCTGGCGCTCGCGGGCAGCGGTGGCGGCGGTCATGTACTCGTCGTAGTTGCCGGGGAACAGCGTGATCTCGCCGTAGTCGAGATCCGCCATGTGGGTGCAAACGCTGTTCAGAAAGTGGCGATCGTGGGAGATGATCACCATGGTGCTGCTGCGCGCCTTGAGGATCTCCTCGAGCCAGCGGATGGTGTTGATGTCCAGGTGGTTGGTCGGCTCGTCGAGCAGGAGCACGTCCGGGTCGGAGAAAAGCGCCTGGGCGAGCAGCACCCGCAGCTTCCAGCCCGGCGCCACTTCACTCATCGGGCCGAAATGCTGCTCGAGCGGAATCCCTAAGCCCAGCAGCAGCTCGCCGGCGCGGGCCTCGGCGGTGTAGCCGTCGAGCTCGGCGAAGCGCACTTCGAGATCCGCCACCGCCATGCCGTCCTCTTCGCTCATCTCGGGTAGGCTATAGATGCGCTCGCGCTCGGCGGCCACCTTCCAGAGTTCGACGTTGCCCATGATGACGGTGTCGATCACCCGCTCGCTCTCGAAAGCGAACTGGTCCTGGCGCAGCTTGCCCAGCCGCGTGGTGCGCTCGAGCATCACCTGACCCGACGAGGGTTCGAGCTCGCCGCCGAGAATCTTCATGAAGGTCGACTTGCCGCTGCCGTTGGCGCCGATCAGCCCGTAGCGGTTGCCGTTGTTGAATTTGACCGAGACGTTCTCGAACAGGGGCTTGGCCCCGAACTGCATGGTGATATTGGCGGTGGCGATCAAGAGGAGCCCCTGGTTGGCTGGGTGCGAAAGTGAACGCGCGAGCGCGTGAAAGGCTCGCGATTCTACGCGCTCTCAAGGCGTCTGGCACTACCGAGGATCAATCGCCCCCGGGTGGAAGGAGTTCGAGCAGCGCGCGGCCGCGCATCAGCGCCTCGAAGCGGGCGCGCAGCAGCGCCGCGATACCGTCGTGCTCGCCCACCAGTCGGGTGGTGGTGATGCGAAGGTTCGGGTGGCGCGCCTGGGCCTGGCGGCAGATTTCGGCGATGTCGCCGCCTTCACCGGCGTGGCGGCCCGGCGAAAGAAAAAGCAGCGCCACCACCACCGTGGCCTCACCAAACTCGGGACTCTCGAGCAGGTTCTCAAGCAGCGGCTCGTTGAAGCGGTACTCATCCCCCTCGCGGCGCTCCATCGAGGCTGGCGCCACGCAGGCGACGCGCTCGCCCAGAAGCGCCCCGAGCTGGCCCGCCAGCCGGTTGCGCACCGCGGTGACCTCGAAAATCGGGCTGCCGTGATCCACCAGCGCCACGCGCGGCGGTGCCCCATCGGGCAGCACCTCCAGAACGTTGTCGGCGAGAATACCGGACAGGCGCAGGTCGTTGTCGCCGCGCTCGTCGACCAGCGGCATCGCCACGCGCACGGCAACGTTTGGAAAGCGCGCCTGAAGCTCGGCCATGCGCTTGGGCAGGTAGTCGGTCAGCGCGCGGCTCTCGCCGAAGAAAAACGGAATGACGATGATCTCCCGCGCGCCCTCGGCGGCGCTGCGCTCGGCGGCGGGGCCCAGCGTGCGGGCGGGTTCGCCATCGAGTTCTTCCACGGCAATCTTGTTCGAGTGCAGCAGCGACGCCGGCGTGACCGGCTCGTTGATCTGCTCGCCGAGCGCCTTCGCCACGCGGCGCAGATTAAACACGGCGGCGGGTTTGAGCGAGCCGTTATCGACCAGAAAAATCGCGCGCATGCGCCTCTCCCGAAGAGCGTTTGTCGCCATGTTATCATGACGTTTTCACTCTACATCTTCTCATGATCACCGGGTAAGCCCCATGCTGATAGACACCACCGCCGTCAACCAGAGCCGCCGCCCCTTCGACGCCAACGGCGATATCTGGCTGTTCGGCTACGGTTCGCTGATCTGGAAGGCGGACTTTCCCTTTCTCGAGCAGCGTCGGGCCTTTATCGAAGGCTTCGAGCGGCGCTTTTGGCAGGGCTCCCACGACCACCGCGGAACGCCAGAGGCGCCGGGGCGGGTGGTCACCTTGACCCGGGCGGAGGGGGCGATCTGCCACGGCATGGCCTATCGCATCAGCGAGGAAACCCTGGCACCGCTGGATCATAGGGAAAAAAACGGCTACCTGCGCGAGATCACGCCGCTGCATCTCAGCGATGGCCGTCAGGTGCAGGGACTCGTCTACATGGCGACCGAGGAGAACCCGGCGTTTCTGGGGCCTGCGCCGCTCGAGGCCATGGCGCGCCATATTCATGAAGCCGTGGGCCCGAGCGGGCCCAACCGTGACTACCTGATGAATCTTGCCCGGGCACTGCGCGAGCTCGACGTGGAGGATGTACACATCTTCGAACTCGAAGCCGAGCTTTCGCGCTTTTAGGTCCTTCTCACGAAGCCATTCGAGTTACCAGTAGCGCGGATAGCGGCGGTGGCGGGCCAGGTTGTTGACCAGAATCGCCACCACCAGCATCACTACGCAGCCCATGCCGATCGGCGCGAGCGGGTACCACCAGCCAAGCGCGTGAACGCTCGCCCCGCCGCCCACGGCGATCAGCGCCGCCGCAGCACCTGGCGGATGCACCGTGTGAGTCAGTTGCATCACCAGAATCGAGAGCGACACCGCCAGCGCCATCGAAAACGGCGTCGCGCCCAGCAGCTGGTAGCAGGCCACCCCCACGGCGGCGGAAAGTACGCTGCCGAACAGCACGTGGCTAGGCTGGGCGAAGGGGCTTTCCGGGGCGGCGTAGATCAACACCGAGGTGGCGCCGAAGGAGCCAACGATCAGAAGCTGCTGGGTCAGCCAGTGGGCGCTGAGCCAGCAGATCAGCGCCATGCCGCAAAACGCACCGACCCAAGACCATAATGCATCCTGCCAGCCGACCCGCGCGCGCTTGAACGGCTCGCCGCGCATTTTGCCCAGGTAGGTTCTCATGGCACCCTCTTAAGCACTAAAAGAGTGCAGATGATCGCAAATTGCACCAGATAAGCAAATATTAATACGTCATACGCTTATGAAGCCTTGCGCCCCCCCTGAACACGGGCCACCGTGCGGTGCTACATCATCAGCCAGGAAAGAATGAACAGCGCGATGAAGGTCTGCACGATGCCGCCGATGATCGAGCCGCGCAGAAAGGATTTGATCCCGCCCCACAGAATCAGAAGCCCGATGATCAGCACCACGATGCTGAAAAAGGAGTCGTTGATGCCCAGCGAGCGCGTCAGCCCGTCGATGAAATCGCCGAACGCACCAAAGAAATTGGAGAAGATACCGAGCAGAAACTCCACCACCACGCGAATCGCCCCGCCAATGGCCTCGCCCACTTCATCGAAAAATCCGTTTGCCTGCATGCGTGATGTCCCTGGTCTGAAGGAGTACGGCATTGTCGATCAAAAGGCCGCCCAGGGCAAAGCAAAGTACCTGTTTTGCAAACCACGAATCTTGTAGTTCGCCAAATTTGATAAGCTATTTCGTACTCTTGCTCCCGCCGTCTATCAGTGGTGCCCAATGCTTAATCAACGCGCGCTCGTTTACCTCAATGAAGTTATTCGTAGAGGATCTTTACGCCGGGCGGCCGCGCATCTGGACGTCGATCCTTCGGCGCTGAGCCGCCAAATAAAAATGCTGGAAGAGTCGCTGGGCAGTAAGCTCTGCGAACGGGTGGGTAGCGGGATGCGCGCCACCCAAGCGGGCATTTTGCTAGCGCAGCATTTCAATACACAGCGAGCTCAAGAAGAGTCCGTACTTTCCGAAATCAACGCGTTGCAAGGACTTTCACGTGGCAACGTGCGCATCGCCGTGGGCGAGGGATTCATCGCGGATCTGATCGCCCGACCGCTGGGTGAGTTCATGACCACCTTCGAGGGTATCAACGTGGATATCCGTATGGCCGGGGTGAACGAGGCAATGTCGCTGCTGAAGGACTACGAGGTAGATCTGGCGCTTTTATACGCCCCGCCCGTGGATTCAGCGCTTTATTGCCATGTGGAAACACGTCAACCTCTCGACCTAATCGTGCCGCCTGACCACCCACTCTGCCAGCTACGGCGCGCCGTTAACCTGAGCGATTTGCGCCGCTGGCCGCTGGGTTTGATGGATAACCCCTTCGGGATGCGCCAAATGGTCAACATGGTCGAACATCACGAGCGCCTTCATCTTGAAGCGCGCCTTTATACCAACTCGGTAGCGGTACTGAAAAATTTCGTGCGCTCGGGCATCGGCGTCACTTTTATGCCGGAATTGACCGTGGAGGACGAAATTCGGCGTGGCGAAATAATTCCCCTTCCCATGCAGTACGCGTTAATGAACGATGCCCGGGCTCAAATCGTTAGCCTCAGGGGCCACGATTTGACCGTAGCCGCTAGCGCCTGCTTACATCATCTTCATCAGGGCATGCGGTTCTTTTCCGCCAATGCGCCTCGCCTGTTGACGTAAAGGCAACGCTTTAGGTATTGCATAGTCAACACTTCAATGCATAGTCTCATCGAGTAAAGCCTAATAACGATAAGCAGGTACTCATATCTGCTCTTACAGGAAACAGGAGACATTCGATGTTGTGTTTTAATCTCTCGCGCCTTGGCGCTGCGTGCCTGCTGGGTTCGATGGCCATGGTCAATACAGCGTTTGCGGCTACGACGATCAACCTCAGCTACAACGGCGCACCGGACCCGGAAAAGAACGCGGTTCACGTATTCGCTACCAATTTGAAAGAGCTGGTGGAAGAGCGTACCGATCATGAGATCGAGCTGCGCTTGTTCGCCAACAGTATGCTAGGTAGTGAAGAAGAGCGCATGGAGCAGACCATGAATACGCCCATGCTCAACATTGCGTCCTTTGCCGGCGTCTCACCGCTGGCCGACGAACTCTTCGTCAGCGCCATTCCGTTTTTGTTCGAGGACTTTGACGCCGCGCGCACTTTCTTCGATGAAGGTAACTACTGGCAGGCCTTCAGCGATGAACTGCGTGAGCGCGCCGGTGTGGATATGCTGGCTGTGGTCGAAGAAGGCGGCTTTCTGGCGTTTACCAACAACGAGCGCCCGATTCGTCAGCCAAGCGACTTCGAGGGCTTGCGCTTTCGCGCCATGGATCCAAGCCAGGTCGCGCTTTACGAATCCTTTGGCGCCTCCGGCACGCCGATTCCCTGGACTGAAACCTACATGGCGCTACGTACCGGTATCGCTAACGGTCAGATGAATCCGCCGATGTACATCATCCTGGCGAGCCTTTATGAAGTACAGAATTACCTGACCCTGGCCAACATCCAGTACTCGGATCAGTTTTTGGTAGGCAACAGCGAAATGATTGCTGGCTGGGATGACGATCTGCGTGATGCCTTCATGGACGCCGTGAACGAAGCCAACCAGCGCGCCCGCGAAGCTAACGAAGCACAAGTCGAGTCACGCATTGCCTATCTCGAAGACGAAGGCATGGAAATCATTCGCCCAAGCGACGAAGAGCTGGAAGCCTTCAGAACTATTGGCCAGCCCGCCTACCTTGAATGGCTTGAAGGACGAGGTATCGATCAGCGCTGGATCGACATGGCCCTCGACGATGCAGGGGAAAGCGCGCTCACCCAGTAAATCCTCTTCCTTTTCGATGATGGGGCTAGTCACGGCTAGCCCCGTTGCTGCTTTTACGCTGGAGCGATCATATGGCTACTTCGTTTCGCCCTCGCCTGCTCGACGCCAGTCGCTCTATTTCTCTCGCCCTGGCGGGCGGGCTGCTGGCGATCAACGTGTTGGTGATTCTCTACGGCGTGCTCACCCGCTACGCGCTGGGTGGCGCGCCGATTTGGACCGATGAACTCGCACGCTTTTTGATCATCGCCACGGTGATGCTCGCCGCAGGCGCGGTATGGTCGGAAGGCGGCCATATGCGCGTTGCTCTTTTGGAGCGCCACTTGCCGGCGACGCTGGCGCGTCTTTTGAATCTCTATCAGTGGTTGGTCACGCTGGCCATCGCTCTAGGCGGGGCCTGGATCAGCTATCGCTACGCGGTGTCGCCATCGGTCGGGCTATTCAAGACGTCGGGGCTTGGCATTAGCCGTTCGATTCCGCTTTTTTCGCTGGCCATCGGTTTCGCCCTGCTGGCTTGGCACGTACTGCTTTACGGGCCCGCCCCACTCAAGACGGTGGAGGACGAACAATGATTCTAACCATGCTGGCGGTCTTTCTAATCCATGTGCTGCTTGGACTACCCCTATTCCTTTCACTGCTGGTCACTGCGCTGACGGGGTTTCTCTTCGTTGACCCATCCATGATCATGCGCATGATGCCCCAGCAGTTCTTCGGCGGCATCAATGTCTTTTCGCTGATGGCGATTCCGCTTTTCATCCTGGCCGGCAACCTGATGAATGCAAGCGGGCTGACCGAGCGGTTGATGGGGTTCGCTCGACTGATCGTCGGCCACCTACGCGGTGGCATGGGGCACGTCAACGTGGTGTCGAGCGTTTTCTTTGCCGGCGTGAACGGCTCGGCGGTGGCGGATACCTCGGCGCTGGGGTCACTGCTGGTACCCGCGATGGAAAAGGAGGGCTACTCGCGCGCCTTTGCCGCCGGCCTCACCGCGGGAAGCTCGCTGATCGGGCCGATCATTCCACCCAGCATCTTCATGATTCTCTACGCCTCGCTGACCAATACCTCGGTGGGTGATCTGTTTTTGGCCGGTGTCGTGCCCGGTATCATTCTCGGCCTGGCCTTCATGGGCATGAACGCCTGGTACGCCTGGCACCACCGGCTACCCAAAAGCGGAAGTTTGCCCTCGTTCAAGGAGCTTGGTAGCGCCTTCATAGCCGCCACGCCAGCGCTCGTCGCGCCGTTTATCATCGTCGCGGGCATCGTGCTGGGATTTGTCACGCCTACCGAGTCCGGTGCCCTCACTGCCCTCTATGTAGCGCTTTGTGGTGTGGTACTAGGTAGGCTCAGATTGCGCCACTGCTGGCAGGCCGTGCGGGATACCGCTCGGCTCACCTCAGCGATTTTTTTGATCATGGCGGCATCGTCCATCATTAGCTGGCTGCTCTCCTACGCCCAAGTGCCGACTCAATTCGTCGAACTACTCTCGCCCTATGTGGACAACGCGATTCTCATCCTGCTGCTGCTCAGCGCGATTACCTTCGTGACCGGCATGTTCATGGAAGAGGTCTCGGCGCTGATGCTGCTGACACCTATTTTCGCCCCGGTCGCCATGATGGCGGGCATTGATCCGGTGCATCTAGGAGTAATCATCACTCTTAATATCACTATTGCCCTGATCACCCCGCCACTGGGAGCGTGCGTATTCGTCGCCGCCGCCGTCAGCAAGCTGGAAATCGTCTCCCTGTTCAAAACCATCTGGCCATTCGTACTGCTGGCCGTTTTCGTACTGGTTCTGCTTATCGTGTTCCCCAATCTGACCCTCTGGCTGCCTAATGCTCTTGGATGAATCGATGCCTCTTTCCCATGCCGCCCTCTCCGTCATACCGAGTGATCCAGCACCGGACTGGCTGCGGGTCAACGACTTGCCTATTGTAGATAACGGTGAACGCCTGCTGCCGCTGAGCCTCGCTCCGGCGCCCATTCGCGTATTTCCAGCCTATTCACGCTTAGGTATCCCAGGTGCGTTAAACGAGTGTTTCGTACGCGAAGGCGTCTACCGTGCGCTGGTCGCAGCGGCTCAAAGCCTGCCAAAAGGCACTGGAATGATCGTGCTAGACGGCTGGCGCCCTTGGCGTGTACAGCAGTATCTATTCGAAACACTGTATGAAGCGATCGCTCACCGCTATCCGGAGCTGGAGAATGATGAGCTGTTTAAGCGTACCCGTGAATTCGTCTCGGTGCCTAGCATCGAACAGGCCGCTCCCAGCCCTCACCTTACCGGCGGTGCCGTGGATGTCACATTGTGCGATGACATCGGTGTGCCGCTGGACATGGGCACGCTGTTCGACGAGGCCATGCCCGCCTCGAACACCGCGCATTTCGAGCGCGATGATATCGACGAGCGCGAGCGCCGTGTTCGGGACAACCGCCGGCTGCTCTATCACACCATGTACGCTCAGGGCTTCACCAACCTGCCAAGCGAGTGGTGGCACTTCGACCTTGGTGACCAGCTCTGGGGGCATTACAGCGGCCAGTGCAAAGTGCCGTACGGCCCCGCTACGCTGGATACCATTGAGAATCGATGGCGACGCCAGCTGGGTTAAACCTTCACAAGAACGCGCGAAACCGGCTACATTAAAGCGCGACCACGTTCACGTCCTTAAGGAGAGTCTTTGATGCCCAGCGTACTGATTACCGGCGCCACGTCCGGCTTCGGCAAAGCCGCCGCCTACCGTTTTGCCAAAGCCGGATGGTCGTTGATTCTGACCGGGCGTCGCGAGGAGCGACTCAAGGCGCTGGAGAGCGAGCTTTCAAGCCAGGTCGACGTGCTGACGCTAACGCTCGACGTGCGCAAAAGTGACGCCGTTGCCCAGGCGCTCAATGATCTGCCGAAGAAATTTCTGCCACTGACGTGTTTGATCAACAACGCTGGGCTCGCGCTGGCGCCGCAGCCGGCGCAGAAGGTCGAGCTGAAGGATTGGCAGACCATGATCGACACCAACATCACCGGGCTTGTGAACGTGACCCACGCGGCGCTGCCGCTTCTGATCGAGCATGGCGCTGGCGCGAGCATCCTGAATCTGGGGTCGGTGGCCGGGCAGTGGCCGTATCCGGGTGGGCACGTTTATGGGGCGTCGAAGGCGTTCGTGCAGCAGTTCAGCTACAACCTGCGCTGCGACCTTCTCGGCACCGGCGTGCGCGTGACCGACCTTGCCCCCGGCATGGCGGAAACCGAGTTCACCCTGGTGCGTACCAAGGGCGACCAGGCCGCCTCCGATGCGCTCTATCGCGGTACCACGCCGCTTCAAGCAGAGGACATCGCCGAGCAGCTCTATTACCTGGCGACCCTTCCGGCCCACATCAATATCAACCGCCTGGAGATCATGCCGGTACGCCAGGCCTGGTCACCCTTCGCCGTGGATCGCGACCAGCAATAATGAGCAGCGCGGTCAGTAGCTGACCCGATTACGCCCTTGCTCCTTGGCGGTGTAAAGGGCGTCGTCGACGCGCTTCATTACGCTTTTCTGCGATTCGTTGAGGCGCGCCTCGATCACACCCAGGCTTACGGTCACCTGCCCCGCCGTACCGAAATCGGCCTCGCCAACGCAGCGGCGAATCTTTTCCGCCAGCTGCACTGCCTGCTCCAGGCAGGTTTCCGGGGCCAGAATCATGAACTCCTCGCCGCCCCAGCGGGCGCAGACATCCACCTGGCGCAGGTTGTCGCAAAGAATCTTCCCCAGCTGGGCCAGCACCTGGTCGCCGACGTCGTGACCGTGGCTATCGTTGATTGCCTTGAAGAAGTCGATATCGAGCATGATCAGCGAAAACGGGCGCACGTAGCGGCTGCGCCGGCCGATCTCGGTCTTGAGCAGCCGGTCAAAGCGAACGCGGTTGTACAGCCCGGTCAGCATGTCGGTCGTGGCCAAACGCTCAAGCTCGGCTTCTCTTTCCACGCGCTTGGAAATATCGCGCTGCACCAGCACCAGTACGCGTTCGCCAAGGCCAGGCATGGTCATCGCCGTGATGCGCCACTCGATCAAAAGCGCGCGCTTGCCCACGGCCAGCGGCCAGCTGCTCTTGTCGAGCCCGGAAAGTGAATACCCCTCCTCAAGCTCCCCGTTTGCCAGCGCCTGGTTGAGCGTGCGCAGGAGCTTGCGGTTTTCGTTTTCGCACCCCACGATGGTCGGCGAAGCGCCCAGCCACTGCTCCCGCCCTCCGCCCCAGAAGCGCGTGTACTCTTCGCTGACGTCGAGAAGGCGCAAATGACGACTCGCTGCTTGGCCCACGCCCAATACCGCAATGGCTTGAGGGTGTGACTCCTTCAAGGAAGGAGGGGACATTGCCAAGGGTTCCAACATGGTATTTTCATCCAGTGAAGTTATATGCAGCGCCCTTATAAGCTGACCGCCTGGGACCCGTAAGCCAGCGGTTCTCTTTTACATTATGATACACTTTTTTACCCAATGTAGAGATATCCTGCGCTAACCGTGAGCGCCATTACATGGATAAACGTGTAGTACAGGGCACTTTAGAGCGCGCGCTTCCCTGCCGCTATCCCTAACCTTTCTTAAAAGTATTTGATTTTTAACGCATACGGCTTTTTACACGCAGAGTTCTGACAACGTATGCGTCATCGGGTTGCCGTTGAACGGATAAAAAAATACCCCCGGTAATGTTACCGGGGGTACTGCGTACGGATGACCTGTGCGAGTGCTTTGCTACGGCTGCTCGCTTTAGTGAGCCAGCATCTCCTCGACGATCTGGTCGCTATTCATGTCGCTTGGGTAGTAGGTCGGCCAGTTCGTCACCTCGTCCAGCAGCGCGCCGCGGTCATCGCCCCAGTAGAGGTGGAAGTGGTGGGCATCGGTCGGGTAGATGCTGTGGTCGCTGAACTGGATGTAGCGCGGCATCTCGTCGCTGTCTTCGTTTTCGAAAATGAACCGCACGCCACGGTTGCCGGCCTCGTACTCCAGAATCTCGTAGCCGTCGTAGGCGTAGTGGGCGCTGCTCTCTTCACCGTTTTCATAAAAGGTCACGGTGTTGCCGTCGATGACGATGCGCTCGACGTCGGTCTGGTAGCCAACCTCGTAATACTCGGCGTACTCCTCGGCGGTCATGCTGGCGTTTTCCGCCTTGTGTTCGAACACCGGCTCCAGCGTGCCATCCTGAAGATAGGGGTAGACGGACTGCCAGTCGCCTTCCCAATCGGTCAGTTCGCGGTCCTGCACCTGCTCGTCGTCGAAGTGGCCGGCGTAAATGTCGCTATCGTGATCGTGAGCGTGCTCATGATCATGTTCGTGGGAGTGATCATGAGAGTGGCCATGATCGTGTTCGTGGGAATGTTCATGCTCGTGGTCATGGGAGTGCGCATGTCCATTGCTGTCGCTCTGCGCGTGTGCCCCTTGCAGGCCTGCGATCATCACCGAGCCCACGGTTAGCGCGCCAAGCGCCTTTTTCGTCAAGCGTGCCATACGTTCTCCTTTTTTACGTGACTGTTTTTTGCGTGACTGTTTTTTTCACGACTGTATTAATGCGATTGTCCGAGTCCCTTGGCAGCGACGTGCCAACGACCAAAAAATATAATATAACATAACGATAAAGAAGGCCCTCGCCTGGAGCAAGCCGTAAAATCGCTTACCCGTATGGCGTCAGGCAAAGAGGCACACTAATTTGAGGATGAGCGGTGCGTCACGTCGTGTGAACACGCTGCATGAACAGGGGCAAAGCCATGCTGTATATCGTGAGTCTGCTGGGTGGGATTGCGCTTTTGACGCTGGGCGGCGAGGCGCTGGTGCGAAGCGCGGTGGCCGGCGCCGAGCGCCTTGGCGTTTCGGCGCTGTTTACCGGCCTGGTGATCGTGGGTTTCGGCACCTCGGCGCCGGAGCTGGTGGTATCGATCAACGCTGCCCTCGAAAACAAGCCCGATATCGCCATTGGCAACGTGATCGGCAGCAATATCGGCAACATCATGCTGATCCTCGGGCTCTCCGCGCTGATCTATCCGCTGACCACTCAACGCCAGGCGCTCAAACGCGACGGGCTGGTGATGCTCCTGGCAACGCTTGGCTTTATCGTTTTGGGCGTGAACGGCACGCTAGGCCGGGTGGACGCAGTGGTACTGCTGGCAGGGCTTGCCGCTTATCTCGTGTGGGCCTACCAGAGCGAAAAGCGCCAGCCTCAAGCGCTTGAGCCGGCCAACGTGCTGATCGAGGCGCCGGCCAAACGGCCAAGCTCGGGGGCTCTAATCGGGGTGGGGCTCGTTGCAGGGCTTGCGCTGCTCATCGGCGGATCGCAGCTTTTGCTTTACGGCGCCATCGGGATCGCCCAGGCGCTGGGGCTTTCCGAGGCGGTGATCGGCTTGACCATCGTCGCGGTCGGCACGTCGCTGCCGGAGCTTGCGGTGTCGCTGGTGGCGGTGCTTCGCCGCCACGCGGATGTCGCGGTCGGCAATATTCTGGGCAGCAATATCTTCAATCTGCTGGGGATTCTCGGGGTATCGGCGTTTCTACAGCCGCTGACCCTGGCAGGGCGCATGGCCGCGTTCGACCAGTGGATAATGCTCGCCTCGGCGCTGGCGCTTTTGCTGTTTCTCGCCACCGGGCTTCGGCTTTCGCGCGGTGAAGGCGCAGCGCTGCTCGGGGGCTACGCGGTGTTTATCGCGGCAAGCTTCACACTGTTGGCATAATGCGGGTTCACCCACCTGATGGAGCCGACTATGCGACTGGCCACCCTGGGCCCGCCAAACAGCAACCACGCGCTGGTCGCCACGCGCTATTTGGCCCGGCACGCGCCGGATACCGGCGAGTGTGTTTATGTTGATGACTTCGAGCGCGCTTTCGAGGCGCTTCTAAGCGGCGAGGTGAGTCACGTGCTTCAGTGTACCGCCCACGCAAGCCACGCCGACTGCGTGGGGCGCACCATGCACCGCGCCTTTCCGGTGGATGTGTTCGTGGCAGGCTCTCATCCGCTGGCCCTGGTCGAGCGCAAAGACGCTAGGCCCTTGAGGCGCGTGGCGATACAGCCCGCTACCCGCTACTACACCGATCTCAGCGCCTTCGAGACGATCGTCGAGCTGCCCACGACCTCGGCGGTGGGCGAGGCGCTGTTGAACGGCGAGGTGGAGGCCGGGCTCTGCGCCGAGGCCGTAGCGGAGCGCGCCCCGCACGCGCTTCGCGTGGCCCGCACACTCGGCCCGGCGCTGGATACCTGGGTGGTCTACGCCACCGAAAAACTGGCGCCGGACTCGCCGCTCTGGCTCGAGGATACCCGCTAAAAGAGGAAAATGGCCGCCGCCCCGGCCAGCACCAGCGCCACGCGCCAGAGGAGCGCGCGGCGGGCGATGACCCCAAAGGAGATCAGCCCAAGCCCCAATGCTATCTTGAGCGCGCTCAGCGCAGCACCGAGCGGGTCGGCGGCGAGGTCGATCAGCGCCGGATTGGCCACCATGGCCAGCGGAATGATATAGAGCCCGATACCCAGCGCCATCGCCTTGCAGGCGACCTTCAGCCAGTTCTCCCCCACCATGCCCGCGGCGATGAACACGCCGCCGCATACCGGCGGTGTAATGGTGGATAACAGCGCGAACCAGAACACGAACAGATGCGCGAGCAGCGGTGAAAGCCCCAGCGAGGTGAGCGCCGGCCCCGCCACTGACACGCAGATCACGTAGGCCGCGGTGGTCGGCACTTCCATACCCAGAATCAGGCAGGCAAGTGCGGTGAGCAGCAGCGCCGGCCACAGCAGATCGCCGGAAAGCGAGAGGATGCCCGAGGTGATCTTGACCCCGAGCCCGGTCAGCGACAGCACCCCGACTACCAGCGAGGCGCACAGGATGATCGCGCCGATCACCGCGATCTGGCGCCCGGCGGTGAGCGCCGCCTCGCAAAGCCTTGCGCCGAAATCAGCAAGCGAGAAACGCAGCTTCGCGTCGAACAGCAAAAGCACCACGCCGGCAAAGACCGCGACGCTGGCCGCGTACTGCGGCGTGACCCCACCGCGGAAAATCCGCTCGAGCAGAAGCGCGAAGGGCACGGCGAAGAACAGCGCGGTGATCAGCACCTCCTTCGCCGCGGGCTGCTCGCTTCTGGACACGGGCTTTAAATCGTAACGCGTGGCGTAGGCATTGATGCCCACCCACACGGTCAGAAAATAGAGCAAAGCCGGCAGCGCCGCCGCCGCCATGATCGCCGTGTAGGGCGTACCGGTGAGTTCGACCATCACGAAGGCGCCGGCGCCCATCAACGGCGGCATGATCTGCCCACCAGAAGACGCCACCGCCTCCACGGCGCCGGCAAGCGCGCGCGGATAGCCAAGGCGCACCATCGAAGGAAGCGTGATCGCCCCGGTCGAGGCAACGTTGGCAGACGCCGAGCCGGAAATCGAGCCCATCAGCGCCGAGGAGATGACCGAAACCTTCGCCCCGCCGCCGGTCAGCCGCCCGGCGATGGTGGAGGCCAGGTTCATGAACCCCTGCCCCGCTTCACCGGCGTTGAGCACCGCGCCAAAAATGACGAAGATCGCCACCACACTGACGCTCACGCCGGTCAGCGACCCCCAGAGCCCGCCTTCGGCGATGGTCAACGTACCCACCAGGCTTGAAAGCGGGATGCCCGCATGGCCGAAGGTGCCGGGCACGTGCTCGCCGAACACGCCGTACAAAAGCGCCAGCAGCGCCACCAGCGGCAGCGGCCAGCCGATCGCCCGGCGCGCGGCCTCGAGCGCCAGCAGCATCAAAAACACGCCGATGGCCATTTGAAGCGGCGTATCGATGAAACCGTACTGGTTGGCAAGCGCCGGCTCGTTGAGTGCGATGTAGCCGCAGGCCGCCACGCCCAAAAGCGTCAGTAGCCAGCCGCTGGCCCGCGCAAGGCGCCCGCGCGCCAGGTACACCAGCACCCAAGGCAGCAGTAGCGCCATGTGCAGCGGCCGGCTTACCAGCGCCGGCGCCAGGCCATAAAAGATCAGCCCAAGATGAAAGATCACGCTCGCCGCGCCGAGCGCTACCCACCCATTCGCCTGCGGGCGAACCGCTGGCGGTGTCGAAAGAAGCTGCATGGAGTTGGCCTGTCAGCAGGACGCCACCCCGGCATTGGCAGCCGGGGTGGCGTCAGGTTGTGAAGCGTAAAAACGTCTTCGGTATGAGGGTGTTAGCGCAGCGCCTCGGGAACCTCGATGCCCGCCTCTTCGTAGTAGCGAAGCGCGCCGGGGTGCAGCGGCGTGGTCATGTTCGAAAGCAGCTCTGGCGTGATGCTCCCCCACCACTCGGTCTCCTGAGCCAGCGCGTCGCGGCGCTCCCAGAACGTGCGGGTCAGCTCAAAAGCGGTGTCGTCATCCATCTGCGCGGTGGTGAAGGCCATGACCGGAAGCGACGTGGTGTGCACGTCCTCGTTGATGCCGGGATAGGTACCACCGGGAATGGTCTGGGCGACGGCGCCGGTTTGCTCGATCTGCTCGTCGGTCAGCGATACCAGGGTGATCGGCATGCTGGCAGCGGTTTCGATCACGTTCGGCGTGGGAAAGGAACTGGCGGTCACGAAGGCGTCGATCTGGCCGTTTTTCAGCGCATCCGGTCCGTTACCCAGCGCCGCGTCCGCCACGCGGATCTCCTCATCAAGGCCGAAAAGCTCGAAGTAGCGCTGCGCCTCGCGCGCCCCATAGGTGCCGCGGCCGATCAGCACGTGCTTGCCCGCCAGCGCCTCGACGGGGGCGGTGCCGTGGTCGCCGGCGAGCACGAAGTGCATGGTGATCGAAGGAATCGGAAACAGCCCGCGAATCTCCTGAAAGCGCGGGCTACGGCGCTGAGCGAAGGGGCCTTCGCTCGCCATCGCTTGCTCGATCAGCGCCGGCGGCGCGGTGAACACGTAGTTGGCCTGGCGCGCCATGACCTCCATGACGTTTTGCACCGAGCCCTGACTCTCCTCCAGTGTCAATACGATGGCGTCGTCGGTGCCAGCGCGAATGGCTTCGGAAAGCTCGACGCCCATCTGGTAGTAGGCGGTACCCGCCGAGGAGGATTTATAGGTGATGCGCGTTTGTGCCTGGGCCGAAAGCGACACGGCGCTCAAGGCGAGAACCGCGATGGACACGCTGAGCGCGCGCCGAAAAGAGCAGGAAAGTAGGCGCATGGAAAATATCCTTCATGGCGTTGAGTCAGATGACGCGCTTCGATGGGCAGGCGCCAGCGCAGTAACATACCACGAACCGCCGCCGCCCACCCCCGGGCCTGTGAAAGCGTCTGATTAAACGTGCGGTGAGCCGTCTTCGACCAATGGATAAGTCCTCAAAAGGTATGCCACTCGCGGGGCTGGCTGGCTATTAGCGAAACGGATAATTTCCTAAAAAAAGACGCAGCCGCCCGCGCCACAGGCGGGTTCGTTCGCTTTTATTCCGTGTTATCCCTCCGTCGTTACTGGTTAAACTTACTGAAACTTTTCCTCCCCTTAAACTCATCTGGACACCACGCCCATGCAGACGCTTTATCAAGCCATCGGCCAGCCGCGACCCTCTCGCCGCTGGCTTTTTTTATTGCTATTCGCCCTTGTCGCCATCGCGCCTTCGGCGCTGGCGGTGACCGGTGAAATCGACATGACCACCTCGGTGGTGGGCCTTTTAGCCCTTGGCGTTTTTACTCTCGCCTACGCGCTGGTGATGGCCGAAGAGAAGATCCACATGCGCAAATCCAAACCCGTGCTGGTAGCGGCGGGGATCATCTGGGGGCTGATTGGCTTCGTCTACGTGCAGAACGGGCTGTCGGAAACCTCGGAGTACGCCTTTCGCATGACGCTTCTGGAGTTCACCGAGCTGATGCTGTTTCTGCTGGTGGCGATGACCTACATCAACGCCATGGAGGAGCGCCGGGTGTTCGACGCGCTGCGCTCCTGGATGCTGCGCAAGGGCTTCAACTACCGCACACTGTTCTGGCTCACCGGCGGGCTCGCCTTTGTGCTTTCGCCAGTGGCGGATAACCTCACCACCGCCCTTCTGATGTGCGCGGTCATCACCAAGGTGGCCGAAGGCGACAAGCGCTTCATCAACCTGGCGTGTATCAATATCGTGGTCGCCGCCAACGCCGGCGGCGCCTTCAGCCCGTTTGGCGATATCACCACGCTGATGGTGTGGCAGGCAGGACTGATCCAGTTTCAGGAGTTCTTCATTCTGTTTGTGCCGGCGCTGGTCAACTTCCTGCTGCCGGCGGCGGTGATGAGCCTGTTCATCAAGAACCAGAAACCCGCCAGCGTCTACGAGGAAGTGGTATTGAAACGCGGCGCGCGGCGCATCATTGCGCTGTTTCTACTCACCATCGCCACCGCCGTGGCCTGCCATACGCTGCTGGATCTGCCGCCGGTGCTGGGCATGATGACCGGGCTTGGCTACCTGCAGTTTTTCGGCTTCTACCTGCGTAAGAGCCTGCCCAAATCGCTTGCGCGCAAGCGCGAGCGCTACAGCCGCGAGGGCGACAACAAGAAGCTCGAACAGCTGGGCAGCGTGGTGCCCTTCGATGTCTTCAACCGCGTGGCGCGCGCCGAGTGGGACACGCTGCTGTTTTTCTACGGCGTGGTGATGTGCGTGGGCGGGCTCGGGTTCATGGGCTACCTGGGGCTTCTTTCCGAGGCGCTCTACGCCGGCGGCAATGCGACCTTCGCCAACGTGGTGCTGGGCGTGGTGTCGGCGGTGGTGGACAACATCCCGGTGATGTTCGCCGTGCTCACCATGCAGCCGGAGATGGCCCACGGCCAGTGGCTTCTGATCACCCTGACCGCCGGCGTCGGCGGAAGTCTTCTATCGATCGGCTCGGCGGCGGGCGTGGCGGTCATGGGCCAGGCGCGGGGCTCGTACACCTTCATGGGCCATCTTCGCTGGTCACCGGTGATTTTACTGGGTTACATCGCCAGTATTCTGGTGCACCTGTGGCTCAACGCGGCAAGCTTTACCCACTTCGGTTGACCGCACCCGGCGCTGGTTCAGCGCTCGAGAATCTCCAGCGGCCCGGCGCGCTCGACGGTGCGCTGCCAGGCCGGGTCGCTCTCCAGGCGCTGGGTGTAGGCGGCAATGGCCGGGTAACTGCCCAGCGAGCGGGTGCCCTTGAGCGCCAGCATGGGAAAGCTCATCTGCACATCCGCCCCGCTGGGCCAGGCCCCGCCGAAGCTACCCTTCTCGCTCAGGTGCGCTTCGATGAACGCCAGGTGCTGGTCGAGCTGCGGGTCGATGAAGCGCTCGCGGATGGTCGAGCTGATGCCCTTGGCCACCGGGCGCACCAGCGCCGGCGACTGTTTGGGAATCTGACTGAATATCAGGCTCATGAGCAGAAGCGGCATCAGCGAGCCTTCGGCGTAGTGCAGCCAGTAGCGGTAGTCCACCCAAGCCTCGAAATGATCGGCGCTGGGCGATAAATGCCCCTCTTCGTCGTAGCGCTTTATCAGGTAGTCGATGATCGCACCGGACTCGGCGATGGTCAGCTCACCATCGACGATCACCGGCGACTTGCCCAGCGGATGCACCTTCTTGAGTTCCCTGGGCGCCTGCATGCTTTTGGTGCGGCGATAGGCATGGATCTCGTAGTCGAGACCCAGAAGCTCCAGCAGCCAGATGACCCGGTGCGAACGCGACTTTTCAAGATGGTGTACGTGGATCATGGTGTCTTCCCTGCCCGGTTGAGTGTTCAAGATGTGAGCCTTCACAGCCTGGCCTGAAAGCGGTGGCTCTGCCACCAGCGGCCGAGCGCCTGTTTGAGCGAGAAGCGCCCCGAGAGCCAGGGCGCGAGCAGCCGAGTCGAGAGCGGAATGAAGATGAACACCATGATCGGCGTGAGCGCGAGCGTGCTGACCAGCACGCGCGGCACCAGCGCCCAGTCGGCGAGCAGGCCGCCGAACAGCCACTGAAACAGCAGGGAAATGGGAAAAAACGCCAGCCATACCGCCACCGCCTGCTTCCAGCGCGGCGTGGGCTCGACCCCGTCCATGTGAAACCAGGCGCCCAGGCCCATGGCGCGCTGCTCGACCGGGGAATCAAAAAGCCCCTGGCCGCGCTTGAGCCAGCCCTTGCGCGAGGCCGAAAACTCCCAGGCGTTGAGCGTATCCGGATCGCTGAAGCGAAACACGATCTGATACTCGTCGTCGCCTCTGGGCGGCGCCAGCACGCCGGAGCCCAGATAACCGGGGAAGTCCGAGGCCAGATCGCGGCCCTCGTTGAGCCAGCGGTGAAAGTCCTGATAGCGGCCGTTAGCGACGCGGCGCGCCACCATCAGCGTGACGGGCAAGGCAGACATGGGTGATCTCCTGATCGATAAAAGGCGCCCACTGGGTAAGCGAGCGCCGTTCGCCGAGCGGGTAAGCTCCGGCGAGTTTCGTAGTCCTGACTTCACAGTATATAGGCAATTTCGATGCCAGAACGCCCGGGCGGGGCGGCGCTTAACGTCGCACCAGGGTGATGGCGCGAAAGCGCCCCTGGTCGGTGAAGGTCAGCCGGTAAACGCCGTGCACGCCGCTTCGGTCGACCACGCGGCGCAGCGCCTCGGCGGGAAACGCCACCCAGCGGCCGTCCACGCTTTTAGCGCGCACGCTGTCATAGCGCCCTTCGTAGTGCGCCAGGCACTCGCGCGGGGTCAAGTTCAGGATCACGTCGATAGAGGGCATGGGCGGATCGAATGGCGAAAGTCGTCAGGCGAAGGGCTATAAAAGCCCTTTCGAGAGTGGCCTCAAGCTCTGCCACTCGAGGCGCTCTGGCCAGCGCTCGAGCCAGCCCGGCACGTCATCGGCGGGCATGGGCCGAGCGATACCGTAGCCCTGAGCCAGCGGGCAGCCCAGCGCCAGCAGCGCACTGGCGTGGGCCAGCGTCTCCACGCCTTCGGCCAGCATTGGTTTCTTGAAGCGGTTGGCCATGTAGATCACGCTTTCGACGATCGCCATGTCGTCGTGGTCGACGAGCATGTCGCGCACGAAACTCTGGTCGATCTTGATCAGGTTCACCGGCAGCTGGCGAAGATGGGTCAGCGACGAGAACCCGGTACCGAAGTCGTCGATGGCGAAGCCGATACCCAGCGCCTGGCAGTTGGCCATGTTCACCAGCGCCGACTCGATGTCATGAATCGCAGCGCTTTCGAGCACCTCGAGCTTCAAAAGCGCGGGGTCGATGCTCGGGTAACGCGCCAGACATTCGCCGAGCCGCTGGCTGAAATCCTTCACCAGCAGGTGCGAGGGGCTGACATTGACGCTCACCGTGAGCGTGATGCCCAGCGCCTGCCAGCGGGTGAGCTGATCGAGCGCGGCGTCGATCACCCACTCCCCCAGCGCCGTCTCGAGCGGCGTGGCTTCGACCACCGGTAGAAAAGCCGCCGGCGGCAGCAACCCCTCTTCCGGGTGCTGCCAACGAATCAGCGCCTCGAGCCCGATGACGGCGCCGCTTCGCATGTCGATCTGCGGCTGATAGAAAAGGCGCAGCTCGTCGTCGTCGATCGCCTGCTGGAAGCGCTGACGCTGCTGCTGGCGTGCGCGCAGCAGCCGATCCTGGTCCGGGTCGAAGAAGTGGTAGATATCGCGTCCGCGCTGCTTGGCGCGATACATCGCCTGATTGGCGTGGCGCAAGAGCACGTCGCCCTGGGCGTAGTCGTTGGGGTAGAGCGTCACCCCCAGGCTCACCGTCAGATAAATGCTCTGCCCGTTGATCAAAAGCGGCTGTCGAATGGAGCCCAGTAGCGCCTCGAAATACGCCTCGTCCACGCCGTGATGCAGCAGCAGCACGAACTCGTCGCCGCCCACCCGGGCCAGAACATCGTCGCCGAACAGCAGGTGGCTGACGCGCTGGGCGAAGGCGGTCAGAATCGCATCGCCGACCTGGGCGCCGAGGCGCTCGTTGATGGTTTGAAAGTAGTCGATATCGAGCGAGCACACCGCCAGGCACTGGCCCTTCTCCTCGGCGTGCTGAAGAGACTCGTGAATCAGCTGAGTCAAAAGGTGCAGGTTGGGTAGCCCGGTCAGCGAGTCGAAGCTGATGTCGCGGTTCAAGTGTCGCGCGTGGGCAGGAATGGCGGAAAGATCCGAGAGCACGATGACGTGATAGGCCACCTCGCCTTTCTCGTTGCGCACCCGGTTGGTCGACATCATCGCCGGGTAGGATTTGCCATCGTGGCCGCGGTAGCTCACTTGGCTCTTGCTGCGGTCGCGAAACGGCACGCCCTCCTTCTCGCGCACGCCGGAATGATCGTTGAGCGCCAGAATGCTGATGGAGTGTGGCGACTGGTCCAGCGCCTGCTCGCGGGAAAGCCCGGTCAGCTCGCAGAACGCCGGATTGACGTCGATGATCCGGTTGCTTGCGTCGGTGATGATGATGGCTTCATTGGCACAGCAAAACGCTGCTTCGCCGGGCGAGAACGGGGCGTTGCAGGCCACCACCCCAAGCGGTGCAGCTCCCGGCAACGACGACGCGGCATCCATTGTGTATTGGGCCACGATGGCTCCTCAAGTAAACCGAGTAGTGGACCTCTACGCGATGCAAGGCCAAAAATCACCGGCCAATAGGATAAATCTAGTTCACCAAATACTACCACTACTAACACTTTATGCGTGCCGTTTCATTAAATACCTGATCGTCCGATTCAGGGTGCAAGTGCGGCGGCGCCCAGGTAGCGATTCTCCCAGTAATCGATGTCCAACGGCACGCTGACCACCTGACGGCCGCTACCGGGGGCGTGAATCATCTGGCGATTGCCGCGGTAAATACCCACATGGGTGGCTTTCGAGCCGCTGCCGAAGAAGAGCAGGTCGCCCGGGCGCGGTGAATCCGTGCCCGGCAGTGCCCGGTACTGTTGGTCGGCGGTGCGCGGCACGTTGAGTCCGGCGGCGCGGTAGGTCATTTCCACCAGCCCGGAGCAGTCGAGCCCCCTGGGCGTGTTCCCGCCAAAGCGGTACGGCGTGCCGATCGCCTGCTGGGCGTGAGAGAGAATCAGCGCGCGCTCCATCGAGATGCCCGCCATGTTCGCGCCCTGACTCGGGGCGGTGGCGATCTCCTTGCTGGCGCAGCCGGCGAGCAGAAAAAGCGCCAGCAGTGCCCCGAGACGCTGCAAAGCGCGAGGCAGATGACGTGCGAAGGGAAAACGAACAACGGGGTAACAAGGGGTGATCGGCATGGTGCGCTCGGCCAATGGTTTTAATGAGGCTTCATCATGGCTCAAGGGACAAGCGCTTGCCACAGTAACCTGCCGGCCTAGATCATGGCGTGACGTACCTTCGCCGATACCCACTCCGAGACGATGACGGTGGCGAAGATCATCACGAAGATGACGCTGACCTGGCTCCAGGCGAGGCTGTTGATCGACGCGTTGAGCGCAAGTCCGATGCCGCCGGCGCCGACCAGCCCCAGCACGGTGGACTCGCGGATGTTGATATCCCAGCGGTAGACGCTGATGCCGGCAAACGCCGGCAGGACCTGGGGCAGCACGGCGTAGCTCATCACCTGCAAACGCCCCGCGCCGGTGGCGCTGATCGCCTCGACCGGCGTTGGGTGGATCTCCTCGATCGCCTCGTACAAGAGCTTGCCGACGAAGCCGATCGAGCGCAGCGCGATGGCGATGATGCCGGCGAGCACGCCGGGGCCGACGATGGTCACCAACAGCATCGCCCAGATCAGCGAGTTGATCGAGCGCGACGAGACGATCACGGTCAGCGCCAGGCTTCGCACCAGCGGGTGCGGCGTGGTGTTGCGCGCGGCGAGAAACGCCACGGGAAAGGCCATGACAATCCCCAGCGCCGTGCCCAGGGTGGCGATATTGAGCGTATCCCACATCGGCTGCCAGAGGCTCGCCGCGTAGGCCCAGCGCGGCGGCAGCATCCGGCTTATAAGGTCACTGCCCTGGCGCCCGGCGTCGAGGGCGAACACCCACATGGTGTTGTCGGAAATCACCTTCCAGCAGAGCAGAAAAAGGCAGAGGCCGATAAGCCAGGCGCCAAAGCGCAGCCACTGGGCGCGGCTGGTGCGCCGCTGCCACAGCGGCTGGCCATCGAGAGAGGTCGAAACGGGCATGATGGGTTCCTGCTTATTGGGTAAAGCGGCGAACGTGGCTGGAGGCGTACTCGCTGGCCAGCACGATGGCGATGATGATCAGAAGGATCGCCGCCGACGTGCTGTACTCGTAGCGGCTCAGCGAGGTGTTCAAGGTCGCGCCGATGCCGCCGGCGCCGACGATGCCGATCACCGAGGATTCGCGAAAGTTGATGTCGAGCCGGTACATCGAAAGCCCGATCAGCCGCGGCATGACCTGGGGCTGCACCGCCTGGTTCATCACCTGCCACCAGCCGGCGCCGGTGGCGCGCACCGCCTCGACCTGGCGCCCATCGAGATCCTCGATGTCCTCGGCCAAGAGCTTCGCCATGAAGCCGACAGTAGCGAAGGCCAGCGTGATCATGCCCGCCAGCGGGCCGAAGCCGAACATCACCACGAACAAAATGGCGATGATGATCTCCTGAAACGTACGCGACACCGCGATGATGCCCCGGCACAGCGCATAAACCGGCAGCGGCGCCACGTTGCGCGCCGCCCCAAGGCCCACGGGAATGGCGAGCAGCACGCCGATCACCGTGGAGGTGAGCGTCATGGTCAGACTCTCGATCAGCCCTGCGACGATATCGCCCTGACGGCTGACGAAATCCGGCTGAGCAAAGGCGGCCAGAAAGTTGAGCCCGCGCCCGGCGCCTTCGGCGACCCGCGCCCAGTTCACCTCGACGGTGCCCAGCGCCAGCGCAAGGTACAAAAGGGTGCCGGCGCCGAGCGCCCAGCGCAGCCACGTCCGCTCGATGAAGGCGGGCTTTCGCCACTGCCCCTGGCGCGCCGCGGCCAGCCGCGCATCAATTCGAGCGCTCATCGCAGCCCCCCGCTCACCGCTGGCGTGAACGCCCGGCTGGCGCCTGGCTCGCGCGATGCCAGGGCGGGCCGCGCCTCGGTATCCTCCGGCTCGACCCGGGTATCCCACTCCTCCTCGCCGTAGATCGTGGTGAGGATCTCACTGGTGAGCCCGCTCGGCGCGCCGTCGAAGACGATCTGCCCGGCGCGCAAGCCGACGATGCGGTCGGCGAACTGCTGGGCCAGCGCCACGTCGTGGATATTGATGATCGCGGCCAAGCCCCGCTCGGCGCAGAGCTCGCGAATCAGGCGCATGATCTGGCGCGAGGTTTTCGGGTCGAGGCTCGCCGTGGGCTCGTCGACCAGTAAAAGTCTCGGGCTTTGCAACAGCGCCCGGGCGATGCCCACCCGCTGGCGCTGGCCGCCGGAGAGCGCGTCGGCGCGCTTGTCGATGGCGTGCTCTAGCCCGACCCGCTCGAGCAGACGAAACGCCTCGCGCACCGCATCCTCGGGGTAGCGACGAAAGAAACTGCGCCAGAAGCCGACGTAGCCCAGCCGCCCGGAGAGCACGTTCTCCATCACCGAGAGCCGGTCGACCAGCGCGTACTCCTGAAAGATCATGCCCATCGAACGCCGCGCCCGCCTGAGCCCGGCGCCGGAAAGCGCGGTCAGCTCATCGCCCTCCAGGCGAATGCTGCCTTGGCTTGGCTCCACCAGCCGGTTCACGCAGCGGATCAGGGTGCTTTTGCCGGCGCCTGACGGGCCGATCAGCGCCAGCACCTGCCCCCTGGGCAGCGTCAAATCGATGTCGCTCAGGGCGCGATCGCCGGTGGGGTAGCGTTTACCAACGCCTTTGAGTGTGAGCATGGGAGTACCTCATCGTGACAAAACTCGGCCGGAAGCGCTGCTTCCGGCCGAAAGAAGGGAGTGAAACCTGGGATCAGTCGCAGTCGTAGGCCACGTCGTTGGCGTCGGCGATGGTGCGGATCACCGACCAGTCATCGGCGTAAGTGATGGGGATGAACTGCGCCTCGCCGGAGTTGGCGAACTCCGCCGCCAGCGGCGTGCCTTCCCAGTCATAGCTGAAGAACGCATCCTGAATCTGCTGGGCGAGTTCCGGCTTCAGGTTGTGCGCCAGGCCGTAGCCAGTGGTGGGGAAGGTTTCCGAGGTGTAGATGACGTCGAAGTCGTTTTCATCGATCACGCCGCGGGCGATCATGCGCGTGGCCACCGAGTTGGCGATCGCGGCCGCGTCGTAATCCTGGTTGATCACGCCCAGAATCGAGTTGTCGTGGGAGCCGGAGAAGGCGGTTTCGAAATCCTCGCCCGCCTCCAGGCCGTACTCGGAGCGAAGCAGCGCCGACGGCGCGCGAAAACCCGAGTTGGAGGTTTCGGAGGTGAACGCCAGCTGGCGCCCTTCCAGATCCTCGACGGACGCGATGCCGCTACCCGGATAGGTGATGATCTCCATTTCGTAACCGAAGCTGCCATCCTCGGCGGCCATCATGGCGAACGGCCGGAAGCCGCCGCAGTTCACCGCCACCGGCACGCCGCCGGTGTTGAACCCGGCGATGTGCAGGCGTCCGGCGCGCAGCGCCTCCTGCTGGGCGGCGTTGGACTGCACCGGGAAGAACTGCACGTTCTTGCCGGTCGCCTCACTCAAGTGGTCGAGAAAATCCGCCCACACCTCGGCGTACACCGCCGGGTCCTCCACCGGCGTATAGGCGAACACCAGCGTGCTGGGGTCGACCCACTGGGACTCGTCCGTCGGTACATCGGCGATCATGTCACCGTCGTTGTCGGTGTAGCGCGAGGAGAGATCGGCGGCGGCGTTAAGCGCGGTCAGTGCCAAGGCGCCGGTCACGGCGGCACTGGCAAGCGTACGAGTCAAGGAGCGTGTCATGGTGGGTTCCCGAGGGCATTGTTCGAAGTGATTGCATCGTGGCAGCCGCGCATGACAGCGGCGCGACAGTTGCATGACGAACCGATGACCCTTGGGCAGAATCGCACTGCTTACCGCGCTGAACGACTAGCCGATGGCACGCTCTGCCTTAGTCGTGCGAGGAAGGCTCGGGAGGGGGGAACGTGACCTCGCCGCCGCGGGCGTCGAGTTGGCGAATGGCAGAAGGTCGGCCCCGAGCATCGAGATCGACAAGCCCGAGCCCGCTTGCATTGACCAGCCGCTCACCGGCGCTGGCCGGTTCAGGGTCGCGGGGCACCACGTCGAACTTGCGCCGCTTGGTGAACCAGTTCAGCGGTGACCAGGGCGCGTAGAGCCAGCGATTGAGCCGGTCGAAAAGGTTCAGAAGCTGTTTGGGGAAGGTGTTCTTGATACCGCTCGAGGTGATCTGCCACAGGTGCGGCGCGTGCTCGGCCCGGCGCACGAAAACGTCATACACGAAGGAGTAGTGGACATCGCCGGAGAGAATCACGTAGTTGCCCGGCGTTTTCGAGTGGCGCCAGATTTGTAACAGCACGTTGGCCGCACCGCGGTGTGCCATCCAGTTCTCGGCGTCCACCACCAGCGGCTTGCCCGCCAGGGTAAAGAGCTTCTGCACGCCTTCGATCAGCTTGACGCCAAACATCGGTGCCGGCGAGACGATCACCGCGCTCTGGCACTCGAGAAGTGCCTGCTGCATCTCCATCAACGCCTCCCAGTCCATCAGCCCGGAGGGGCGTTTGGGGCTTCGCTCGCTGCGCCAGCGCCGGGTGCGGGTATCCAGCACCAGAAGCGCAGGCTCCCCGGGCACCTGAAACTCCCAGCCCTGAAAGCGCAGCAGCCGCTCGATGAAGCGATCCTGCCGCAAGGCTTCCAAACGGCCTTTTTCCGTGTCGAGCAGCGCGCCGGCCTCGTCGATCAGCGGTGTGAGCTTGTCCGGGTCGTTGCCCCACCCCTGGCAGAGCAGATAGGCGATCAGGGCGTTGCCGATGATGCGTTTGGAAAACGGATGCCCGTAGGCGCAGCGCTCCCAGTCGGCGGTCAGGTTCCAGTCGTCGGTCACGTCGTGATCGTCGAAGATCATCAGCGTCGGCAGATGCGCCATCAGTCGGGCAGACTGCGCGACGCCCTCGACGAAGGTGTCCATGACCGCCTGCTCCTGGCGGTAAACGGCGGCGTCCTTTTCCGCCAACGCCGGCATGGCCACCTCGATCAGCCGCCAGGGCGTCGGCGACCACACCAGGCAGTACATGGCGAGCATTTCGGCCAGTGTCATCAGGTGGTTCGAGGCGTTCGCCGAGGTGAACACCGGCTTTTTCACCCCGCCGAAAAAGCGCTCGCGCAGCGCGGCGTTGCTGGTCACGTCCGGCAGCAGCGCTTCGCGGTGATAATAGCTCTCCGGGGCGGCGTAAAGCGCCTGGCTATCGGCGACCGTCGCACCTTCGAGCGTTTCGTCGTAAAGCCCGAGACGCCGGATCAGCGCATGAATCGCGGCAAGGGTCGGCCCCGCCACGTCGTCCACGTACACCTGGTCACCGGTCATCAGAAGCCACGCCGGCCACTGGCCGGGCGCGTTTTGCTGCTCGGCAAGCCAGGCATCGCCGCGCACCAGGCCATCAGCGCTTTCGTGGTGCGGCTTGCGACATGAGCCGTGCATCAAACGGTGGTGGCGCGAGGCGAGCACGAAGGCGGGGGTTGGCTGACCGTCATGGCAAAGCCAGCTCGCCCACTCGTTGATCGAACGCCAATACCCCGCCGAATCTTTCAGGCGCAGGTCGTAGTCGATGCGCGTATCGCAAGGCAGCGGTTCGTCGAGCGCCACGTCGATCAGGACAATGTACGCGTGATGGCCAATACGCAGGCGCTTCGCCGCGTCGAGGGCCAGCGCGCGCTCGACGCGTTGGCCGGGAAAGAGCACCAGCGCCATCTCGAGCGGGCGCGTGGTCAAAAGCCACAGCGAAAGCCGGGTCGTGCTCAACCGGCGCAGCAGCGGGCCGACCAGCACCTCGGGCAGCGCGGAAGCGTTGAGGGCGTTGCGTTCAGTCATGGACCACCACCGGCAGCGTCAGGGTAACGTCGAGCCCGCCGATCTCGGCGCGGGAAAGCGTGAGGGTACCGCCGTAAAGCGCTACCAGATCCGCCACGATGGCGAGCCCCAGCCCGCTTTCCGAGCGCTGCTCATCAAGGCGCTTGCCGCGCTCGAGCGCCGCGGTGCACTCGCTTTCGCTCATGCCCGGCCCGTCGTCGGCCACGCTCAGGGTGAGCGTGGCGCCTTGTATCGCGATCGATAGCGTCACGCGGCTTTGCGCCCAGCGCAGCGCATTATCGAGCAGGTTGCCGACGATTTCCTGGGCGTCCTGCTGGTCGAGGCGGACCCGCGGACGCGTTTGCCAGCGCGGCGTCAGGGAGATCTGGCGGCGCGCAGCCAGCCGCGTCAGGCCCTCGATCAGCCCATCGAGGGCTTTTTCGAGCGACATCGAGGCCAATGCCGGGCCGCTGCCCGCCGCCGAGGCGCGGGCCAGGTGGTGGCGCACGGCGGCGTCGATACGCGCAAGCTCGGTGTCGAGGCGTTCGCGCTGGTCCGGCTCAACGTGCTTGAGCTGAAGGCGCATTACGGAAAGCGGTGTTTTCAGCGCGTGAGCGAGATTGCCCGCGGCGTGGCGACCGCGCTCGATCAGCCGCTCGTCGCGGGCGAGCACCGCGTTCATCGACCCGGCCAGGGTGGCGAGCTCCTCGGGCAAGCGGGTGTCCATGCGGCTCGCCGCGCCCTGCTCGACCGCGCGCAGATGGGCATTCATGCGCCGAAGCGGCGCCAGCCCGAAGCGTACCTGCAGCGCCAGTACGCCGAGCAACAGCGCCGAGAGCGCCACGATCCCCAGCCACAACAGCTGCTGAAAGCCGAGAATGTCCGCCTGCAGGCTGCTTTCGTCGGCGGCGACGCTGACGTGCAGCGGCGACGACAGCGGCGCAAGGTAGATGTCGCGCTCGACCACGCGCAGCGGCTGGCCACGCGGGCCTTCGAGACTGCGCGCGCTGAGCGTTCGGCTGTCGGTGACCGGCAGGCGCTGGTCCCACAGCGAACGCGAGGCGAGCCGGTGCTCGCCCTGGTCGGTGATTTGCCAATACCAGCCGGAAAATACCTGGTCGAAGCGCGCATCGCCAAGCGCGCTTTGATAACCCAGCGTTTGGCGGACCGGGTCGAAGGTCACACCGGCGATCACCACGTTGAGCGTTGCCTCGAGGCGCTCATCGAAGGCCTCCACCGCCGTGCGCTGGTAGTGGTGTGAAAGCAGCCACCCGGCAAGCGGCAGCGCCAGGCCAATGATCGCGAGCGCGGCGAGCAGTAGCCGGGTGGCGATCGAGCGCCGGGCACGCAGGCTAGGCATCCGGCGACTCGGCCAAAAGCCGGTAGCCCTGGCCGCGCAAAGTGGCGATGCGCCAGGCGCCGAGCTTGCGCCGCAGCCGGCTGATCTGCACGTCGATGACGTTGGAGTCCGGCTCCTGATCACGATCGTAAACGTGCTCGGCGAGTTCGGCGCGACTGACCACTCGCGGGGCGGCGTGCATCAGGTAGCTCAGAAGCCGTGTTTCCTGGGCGGTCAGGCTGATCGGGCGCCCGGCGAGCGTCACGTTCTGGGTATGGGTATCAAGGCCAAGCTCCCCCACCCTGATCACCGGGTGGGCGTGGCCGTGGGTGCGGCGCAGGATCGCGCGCAGACGAAACAGCACCTCGGCGGCCTCGAAGGGCTTGGTGACATAGTCGTCGGCGCCGGCGGTGAACCCTGCAGCCTTGTCCGCCCAGCGCTCGCGGGCAGTAAGAATCAACACCGGCAGGTCGATGCCGTCGTCGCGCCAGGCACCGAGCCAGCGCGTGCCGTCGCCGTCGGGCAGGCCAAGGTCCAGCACCAGCGCGTCGTACACCTCGGTGCGCACCAGAAAATCCGCCTCGGCGCCGGTCGCCACGGTTTCCACCAGCCAGTCGCCCTCCTTGAGCGCCTGGCCAAGCTCGAAGGCTAGCGCCTGGTCATCCTCTACCACTAAACACTTCATCACTCACCTTCGACGTCTTTACGACGCATTTCGTTGATGCGCACGCCCTCGATTTTCATCAGTTGGCCGCTTCTGCCGTCGAACTCGAACTCGACCACCTGGCCCTGGGGGCCGAGCATCTTGATCTCGTACTCGATCTCGCCGTCGTCGCGCTCCATTTCGATCTCGATCACCTCGCCAAGATAGCGCGCCTCCAGCCAGTTCAAAAGCGACTCGAGGCTAACTGCTTCGCCGCGCCGCACCTGGCCATGAAGCCCCTCCCAGGACGCTAGCGCACGTTCGCTGGCAACACTTGCGCCCACGCACACAAGCGCCGCCAGGGCGATCACGAGCCCGGCGCGTGCGAAGGAAGACGAGAGCGACATAAGCGTTTTCATGCGCCAAGAATGCCAAACCCGAGATGAACGCTGGATGAACGGCGCCTTCAGGTTGGCGAAAGAAGCGCGCTGTTATAAAGAGCGTGTCGCATCGCGATCCACGACGCCGATGCGGGTCAATATTCAACCTTGATCGTTCGAGAAGGAGTTTGACATGCCCTTTATGCACAAAACCCTGATGCAAAAAAACCTGATCAAGAAAGCAGCCTTGATCTCCGCCTCCGCCCTTCTGCTCACCGCTGCCGTGGGCACCGCCCAGGCCGATACCCTGTCGCTGGATCGCCTCGACGACGTGCTGGGCTTCACCGCCGATTACGGCTTTACCCACATCGAGGAGCTCAGCGTCGATGGCGGCAACCGCATCGAAGTCGAGGGCTGGCTCGACGAAGAGTGGTATGCCGATGTCGAGTTTTCGCTCGATAGCGGCGAAACCCTGAGCGAAGAGCGCGAGCGCCTGGTCAGCGGCGCCTGGGGCATGAGTGAAGAGGACATTCGCCAGGCTTTCGAGAGGGCCCGCCAGGAAGGCATGGTCGATTTCGAGGAGATCGACATCAACCGCAGCGGCATCATCGATCTCGAAGGCCGCGACGAGAGCGGCCGCGACATCGACGTAAGCGTCCGCCAGGGCTCTTATGAGGTGGTCGAGGTCGATCGCGACTAATTACGCTACCAGAACGCAAACGGCGGGCCCGATGGCCCGCCGTTTGCGTTTGGACCCGGCTAGCGGCAGTCCTGACAGTTGCCGCGGGCCAGTAGCGCCTCGGTGATGCGCTCGATGCCCTGGCGGTACGCCGCTTGGCGGTAGGTGATCTTCTCGTCACGGGCACGCTCCAGCACCTGGCGCGCTTCGCGCTCGAGCTTTTCGTCCAGCCGCTGGTTGACGTCCTCTTCGCTCCAGGCTTGCCCGGCGCGGTTCTGCAGCCACTCGAAGTAGCTGACGATGACCCCGCCGGTATTGGCCAGCACGTCCGGCAGCACGTCGATACCGCGCTTTTCGAGCGCGGCGTCGGCGTCGCTGGTGACCGGGCCGTTGGCGATTTCGAGCACCATGCCGGCGGCCACATCGCCGACGTTGTCGCCGGTCACCTGGTTTTCCATGGCGGCGAGGGCCAGCACATCGACCTCGAGCGCGAGCAGCTCGTCACCCTTGATGCGCTTGCCCTGGCGGCACTTGGCAAGTTCACCGTGCTTCTGCTTGGCCTTTTTCGCCGCGTCGATATCGAGCCCTTCCTCCTTGTAAATACCGCCGCTGGAGTCGGACACCGCCACCACCTTGTAGCCGCGCTCGGCGGCCTGGCGGGCGAAGTGGTAGGCGGCGTTGCCAAAGCCCTGCACCGCCACGGTGGTCTCTTCGGGCTTGCGGTTTTCCTGCTCGGCCCACAGGTCGAGCACGGTAAGCGCGCCGTGGCCGGTGGCTTCCACCCGGCCCTGAGAGCCACCCAGCGGAATCGGTTTGCCGGTGATCGCCGCTGGCGCTCGGACGCGCTTGATGTTTTCGTACTCGTCGATCATCCAGCCCATCACCTCGGCGTCGGTATTCATGTCCGGTGCGGGAATGTCGCGATCCGGCCCCATGATATCGGCGATGGCGCGAATGTAGCCGCGCGCCAGGCGTTCGCGCTCCAGTGACGAAAGCTGTTTGGGGTCGACCTGCACGCCGCCCTTGCCGCCGCCGAAGGGCAACCCCACGACCGCGCACTTCACCGCCATCCAGAAGCTCAGCGTGGTGACCTCGTGCTGGTTGACGTCCGGGTGAAAACGCACGCCGCCCTTGGCCGGGCCGAGCGATATATCGTACTGCACCCGCCAGGCGGGAAACGCCTGCAGGCTGCCATCATCCATGCGCACCGGCACGCTCACCTGCAGCGACGCTGCCGGCTGCATCAGCCGTGAACGGGCATCGTGGGGCGTATCGAGCGCCTGGAACACTTCTTCCAGGCGCGAGCGGGCGTCCTCGAAAAGTGCCGCGCCGGTTTGCGGAGTCAGCGCCCGCGCTTCAATATGAGACTGATCCGTCGCCTCTTTTTTAGCGTTTTTGGTTTTTTTGGACGTTGCTTTCGCCATGAACACACTCCCTGTATCAATGGAATCGAAGGTCGGTGAGACTTAAAGCGTAGCAGCCCTTTATTATTTCGCCCGCGCCTAATATAAGCGTCATCAGGAGTTCGCCATGCACAGCCTGGACCGGTCACCAGCGCTCTTTTCGCCGCTTGCTCAGCGCGTCGCCCGCGACCTGGCATGGCTTGTGAAGGCGCCGGATCTCATCACGCTTAAAGAGTACGCCGGACGGCCCACCCTCGACGAGATGGGGCTCGCCGGGGAGGCGCAAGATGGCCTCGATTGGCTCGACCCGGCCTGCCAGGCGCTTGCTCGTCGTCGCGTCACGCGCATGGGCCATTACCACGAAGCGCTCTGGCATCTGCTGCTCGACCACGCGCCAAACACGCGGCTTCTGGCGCACAACGTTGCCATTCGCGAAAGGCGCCAGACGCTTGGCGAGCTCGATATGCTCTACCGCACGCGAACCGACCCCGCGCCGGTGCATCTTGAAGTGGCGATCAAGTTCTACCTGGGGCTTGCCGAAGGGCCGGATCATCCGGCGAGCCCCAACCGCTGGATCGGCACCGGCGGGCTCGATAGCCTGGCGCGCAAGTGTGCCCACCTGCGCGCCCACCAGCTGCCGCTCTCCGCCACGCCGCTGGCCAGGGCGACGCTGCGCCACTGGCTCGCCCCGCGCGACTGCCCTTATGAAACGAGCGTCCTCACCCAGCGCCTGGCCATGCCGGGGGTGCTGTTCTACCCGTTCCACGCCGCACTTCCTGCGCCGACCGGGGTCACCGACGGGCACTACCGTGGGCAGTGGTGTTACCTGAGAGACTGGAGAAGGCTTCTGGAGGAGGCGGGCGAAGTGAGCATCGCCTGGCTCAGGCGCCCTTTCTGGATGGCGCCGCCGCTGGAGGCCGCGTTTGAGGCGCCAGGCGCGCTCTGGCCGGCGCTGGCGGCCTGCATCGAGCGCTTCGGCCCGCAGCAGGTGCTGCTCAAGGGCCAAGGCGAGAAAGAAGAGGCGGGCCGGCGCGTGATCCTCGTGCCCGACGAGTGGCCCAGAGAGGTGCCGCTGCCGATCGGCAGCGGCGAGTGAGGTATCAGACGATGACGAGGTTGTCGCGGTGGATCAGCTCGTGAGCCTCAACGAAGCCGAGGATCGCCTCGATCTGGTGACTGGGCTTGCCGGCAAGCTTTCGCGCCTCCTCGGCGCCGTAGTTGCAAAGCCCCTTGGCGATACGCTCGCCCTGCTCGTCGACGCACAGCACCATGTCGCCGCGCTTGAACGCGCCGTCGACCCGGCGAACGCCGACCGGCAGCAGGCTCGATCCCTTCTCGCGCAGCACGTTGACCGCGCCGGCGTCCAGGGTGAGCGTGCCGCGCACCTGAAGCTGGCCGGCGAGCCAGCGCTTGCGCGCGGCGATCGGCGCCTGGTGGGGTTTGAGCAGCGTGCCCAGCGCTTCGCCCGCCATGAGCCGGGTAAGTACCTCGGGTTGGCGGCCGCTGGCGATCACGGTGAACGCGCCGGAGCGCGCGGCGAGCGTAGCGGCGCGCACCTTGGTGCTCATGCCGCCGCGCCCCAGTGCCCCACCGCTGCCCGCCACGGCGGCAAGCGCTGGGTCGTCGGCCTGGCCTTCACCGATCAGGCGGGCATTGGGGTCGTGGCGCGGGTCGGCGTCGAACAGCCCTTCCTGGTCGGTCAGAAGCACCAGCGCGTCCGCCTCCAGCAGGTTGGCCACTAAAGCGCCCAGAGTATCGTTGTCGCCAAAGCGAATTTCGTCGGTGACCACGGTGTCGTTTTCGTTGATCACCGGCACCACGCGCATCTCGACCAGGGTGCGCAGCGCCGAGAGCGCGTTGAGGTAGCGCTTGCGGTTGGAGAGATCGTCGTGGGTCAGCAGAATCTGGGCGGTGAGCATGCCGTGGCGGGCGAAGTGCTGCTCGTAGCACTGGGTCAGCCCGTTCTGGCCCACGGCGGCGGCGGCCTGGAGCTCGTGCACCGCGCTCGGTCGCGCCTGCCAGCCCAGGCGCACCATGCCCGCCGCCACCGCGCCGGAGGAGACCAGCACTACTTCGACCCCGCGGGCGTGCAGCGCGGCGATCTGATCCACCCACACGCCGATCGCGGCTTCATCGAGGCCACGCCCATCGTTGGTCAGAAGGGCACTGCCGATCTTGACCACGACCCGACGCGCGCCCTTGAGCGCCTCCCGGCCCGGCAACTCCTCGCGCTGCTCCATCGTGCTTCCTCGCTCACCCACTGATCGTTATCGTGATTCGCTCGAGCGCCGGCTCAGGGCGCGTACTCGACGTCCACGTCGTAGTCATCGTCGTCGAAGTCGTCGTCATCGTCGGCGTCGCGCTTCTTGCGCTTGTGGCCCAGGCGCGCCTCGGTGCGCGCAACGGACTCCTCCTCCATACGCCGACGCATCTCCTGCTCGCGCTCGAAGGCCTCTTCGTCCTCGTTCTCGAGGCGCTGCTGCTCGGTGAGCCAGCGATGGGCGGCCTGCACCAGCTTGTCGGTGCCTTCGCTCGAGATCGCCGAGATCTGGAATACCGGGCCGTCCCAATCGAGCGTCTCGATCACCGCACGGGCGCGCGCTTCGCGCTCCTCCTCCGGCAGCAGGTCGAACTTGTTGAGCACCAGCCAGCGCGGGCGCTCGGAAAGCGCCGGCGAGAACTGACCGAGCTCGCGCACGATCGCCCTGGCCGCCTCGACCGGGTCGGACTCGTCGAACGGCGCGATGTCGACCACATGGAACAGAAGCCGCGTACGGGTCAGGTGCTTCAAGAATCGAAGCCCCAGCCCTGCGCCGTCGGAGGCGCCCTCGATCAGCCCAGGCACGTCCGCCATTACGAAGTGCTCGTGCATGCCGAGCTTGACCACGCCCAGGTTCGGTACCAGCGTGGTGAAGGGGTAGTTGGCGACCTTCGGCTTGGCCGCCGACACCGAGCGGATCAGCGTCGATTTACCCGCGTTGGGCATTCCGAGCAGGCCGACGTCCGCCATCACCTTCATTTCCAGGCGCAGGTTGCGCCGGTCGCCTTCGGTGCCCGGCGTGGTGCGCCGGGGCGCGCGGTTGGTCGAGGACTTGAAGTGGATGTTGCCAAGCCCGCGGCGCCCGCCTTCGGCGACCAGCACGACCTGGCCGATCTCGGTGACATCGGCGATCACCTCGAGCGTATCCTCGTCGATCACCGTGGTGCCCACCGGCACTTTCACGTGCAGATCCTGACCCGCCTTGCCGCTCATCTGACGGCCCATGCCGCCCTGGCCGTTCTCGGCCTTGTAGAAGCGCTGATACTTGAAGTCGATCAGGGTGTTGAGCGCATCGTCACCGATCAGGTAGACGCTGCCGCCGTGGCCACCGTCGCCGCCGTCCGGCCCGCCCTTGGGCACGTATTTTTCGCGGCGAAAGCTCAGACAGCCGTTGCCGCCCTTGCCTGCCTCGACAATGATCGAGGCTTCATCGACGAACTGCATTGAATTCTCCCGGCCGCTTTCGCCGCCCTTTTCTCCCCCGCCCGCGGGCCTGGGGGTTAACAGACAAAAAAGCCCCGCATTGGCGGGGCTTTTCTTTCGTTCACTCGTCCAAGCGCTAAACGCTTACTCGGAAACGATGCTCACGAATTTACGGTTGTTCGGACCCTTGGTCTGGAACTGAACTTTACCGTCGTTGAGCGCGAACAGCGTGTGGTCGCGGCCGATGCCGACGCCCTGGCCTGCGTGAAAACGCGTGCCGCGCTGGCGAACGATAATGTTACCCGCGGTTGCCGCCTGGCCACCGAAGAGTTTCACACCAAGGCGTTTGGATTCGGAATCGCGACCGTTACGCGTGGAGCCGGCTGCCTTTTTATGTGCCATCGAAATAGCCTCCTGATCGGGGAATGGGTCCGTTTAAACGGAAATTCCGGTGATTTTGACTTCAGTGAACCACTGACGGTGGCCCTGACGCTTCATGTGGTGCTTACGGCGACGGAACTTGATGATGTTCACTTTTTCGCCACGGCCGTGAGATACGATCTCGGCCGACACCTTGGCACCGCTGATCAGCGGCGCGCCGATGTTGAAGTCGTCGCCGTCGGCGACCATCAGCACGTCTTCGAAATCGATGGTTTCGCCGGTGGCGACTTCGATTTTCTCGAGCTTGAGGGTCTGGCCTTCCTGAACGCGGTACTGCTTGCCACCGCTTTTGATAATTGCGTACATGTCGCTCTCCGGACTTGTCGGTAATGCCGGGCTAACCGGCGCTCATCGAATCAACGCTCTTGAGACCTGCGGCGAGTGGCGCCCCTTTCGGCAGCCATCTGACAGGGAGCATGATGAGTGGGTCGCGGATTATAGCGATGATCCGCTTTTACCACAAGCCCCTACCGCCGTGTCAATCACCCAAGCCGCTCTTCGTAAAAGGCTTCGCCTTGACGCCTTACAGGCGGCCCCATAGCATAATCCCCACTCAAGGCGGTAACGGCCGCTTTTCACCTGCCGCGATGAACCAACTTCATGACGAACGTCTCTGCCAAAACGCCTGCCAGCCCAACGCCTTCACCGCTGCACGCCGTGGTGGCGGGCGATTTCGAGGCCGTTAACCGCGCCATCATCGAGCAGCTCAACTCCAACGTGCCGCTGGTCGAGACCATCGGTCAGTACATCATCGAAAGCGGCGGCAAGCGCCTGCGCCCGCTTTTAGTGCTACTCGCCGCCCGGGCGCTGGCCTACGAAGGCGACAAGCACATTACGCTTGCCGCGCTAATCGAGTTCATGCACACCTCGACCCTGCTGCACGACGATGTGGTCGACGACTCACACCTGCGCCGCGGCAGGAAGACCGCCAACGACGCCTGGGGTAACGCGCCGTCGGTGCTGGTGGGGGATTTTCTCTATTCGCGCTCGTTTCAGATGATGGTCAGCGTCGGCTCGATGCGCATCATGGCGATTTTGTCGAGCGCGACCTGCATCATCGCCGAAGGCGAGGTGCTCCAGCTCACCAACATCGGCAACCCGAGCCTTTCCGAGGACGCCTACTTCGAGACCATCCAGGGCAAGACCGCGATGCTGTTCGAAGCTGCTTCGCACTGCGGCGCGGTGCTGGCCGAGGCCACGCCAGAACAGGAGCGCGCGCTCCAGCACTACGGGCGCTACCTGGGCCTTGCCTTCCAACTGATCGACGACCTGCTCGACTACCAGGGCGACGCTGATGCGATGGGCAAGAACGTCGGCGACGATTTGGCCGAAGGCAAGCCAACGCTGCCCCTGATCAACGCCATGGAGCGCGGCACGCCGGAAGAAGCCAAGCTGATCCGCCAGGCGATCCGCCAGGGCGGGCTCGACCGACTCGACGAGGTGCTCGCCATCGTCCACCGCACCGGCGCGCTCGACTACACTCGCGAACGCGCGGTGGAAATGGTCGAGTGCGCGCTCAAGGAGCTCGAAAAGCTGCCCGAAAGCGCGTATCGCGACAGCATGGCCGAGCTTGCGCGCCTGGCGGTCGAGCGCCAGTCCTGACGCCATCGGACCAATGCAGTATTTTTTGATTTACCACTTGAAAAAATCGGGGGGCGGGCGTAGTATTCATCCCCGTTATTGAGCGCCGGAATATAGCTCAGCTTGGTAGAGCGCTGCCTTCGGGAGGCAGAGGTCGTAGGTTCGAATCCTGCTATTCCGACCAGAAATTGTTAGAAAAATGGCCACTTAGCTTTCAAAGCATGTGGCCATTTTTTTGGACCCTCATTCCAGTCTCCATATAGGATCCAAAAGTCACCAACTATGGCCTTGTCACTTTTCGCTGAGCCTGTTCATGATACGTGAGTTCATAGTCTGCATCACTACAATGTAACCATCCTCAAAGCTTGTGGCATTTATGCCCCCTATCTGCCCAACCACAAAAAATTTTCAAAAAAGCATACTCAGTAACTGCAAGCACCCTGAATAGCCCTAGGTATTCTAGACACCCTCCAAGCTGTGGAAGTAACGCCGCTCGAACTCAACGGGTCATAGGCCATCACTCGTCCCATGGCGGCGACTTGGGTTGTAGAGCATTTCGATATAATCGAGCACATCGCTCCGTACGGCTTCCCGGGGCGGACAGATTTGCCGCTTGATCCGTTCACGCTTAAGGAGTTGGAAGAAGCTTTCTGCAACGGCGTTGTCGTGGCAGTTACCACGGCGACTCATACTGCCCACCAGTTGATTAGCCTTCAGAAAGCTCTGCCAGTCGGTGATGCTGAACTGGCTTCCCTGATACGAATGCACCATGACAACTCCTTGCGGCTTTCACCGCCAAACTGCTGCCAGCAAAGCATCCAATTCTAGGTGAGTGGTCATGCGAGACTTCATCGACCAGCCCACCACCTGTCGAGAAAACAGGTCGATGACTACTGGCAGGTAGGTCCAGCCTTCGTAGGTACGGATGCAGGTGATGTCAGTGACCCACACGATAGTGGGCGCTGCTGCTTCAAACCGTCGGTCCGGGTGGTTGGGCGACACCATTGCCGGTTTACCGCCGTAGCACCCAGGCGGCGCCGATAGCCTGTTTGGGAACGCAGCCCTTCCCGGCGCATTAGGAGGGCTACCCGGTGCTTGCCACAGGCTTCGCCTGCCTCCCGCAGGTCCTAATGGATTTTACGATAGCCATACACACCACCACTTTCGAGCCAAGTGTGCTTGATCAGCCCCAGCAGGCGCTGGTCATGCCTGGCCCGTTCAGACAGAACATTACGGAACCAATCGTAGTAGCCACCGGGATGCACCGCCATCATGCGGCATAGGCGCGCATCGGGTCTTGGTCCGCATAGTTGTGGATAAACGCGTACCTCAATCGGACTCTCTGGCGAAGTACTCGGTGGCCTTTTTAGAATATCTCGTTCTTCTGATACACGCTTCAGCTCTGCCTTCAAGCGCCGATTCTCAGCGTGAAGATCAACATCCTGCTGCCGATGCTCCGCAGGCTTGGCGTAGCGTTTTATCCATTGATACAGGCTATAGCCGGACACGCCTGGTCGGGCGGCGACTTCAGCAATGGAATGGACTCGCTCCGTCAACTGATTGACGGCTTCGATCTTGAATTCTTCGGTGTATCGTTGACGGCTCAAGGAACCTTCTGAGGCCTTCAGCATAAAGCCTAGAGGTGTCTAAGAAACTAGGGTCGATTCATCCCAAGCACACCCTTTTTAGCAGTTTAAAGCGCTCAAAGATTTGGGGCATTGCACTAGGTAAAAATCCTTTAAATTTAAGCAATTAAACTAAAAACAATGTTCCTTTTTCTATTTACGACATGGATCTAAACCCCAGTTCATGTTATGTTACATAAAGCACATAGTAACAAGGTAGCCATATGAGTATTGGAAGCAGCGGACGCATAGTAGTTGAGATCGATCCCGGTCAGAAAAAAAGGCTTTATTCAGCCCTTGCTCACGAAGGGTTATCTTTGAAAGAGTGGTTTATTAAAAACATGAACACTTTTTTAGATAATAGAAACCAAATATCATTAGATTTTTCTAAAGTAGAAGAAAGCATAATTATTAATGATACTTCCATGGAAACCGCAACGGCACCTACTAAAGAACTTCTCGATAGAGGCGTCTCCGCAATAAAAGTAAGCAAAAAACTAAACGAAATCGATTGGAGCTTTATCAAAAGAAAGATCCAAACCCCTCTTGAAAAAATCCACCCTTATCCTGCAAAGTTTATTGGGGATATACCGCGGGAGCTGATCGCGAACATCCCTATCCCCGAGGGCACTGCTGTTCTAGATCCATTTGTGGGATCTGGCACCAGCTTAGTAGAAGCGCAGCGCGCGGGACTATCTTCTATTGGGATAGATTTGAACCCGATTGCCTGTTTAATTTCTCGTGTTAAAACATCACAATATCCCGAAGGTTTACAGGACGCCATTAAAAGCGTATTAGATATATCAAAAACGAAAAAAACACATAGAAAAAGTGAAATTCCCAACATAAATCATTGGTTCAAGCCAGAGATTCAGATTGCTGTGGATGCAATAAGCAGCACTATTTCACAGAAGGAATACACTCCTTGGAGAGATCATTTAAAACTTATCCTCTCTAGCATCTTGGTGCGTGTATCGAATCAAGATAGTGATACAAGATATGCCGCTGTAGAGAAAAACATCAAATATGATGATGTATTCAGGCTCTTTGAAAACTCATCTGATAAGCTTATAAGCTCCCTTGGAAAAAGGAGCTGGAACCTTACAGAATCCGAGGTCTTAGAGGCCAATACACTAGAGGTTTCTCCAGAGCAAATAAAGCAACCTATAGGTTTAGTTGTTACGTCGCCTCCCTACCCTAACGCATACGAGTACTGGCTTTATCACAAGTATAGAATGTGGTGGCTCGGGCACAACCCAATTTCAGTTAAGGAAAAAGAAATTGGGGCTCGCGCTCATTTTTTCAAGAAAAACGGACATACCCCTGAGTTCTTCTTAGATCAAATGTCTTCTACTTTTTCATTGTTGGATAAAGTTTTAGTCCAAGATGGTTATGCCTGCTTTGTTGTAGGCAGATCAAAGATCCATGGCCAAGTGATAGACAATGGTAATATTATTCAACAAGCAGCAAAGAATCATGGTCTGTCTTTTGTTACACGTATAGAAAGGGATATTTACTCTCAACGAAAGTCGTTCAATCTCTCCCATGCCAACATCAAGACTGAATCTATTTTAGTTTTTAAAAAGGTGGCCAAATGAAACTTTTCTGGCATCAGTACAAGTATTTCCCATACGAAAAAGAACTTGCTCGCCGGGAAGTTTGTAGTTTACTTTCTCCGGAGGAAATTCATGAGGTAGATGGCTCTATAGAGATTTCAGCCCCGCAAAACACTACACTTGCCAATAGGCTGGTCTATTTTAAAGAATTCGAGAGCAACACCAGCAAAAATAAGACGCAGCAATTTTTATTAGAATCAGGCACAGTTAATGGTACAAAACGTCAATCGACTCGTTACTCTGCGCATGGTCTGCATGAATACAAAGGGAAATTCAACCCTCAAATTGCGAAAGCAATGTTGAATATTTTTGGAGCTAAAGAAAGTGATAGAGTACTAGATCCTTTTTGCGGGAGCGGGACATCACTTATTGAATGTATGCATCTCGGGTTGAGTTCTGTAGGAACAGATATCAACCCATTAGCTGCGTACATTGCTAATGCAAAAGTCTTATCCCTCTGCACACCAGCGCAGAAAATATTCGAAGGTGCAAAAAAAGCAGCTGAAATAGCCATTAATAATATTCACTCCATCAATGAAAAAAATGAACGATCTAATTACCTATTATCCTGGTTTCCAAGGGATAATTTCATAAAAATAGAAAGCCTGAAATTAGCTTTAAAAGAGATTGACGACGATGTGTCAACCATATTGCTTTCTATCGCCTCCAACCTTCTACGTGACTATTCATATCAGGATCCTAATGATCTAAGAATTAGACGAAGAAAGTCTCCTTTACCCGAGGTCTCTTTCTTTCAAGCATTTCTAACGGCAACTGAATCTTTTACAGATAAACTCAAACAATCACAAAAAGTACATGGAATCCTTTCAAGGAGCGGGATTGCACTTAATCAGGACTGCACTGGAATTGATCCTAGTGGTGAATTGAGACCGGAAAGCTTTGATATGGCTATTACAAGCCCACCATATGCTACAGCTTTACCTTACATAGACACTCAGCGCTTAAGCCTAATATGGCTAGATTTACTTTCTCCTTTAGAAGTTAAAGAGCTAGAGGCAAGGCTGATTGGTAGCCGAGAGATTCGTGGGGCTAGCAAGAAAGACTTATTATTAAAGCTGGAAAAAAACGCTTCGAACATCCCTGAACATGAGGCAAATCTTTGCACAAAGCTTCAAAGTGCACTAACTGAAGATGACGGTTTTAGAAGACAAGTTGTACCAACATTACTTTATAGATATTTTTCAGGCATGTCAGACGCATTCAGCTCAATACGTGAGCTCGTTAAGCCTGGCGCCCCTTTTGGATTAGTTGTGGGTGGTAACCATACGGTACTAAGTGGGATTCGATTTGACATAAATACTCCACAGCATCTTGCCAACATTGCTACAGAGAGAGGCTGGAAGCATATGGAAAGCATCCCTCTTCAGACCTATAAAAGGTATGGGCTTCACCAAAACAACTCAACTAAAGTTGAAACATTAGTCATACTTAAAGCAATATGAGCAATTAGGCCAGGCTATTGCCTGGCCTTTTATCAGTGAATCTTGTGATTAAATCACTCACAGAATGCTAAAAAATTGTTGGCTATCTATATAACCATACCGCTTACCACGACTTCCGATAAAATTAGGCGCAAATAAATCTAGCATTTTATATGCCGGATTGTTTTGCCGAATTATTCTTAATTCGTAAGAGTCCTCAGAAATCCTTGTTATACATGCCAAATCCCCTGGCTCGGCCATTTTTGTATAGCGTAACCTCCCCGTTCCCAGCCTGAAATCTAAATTATTTTCCGCTTCAAATGTGATTCTCACTTGTTCAGAAATTCCTAAGTCAACATAATCAAGATTTATAAAGGCCGATAGAGTTCCTTTCCAACCTCTTTGATTATGGATGGTGAGAGGTGGAAAAAAGTCAAAGCAATCTTTGCTCAACCAAAAGTACTGGCTACCTCGGCCACTTATATCTCCAGGATTCGCCTGAATCCTGTTAGTATCTGTTGGCACTAGTTTAACTATTAAGGTTTCTTGATCAACTTCATCTAAGACATAGCCCTGAGGAGTCTCGTCATACAATAGATTCCAGTGTGGTGATAATGGATCTATTAAGCATTGATAATATTGCCAGTTCTGATCGAACATTTTATTAACTAAATCACACCAGCTAAAGCTGGCGTCAGACAATGCTTGATTCTTTAAATACACAGATGCTTCGATATTTTGAGATAAGCCAGGAGCAGTGAAATTCCCAGAGGTAATTACTGCTGACTGCTCTCCATTTTCTGTTAAAAAACCATAGCATTTTGCATGTAAAATTCTTTTTCTATTTATTAAAAAAACCTCAGCTCCACACTCTAGCAAAGCATGAACAACTTGCTTACTGGACAGCCTCTGGCTAGCACTCCCACCGAGAATAGCAACTACCCTACCTCCATTCTCAGTATGCTCTTTTAATATCTTATAAAACCTAGCTCCACCATTATAATTTGCAAAGCCAGAGATAATGAATATAGTGCCATCCCCTCTCCTTAATGAGCGGATCCACATATCTTCTAGAATATTCCTAAGCCCTGTTTCTACACTTGTCTTATAAACTTCAGGATGCACAGAAAAACTAATCAAAACTTACTCCTTAAAATCCATTTTATCAGTTATAAAAATTCTATCAGTAGCTCACTACGTTTTAAGTTTGGATCTATATGGCTGTATTCCACCTCTTAGACCTTGCGATGGTCAAAGCCGAACTACTATTTTCTGGTTTTTTCTCGCTAGCGTCACCTTGCTACAGCCTTAATAGCTAGTCGGTATTCGCCAATTTTTTTTAATTGACTTCAGCAACTGCTTAACCTCATGACCTATCCAACCTCTCACTCAACCACTGCGTCAGTCCGGGACACACCGGCGCCCTTACTAACACTCTAATTTAACCTAACACAGGCAACCAGAAACAGAGGTCGTAGGTTCGAATCCTGCTATTCCGACCACAGATTGTATGAAAAAAGGCCACTTCGCTTTTCGCGAGTGGCCTTTTTTGTTGGCCTGCCATGTGTCAGCCAATGGCACACGCTCAACCCTCCTACACACCATGACGGGCGTGCGCTGGACTTCACCAGAGTAGCCGCTTATAGGCGCCAGACCACCCCGGCCAATAACGACACCTCTTGAGCCCGGCCAACGGATAGAACTTTCCTTCCTGGCTTTTTGTCCATACGATTAAATACATGATAATCGACTTCGACCCGAACAAGAGCGCTCATAATTAGGAGGCGCGAAGCCTACCGTTCTCTGTTGTCGAACGCTTTGATTGGGACAACGCACTATTTCATGAAGATGACCGCTACGACTATCCAGAAAAGCGCTTCATCGGATTAGGCAAAATTGGGCAACGGGTGCACGTAGTGTGCTTACGCCCATTGAAGGCGGCATAAGGGTTATCAGTTTGAGGAAAGCCAACACGCGGGAGGTCAGGCGCTATGAAAAAGCAGCTTACGAATAGAGACGGCGACGTAAGAGAGCTTACCGACCAGGACGTTGAGCAGATGCGTCCCATGTCTGAGGTGTTACCCGCTAACCTGCAGCGTGCCATTGGCCAGCGCGGTCGCCAGCAGGCACCTACCAAGGTAAAGACATCCATTCGCTTATCGCCGGAGGTTATAGAGCATTTCAAGGCGCAGGGCGAAGGCTGGCAGCGGCGCATCGACCAAGCGCTAAAGGCGTACATCCAGGAGCAGGAGCACAACCCAAGCCGATAACGTGGCGCCTGGTAGCATTTCAGCTCTGTCGCCTGGGTGTCTGGTCCCGCAAAGTGGCGGTTCGAATCCTGCTGGTCCGACCACGGATTGCATGAACCTGAAAAAAGCCGCTCAGCTTCTCGCGATGAACCTTTTTTACCATGACCCCATCATCCCATCTCAAGCTCACGCACCGACGCCACCAGGTCGTTGAAGCGCTCGCCTTGCACCATGACGTGCTCGCGCAGAAGCGCTTCGGCGCGTTCGCCGTCGCCGGCCTCTATCGCGGCGACGATGGCTTCGTGTTCGGCGAGCGAATTCTCGACGCGCATTCTTACCTGAAGCTGCAGACGGCGATAGGGCTGTAAAAGCGCGTGGAGGCGGGTCGCCTCCTGAGCCAGGAACTGATTATGGCTCGCGGCATAAATGCAGTGGTGAAAGACGCTGTTCTCGTAGTAATAGCCGTTGGCGTCCTGAGCCTTTGCGCGCTCGCGGCACGCCTTGAGCGCCGTGATGAGGGCGGCGTGCTCGTCGTCGTTCATGCGCCGGGCGGCCAGGCGCCCACACAGCCCCTCGAGCTGCGCCATTACCTCAAAGCGCTCGACCAGATCAGACACCCCCAACCGCGTAACGAACGTGCCGCGCTTGGGTACCACCTGCACCATGCCGGACATCGCCAGCTGCTGGATCGCCTCGCGAATCGGCGTGCGCGAACAGTCGTACTCCAGCGCCAGCGCGTCCGGGTCGAGCCGCTCACCGGGCGCGAACCGCCCGGCCACGATCGCGTCTTCGAGCAGGTCGCGCAGCCGCTGGGCCTGAGACACCTTCGCCATAAGTCTACCCTACCCTGCCTTGACGCATAAATTCATTGCCTGTATCTGTTATATACAACACGTCGCGCTGTTTAATACTTACCACGCTCGATGATCACAATAAAGCGCTGGCGTCATAAAAAGCAGCCTGCCCAACCGCTCACGATAAGGCCGATGCGCATGAACATGAATATGTCGTTTCTTCAGGGGCTTTTGACGAACCTTAGCACACGCACCCGCCAGCTCAGCAGCGCGCTGGGCACCGACAAGGGCAGCGATAATCACTTCGATGCGCTGTGTGATGCGTGCCGGGGCTTGATGGGGCGCACCGGCGAAGCCTCGCAGATCATGATGGCGCAGCAGGCGCTGGCCCACTATCGGGCGCTGGATGACGACGAGAAACTCTCTTTCTTCCAGCTTTTGGCCAACGACTACGCCGCCGAGCCCGCCGACATTCACACCGCCTACGCGGTGTATCGCGAGCGCGAGGACAACGCCGCGCTCGAGCGGCTGTTCAACGCCTGCGAGCCCCGCCGCCAGTCGCTTCTGCGCCGTTTGAACCTGTGCCCCGGCGGCACGTTCGATCTCGTCAACATGCGCGCGGACCTGCTCAAACACCTGCGCCAATCGCCGGAGCTCTCGGCGCTGGATAGCGATTTCGCGCACCTGTTCAGCTCCTGGTTCAACCGCGGTTTTCTGATGCTCGAAAGCATCGACTGGAACACCCCGGCGGCGGTGCTCGAGAAGATCATCCGTTATGAAGCGGTGCACGAGATCGGCGACTGGCGCGACCTGCGCCGCCGCCTCGACCCGGAGGATCGTCGCTGCTACGCCTTCTTCCACCCGGCGACCGGCGACGAGCCGCTGATTTTCGTCGAAGTGGCGCTATGTGACGGCATTCCCGGCAATGTGCAGCGCATTCTCGAGCACGGCGAGGAGCTGCCGCTGGAGGAGGCCGACACCGCGGTGTTCTACAGCATCAGCAACTGCCAGGCCGGGCTCAAGGGGGTGTCGTTTGGCAACTTCCTGATCAAGCAGGTGGTTCAGGAGTTGAGCCGCGAGCTTCCCCAGATCAAGAACTTCGTTACGCTATCACCGGTACCGGGCTTTGCCGACTGGCTGGCAAGCGTTCGCGAAGAGGCGTCGCTTTCCGAGGAGCTCACTACCTACCTCGATACCCACGAGCGCGAGGAGCTCTCCTCTGCCGCCCACAAGGAGTTCATGCGCTTGGCCTCGCACTACCTGGTGGAGGTCAAGCACAAGAGCGGTCAGCCCTTGAACCCGGTGGCACGCTTTCACCTGGGCAACGGCGCGAGCCTGCACCGGCTGAACTGGCAGGGAGATACCTCGAGCAAGGGGTTCCAGCAGTCGCATGGGCTGATGGTGAATTATCTCTACCAGCTCAACCGTATCGAACAGAACCACGAAGCCTACAGCGTGAACCACACGGTGGTGTGCGCCAGCGACATTCGGCGTCAGGCGAATCAGGCAAGCCAATATCTCGAAGCCAAGGCGCCCGCCAGGGCCTGACGACAATAACAAGGAGTCTTTCATGAACCACAACCTTTACCTGCACTTCTACCCGCACTTCGAGCGCGCCCCGGATAAAGTGCTGATGGACACGCTCGACGGCCAGCGCTACCGCTACCAGGACGTTTTAAGCCTGAGCCGCCGACTGGCCACCGTGCTCAAGGAGCTGGGCGTGGCGCCCGGCGACCGGGTCGCCGTTCAGGTCGACAAGAGTCCTGAAATCGTCATGCTGTATCTGGCCTGCCTGCAGGTCGGCGCGGTCTATCTGCCGCTCAACGTCGCCTACACCGACAGCGAGATCGACTACTTCCTGAATGATGCCGAGCCGCGCCTGTTCGTTTGCCGCCCCCAGGCGCTGGAGAGCGCCCGCCCAATCGCCGACAAGGCCGGCGTGGCGCATATTGAAAGCCTGGGTGTGAGCGCCGACGGCAGCCTGATGGAGAAAGCCAAAAACGCCGAGGAGACGACGGAGGTCGCCGAGGTCGCGGCCAATGACCTGGCGGCGATCCTCTACACCTCCGGCACCACCGGGCGCTCCAAGGGCGCGATGCTGAGTCACGAAAACCTCGCCTCCAACAGCCAGGCGCTGACCAAGGCCTGGCACTACAGTGAGAACGACCACCTGATCCACGCGCTGCCGATCTTTCACACCCACGGGCTATTCGTGGCCTGCAACGTGACGCTGATCAACGGCGCCTCGATGACGTTTTTGCCCAAACTCGACGTCGACGAGCTGCTCGATCTGATGCCCCACGCGACGGTACTGATGGGCGTGCCGACCTTCTACACCCGGCTTCTGGCGAGCCCGCGCCTGAACCGCGAGGTGGTCGCCAACATGCGCCTGTTCATCTCCGGCTCCGCGCCGCTTCTCGCCGAAACCCATGAAGATTTCAGCGAGCGCACCGGCCACGCCATTCTCGAGCGCTACGGCATGACCGAAACCAACATGAATACCTCCAACCCCTATGACGGCGAGCGCCGCCCGGGCACCGTGGGCATGCCCCTTCCCGGCGTGACGGTGCGCATCACCGACCGCGAGACAGGCAGAGAGCTTGCCCAGGGCGAGACCGGGCTGGTCGAGTTGACGGGCCCCAACGTCTTCCAGGGCTACTGGCGCATGCCGGAGAAGACCCAATCCGAGTTTCGCGACGACGGCTACTTCATCACCGGCGACCTTGGCCTGATCGACGAGAAGGGCTATCTCAACATCGTCGGGCGCGACAAGGACCTGGTGATCTCCGGCGGCTACAACGTCTACCCCAAGGAGATCGAGCAGATCATCGACGACATGGAAGGTGTGGCGGAGTCCGCGGTGATCGGCGTGCGTCATACGGATCTCGGTGAAGGCGTGGTCGCCGTGGTAGTGCCGAAATCCCAGGGCGCGGTGAGCGAGGCGCAGGTGCTGGAAGCGCTCAAGGGCGAGCTCGCTCGCTACAAGCAGCCCAAGCGAGTGTTTTTCGTCGAGGCGCTGCCGCGCAACGTGATGGGCAAGGTGCAGAAGAACCAGCTGCGCGAGACCTTTGCCGACACTTTCACCGCCACTAACACAAGGAGCGACGCCACCGCCTGATGCTCGACCCGGCGCCGTAAGAAGCGGCGCCCCCTGACAACAACGACAACACAAAAGGAAAACTCCATGGTCATATACGGAGTCGCGCTACTCGCCGGCTGCATGCTGGTGGGCCTGTGGGCCGGAGACGTGCTGGGCATGCTGCTCGGCGTGGAGTCCAACATCGGCGGTGTCGGCATCGCCATGCTGCTGTTGATCTTTCTCGGCGGCTATCTGATCGACAAGCGCAAGATGCCGGAGAGCACCGAAAGCGGCATCACCTTCTGGAACGGGATGTACATTCCCATCGTGGTCGCAATGGCGGCCAGCCAGAACGTGGCCGCCGCCATCGACGGCGGTTTGATCGCCCTGCTGGCGGCGCTTCTGGCGGTGGGCGCAAGCTTTGCGCTCGTGCCGGCGCTGACTCGGCTGGGCCAGCCCAAAAAGCGCCCCGAGGCGCCACTCGATGAAACGCCGGTCAACAAGGTCGCCTCGCGCGCCCCGAAGGCCCGGCGCTCGAAGCCCTCTTCCCGCCCCCATCACGCCCGCTAAGGAGCCGCCGTCATGCTCGAATCACTTCTCACGCAGCTCGAAAAACAGCATCTGATCGCCGCCTTCGCGCTGGTGGGCGCGGCGATGTACGTGTCGTATCTGGTGAGCGACAAGCTGACCAAAGGGCGCGTTCACGGCTCCGCCATCGCCATCATGGTGGGGCTGGCGCTGGCTTACTTCGGCGGCATATATACCGGCGGCAGCAAGGGCCTGGCGGACATCAGTCTGTTCGCCGGGCTGGGGCTGATGGGCGGCGGTATGCTGCGCGATCTGGCGATCATCGCCACCGCTTATGGCGTGCGCTTTCAGGAGATCCGCCAGGCCGGGCTCAGCGGCGTACTGGCGCTGTTTCTGGGCGTGATCGTATCGTTTATCGCCGGTGTCGCGATCGCCTTTGCCTTCGGCTACCGCGACCCCGCCGCGCTCACCACCATCGGCGCCGGCACGGTGACCTACATCGTCGGCCCCATCGCCGGTGCCTCGATCGGCGCGTCTTCTGAGGTCATCGCGCTGTCGATCGCCGCCGGCCTGTTCAAATCGATTCTGGTGATGGTGCTCACCCCCATGGCGGCCAAAAGAATCGGCCTCGATAACCCGCGCTCGGCGATGATCTTCGGCGGGCTGATGGGCACCACCAGCGGTGTGGCGGCGGGTCTTGCCGCCACCGACCCGAAGCTCGTGCCTTACGGCGCCATGACCGCCACTTTCTACACCGGCCTGGGCGCGCTTTTAGCGCCGTCGCTGCTCTATCTTTGCGTACGCGCGATCTTCTGAGCGCCTCGCATAAAGCAAAGCGCCGTGGCGATGACTCGCCACGGCGCTTTTTCGCGTTCGCGTTAGAGCGGCTTCCTCAGTGCGCCTCGACCGCTGCGCGCCCCTTGATCAACGAGCGAGCAAGTAGCAGGTACGCCACCACGCCGCAGCCGGCCATGGCCAACACCACTGCCTCCAGGGTGTGGGGTAATACGGTGGAAAGCCCACTCAGGATACCGGCGATACCGAACTGGGCCGCGCCCAGAAGCGCGGCGGCGGTGCCGCCGCTGGTGGGGAAGAACTCGAGAAAGCAGGCCTGAATGTTGGGCGAGATCGCACCCACGGCGCCGATGGTCAGCATCATCGCCGGCAGAAAGAGATAAAGCGGCGCCTGCAGGAACGTGGCGGCCAGCAGCAGCACCATGCCCACCGCCTGACAGGCGGTAGCCAGCTGCAGAATACGCAGCGACGGCAAACGCGAGAGCAGCACCCGGTTGAGCACGTTGAACACGAACATGGCGACGATGTTTGCGGCGAACAGCAGCGAAAACGTCGAGGCGTCCTGCTCGAAGTGCCCCTGGTAGATGAACGAGGCGTAGGTGATGAACATCATCATCACCGAGAACGACCCCGCCTGCCAGGCGATGAACGGCAGCGCCGGTTTGGTCGAAAGTACCAGTTTGTAGCGCGCTAGCAGCCCCATTTCAGGCCCTTTAGCGCGTGAAACCTTGCCGCTGCCGCTGAACAGCACCTTGATCAACAGCGGGATCAGCGCCAGCGCGTAGGCCGCCAGCACGAAGAAGATGTAGTGCCAGGAGCCCAGCGCCAGAATCGCGCTGCCCACACTCGGGGCGATTCCCGGGGCGAGCACGATGATGAAGCCCATCATCGAAAAGAGCTTGGCGGCGTCGCGCCCGGCCACCCGGTCGCGCACCAGCGCCGGCACCGAGACCAGCGTCCAGCCGGCGCCGAAAGCCTGGACCACGCGCCCGCCCAGCAGTACGCCGAGCGAATCGGCGTTGGCAATGACGAGACTCGCGACGATAAAGATACCAAGCCCACCCATCAGCACGCGCTGGCGCCCGAAGCGATCCGACAACGCCCCGCCTACCAGCTGGCCGATCGCCAGCGCGAACACATAGACCGAAACGCTCAGCGATACCGCGTGCTGGGAGACGCCGAGCGACTCACCGATCGCCGGAAACGCCGGCAGGTAGGTGTCCATGGAGAACGGGCCCAGCATGATCGTCATGGCCAGGGTCAGCACCACGATGAAGGGCGTCTTTGTTTGAGTCATGGGAGCTCACAGTGAAAGGGCGATCGATTGACCCGATATGATACGGCCCGCGGGCACATCCGGCCAGCCGCGACCGGCGCACTCACACCAGATGCCGGCTCGCCCCATGGGTCAAGCGCGCGGTCAGCTCGTCGATCAGCACCCCGCCCTGGCGCCAATAGTGCCAGTAGAGCGGTACGTCCACGGCTTCGCCCGGGCAGATTTCCACCAGCGCGCCGCGCTCGAGCGCTTGGCGAATCTGAAGCGCCGGCACCAGCCCCCAGCCCAGGCCGCTTTCGAGCATGCGCACGAACCCTTCCGACGAGGGCACGGTGTGATGAACGAAGCCGTCCGCTACGCCCAGGCGCGCCGCGAAGCGGTGCTGAAGGCGGTCATCACTACCGAAGATCACCGCCGGGGCGTGATAAAGCCGCTCGGCGGTCACGCCGCCTTCGAAGTGGCGGGCAACGAACGCCGGGCTTGCCACCCCCAGGTAGCGCATCGCCCCCAGCGCCACGCTCGCAGCACCCGCCACCGGCGTAGGCTCGGCGCAGACGCACCCCGCAACGTCACCGGCGCGCATGCGCTTCAAGCCCACGTCCTGGTCCTCGATGACCAGTTCGAGCAGTACGCGCCCGGCCTCGCAGAAGGGCGCCACCGCCTCGGCCCACCAGGTGGCGAGGCTGTCGGCGTTGAGCGCCACCCGCAGCCTATGAGCGCCGGTTTCACCGAGCGAGGGCACCTGCGTGCCAAGATCGTGCTCCAGCAGGCGCACCTGTTGCACGTGGTTGAGTAGCCGCCGCCCCACCGCCGTAGGCCCCGGCGGGCTCCCCCGCAGGAGCACTGGCTGGCCCAGCCGCGCCTCGAGCAGCTTGACGCGCTGGGAGACCGCGGACTGGGTCAGCCCCAACGCCCTGGCGCCGCGCTCGAAGCCGCCCTGCTCCACCACGGCGGCCAGGGCATCGAGAAGCTTGTAGTCGAGCATCAGTTTTCCTTATACCCCATAGCGATTATTCGTTTTATTTATACCGACTCGCCCGCCACACTCCTAGCGTCTGGCGGGATTTCCCGCGATTTTTCAACGACTCGACGAGGAACGACCCGTGGGACTCAGTTATATCAACGGCCTGGTGATGGGGCTTGGTCTGATCGTGGCGATCGGCGCCCAGAATACCTTCGTGCTCTCGCAAAGCCTGCGCCGCGAACATCCGCTGCCGGTGGCGCTGGTATGCATCCTTTGCGACGCGCTGCTGATCATCGCCGGGGTGTTCGGGCTTGCCAGCCTGCTCGGCCAGAACCCGACGCTACTGGCGCTGGCCCGCTTCGGCGGCGCGGCCTTTCTGATCGCTTACGCCGTTCAGGCGCTGGCCCGGGCGGCCAGGCGCGATGCGCTGACCGCCCGCCAGGCCGCACCGCGCTCGCTTACGGCGGTGCTCGCGGCCACGTTTGCGGTAACGCTTCTGAACCCGCACGTCTATCTGGATACGGTGCTGCTGATCGGCTCTCTTGGCGCTCAGCAGGTCTCGCCTGGGGCCTTCGCCTTTGGCGCGGTGTGCGCCTCGACCCTCTGGTTCAGCGCCCTGGCGCTGGCCGGCACGCGCCTGGCGCCACTATTGGCAAGGCCCCTGACCTGGCGGCTGATCGATCTGCTGGTGGCGGTCATGATGTTCGCCATCGCGCTACAGCTGCTGTTCGGGGCGTACTGAGCGGGCGATAAACGTAGCCTGCTAATAGGTGTGCTAAGCTTGGCGATCCGCTTTAGAGAGGTTCCGAATGACCGCCATTTCCCACAGCGCGCACACCAAGGCCGTTCTGCTCTTCGCCAGCACCATGACCGTGATGTCCGGGGCGATCATCTCGCCGGCGCTGCCCGGCATCGGCCGCTTCTACGATGACACCCCGCAGGTGCTGATCCAGCTGATCCTGACGCTGCCGGCACTGATGATCACGCTGTTCAGCCCCTTGATGGGGTATCTGGCCGACCGCTTCGGGCGCAAGCCGCTTCTAATGCTGATGCTCTCGGTCTACGGGCTGGCCGGCGCTTCGGGCTTTCTGATCAACGACGTGAACCTGCTGCTGGCATCGAGAGCGCTGATGGGCGTGGCGGTAGCGGGGATTCTGAGTATCAGCACGACGCTCGTGGGCGATTACTTCAGCGGCGCCGAGCGGGTGCGCTTTCTGGGGCTTCAAAGTAGCGCCATGGCGCTTGGCGGCGTGATCTTCATCAACCTGGGCGGGCTCTTGTCCGACTGGAGCTGGCGCGGGCCGTTTCTTCTGTATCTCACCGGCGTGCTGCTTTTACCTTACGCGTTGACCGTGCTGCGCGAGCCTCAGCGGGTGACGAGTGCAAGCCAGGCAAGCCAGGCACCGGCAGCGCGCCTGGATCTCGGGCGCACCGGCCTTGCCTACCTGATCGCCATGATCAGCATGATGATGTTTTACCTGTTCCCCGCCCAGCTACCGTTTCTGCTCGCCGAGCAGGGCATCGAAAGCGGCCTGGCGATCGGCGTAGCGCTCTCGATGGCGGCGCTGACCGCGAGCCTGGTGAGCTTTTGCTACGCCCGGGTGAAAGCGCACTTCTCGGTGATGACGATCTACGTGCTGGGGTTTCTCATCGCCGCCACCGGCCTTTTCATCACCGGCGCCTCCCAAAACTACGCCACGGCGATGGCAGGCGCGGCGGCAGCGGGGCTGGGCCTGGGTCTTTTCATGCCCAACACCACGACCTGGCTGATGCGCATTTCGCCGGAGCGGGTGCGCGCGCGGGTGTTCGGTGGTTTCACTTCAACGTTCTTCTTCGGCCAGTTCATCTCGCCGGTAGTGGTCTCCGCCGTCTCGCCCTGGCTCGATTCGCTGCGCGAGGTGTACCTGGCGATGGGGCTTTTGTGCGTGACGCTGGCACTGATCGTGGCGGTGCTCGGCAAAACGCTTTTGAAAGCCGACAGCACGCTCTAGCGCCCCAATAGCCGCTCGTAGAGCGCGACGTAGTCGCGCGCCATACGCTCGGCGGTGAAGCGGGCCAGAAAGCGCTCGCGGATGCGGGCGCGGTCAAGCTCATTGAGCCGTTTCACCGCCGCCACCGCCTCTTCGACCGAATCGACGATGAAACCGGTTACGCCGTGCTCGATCACCTCTTCCACGCTGCCGTTTCGCCAGGCGATGACCGGCGTGCCGCAGGCCATCGCCTCGATCATCACAAGCCCAAAAGGCTCCGGCCAGTCGATGGGGAATAAAAGCGCCTCGGCCCCGCCCAGCAGCGCCTGTTTCTGTGCGTCGTCGATTGTCCCGACGTGCACGATGGCGTCATCGAGCTCGCCCGCCACGTGAGCGTCGAACCAGCCCGGGTTGCCTACATCCACGCCGCCGGCGAGCTTCAAGGGGTAGCCGGTTCTGCGCGCCACGTCGATCGCGCGGTCCGGGCGCTTCTGGTCGGTCATGCGGCCGATGAACGCCAGATAGCCGCCGTCGCCCGGCCCCAGCGCGAAACGCTCGGCCTTCAAACCGTGATGAATCACCCCGGCCAGATTGGCGGCAGGAATCGCGCGGGCCTGGGCGTGGGAAATCGCCGCCACGGGAAGGTCGGGAAAACCCTCGAAGAAGAGCCGGCGGTCCAGCTCGTCGACCCGCCAGTGCACGGTGGTCACACTTTCGCCACGGCGGTCTCCCAGAAGGGCCGCATGGGCGAACTCGCCGTGGCAGTGAATCACGTCGAACTCGTCGAGATGCGCGCGCAGCGCTTCCAATACCCGCGCTTCGAGCACGCCGGGCACCCCCGGCGGTACCTGACCGTGTTCGGTCTCGATGGCGTAAAGACTCGGCGCGCAGGCCAGGTGGCGCGCCGGCGTGCGGCAGTCCGACGGGCCAATTAACGTGACATCGTAACCAAGGTTAAAGAGCGCCTCGGTCAAGTCCGCCACAATACGTTCAGTACCTCCGCTGCCCGGGGGCGGCGAAGGGAAGATCACTGGAGCGATCTGAGCGATGCGTATACGCTTTTTAATGGTCATGGCGCAATGAGGCCTTGAGTGAAAGGGAATTCACGACATGCATATCGTACATATTGCGTTACAGGGTTGCCTGCGCGGCCATGACGTCGAATATGGCATTACCGCGGATACCGGCGGGCACATCCGCTACCTGCTGGAGCTGGTCGAAGCCTCCGCCCGCGACCCGGCCGTTACACGACTAACGTTAGTCACCCGCGCCTTTACCTGCCAGTTCAGCGAGATCGACTACGGCCCGGGCGCCGAGCAGATCGCGCCTGGCATCGAGTTGATCCGCCTGCCAAGCGAAAGTCCCGACTACCTTTGCAAGGAAGCGCTCTGGCGAGAGCTGCCCTCTTTCACCGACGCGCTCACGACCTGGCTCGACGCGCTGCGAGCACCACCCGCGATCATTCACGCCCACTACGCCGACGCCGGCGAGGTTGCCGCCGAGATCAAGGCGCGACGCGGCATTCCCTTCGTGTTCACTGCCCACTCGCTGGGTCGCAGCAAGCAAAAATGCCTGGAACACGAAGGCGCGACGCTGGACTCGCCCACGCTTGATGCGCTTTCGCGGCGTATCACGTTCGAAGAGCGCACGATTCGCGAGGCGGCGCTGATCATCGCGAGCTCCCGCGACGAGGCCGAAAGCCAGTACGCCGACTACGACCACTACGCGCCGGGCAAAATCCGCGTGATCGCCCCGGGCAGCCATCTCGATGAGTTCGAGACCGCCCGCTCGACCCCGGCGGTCGATGCGCTGCTCGCCCCCTTTCTGATCGACCCGGACAAGCCCGCGCTGATCGCCATTGCCCGGCCGGTGACGCGCAAGAACCTCGCCACCCTGGTGCGCGCCTTCGGCGAAAGCGCTGCATTGCGGGAAAAAGCGAACCTGGTGATCGTTGCCGGGGTGCGCGAGCATATCGACGATCTCGAATCCGAGCTTGCCGACAACCTGCACGAACTCCTGACCCTGATCGACGATTTCGATCTTTACGGCCATGTCGCCTACCCCAAGCACCACGCGCCGGAGGATATCAAGGCGCTGTACGCCTGGGCGCGCGAGCGCCGCGGTATCTTCGTCAATCCGGCGCTCAACGAGCCCTTCGGCCTGACGCTGCTGGAGGCCGCCGCGGCAGGACTTCCGCTGATCGCCACCGACAGCGGTGGACCCAACGACATCATCGAGCAGTGCGCCAACGGCGTGCTGGTCAACCCCCGGCGCCCCGATGACATTGCCCGGGCGGCGCTTGCGCTGCTCGACGACCCGGCGCGCTGGCAGGCCATGGCGGACAACGGCCGCCGGGCGGTGCTGGCCTTCGACTGGCAGCGCCACGCCGAGCGCTACCACGACCTCGTGGCCCGCCTGCTGCGCCCGCCCCGGCGCTCCATCCTCGAGGGAGTCACGGCGCTTCTGATCTGCGATATCGACAATACCCTGACCGGCTCGCCAGTGGGCGTGCTGGCGTTCAACACCTGGTTCGCCGAGCAGAAAAGGCTGGGCTTCGGCGTGGCCACCGGGCGAAGCTTCCACAGCGCCCTGGCCATTCTCTCCCAGGCGGGCATTCCCTACCCGCCGCTGATCATCTCCTCGGTGGGCACCGAGATTCACTACCTCAATGACGACGGCGTCACTTACCGACAAGACACCGCCTGGCGTGCCACCCTCGACCGCCGCTGGCAGCGCGAGGCGCTCAGCGAGGCGCTTAGCGAGTTCGATGCCATCACGCCCCAGGGGCCGCTCGAGCAGCGCCGCCACAAGCTCAGTTTCCTGAGTGACGACAGCGACGACATCACCCTGCGCCTGACCCGCCACCTCCAGCAGCGCGGGCTGCGCTGCACCGTGGTCCACAGCCACGGGCGCTACGTCGACATCCTGCCCGAAACCGCCTCCAAGGGCCGGGCGGTCGCGCACGTGCGCGCGCATCTCGGGGTCGACGAAGCGGCACTCTACGTGGCGGGGGATTCCGGCAACGACCTGGACATGCTGCGCGCCTCGAAATGCTCGATCCTGGTGGCCAACTACAGCGACGGCCTGGCCCAGGCGCCGGGCATGAGTCATGTCTACGTCGCCCGCGCCTCTCACGCCCAAGGGGTGATCGAGGGCGTGCAGCACTTCCAGGGCCGCTCGCCGACGCCTGCGGCCAAGGACATCGCCTCGTGAAGATCAGCGCACTTACCCTCGTGCGCGGGCGCCGCGAGCACCTGGTCAACCTGATGCAAAGCCTCGACACCCAGACCCGCCCGCCGGACGAGCTGGTGATCGCCTGGATGCAGCCGACGGCGCATGTGAACCTGCCCGAGGTCGGCTTTCCCGTGCGTCACGTGTTCGTCGAGGGTGAGGCGCTGCCGCTCGCCCGCGCCCGCAACGCTGCGGTCGAGGCGGCATCCTTCGAGGCCCTGGTGTTTCTCGACGTGGACTGCATCGCCTCACCCACGCTCATCGAGCGCTACCGCCAGGCGCTGATGCAGCGCGCCGCGCTCTATATCGGCGAGGTGCACTACCTGGCCGCCGGCGCGGTGGCACGCCTCGAGAGCGGCGCGCTCGATCTCGAGGCGCTCTACGCAGCGGGCGAGCGCCACCCGGCGCGCCCAAGGATCAACGAGGACGAACTACGCCCGGAGTCGGACCACGGCAACCTGTGGGGGCTTTCGTTTGCGCTGATGAAGGCGGACCACCGCCGCGCCGGCGGCATGGACGAGGGCTACGTGGGCTACGGCGGCGAGGAGACCGACTACGCCTGGCGGCTCGAAAAGGCCGGCGTGGCGCTTTTCTGGGTCGGCGGGGCGCTTGCCTGGCACCAGCATCACGCGGTCTACGCGCCGCCCTGGCCGCACTTCGAGGCGATCATCGCCAACGCCCGGCGCTTTCACGAGCGCTGGGGGCGCTGGTGCATGGAGTACTGGTTGGATCAGTTCGAAAAGGCCGGGGCGATTCGCTGGTCAAGGACGGCAGCGAACATCGAGATTCTTCGCTACCCGACGCGGGATGACATCGAGCGCGCGCGCCTGCCCGAGAGCGCGCGCTTTGGTTAGCGGTTGGCGGCCTGCGCCAGCGCCGCGTCCACGGCGTTGGCATTGAGCGCGGCGGCGGTGGGCTCGCTTTCCCAGAGCCGGTCGGCGCAGGCTTCCAGCCACTCGGCGGCGCGGCGCGCTGCGTGCGCGTCGAACAGCGTGGTTAGACGCTCGACATCGAGCCCGCGCGCCTTCTCCAGCACCGCCTGCCAGCCGGCGAAGTCCCCCGGCCATACCGGCATGTTCACTGCCGCCCCGAGTTCGGCCAACCGCTCGGCCTTGCGCACCTGCTCGCCGAAGTAGCGCCACTCCGGCGCGACGATATAGGGGCGTTTCAGCATGGCGATCTCGTGCACCGTGTTGTCGCCAGCGGAGGCGAGCACGATGTCGCTGGCGGCGAGATACTCCACCACGTTCTCCACCCAGCCGCAGTTGACCAGGTTGGCGAAGTCGGTTTCGTGGCCCTCCAGGTGCAGCGGGCCGATGGTGATGAAGAGTGTGTCCGGCGCGGCGCGGGCGGCCACGGTGAGCGGCGCGTAGGGCGTGCCCGCCCCGCCGCCGCCGGTCAGCGCGACGACGATTTCGCGGTTCGGGTCGAGCCCGAGCCGCGCGCGGGCCTCTTCACGGCTCGGCACGCTGGCCGTGGTGGTACACAGTCCGCCGCTGTAGAAGGTCTTCTCACGCAGGTGCGCCGGGTAGTCCGCTTGCTCCAGGCGCTCATCGAAGGGTGCAAGCATCCCGACACTCGCCTCGTAAGCGCCCAGGTGGCCCGGGTCGTTACGGTCGCCGTGCATGCGAATGCTCACCGCCGGGACGCTGGCGATGCGCGACAAAAGCGCAAGCTCCGCGGAGACGTCGATCACGAACAGTCCGGCGTCGATATCGTCGAGATGATCGAGAATACGCCGCATGGTCTGGCGCATCTCGGCCACGCCCATCGGCACGCAGTGCATCGAAGGCGGCGTGGGCTGGTCGAAAAGCGCCATGGTCGGCACCGCGGCACCGATCATGTTGGGCAGCGCCACCAGGTCGATGTCGCGCTCGAAGCCGTCGAACAGCGACGGGTCGGCGGTCATCACGCTGACCGGGCGCTCTTTCGAGAAGTGGCGGATGATCGCCATGGCGCGACGGGCGTGGCCGCGGCCCTGATGGTGAACGAAAAAGCTGATCGGTTTTTTGGCTGTCATGAGTCACACGTTCCACTGTGTCGGCAGGCTCGCGTGGCCGTAGTAAACGGCGTTCCTTCGCGGCGGATTGTTGATAGGCTTGTACCAGCATAGCCGCCGCCGGGGAAAAAACGTCCGCCAGCGGCGCTCTTTAACGTTTGTTGGAGCGAGGAACAAGAGTCGATGGCGGATCTTCTCTGGTACCAGTACGCGCTGATCGGGCTGATCTTTGCCTGGAGCGGCTTCGTGCGCACGAGCCTGGGCTTTGGCGGCGCGGTGCTCGCACTCCCCTTTCTGCTGCTGGTGCACGACGATCCGCTGGTGTTTCTGCCGATCATCGCCATCCATCTTTTGATCTTCTCGAGCTGGATCGCCTGGCAGGGCAACCGCCAGCTCAAGGCGGATACGACCACCGCCCAAAGCAACATCGACTGGCGCTATCTCAAAAAGGCGCTGAAGATCATGATCGTGCCCAAACTCGTCGGCGTGGTCGGGCTTTTGACCCTGCCGGCCTCGCTCATGACCAACATCATCTTCGTCATCGTGATCGTCTACGCCGTGAGCTACGTACTCAACAAGCCCTTCACCAGCCAGCACCGCTACGTGGATATTGCGCTGCTGGGGCTCGGCGGTTACGTCAGCGGCACCTCGTTGATCGGCGCGCCCCTGATCGTTGCCGTGTTCGCCGCCCACGTGGCGAAAGAGCAGCTGCGCGATACGATGTTCGTGCTCTGGTTCATCCTGGTGGTGATCAAGATGGCCTCGTTCATCGTTGCCGGGGTCGATCTGCAGCTCGTTCACCAGCTTTGGCTGTTCCCCTGCGCGCTCGTTGGCCACCTGATGGGCGAGCGGGCCCACCAGTATCTAATGAAGGCCGATACGGTGCTGTTTTTCCGCGTCCTGGGCGCGGTGCTGATCGCGGTCAGCGTGATCGGGCTGGCCTTCTCGGCGCTTTCGGCTTAAAGCGCCCACCAGCTCGGCAGAAGCTTGCGATTGGCCGGCTGGTCGAAGCGATCGTCCATCAAGACCACCACGCCTTCGTCCTCAGGGCTTCGGATCACCCGTCCTGCGGCCTGAACGACCTTGATCATGCCCGGAATGCGGTAGGTGTAGGCCTCGCCTTCGCCGAAACGAGTCTCGAGGCGCGCCTTGAGCGCCTCGTTGAAGGCGTTGAACGGCGCCAGGCCGAGCGTGGCGATGAACGCACCGATCAGCCGGTCGCCGGGCAGGTCCACCCCTTCGCCAAAGGCGCCGCCGAGTACGGCAAAGCCCACGCCGCGCCCGCCGGGGGTGAAGCGGGCCAGAAACGCCTCCCGCTCGGCCTCCGCCATGGCGCGGGTCTGGGCGAAGGCGGGGATCTCCGGCCACTCGGTCTGAAAGCGCGCAAACGCCGCCTCGAGATAGGCGAAACTGCTGAAAAACGCCAGATAGTGGCCGGGCATCTCGCGGTACTGGCGGGCGATGGTATCGACGATGGGCGCGATCGAGCGCTCCCGGTCGCGGTAGCGCGTCGAGATATGCCGGGCAATCGTTACCCTGAGCTGGTGGGCGGCAAAGGGCGAGTCGACCTCGCGCCACACGGTATTGGCGGGCAGGCCGAGCAGGTCGCGGTAGTAGCGCGGCGGCGTAAGCGTTGCGGAAAAGAGCACCGCGCTCTGGGCGCGGGCGAGGCGCGGGGTGAGAAAATCCGCCGGAATGACGTTGCGAATCCCCAGCACCGCACGGCCTCGCCCATGGCGGGTAACGTCGCACAGTGAGTGCTCGCCGAAGGTTTCCGCCAGCCGGCAGAACGCCAGCGCCTCGAACAGAAGCTCCTGAAGCTCCAGGCTCGCCGCCTCCGGGTGCTCGCCCAGATACTCGGTGATGGCGCTTGTCACCTTGTAGAGCGCGCCTACGAGCTTGCCGGGCAGCTCCTCGAGCAGCTGGTAGCGTTCAGGCTCGGTGTTTTTTTCGCTCTCTTTGTCTGACAGCGTCTTCCACTGGCGGCCGAGCTGCTCCAGCGGCTTTTTCAGCGCCGCCGGTGCGGCCTTTTTCGCCCGGTTGAAACGCATTTGCGACACCTCGGCGCTGTACATGCCCCGCGCCCGTTCGACCAGATTATGGGCCTCGTCGATCAATAGCCCCACCCGCCAATCGCCGACCGCTGCCAGGCCGTGAAGCAGCGCGTGGGCGTCGAACCAGTGATTGACGTCGCCCACCACCACGTCCGCCCAGCGCGCCATCTCCTGGCCAAGGTAATAGGGGCAAACAGCGTGTTCCAGCGCTACGTCTCTGAGCCCGGCGCGGTCGAGAAAGCCGCGCGCCACGCAGGCCGCCCGCGCCTCGGGCAGGCGATCATAAAAGCCCGCCGCCAGCGGGCACGCCTCGCCGTGGCAGGCGCGCTCCGGGTATTCGCAGGCTTTGCTGCGCGCTACCAGCTCGACCACGCGCAGCGGCTTCGCGCTCGAGGCCTGCAGGGTTTGAAGGGCGTCCAGCGCCAGCCGCCGCCCGGGGGTTTTCATGGTCAGAAACGCCACCCGGTCCAGGCGCTTGCGCGGCACGGCGGTAAGCATGGGAAACAAAGTGGCGAGCGTCTTGCCGATGCCGGTGGGGGCTTGGGCGAGCAGGCAGCGCTCGGTGCTCACCGCGCGGTAAACGTCTTCGGCGAGTTCGCGCTGGCCGGGGCGAAAGCGCGCGTGGGGGAAGGCAAGTATCGCCAGCGCGGTGTCGCGCGCCTCGCGGTGGGCGGCTTCCTGGCGCGCCCAGGCGATAAAGCGCCGGCACTGCTCATGAAAGAAGGCCTGAAGCTCAAAGGCCTCGAAGGTCTCGCTCAGGCGGGTCTCCTTCTGGCTATTGATCTCGAAGTAGACCAGCGAAAGCGTGACGCGGGCAAGCGCGCGCTCGGCGCACAGAAGCGCCCCGTACACCTTCACCTGAGCCCAGTGCAGCGCGCGCTGGTTCTGTGCCATGCGCGAAAGATCGCCGCGGTGGGTCTTCACCTCTTCGAGGCAGTTCGCGGCGGGGTCATAGCCGTCCGCCCGGCCGGTGATCTTCAAGCCCTCGAAGGTGGCGGAAAGCGGCAGCTCGGCAAGATAGTCCTCGCCCCGGCGGCTCGCGACGAGCGTATGCCCGGCGATACCTTCCTGAGCGCTGGGCGCCGGGGTAAAGCGGTAGTCGAGATCGCCCCGGCGGGCGGTGAACTCGCAAAGCGCTCTGACCGCGACCCGGTACTCGTTCACGGCGCCGATTGCCAGCGCACGTGGCACACCTCAACGGGGATATCGTGGCGCGCGAAGTGCTCGAGCCAGCGGCGCTGGTTGTCCTGCAGCCGATCGCCAGGCCCTTTCACCTCTATCATTCGATAGCGCGTGCCCAACTCGTCGGGGAAGAACTGGATCAGATCGGGAAAGCCCGCACGGTTGTGGCGCAGATCCTCGAGCAGGCGCTCGAACAGCGCGCGCAGGTGCGCCGCGGGCAGACACGCCAATGCAAGCTCCAGCAGCGTCTCGTCGAGGGCGGCCCAGTGGACGAACGCCGAGGCGGTGCCGTGCTTCTGGCGAAAGGCGTCGCGAATGACGCCGGCGTGGGTGCCGTCGTCGAGCAGTGCGAGGCAGGTGTCGATCTCGTCGCGGCGCGCCTCGACGAAGTCTTCGCGGTAGAGATCCGCCGGGGCGCTGTGAAACGGGTGAAAAAAGGCGCCGGGCAGCGGTTTGAACAGCGCCGGCCAGAGCAGCAGCCCGAACAGCGCGGTGATCAGCGTGTTCTCGACGTAATAGACCGGGGCACTTGGGGCGCTTAGATGCTCGGCCACCGCCCGCTCTACCGGCTGCGGGCCGGGTAGCGTCAGCACTCGCTCGGGGGCGGATGCGCGCCGATCCCGCTTGACCGGCGGCCCGCCCAAACGCCGCGCCAGGCGCGGCACCAGCCGCTCCAGCGCCTGGCGCTCGCTGTCGCGCGGGGCGCCTGCGAGCGCGTTTTCGGCGAGTGCCAACGCGCGGCGGTGCTCGCCAAGGCGCTCGAGCAGGCGCAGCGCGCGGATACGCGCGTCGCCGCTGGCGGCGCGCTGATAGCACGCAAGCGCAAGCGGTGTGTCGCCGCCGCGCTCGGCCTCGCGACCAAGGCTCACCAGCAGGCGGTTGCGCCGGGCGGCGAGCCAGCGGTTGTCGCCCGCCGGCGGGACCAACTCATATAGCGCTGCCGGCGCTTCGCCGTCGCCAAGCCGCTCGCGCAGCCCGTGTAGCGTCAAATAGGTGGAGACCTCGTCGTGGCGCTGAAACGCTCGCGCGTTCGGCGCGAGCACTACCGGCTCGAAGCGCTGCCGCCCAAGCTCTGTGAGCACGAACTCCGCCCAGTCCTGGCGTAAATTGCCAAAGAACATCAGCCGCAGCCGGTCGCAGACCGCCATGACGGTGAGGCGCACGATGGCAAACGGCGCCTCGCACCACCAGTGGGCCAGCGGCTGAACGGCATCGAGGGTTGGCGCCAGGTGCTCGACCAGCGTCTTCTTGGAAGGCGAGGCGCCCAGGCCCGCGGCGCGGATCGCATCAATCAGCGCCAGCTTGAGCTCGGGCAGCCGAAGATGATGCACGAGCTCGGCGGCGCCGAGCGCCGGGGCGGGCTCGACAAGCCCCGCTGCAAAAAGCGGCGCCAGCGCCTGGTGGGGGTCGCCGATCTCGGCGTAGTCGAGCTTGTCGGTGCGAAAGAGCTCGCCCTTGCGCATTACCATGCGCGCAAGCAGCGCCTGGGAGGGGCGAGGAAGGGTATCGAAAGCGTCGAGAAAGGCGGCCTCTTCGGCGCCGAGCAGATCGCCGTGGCGCTCGGCCACCCACGCGAGCACGTAACGAAAATTCGTCAGGTAGTAGAGCGGATCATCGAGAGAAGCGGTGGCGGGCGCGGCGAGAACACTGTTCATCCATACATTGTAACAGCGCTCTGGAGGCGGCGTTAAGCGGGCAGTTATTAACCCACTTTATGCTGCAGAAGGGCCTCGATGAATTCCGGCGTTTCCTGCTCGCTTTCGCGGGTGGGCGCGGCGTCGGGGCGGCGCCTGGGCGCCTTGCCGCTGACCAGCACGTACCACTCGGTTTCGGTGAGGTAGTGCTGGCACCAGCGGCTGAGGCTGTCGGCGATGAGCGCGCTTTCGCCCTGCTCGCCGCGAAAGGTGCTGGCAAGACACAAAAGATCCTGGCGGGCGGTGCGGGCACGGGCGTTGCCGCCGTGCACTTTTGAAAGCGGGCAGCGCCGGTCGAACGCGGCGTTGGTCAGCGCGTCCAGCCAACGCTCCGCTTCGTGTACCTGAATACCGCCGTAAACCGCCACGCGCTTACTCCTTGCCCCTTACCGTTGCCGTGTGTAAAAGGCGCTAGCCTGCCCGAATTGGCGCGCGCTGTCACGCCTTTGCGCCGCGCTTGGCCTCGAAACCCTGCAGAACGCTTACCACATTGGCACCGATTTCGTCCACCGCATAGCCCCCTTCCATCAAAAACAGAGTTGGAAGCCCCGCCTTTGCCAGCCGCTCGCCCAGCGCCACGAAGTCATCTCGCTTGAAGGTGAAGGTGCTGATCGGATCGTGTTCGAAGATATCCACGCCGAGCGAGACGATCAAAAGCTCGCACTCGGTACGCGCGATCTCGGCCAGCGCCTTCTCGAGCGCCTGCATCCAGACGCTGACCGGGGTTTTCGGCGGCATCGGGTAGTTGGCGGTGAAGCCTTCGCCCTCGCCTTCGCCGGTTTCGTCGGCGTAGCCCAGGTAGTAGGGAAAGGTGACGTCCGGGTCGCCGTGCAGCGAAGCGAAGAAGACGTCCGAGCGGCGATAGAAGATCTGCTGGGTGCCGTTGCCGTGGTGGAAGTCGACATCGAGCACCGCCACGCGCTTCTTGCCTTTATCCAGCGCGCGCTGGGCGGCGATGGCGGCGTTGTTGAAAAAGCAGTAGCCGCCGAACTGGTCGGTGGCCGCGTGGTGGCCCGGCGGGCGGCAGAGGCCAAAGCTCGGCTCACTGGTTTCGAGGACGTGATCGAGGGCGGCGAGTGCGGTGTCCTTGCTGGCGAGCGCGGCTTCGAACGTGCCTTCGCACAGCGAGGTCTCCGCCGCCAGGGCGTAGTAGCCGAGCTGGCCGTTCAGCGAACGGGGAATACGGTCGGATCGCAATGTGCGCGCCGGCCAGATGCTCGGGATCGCCTCGCCGGGGTGGCCTTCGGCCTGCCAGCGCGGCCAGAAGTGGGCGATGAAGTCGACGTAGCCCGCGTCGTGCACCGCCTTCACGGGCTCGAGGCCATAGTCGGCGGGAGCGCATACTTCACCAAGCCCCGCCCGCTCGATCGCCTCGAGCACGATCTCCATGCGCCGGGGCGTCTCATAAGGGGCCACCAACGTGCTGCCGTGAAGCTCGGTGGCCGCCTGGCGGCGAAAGCTCTGTTCGGAGAAGAACGTCTTCATGACAGGGACTCCTTGAAAGGGGTGATCGTCGAGCCGGTAGGGCCAGTTTGCCGCCCAACGGCGCTTCTCGGCGGGGGGCTTTTGCTTGAGTCGATACTCGGCGCGACTCGCTTCAGCGCGATTGTCGAAGGGCTGCGCACCGAGCAGCGCCCTGGGCGGGTGGGCGCGGGTATAGCGCGCCCCCTTGCCCTGACAGTGAGCGCGGTAGCGCCGGGTCAAGTCGTTGGTAATACCGGCGTAAGTGCCGCGCCGACACTCCAGCAGGTAAAGATACCACGGCGCCTTTACGTCTTCGCCATCAGCCACCGCAGCACGCCTTGAATTTTCGATTGCTTCCGCACAGGCAGCGTTCGTTGCGTCCGGGTTTGAGCTTTTCAAGGCGCGGGGCGCCGTCCAGGTAGTACCAGCGCCCAGACTCATTTACGAAGCGCGAGACCTCTTCCAGCACGTGCCAGCCGCGCTCGAAAAAGTACGCCTTGAAGTGGACGGTGCCGCGCTCGCCTTTGGGAGCCGGGGCGCTCTCGATAACGAGCCTTTTCCACTGCGTGGCCGGGTCGGGTGAAAGCGCTTGAGGCCGGGTACTGGGGTGCCAGGTGGCTTTCAGGTAATCGACGAGATCGAGTGCAAAGGCACTATAGCGCGAGCGCATCAGCGCCTCGGGGGTAAGCGCGGGCACGCCCTGGTGGTAAACGCCGCAGCACGTTTCGTACACAGCGCCGCTGCCACAGGGGCAACTTGTCTTCAGGCTAGAGGTCATAGCGGTGGCCCCATTAACGCGGGTGTATCGGGCCTTTTTCCTGTATCGGTCGCGGTCAATGTGGGTATAGTAGCAGAGTCACATGGCCAAAAAAGACGGAGTACGACACACGACCCAATCATCTTTCCAGACGCAGCGGAGGTTCGCATGAAGGTATACAGACCGGAATGGCAGTGCACGTTTAGCGTAAACGAGGGCGCGGTAGACGCGGCCCGATGGAAAGAACGACTTGCCTGGCGACTGCGGCGATTCGCCGACCGCCTTCAGGGCAGCGGCCGCACGGTCAGAATCGACTGCCGCGTAACGCCTGCCATTAGCCTCGCCGAGGTGGATACCTGCCTGATGAAAGGCTTCGAAGTCACTCAAAGTCTGATCACCCAGCTTGCCCATCAGCAGGCCTGCGAGGAGGTCATGCGCGACGCCAAGGCGGAGCTTTATGAGGAGCACTCCTCGCCCTAGGCGTATTATTCGGCAGTATGTGAAAAACACCCGCTCAAGGCATAATGCCGTTCAGTTAAGCATGGATAGTACTTGTGGGAGGGAGCTTCAGCTCGCGACGGGTGGCCAAGCCAAGGCACCTGACGGTGCCATTCGCCCGCTGAAGCGGCCTCCCACGGTAGACTAACCAGGCTCAATGGGTAGCCAGATACCTTAACTGACTGGCATTACGCTCAAGGCGGGTGTTTTTGTTAGTGGTTTATAGCCTATCCACCTTGTCAGCTGTGCCGGGTAGCTCGTAGCGAGGGTCTTTCGCCAGGGATGGCGAAAGTAGCGTACAAGGAAGTATTCACAGCGCCCTCGCGTAGAGCTTCCCGGCACCGCACCCATCTTTCTCAAGTGTTTGAGCTTTTACCCCTCGAACGGCGCCTCCAGCGCCCTACCCATCCGGGTCATGAAATCCACACACGCCTCAAGCTCGCTCTTCTCGATGTACTCGTCCGGCTGGTGGGCCTGAGCGATGCTGCCGGGGCCGAGGATGATCGTTTGAAGCCCCTGGCCCTGGAACTGGCCAGCCTCGGTGGCGTAGGCCACCGCGTGGTTGCAGCACTCATCGGGCAGGTGATCCTTCGCCAGGCGCAGCACGGCGGCGTTGTCGCGATCGGCAAGTCCCGGCACGGTGACGTTGAGCGCCTCGGTGTCGATCTCGACGCGTTTGCCGCGCGCTGCAAGCTCGGCCTTGAGCGAATCGGCGTACTGCGTGAAGCGGGCGAACACCTCGTCGAAGGTGTCGGTCGGCAGGTGGCGAATCTCCCACTCGAAGGTGCATTCGCGGGCCATGATGTTGATCGCCGTGCCGCCCTTGATCCTGCCCACGTGAAGGCTGGTGTGGGGCACGTTGAAGGCCTCGTCCACCCGGCCCTCTTCCACCAGCTCAGCCATGGTGTCCTCGATGAAAGTGACGAGCCTTGCGGCGACGTGGATCGCCGAGGTGCCCTGGTTGACCTGGCTACTGTGCGCCTCGACCCCGGTCACGGTGGTACGCAGGTTGGTCGCGCCTTTTTGCGCCACCACCGGCTGCATCAAGGTCGGCTCGCCGACGATCACATGAGCCGTGGTGGAGTAGTGCTCGTAAAAGCGCTTGATCAAGTCCGGCGCGCCGACGCAGCCGATCTCCTCGTCATAGGAGAAGCCGAAATAGATGGGCTGGGCGAGCGGTGCCTTGACCCACTCGGGCACCAGGGCGAGCGCGCAGGCGATGAAGCCCTTCATGTCGCAGCTGCCCCGGCCATAAAGCCGGCCGTCGCCGCCGTCGTGAAGCGTGAACGGGTCCGTCGACCAGGGCTGGCCCTCGACCGGCACCACGTCGGTATGGCCGGAGAGCATCACTCCACCCGGCGCCTCCGGGCCGATACGCGCGATCAAATTCGCCTTGGTGCCGCAGGGGCTCATCACCCGCTCCGAGGCGACGCCGTAGTCGGCAAGATAGCTCTCGACGAACTCGATCAGTGCGAGGTTGGAGCCACGCGAGGTAGTATCGAAGGCGATAAGCTGTGAAAGAAGCGATTCTGCATTCGTCATGGCGTGTCTCGATGGATCGGTTTTGCCCACCCTAGCACCGCTTGGGACCAGGCGCCTACTGCCAAAGTGGCATGCCCTCACGTCTTTTGACGCTTAGCGTTCATCAATTTGTCATCTAGACTCACTACTGTTCAGTGCACCCAAGAACCTCAATAAACGTACTGCGCCGCCTGGCTCGTCCGGGCTCAAAAGGAGTGATGTATGTCTCGTTTCACGTTACGCGCGTTATCCGTCGGTATCGCGGCGGCCACTTTTGGCGTTTCCGCCCAGGCAGCGACCGAGATCAGCTGGTGGCACTCCATGGGCGGCGAGCTCGGCGAGCGCCTGGTCGGCCTGGCCGAAGAGTTCAACGCCACCCAGGACGAGTACCGGGTCGTGCCCTCCTACCGGGGCGAGTACGAAGCGACCATGGTCAACACCATTGCCGCCTTCCGCGCCGGCGAGCAGCCCCACCTCGTGCAGATCTACGAAGTCGGCACCGGCACCATGATGGCCGCCCGCGGCGCCATCTACCCGGTGTTCGAGCTGATGGAGGCCCACGGCAACACCTTCGACCCTGACGACTACCTGCCCGTCGTGACCGGCTACTACACCGACACCGATGGCAACATGCTCTCGATGCCGTTCAACTCCTCGACGCCGATCCTCTACTACAACAAGGACGCCTTCGAGGCCGCCGGGCTCGACCCGGAGACGCCGCCGACCAGCTGGGCGGAAATGGGCGAGATGGGCCAACAGATCGTCGATGAAGGCGCGGCGTCCTGTGGCTTCACCATGGCTTACGCGGCCAACTGGATTGGTCTGGAAAACTTCTCGGCGCTGCACAATCAGCCGATCGGCACTAGAGAGAACGGCTTTGGCGGCATGGACACCGAGTTCGTCTTCAACGGCGAGGTGCAGGCGCGCTTCTGGGATCAGCTCAAGGAGTGGAGTGACAGCGGCGTCTACCGCTACGCCGGCCCCGCCAACGGCCCGGACGCGGCACCCTCGTTCTACGCCGGCGACTGCGCGATGTACATGAACTCCTCGGCCTCGCGCGCCGACGTACTGGCCAACTCCGACTTCGAGGTCGGTTTCGGCATGCTGCCTTACTATGAGGACGTCGAAGGCGCCCCGCAGAACTCGATCATCGGCGGCGCGACCCTGTGGGTGCTCGCAGGTCACGACGAGGACGAATACGCCGGCGTCGCGGAATTCCTCGAGTTCTTGTCGCTGCCCGAGGTTCAGGCCGAGTGGCACCAGGAGACCGGGTACCTGCCGATCACCACCGCCGCCTATGAGCTGAGCCAGGAGCAGGGTTACTACGAGGAGAACCCGGGCGCGGATCTCGCCATCGAGCAGATCAACCTCAACGAGCCCACCGAAAACTCCAAGGGTCTGCGCTTTGGCAACTACCCGCAGGTGCGCATGGTGCTCGACGAGGAGTTCCAGGCGGTGCTGGCGGGCGACAAGAGCGGGCAAGAAGCGCTGGATGACGCGGCGCGCCGCGGCAACCAGATCCTGCGCGATTTCGAGTCGGCCAATAACTAAGCGCTGACACTTTCGACCAACCCCGGCCTTGGCCGGGGTTGGTCGTGAGAGCCCTCCCCTGCGCCTGGCTTTTCGCTTTCAAGGGCGGGCTCAGGGGACGGCTTTTCCGGGCCTTCGCCACACAGGATCGATCATGCAAACCAAGCGCTCCACCTATCAGAATCGGTGGCTTCCCTATTGGTTATTGGCGCCACAGCTTGCCATTACGCTGGTGTTCTTCATCTGGCCGGCGAGCCAAGCGGTGAAGTCGAGCTTCGAGCGCACCGACGCCTTCGGCTTCAAGACCACCTTCGTGGGGCTTTCGAACTACGCGCGCATTCTGAGTGACCCGAGCTACCTGAACGCCCTGGGGCGCACGGCGATCTTCGCCATCTCGGTCACGGTGCTTTCCATGGGATTGGCGCTTTTGCTTGCGGTGTGCGTCAACCGGGTGCTGAGAAGCGCGAAGTTCTACACCACGCTGCTGGTCTGGCCCTACGCGGTGGCGCCGGTGGTGGCCGGGGTGCTGTGGTGGTTTCTGTTCAACCCGACCATCGGGCTTTTGCCCCACGTACTCGACTGGTTCGGCATCCACTGGAACCACCGGGTCTCCGGCAGCCAGGCGATGGTGCTGATCACTATCGCCGCGGCCTGGAAGCAGATCTCCTACAATTTTCTGTTCTTTCTCGCCGGGCTCCAGTCGGTACCCAAATCGCTGATCGAGGCCGCCGCCATCGACGGCGCCACGCCCTTCAAGCGCTTCTGGAGCATCGTCTTTCCGCTGCTGTCACCCACCACCTTCTTTTTGCTGATCATCAACATCAACTACGTGATGTTCGACACCTTCGGGGTGATCGACGCCACCACCGCCGGCGGGCCGGGCCAGGCGACCATGACGCTGGTCTACAAGGTCTACACCGATGGCGTAGCGGGGCTCAACATCGGCTCCTCCTCGGCCCAGTCGGTGCTGTTGATGGGCATCGTGATCCTTCTGACCTTCGTGCAGTTCCGCTACGTGGAACGCCGGGTCAACTACTAGCACGCAAAGGTCTTAACCATGGTCGAAAACAGACCCTACTTGAACATTCTGACCCACGTGGTGTTGATTGCCGGCGTGCTGGTGGTGGCGTTTCCGGTGTATGTCGCGTTCATCGCCTCGACCCACGACGCCGGCGCCTTCGTGCGCGGGGTGCTGCCGCTCACCCCCGGCGACAAACTGTGGGATACCTACGCGCAGATGCTCGGCTCCGGCTGGCGGGTCGCCGGCGCGCCGCCGCTTTGGCTGATGCTCGCCAACTCGACGATCATGGCGCTGACGATTGCCATCGGCAAGATCGCGATCTCGATTCTCTCGGCCTTCGCCATCGTCTACTTTCGCTTTCGCTTTCGCCTGCTGGCGTTCTGGATCATCTTCATCACGCTGATGCTGCCGGTGGAGGTGCGCATCATCCCTACTTACGCGGTGGTGGCGGACCTTGGCTTGCTCAACTCCTACGCCGGGCTGACGCTGCCCTTGATCGCCTCGGCCACGGCGACCTTTCTGTTTCGCCAGTTCTTCATGACCGTGCCCGAGGAGCTGATGGAGGCGAGCCGGGTCGATGGCGCAGGACCCATGAAGTTCTTCAAGGACATTTTGCTTCCGGTGTCGATCACCAATATCGCCGCGCTCTTCGTGATCATGTTCATCTACGGCTGGGTGCAGTACCTGTGGCCGCTTTTGATCACCACCGACGAGGACTTCTACACCGTGGTGCTCGGCATCAAGCGGCTGATGGCCTCGTCCGACCGGGTGCCGGCGTGGAATTTGATCATGGCCACGGTGATGCTGGCGATGATACCGCCGGTGATGGTGGTGCTATTGATGCAGAAACTGTTCGTGAAAGGCCTGACCGAGACGGAGAAATAAGATGGCCAGCATTACCCTCGAAGGGCTGAAGAAAACCTACTCCGGCAACGTGCAGGCGGTGAAAGGGATCGACCTTGCCATCGAAGACGGCGAGTTCGTGGTGCTGGTGGGGCCTTCTGGCTGCGGTAAATCCACGCTGCTGCGCATGGTGGCGGGGCTCGAGACGATTTCCGAGGGCACGCTCAAGATCGGCGACCGGGTGGTCAACACGTTAGAGCCCGCCGAGCGCGACATCGCCATGGTGTTTCAGAACTACGCGCTCTACCCGCACATGACGGTGTACAACAACCTCGCCTACGGGCTCAAGAACCGCGGTTTCAAGAAGCTCGAGATCGAGGAGCGCGTTCGCAAGGCGGCGAAGATGCTCGAAATCGAGGAGTTCCTTACCCGCAAGCCGCGCCAGCTCTCCGGCGGCCAACGCCAGCGGGTGGCCATGGGCCGGGCGCTGGTGCGCGAGCCGGCGGCGTTTTTGTTCGACGAGCCGCTATCGAACCTGGACGCCAAGCTGCGCGTGCAGATGCGCGTCGAGATCCGAAAGCTTCAGCGGCGCTTGAAGACCACCAGCCTCTACGTGACCCACGACCAGCTCGAGGCGATGACCCTGGGCGACCGGCTGGTGGTGCTAAACGCCGGAAGGATCGAGCAGGTGGGCACGCCGATGGAGATCTACGCCCGCCCGGCGAGCATGTTCGTGGCCGGCTTCATCGGCTCGCCGGCGATGAACATGCTACCCGTCGAGTATCTGGCCGCGCGCAGCATGGACGGCCTGCTCGAGGACTTGCCTGCGGGCACCGACGTGGTCGGCATCCGCCCGGACGACATGCGCCTGACCCCACCCGATATACCGCACCTGGCTATCGACGCCACCCTGGAGCTTTTCGAGGCCGCCGGTGCCGAGAGCCATCTTTACGTGCACCTACTGGAAAGCGAGCAGCCCACGGTGATCCGCACCGGTTCAGGCTCCCCCCCGGTGAAGGAGGGTGAGACGCTGCGCTTTTATGTGGCCCGCAGCGCCCTGCACCCGTTCAATCGCGAAAGCGGAAAGCGCACCGACTAGCGGGCCGGCAAACACTCACTCCCGTGCCACATCGACGATGCGCCCTTCTACCCGGGGCGCGACCTCGCCCTGTTCCACCAGGTAATCGCGCAGCATCTCCCAATCGGTGTTGCCGGCGATATGGCTACGATCATCGTCGTAAGCGGCTTCGAGCGCCGTGTGGCTATCGCCGCCGGCGGCGGTGAAGTTGTTGGTGGCGATCACGTAGGTGCGCGCCGGGTCGATGTCGGTAAGCGCACCGTTCTCGATCACTTTCAGGCTCACCACCCGCGATCCGGCAGGCCTGGAGCTGTCGTAGATCACCTCGGTGCCCTGGGAAACCTGCAGAAAGGCGCCGCTCTCTTGCGGGGCACTTGCCAGCGCGATCTCGAAGGTTTCCAGAAGCTCGGCGCCGGTCACGTCCATCAGCGTCAGGCGGTTGCCGAAGGGCTGCACGGCGATCAGCTCGCCCACGGTGACGGGGCCTGCGGGGATTGGCTCGCGCACGCCGCCGCCGTTTTGCAGCGCCAGCACGGTTGCCGGGTCCACCTGGCGGGCGGCGGCGAGCTGTCCATCCGCGATCAGGTTACCCAGCGCCGTCTCGTCGGCGCGCACGCTCTGTTCGTCGCCGTTTCCGTGGCGCGGGTTGGGGAGTGCCGTGTCGAGCGTCACGCCCACCTCCGCATCGCGCAGTTCCTCGATGCGTTCGGTATAAGGTGTGAGCATCGCGGCGGCATCCACATCCGGCTCGAAATCCTCCGCCGCCAGCAGCTCGCCGGTGGCCCCGGTTACCACGCCGTCGTCATCGAAGGTGACCTGCATTACGCCCAGGTACTTGCCGTATTCGTTCGCCTGACCGATCACCGTAGGCGCCGCCTTGGGCTCGCCAAGGTCGTTTTCATCGACGATGACCGGCGACTCGAGCCGGGTATGGCTGTGGCCGCCAATGATCACGTCGATGCCCTCGACGTGCTGAGCGAGCAGCAGGTCGTTGCCCACACTCGGGTCGCTGTCATAGCCCAGGTGCGTCAGCGCGACGATCTTGTTGATGCCTTGGGTTTCGAACGCCGCGACCACCTCTTCGGCCGCCGCGCGGTAGTCGCTAATGGTGACGTTGCCCGGGCTCGAGACGTCTTCGCTCGACGGGGTGCTGAGCCCGAACACACCGATGCGCTCGCCGCCCTGCTCGAGAATAACGCCGTCATACAGATGGCCAGGCTCGGGGGTATCGCTGATCGATTCACCCAGCAGCCCAGCGAACTCCGGCGCGGCGGAGAAGTCGAGGTTCGCGCCCAGAACAGGAAAGTCCGCGGCCTCGAAGAGTGCCGCCAGCGCCTGATGGCCGTTTTCCGGGTCGTTCAGGTCGAACTCATGGTTGCCGGGCACGAAGGCGTCATAACCCATCAGGTTCATGAATTCGACGGCGTCCAACCCTTGAAACGCGTTGAAGTAGAGCGTGCCGGAGAAGATATCGCCGGCATCGAGCAGCAGGCCCTCGCCGTGCTCACTTCGCGCCTGCGAAAGCGCCGTGACCAGCTGCGGGTAGCTGTCGGTGCGCCCGTGCAGGTCGTTGGTGTGGTAGATCGTCAGCGTGAAGGGCGCGGCCAGCGCGGCCGGGCACAGCGTCAGCAGCGCTACTCCAGCGGGTAACGAGATACGAGAAACGGTCATTCCAGCTCCTTTGGATATTGTATGTTCGCCCGGGTCGCTCGACCGGCGCCCTTGAGCTCGCTTTTGACAGTATTAACACTGTTACTGGCGTTTATTAAGTTGAATTTTGACCATCGAAGAGGGCCGCGTTGACATCACCGGCGCATCTCCTAGGCTGAAGGCGTACCGCAAGACACTACTACTTTCGTTCAACAAGGATGTGCAGAATGAAATATCGTCCGTTGGGAAACTCCGGCCTGCTGGTGTCGGAAATCGTGCTGGGTACCGTGCCCTTCGGCGGTAGCGGCGGCTTCGAAAAGGCCGCCAGCGTCGATGTCAGCGGTGCCAAGCGCCAGATCGACCTGGCGTTGGACGCCGGGGTCAACATGATCGACACCGCCGATCTCTACTCCATGGGCGAAGCCGAAGAGATCGTCGGAAAGGCGCTGGGCGACAAGCGCCAGGACATAATTCTCGCTTCCAAGGCGCGAAGCCCGTTGGGCGACAACCCCAACCATAGCGGCTTCTCGCGCTATCATTTGATCAACGCCTGCGAGGCGAGCCTGAAGCGGCTGAACACTGACCATATCGACCTTTACCAGATGCACAACTGGGACGGCGTGACGCCGGTCGAGGAGATGCTCTACGCGCTGGATCACCTGGTGCAGAGCGGCAAGATTCGCTACTACGGCACCTCCAACTTCACCGGCTGGCAGATGATGAAGACGCTGGGCAAGGCGGAGCTTCACAATCTGGTGAGCCCGATCAGTCAGCAGATCTACTACACCCCGGAGTCGCGCGAGGCGGAGTACGAGCTGATGCCGCTGGCGATCGACCAGAACATCGGTACGCTCGTCTGGGCGCCGCTGGGCGAGGGCTTGTTCAACGGCAAGGTGCGTCGCGGCCAGAAGGCGCCGGAAGGCACCCGTCAGGGCAACGGCTGGCCCGAGCCCTACGTGCACGACATGGAGCGCGCCTACGACATCATCGAGCTGCTGGCCGAGATCGGCGAGGCTCACGGCGCCTCGATTCCCCGCACGTGCCTGGCGTGGCTGAAGGATCGTCCTGGCGTGACGTCGCTGCTGGTCGGCGCGCGCAGCGAAGAGCACCTGAAGGATGACCTGGCCGCCGCCGAGATGACGTTGAGCGACGACGAGATCGCGCGTATCGAAGCCGCCACCCGCCCGGCGCCGCAGTACCCCTACTGGCACCGCGTAGTGGCCAACATGGACCGTATCGACAAGGCCGAGCAGCCGTTCATCGACGGCTACCGAAAGACCATCGACGCGCGCGACGACCAGCGCTGATTCAAGGGCGCAGCGTCAGACGAGCTAAAGGGCCGGCACGCCATCGCGTGTCGGCCCTTTGCGTTCGACCCCAAGGCGTGGCTTGAAAGGTGACCAGGAAGGTGGCCTAGAAATAGTAGCGCGCGCCAACGGCGTAGTAGACGTCGTCGGTATCGGTGTCGCTCAGCGCTTTGCGATCGGCGTTGTAGAGCTCGGCGAAGGTATCGAAGTCTTCGCTCAGCTTATACAGCGTGCCCAACGCCCAGGCGTTGCGCGAGCCGCGGCTGTCGTCCGGGTCGATGTTATAGTAATCGCCGTTCAGGCTTAGCGAGCCGATGGTGTAGGTAGCGCCTACGCCGTAGCGCTCGAAGCCACCGCCGTACACATCGCTATCGCCTCTGGATTCGAACCCCAGGCGTAGCAGCATGTCATCGGAGGGTTCGTAGGCGAGCGTACTGCCCAGGCGGGTCTGGTTGTTACCGCCGCCGCGCACGTCGTCATCGACGAAACCCAGCGCCAGGCGCATCGGCCCGGCCTGATAGCCCACGCCCCCTTGTGAGGAGAAGCCGCTCCCACGGTCGGTCTGCTCCTCGACGGTCAGGCCGCGTTCGGAGAAGTGCTTGACCGCCAGAACCGCCTGAAAGCCGTTGAGCTCCGGCGTTTGGTAGCCGATCGAGTCGCCGCGCGCCTGCAGGCTGTCGCCGGCAAATTCGTAGCCTTCGCCCACGTAAACATCGAACACGCTCATGACGAAGTTATCGTAAACGCTATCGAAGTTACCCGCGGTGAAGGTACCGAATCGGTCGCTCTCAAGACCCATATAGCTCTGGCGCAACTCATCGAACCCGGGCTGATCTTGCCGGCTGCTGTCAAAGCGCCACTCGAGGTGACCAAAGGCGCTTACATCGCGAGTCAGGCGCTGGCTGAGTCGAAAGCCCAAACGTGAGCCGAAATCGGCAAACGCCGCGTCGTTGTTCACGCCGTCGCTGGGGCCTCCGCCTTCAATTCCCGTCGCCAGACGCCCGTAAATATCGACCGACGTCTCCCCTTCGTCGTACACCAACGCGGCCCTGGCCCCCGACGCCGTGAACAAACCGACCAGCGTCACCCATACCATCCTTTCCAACATGCGCCACCCTATTGTATTCAACCACCTTCGTGATGGTTTGATCGTGAACGCAAACCCGGCTTTTTGCCCGCCGCCTGGTCAGCCGTTCTCCCTTGTGCGCAGGCATGCTGCCGGAGTTTTATTACGTCAGCCTTAAAGCACTGCGGCTTTGCGCCACCTTTAAGCACTTTCTAATGAAACTTGATAAAAGATAAGTGCGAGCGCTTGTTCGACGCTTTTAAAGCTCGCCTTGTCACACGTTGTTCACGCGCCTGACCCCGGCCTGTCATGGCGTTTTGCGAGGCTTTATAAAACGTGACCGAGGGAGCGAGGCGCATGCGGCTTTGTATCGTGAGTGAGACCTGGGCGCCGGATATCAACGGCGTAGCCCATACGCTCAAGCGCCTCGCCTTCGAGCTCGAACACAAAGGCGTTCGGGTCGATGTCGTGCGCCCCAGACCGCGTGCGGGCGGGCACCTCAAAGGCGCCGGCCGCGAGCTCCAGGTGCACCGGCTGCCGCTGCCCGGCTACGCCGAGGTACAGGTCGGGTTGGCCACTCCCGGTCAGATCCAACGCTTTCTCAAGCAGAACCCGCCGGACGTAGTGTATCTCGCTACCCAAGGCCCGCTGGGACTCGCCGCGCGCCACGCCGCGCGCAAGCTCGGCATCGTATGCGTGGCGGGCTGGCACACCAACTTCGACCACTACTGCCAGGACTACGGCATCGCCTGGCTTGGCTCGACGACGCTGCGCTACCTGCGCCACTTTCACAACGGCTGCGCCCTCACTCTGGTGCCGACCAACGCCCAAGCCAGCGCCCTGCGCCGGGCGGGTATTCGGGATGTCAGCGTGCTTTCGCGCGGGATCGACGGCGCGCACTTCTCCCCCGCGCATCGGCAGAGCGCGCTGCGCGCCCAATGGGGTGTGGGCGAGCACCAGCCGGTGGCGCTTTACGTCGGGCGGCTCGCCGCGGAAAAGAACCTGACGCTGCTGGTGGACGCCTTTCAGGCCATGCGCGAAGTGCGCCCGGACATGGCCCAGGTGATCGTCGGCGACGGCCCCGCCCGCGAGCAGCTGCAACAGGCGCTGCCCCAGGCGCACTTCACCGGATTTCTCGATCAACCGACGCTGGCCCGCCACTACGCCAGCGCCGACATCTTCGTCTTTACTTCGCTTTCCGAGACCTGGGGTAACGTGATCACCGAGGCCATGGCCAGCGGCCTGGCGGTAGTGGCGTTCGCCCACGCCGCCAGCGCCGAGCTGATCTGTCATGGCCACAACGGGTTGAGCCTTCCCCCTACCGACGCCGCCGGACTGTGCCGGGCCGCTGCCGAGCTTTGCCAACACCCGGCGGACTACGCCAGGCTTGGGCGCGCGGCGCGGCTTGGCGTGCTCGAACACAGCTGGTCCGGCATCGCCGAGCAGTTCAAGCGTTATCTACAGCAAGCTCAGGAGACCCACCATGCGCACTCGCCCGCTTGTCGCGTTCGATCGTCTTGATACCTGGGAGTGGCGCTTTTGCCAGCGCGTCACCCGCTTGTCGCTGAACCCGGTATGGCGGCGCGTGCTGCAAATCGCCAGCCGGCTGGGGGACTGGCCGGCGTGGGTGCTGCTGATCGCCGCGCAGCCCTGGCTTGCAGCCGACGGCCATCGCCGGGTGCTGCAGTACAGTGCCATCGCGCTGGTCGCGATGGCGGTTTACCGGCTGATCAAGACGCGCCTTTGCCGCGAGCGGCCGTTCATTACGTATCTGGGCGGCGTACACTGCGGCGAGCCCGCCCGCGATCGCTACAGCTTCCCAAGCGGGCATACCATGCACGCGGTGATGTTCTGCGTGCTGGTGGCCGCGCATACGCCCTGGCTGCTGGCCGTGGTGCTACCGCTGAGCGGCTTGATCGCGATCTCGCGGGTGGGGCTTGGGCTTCACTACGCAAGCGACGTGCTGGCCGGCGCGGCAATCGGCTACGGCTTTGCGCTGCTCGCGCTCTACCTGGTGCCCTGATAGCGCTTTTACTAAAAAACCACTACGGTTAATTCACTCCAGACGCTTATAAAACTCAAGGGCGCGTACCACCATTGCTGCTCATCAGGGAGTGATGACATGACCATGACCGTAGGGGAACTCTTCATTGCGCTAGTGCTGATTGGCCTGGCGCTGTTGCTCAGTAACGCCATTCGGCTACTGCTGCCCTGGCTTCGACGCCTGTTCTTGCCAAGCTCGGTGATCGCGGGGCTGTTGATTCTGCTGATGGGCCCGGACGTGCTGGGCCGCTTCATTCCGGAGCTTTTCGAGGGCAGCCCCGGGCTCTTTCCCGGCTACGTGCAGGAGAGCTGGTCGGCGCTGCCGGGGCTTTTGATCAACGTGGTGTTCGCGGCGCTGTTCATCGGCAAAACCATCCCCGGACTCAGAACGATCTGGATGCGCGCCGGGCCTCAAGTGGTGGTCGGCCAGACCATGGCCTGGGGGCAGTACGTGGTAGGGCTTACGCTGGCGCTTTTGGTGCTGGCGCCGGTGTTCGGCATGAACCCCATGGCCGGCGCGCTGATCGAGATCGGCTTTGAGGGCGGCCACGGCACCGCTGCGGGCATGGGCGATACCTTCGCCGAGCTGGGCTTTGCCGAAGGCGCGGATCTGGCGCTGGGCCTTGCCACGGTAGGGATCGTTTCTGGCGTGCTGATCGGCACGCTCATGATCAACATCGCCGCGCGGCGCGGGGTCGTGACGCCGGAGCAGGAACAGGAGTCAGCACCGGATGAGACTCTTCGCGACGAGGAGCGCCCCTCGACCGATGAGTTCAGCGAGTTCAAGAAGGATCTGACCCAGGAAGCCGGCACCACCGACCCGCTGAGCCTGCATATCGGCCTGGTGGGCCTGGCTATCGTGATCGGCTGGCTGATTCTCTCGGGGCTTCAGTGGATCGAACAGGCCACCTGGGCAAGTGACGGCGGCATCGAGATTCTGGCCCACGTGCCGCTATTCCCGATCGCCATGATCGGCGGGGTGATCGTGCAGCTTTTCGTCATGCGCTTTGGTCTGGAGCGCCACGTCTCGACGCGCACCATGTCGCGCATCGCCGGCACTGCGCTGGACTTCACCATCGTCGCGGCACTCGCGACGCTCTCGCTCACCACCCTCAGCGACTACCTGATCCCGTTTCTACTGCTGTCGTTTGCCGGTATCGCCTGGGGGCTTTTCGTGCTGATCGTGCTGGCGCCGCGCATCATTCCACACCACTGGTTCGAGCGCGGCATCGGCGACTTCGGCCAATCCATGGGCGTCACGGTGACAGGGCTTTTGCTGATGCGCATGGCCGACCCAAAAAACGAGTCCGGGGCGCTGGAAAGCTTTGGCTACAAGCAGCTGATGTTCGAGCCGATCGTGGGTGGCGGGCTCTTTACCGCCGCCGCGCTTCCGCTGATTGCCGAGTTCGGCGCGCTCGCCGTTCTCATTCTCACCGCCCTGCTGACCGCCGGCTGGCTCGCCTTCGGGCTTTTGTACTTCGGGCGGATGGTACCCGAGCGCGGCAAGGGGCGCTGGCAGGCGAAAAGCCAGTAGTCGTATTCAGCGTGCACATACCAAACGCCCTACGCCCGCAAAAGCGGGCGTAGGGCGTTATGAATCGGAGTGGGAAAAGGCGTCGCTTCAGATACGCTTACTTGAGATCGGGCGGGATGTCGTCGAGCTCTTCGCGGGTCAGAAAGGACGTCTTGAAAACGACGTACACCCCCACCGCGGAAAAACCTAGAAACAGTAAAAACATGACGAACATTAGAGCCATTGCCATGACGCGTGTCCCTGAGTAGGCGGCCGTGCGTTGACGTCTTATGGCCGCTGAATTGGTGTATCCCAGAGGATAGACCAAAACGGGAACGCTATCCGTATAAAATACTATACAGATTCTTCATCAAACCTTGGTCATGACAAAATACGTACAAATATCAATACATTAGAAATTTCCCATACACGCAAAAAAGCCATTTCGATTACCCGAAATGGCCGGTTTGCATCGTCGCCACTCCCTGGCCTTGATGACGGCGCCACCGTGCGCCGGTAAGAGTGAGCAGACTAGCGTCCTTAAAAATCCATTTTGAGTAGCGGCTTCCTGCCATCCTGTATGTTCTGTAGCCTGCTCAAACCGATAATGGCTTGTTGAATCATTACGGTACTCCTGAATAAATAACTGCACTCATCAGGCCAACATCGCTATAAAAATACAAAAAGTCTTTAAATTCAAAAAATTAAAATAAAAATGGTTTTCAAGAACAACCCGTTTTACCGGGTTCAGGCGCCCTCACGCTGTATAGAACTGACACATGCGACATTAAATCCTGAGGGCCATGACAAGTTGACGCAGCTAGTCGGCTGGCGAAGCGTGACTGTCACGGCTACTTTTTCAGGGCGCGCTTAATTAGCAGCGCCGTAACGGCCAGGAGTGCCGCAGGGGGCCATACTCAAGCCACCCTGCATGCGTAATTCTTCAATTGATAAAAGGATTTCATCATGAGCGAGAAGACCCACACCTGGGCAAGCATTACCACCGCTGGCGCCCATGCGATCATCGAGGCGACCGTGGCGGAGGCCAGGAAGCGTGACTTCCCGGTCTCGATCGCGGTGGTCGACCGCGGCGGCTGGCTGGTGGAGTTTCACCGGATGGACGGCGCCGTCGCCGGCGGCGTGAACGGGGCGATCGAAAAGGCGATCTCGGCGGCGAAGTTCGAAGAGCCGCTGACCAAATTCTCCAAAATGGCCGCTGAAGAGCAGGATTACATCGGCAACATGCCGGGGCTGATTCCGCTGGGTGGTTCGGAGCCCTTGAAGGTCAATGGCCAGAGCGTGGGCGCCGTGTCGGTTTCCGGCGCTTTTGAGTCGCTGGAGCAGGAACTGGCCGAAGTCGCCGTCGCTGCCTTCAAGGAGCTTTAAAATGGCGAACGTTCGCGGAATCGAGCACGTCGGCATGACCGTGCCCAACATCGAAGAGGCGGAAGCGTTCTTCATCGAGGCCTTCGACGCCGATGTCCTCTACCGGGTGCTGCCCAAGTCCGCCGACGACCAGTCCGGTGAGGAAGTGGGTGCGATCAACGGTATGCCCAGGGACAACGCCCAGCGCGCCATCTCGATGCTGCGCATGGGCGGCGGCGCCAATCTGGAGCTGTTCGAAGTCTCCAAACCGACCGGCGAGCCGGCACAGATCTGCTCGCTGGGCCTGACCCACTTCTCCATCGTCGTCGACGATATCGACGCGGCAGGCCGCGCGGCGAAAGCCGCCGGCGCTACGATGTTCGAAGGCCCCCAGGACTGCTTCGACGCCGAGAGCGGCCCGGGCAACAAGCTGTGGTTTTTCCACACCCCCTGGGGCAGCCTGGTGGAGATGCTGCAGCTGCCTTCCGAGATGACCTACCGGGAAGGGGCCACCAAACGCCGTTTCATCCCACCGAAAGAGGCGTAAGCCTACTGCCTGACGTGAAGCCTGTCAGGCACACGGGGCGCGGGCACTGCCCGCGCCCCGCTGCTTTTACCTGGCCGATAAATTCCTCTTACCAAAGCGCATATTGCTGGCTAAAGTAAGGACAGGATCGCCCGGCGGGCCGGTTGCCCTGCGCCGACGCACCTCCTTACTCGTTTGACGCCACTACAGGTACTCGCCAATGAAACGCTCGATCGCTTTGGGTTTTGCGCTGTTGATGACTCTTATTCTGGTAAGCGGCTGCAACACGTTCCAGGGAATGGGACGCGATATCGAACAGGGAGGCCGGGTCGTTCAGGACGCCGCGGAGGATTGATGCTGACCCACGTCTATCTCTCGCACGGGCTCGAAAGCGGCCCTCAGGCGCTCAAGGTACAGGCGCTCAAGGGCGTGGTAGAGAAGTGCGAGGACGTTGAGGCGGTGGTCATGGACTACCGCGACCAGCCGAGCCACCAGGCGCGCTTCGAGCACCTGCTGGCCACGTTAAAGGCGCGGGGCGACGACCCCGCCCATTGCATCATGGCGGGGTCGAGCCTGGGCGGTTTCTTGAGTGCGGCCCTTAGCCAGCGCCACCCGGTGCGGGGCTGCTTTCTACTCGCCCCGGCGCTGGGCATGCCGGACTACCCGGAAACGACGGTGGAGATCAAAGCCCGGCATACGCATATCATTCACGGCTGGCGCGACGACGTGGTGCCTTGCGAGCCGGTCATCGAGCACGCCCGCCGTCAGCGGCTTTCACTGCGCATGGTCGATGACGACCACCGCCTGCACGAAAGCCTCGACACTATCCTCGCCGACTTCGAGCGCTTTCTGGCGCTGTGCCAGAAAGCGTGAGCCAACCCCGAGTGCGAGTTTGGCTCGTAATAACCTCACGCCTCGTCGGCCAGCGCCGGTAGCAGCGTTTTCAGCTTGCGGGTGAGCGTGTTGCGCCCCCAACCCAAAAGCTCGGCGGCTTCGCCCTTGCGCCCGCCGGTGTGTTTGAGCGCGGTTTCGATCAGAATGCGCTCGAAGTCCGGCACTGCCTCCTCCAGTAGATGAGTATGGCCTTCGGCCAGGGCGTGATCCGCCCAGCCGCGAAAGGCGGTGCGCCAGTCGCCGTGGGCGCCTTCCGGCGCGGCGCCGAGCGTACGCAGCTCCGGCGGCAAGTCCTCGATCAGAATTTCGCGTCCGGAAGCCATCACCGTCAGCCAGCGGCAGATGTTCTCGAGCTGGCGCACGTTGCCGGGCCAGGGCAATTTGGTGAGGTGAGTTTCGGTCTCCGGAGTCAGCACCTTGACGTCGGTGGCGAGCTCGCGGGCGGCCTCGGCAAGAAAGTGGTGGGTCAGGCGCGGAATGTCCTCGCGCCGCTCGGCGAGCTTGGGCAGATGAACGCGAATGACGTTCAGGCGGTGGAAGAGATCCTCGCGAAAGCGCCCTTCGTCGACCAGCGACTCCAGGTTCTGGTGGGTCGCGGCGATGATGCGCACGTCCACCTTGACCGGCGTGTGCCCCCCCACGCGGTAGAACTCGCCATCGGCCAGCACGCGCAAGAGCCGCGTCTGGGTCTCCGCCGGCATGTCGCCGATCTCGTCGAGAAACAGCGTGCCGCCGTTGGCCTGCTCGAAGCGTCCCTGGCGCTGAGCGTTGGCGCCGGTAAAGGCGCCCTTTTCGTGACCGAACAATTCGGATTCGATCAGATCCCGCGGGATCGCCGCCATGTTCAGGGCGATGAACGGCTTGCCTGCCCGCGGACTGTGCTGATGCAGCGCCTGGGCGACGCGCTCCTTGCCGGTACCGGACTCGCCGTTGATCAGCACCGTAATATGCGAATGCGACAGCCGCCCGATGGCGCGAAACACCTCCTGCATCGCCGGCGCCTCGCCGATGATCTCGGCGTTGAGCCCTTCCGGCACGCTGACCGGGCGCTGGCGCTCGCGGGCATGGGCGACCGCGCGGCGCACCAGCGCCAGCGCCTCGTCGACATCGAAGGGCTTGGGCAGGTACTCGAAGGCGCCGCCCTGATAGGAGGCCACGGCGCTGTCGAGATCCGAATGCGCGGTCATCACGATCACCGGCAGGTCCGGGTGCGCGGCGCGTACCCGCGCCATCAAGTCCAGCCCGTCGATACCCGGCATGCGAATATCAGTGACCAGCACGTCCGGCGGGTTGTTCAAGAGCGCGTCGAGGGCGTTATCGGCGCGCTCGATGCATTCGACCTGTAAATCCGGCTGCGCGAGCGCGCGCTCCAACACCCAGCGGATGGCGCGGTCGTCGTCGACGATGAGGACCCGTGATACGTCGGTGTGTGCCGCCTCAGTCATGATGCGTCTCCGGTAATGTGATTAACCAACGGAATTAGAAGACGAAACTCGGTCCGTCCTGGCTGTGAGTCGCATTCGATCAATCCGTGATGCTGATGCAGAATCGACTGAGCGATGGAAAGCCCCAGACCGCTGCCCTCGGCGCGGCCGGATACCATCGGGAAAAACAGCGTGGCCATCAACGGCTCGGGAATGCCGGGGCCGTTATCGATCAACCCCACTTCGCTGACCAGCCGGTGGCGCTCGGCGCCCAACGTGAACTGGCGCTTGGCGCGAGTGCGCAGAATCAGTTCCGGCGCCTCGGTCTCGGCCTCGGTCATGGCCTGAACGGCGTTGCGCGCCACGTTCAGCACCGCCTGAATCATCTGTGATTCGTCGCCGGAGAGCTCCGGCAGGCTCGGGTCGTAATCGCGGGTGATGGTGATGCCCGGATGCTCGGCCAGCAGCAGCGCGCGCACCCGCTCGAGCACCTTGTGAATATTGACCGGCGCGTGCCGAGTGATGCGATTGGGGCCCAGCATGGAGTCGACCAGATCCTTCAGCCGGTCGACCTCCTCGACGATGATATGGGTGTATTCGCGCAGCGCCGGGTCGTCGAGGTCGCGCTCCAACAGCTGCGCGGCGCCGCGAATGCCGCCCAGCGGATTCTTCACTTCGTGGGCCAGGCCACGCGCCAGCACCTTGATCGTCTCCTGGCGGGTGGTCAGCGCCTCTTCCCGGGAGATCTGCATCAGCCGGTCGCGCGGCTCCACCTCCAGCAGCAGTTCATCGGGCGAGAGCGGCGTAACCGTGTAGTCCACGGTCAGCGGCTCGCCGTTGAGCGGGGTAATGCGCGCCTCGCGCTGGGTGTAAGGGTGAAAGGCGTCGCGCGCCTTGGCCAGCACGTTATCGACACTGTCACCGCAGCCCAACAGCGTATCCAGGCTCGTGCCTTTCACCCGGCTGATGCTCACCGCCAGCAGCGCCTCGGCGGCGGGGTTCATCCAGCCAACGCGCAGTTCACCATCCAGCAGCAGCACGGCGGTGGTGAGATGTTCGAGTAAACGCTGATACATGGCGTGTCCTGAAGAGCCCTTGAAGTGCATGAATCGGCGCCGGGTTGCGCGGCGCACAAAGGTGGAGCTGCAAAAAGCGCGCCAATCGTGCAGCAATGCCGCCGTGCACGGCGTTCACGCACGGCTTTTGCGCGCCTGGGAGCTAAAGCGCGCGGCAGCGTAGCGAAGGCGCGCTGCCAATGCACTATTTTAGTGCATATCAGGGAGCGCTGACGGTGATGCTCACCGCTTCAGTGCGGTGCTGCACGCGGCCCTGAGCGTCGAGCAGTTCCGCTTCCAGCCGGTGCTGGCCCTGGGCCAGCCCGGTCAGCCAGAACGCCTCGCTATGAAGCGCCGACTGGCTCACCTCGCCGTTGAGCAGCAGCCGAATCTGGTGATCCTCACGCAGCGGCGGCTGAACGCGCACATCCACCGGCGTCATCGAATCCCTGAGCAATGCCCCGGTGGGCGGGCTTTCGATCACGAAGCGGTCATAGGGCATGAAAGGCTGGCCCGGGCGCCCCCGGGCAGGTGTGGCGGCCGGGGGTAGGGCGCTCTGCACGCTCGGCAGCGGCGTAAGCGTAACGGCCTCGCCGCCGCGCTCCGGGTTGTCGGTGTAGGTCACCCGCCCGGTCTCGTCGACCACGCGGTAGACGGTTTGCGCCAGGGCCGGGCCGGCGGCAAGCGCCGCGACCATCAGTGCCGGGAAAAGCAGTGCCCCAATAAAACGATTCGATTGCATCACGGCCTCCATAAAAAAACCCCGCCGAGGCGGGGTTTCGAGCCAATACACCTCGCGGTGATATTAGCAGCCGTACTTGCCAGCTGTACCTGGCAGCTGTACTTAGCAGCTGTAGTACATGTCGAACTCGATGGGATGCGTGGCCATGCGCATGCGGGTCACTTCTTCCATCTTGAGCTCGATGTAGGCGTCGATCATCTCGTCGGTGAACACGCCGCCTTCGGTCAAGAACGCGCGGTCGGCGTCGAGTGCTTCCAGCGCCTGGTCCAGGCTCGAGGCCACGGTGGGTACGGACTTGCCCTCTTCCGGCGGCAGGTCGTACAGGTTCTTGTCCATCGCGTCACCCGGGTGGATCTTGTTCTTGATGCCGTCGATGCCCGCCATCAGCATGGCGGAGAACGCCAGGTACGGGTTGGCGGTCGGGTCGGGGAAGCGAGTCTCGACACGCTTGCCTTTCGGGCTCGCGGTGTACGGAATACGGATCGAGGCGGAGCGGTTACGCGCGCTGTAGGCGAGCATGACCGGCGCTTCGAAACCCGGCACCAGACGCTTGTAGGAGTTGGTCGAAGCGTTGGTGAAAGCGTTCAGGGCGCGCGCGTGCTTGATGATGCCGCCGATGTAGTAGAGCGCCATTTCAGAAAGGCCCGCGTACTCGTCGCCAGCGAACTGGTTTTCACCATCCTTCCAGAACGACTGGTGCACGTGCATGCCCGAGCCGTTGTCGCCGACCAGCGGTTTCGGCATGAAGGTCGCGGTCTTGCCGTAGGCGTGGGCCACGTTGTGGATCACGTACTTCATTTCCTGAACTTCGTCGGCCTTCTTCACCAGGGTGTTGAACTTGACGCCGATTTCGTTCTGACCGGCGTTCGCCACTTCGTGGTGGTGGACTTCGACGGTCTGACCGATCGCTTCCAGGGTGTTACACATCGCACCGCGGATATCGTGGAAGCTGTCGACCGGCGGCACCGGGAAGTAGCCGCCCTTCACGCGCGGACGGTGGCCGAGGTTGCCGCCTTCCACGTCGCTGTCGGTTGCCCAGGCACCCTCTTCCGAGGAGATCTTGAACATCGAGCCCTGGATGTCGGTTTTCCAGTGAACCTGGTCGAAAATGAAGAACTCGGGCTCCGGGCCGAAGAAGGCAGTGTCGCCAAGGCCAGTGGACTCAAGGTAGGCTTCGGCGCGCTTGGCGATGGAGCGCGGGTCACGATCGTAGCCCTGCATGGTGGCTGGCTCGATGATGTCGCAGCGCAGGATCAGGGTAGAGTCTTCGGTGAAGGGGTCGAGGAAGGCGCTGCCGTCTTCCGGGCGCAGGATCATGTCGGATTCGTTGATGCCCTTCCAGCCTTCGATGGAGGAGCCATCGAACATCTGACCGTTTTCAAAAAACTCTTCGTCCACGTCCCGTGCCGGTACGGTGACGTGCTGCTCTTTACCGCGCGTATCGGTGAAACGCAGATCTACCCATTTGACTTCATGTTCTTCGATTAGCGCGAGCGTCTTGGCTGACATACTGTTCTCCGTCTCCGGTATGAGCGTGGCTTAAAGCGACTACTGTTAAGCGATCGATTAAACGTATTGTTGATACAGCCACTGTTGATACGACTGTCGATACAACAGTGGATCCGCACGGTGCGTGGAGCGCCTTGAGCTGTCGCGCCCGGGACCGGCGGTAAAATGAACCGGCTATCGTTGTAGCACGCTCGAACGCGTTTGCCTACGACGCCAGCCGTTACCTTTGTTAAAGCACGTAGCGTGCCAACTTTGCACCAATATGGCATGGCCCAATATCAAATAACTGTTTTGGAAAACAATTTTCATTCTTCAGGCTGCGCCGCAATGTTGCGTTCCCGCGCTTCGATGCTCGATCGCCTCAATAAACGGCCATCCAATGCACCAATAACAAACATAAAACAGCTTTAATGAACCAAAATAGTGCAAAAGAACTCAGCCGCTTCGCTGTAGCAGTCGAATCGAGACCGCTGGACAGCGCGTAATACTTTTAATGGCCTCTTCAATATCATGGCGCTAACGTATTGACGCCCCCAACGACACGCCGCCGGTGGTGCTCTACATCAGCGCCGGGCAGCGGATATGGTGGGCCAGCCAGTCCGCCGCGCTACCCTTTCAGTTTCAATACGTTGAAAGCGTGCCGGGCGAATAGTGGCCGATTTGCGTGAGTACAAACTACACTAAGCACATCATTCGCTCGACAAGGGATATTGAGGATGCATCAACACATCGAATGGGATGACCCCGGCAGCGCCAGCGTTTCCGCCTACTTCAAGAATGACCCCAATCACGTGGCCCCCTACCCCGGCGCCATTCTCTCCGCCCGCTACCAGAACCGTATCGTGCGCGTGAAAGTGGAAACCTACCGCGAGGACGAAGGCGTCAGCGTGGGCAGCGTCGCCGCCATCCTCGACGCCCACGGCCACCGCTACAAGACCCACGGCAAGCTCAGCATCGACGACATCGTCCGCCTGCCCGACGACAAGCGAGCGATGGAGCATTGGGACGAAGACGAATCCGACCGTTAAAACGCGTATCGGCCGGGCCGGCCCGCTGCCGGCCCACCACTCACGAGACCCGGACCATTTGCCTCCCCGTTTTAAACTCGACCCGCCCACGCTACACCCTCGACAACCTGACCGGCGATGCCAGCTCCGTCATCGAGCTCGCCGGCCATCTCGAAGACAACGTATTCACTCTGGACCAGCCACCCCGGATGGTGATCGACCTACCGGGAAGCTCGCCACCGGCACCATTGAGCTGCTCTCAAACGTTACGCACCTGCACAACCGGCGTATCAACGAAGCCGCATTCTCCGTACTCAAACCGGATATGCCCTCGATGCTCGTCGAAACCGGCGTTATGTCCAACCACCACGACTGCCAACCGCCTGCCCCAAACCAGCCAGCCATTAGCAGGAGATTGCCAACGCCCTGAACAGCCTTATTGGCAGCTACGTCGGCGAGAATTCTTTACTGATGTGAGGTGAGTGACTTGCCAAGCCGCGCTGGCAAAAGGAGCGCAAACAGACGTGCCATGTATGCGCGAGAGGAGTGAAGCAAGGCGGGTTCGCCATCCCCCGATACCTCATCTGCCAGAGCAGGGTACGCCAGACGAATATTGGCCTCTTGCTTCACCGCTAAACAGTAGCGGTGGCCGCCCTAACGGGTCAATCCTGTCCATCGTTTCACCACGCTTGAAGGTGACGCGCGGCCACTTCAGAATACTCCAGCCTGCCCTCGGCATGGCTGCCGACCCCTTCGCTTTACGCGTCGATGAGGGCTAGCGCGGGTGCCTCCCGCGCGGCAGGCACCCTTTGCATGCTGCTTGAGATTTATTCGTCTTGAGTGCTCTGAACTGCCTGCTCGGCAGCGAACCTCAGCCGCCAACGCCTCGTCCTTGTTTGCGATTTCTGAGCTGCCTGCTCGGCAGCGAACCTCATGGCCCGAAACGCTGAACGCCATCTGCTTTTCTGAGCTGCCTGCTCGGCAGCGAACCTCAGGTGTCAACGGGCAGCGGGCGCGCGCATTTTCTGAGCTGCCTGCTCGGCAGCGAACATGACCGGTGGTCCGGTCGAGGCCCGCGCACTTTTCTGAGCTGCCTGCTCGGCAGCGAACGTTTGCCCGCCACTGGCCCGCGCCATCGTCGATTTCTGAGCTGCCTGCTCGGCAGCGAACAACGAGAGATTCAGCCGCGCGGGCCTCGGAGCTTTCTGAGCTGCCTGCTCGGCAGCGAACAACCACGCATTCGAACAGGCCAACGCCCAGATTTTCTGAGCTGCCTGCTCGGCAGCGAACAAAGCGGCGGGCGTATGCTAGAAGCGCGTCCTTTTCTGAGCTGCCTGCTCGGCAGCGAACAAATCCAATGCCCCCGCGTACCGCTTGATACTTTTCTGAGCTGCCTGCTCGGCAGCGAACGCCATGGAAGACGAAGCGCTGCGCGAGATGATTTTCTGAGCTGCCTGCTCGGCAGCGAACTCCGGGTAGATCTCGGCGATCCATTTTGAGGTTTTCTGAGCTGCCTGCTCGGCAGCGAACCGCGGGCCAGCACGGCCTGGCTGGCGGCGTCTTTTCTGAGCTGCCTGCTCGGCAGCGAACGCTTTGATATGCCCGCTCCCCTCAACCTGGAATTTCTGAGCTGCCTGCTCGGCAGCGAACTTCTGGCGGCTCACCCGGGTAGAGCGGATAGTTTTCTGAGCTGCCTGCTCGGCAGCGAACCTGATAGACCTGCTTGAAGATCAAGGCAACTCTTTCTGAGCTGCCTGCTCGGCAGCGAACGCGGCAAAATTTATATGCCGTGTGTTGCGGCATTTCTGAGCTGCCTGCTCGGCAGCGAACAGGGCTACATTCGCGTGGGCACGACGCCGCTATTTCTGAGCTGCCTGCTCGGCAGCGAACCCGGTGCTTTCGACCGTCACGCCCGCCTCGGTTTTCTGAGCTGCCTGCTCGGCAGCGAACCGCCAGTTGATTTGTCATCGCGTGTGCTCCTTTTTCTGAGCTGCCTGCTCGGCAGCGAACTACTTCATCGACGAAAGACCAACGCAGCCCCGGTTTCTGAGCTGCCTGCTCGGCAGCGAACGCAAGCCGGCGCTGGTAGTAGGTCAGCGCTGTTTTCTGAGCTGCCTGCTCGGCAGCGAACTGTGATGTCAGATTTCCTAGCGGCAGGCCAATTTTCTGAGCTGCCTGCTCGGCAGCGAACGGTGCGGGTGAAGCCCATGCCGCCTCGTTGCGTTTCTGAGCTGCCTGCTCGGCAGCGAACCGCACGTCCAGATAATGGGCACTTTGGCGCAGTTTCTGAGCTGCCTGCTCGGCAGCGAACCCCGGATTGCGTGCGCTCGCTAACCACCTGGTTTTCTGAGCTGCCTGCTCGGCAGCGAACCGCCGGGGCGACAGCAGCGCCAGCACGTCATTTTTCTGAGCTGCCTGCTCGGCAGCGAACCTGTGGGTGCGGCTCGGTGGGCGGTGGCGCATTTTCTGAGCTGCCTGCTCGGCAGCGAACGCGGGCGGCGTCCTGTACGCGTTGGCGTACCCTTTCTGAGCTGCCTGCTCGGCAGCGAACGCGCATCAGCTCGGCTCGGGTGATCAGCTCCATTTCTGAGCTGCCTGCTCGGCAGCGAACCATTACAGGATCTCCCGCAAATTCGTCGTGTGTTTCTGAGCTGCCTGCTCGGCAGCGAACACGTCGACGCTTACACCTACTGGATGCCCGACTTTCTGAGCTGCCTGCTCGGCAGCGAACGCTTCAACCGCGCCGCGTCGATATCGTGCTTTTTTCTGAGCTGCCTGCTCGGCAGCGAACTTCAAGGAACCCGGTAAAAAACTGGTCTTTCTTTTCTGAGCTGCCTGCTCGGCAGCGAACTCGTCTGGAGCCAGGACGACATCGCCCACGCTTTTCTGAGCTGCCTGCTCGGCAGCGAACGCAAATTCCAGCCGGCGGGCACGGTGCATGCGTTTCTGAGCTGCCTGCTCGGCAGCGAACTTTTTTTCCGACCCTTCGGCGCTCGGTGGCAGTTTCTGAGCTGCCTGCTCGGCAGCGAACGCCACCCGCGCCGGCTTGCCGTTGATCTCGCTTTTCTGAGCTGCCTGCTCGGCAGCGAACATTCCCCATGAATAAGCATGGAGACGATGTATTTTCTGAGCTGCCTGCTCGGCAGCGAACCGAACAGCCGCGCAGCTTGGCGATCTCTTTATTTTCTGAGCTGCCTGCTCGGCAGCGAACATCGCCCACGTAGCATTCGAATATGGCGCCCATTTCTGAGCTGCCTGCTCGGCAGCGAACAGCATCAGTGCCAGCCGTGCCGGCGCCTTGACTTTCTGAGCTGCCTGCTCGGCAGCGAACGACAGTACCGCCGGTTTCCGCGCCCTGGTTGATTTCTGAGCTGCCTGCTCGGCAGCGAACATCCACGGATTGAGAATACTCGGCGGTGATCGTTTCTGAGCTGCCTGCTCGGCAGCGAACTCGTAAAAGAGCCGCACGCGCCAGCGGGCGTCTTTCTGAGCTGCCTGCTCGGCAGCGAACAATTGCGGAGGCTACTGGATGCAGATTTGAGTTTTCTGAGCTGCCTGCTCGGCAGCGAACGCCTGGTATCCAAGAAGGTGGTGCTGCGCCATTTTCTGAGCTGCCTGCTCGGCAGCGAACCTGGTGGCCGCCGCTAAATCGAACCAGCCGGTTTTCTGAGCTGCCTGCTCGGCAGCGAACAAAATCGGCGGCCGCTGCTTTGGCCGCTTGCTTTTCTGAGCTGCCTGCTCGGCAGCGAACGACGTGCGCGAAGCCGCTGAGCTGATTGGGCATTTCTGAGCTGCCTGCTCGGCAGCGAACGCATCGGCCAGTCGCTGGGCGCGCCACCATTTTTTCTGAGCTGCCTGCTCGGCAGCGAACCCTGATCAAGTGGGTTTCCAAGGATTCGTTCTTTTCTGAGCTGCCTGCTCGGCAGCGAACATCACGATTAACACCAAGGCCGGTCGGCGGCTTTTCTGAGCTGCCTGTTCGGCAGCGAACTTCCTTGTCGCTCGCATCGAGACCGTAGTTCTTTTCTGAGCTGCCTGCTCGGCAGCGAACAGACGCTGCCCGCAATGGCGGCGTTTTTTTATTTTCTGAGCTGCCTGCTCGGCAGCGAACAAACCAATCCGCGCTTGAACATCAGCACGTACTTTCTGAGCTGCCTGCTCGGCAGCGAACCTGGGTGAACAGGTCAGTCACGTAGCCCGCCGTTTCTGAGCTGCCTGCTCGGCAGCGAACGGGCAAGCTGGGCTTTTTTCTCTTCTTCTGGATTTCTGAGCTGCCTGCTCGGCAGCGAACTCAAGAACATCACCCGCGATGACCAGCTGGCTTTTCTGAGCTGCCTGCTCGGCAGCGAACGCCGGCGCCCTGCGCGATCACGTCATGGGGCTTTTCTGAGCTGCCTGCTCGGCAGCGAACAAGCAGTACGAGCTGCAGGACGAAAGCCGCGATTTCTGAGCTGCCTGCTCGGCAGCGAACGGCTAGCGTGGCAGCCATGGCGGCGTGGGTCATTTCTGAGCTGCCTGCTCGGCAGCGAACTCTTCATGGCCGGAATCTGCCTTATCGAAAGTTTTCTGAGCTGCCTGCTCGGAAGCGAACCCATCCCATAGACTGCCGGCATCAACCTGAATTTTCTGAGCTGCCTGCTCGGCAGCGAACCTGAAAACTCTGCTGCGTGAGTTTGGGCGCCATTTCTGAGCTGCCTGCTCGGCAGCGAACCATCATCGACACCCTGCCGGCCCGGAGCCTCTTTTCTGAGCTGCCTGCTCGGCAGCGAACTTCGGCTACATCGACCGGATCGAAGAGGTGATTTTCTGAGCTGCCTGCTCGGCAGCGAACACCGACGACAATGCCCACTTCTGGCAGCAGATTTTCTGAGCTGCCTGCTCGGCAGCGAACACACCCATGCGGCATTACACCAACTGGTTTCTTTTCTGAGCTGCCTGCTCGGCAGCGAACGTCGAACCCGGCTTGATTGAGCTGGCCGAGCATTTCTGAGCTGCCTGCTCGGCAGCGAACCCTTGGTGGTTGGCGGCGAGGTCGGTGATGTATTTCTGAGCTGCCTGCTCGGCAGCGAACCCCGAGGCCACGATCGAAGATGTTCTGAATAATTTCTGAGCTGCCTGCTCGGCAGCGAACGCCACGACGTCGAACATCGTGTTCAATCGCCATTTCTGAGCTGCCTGCTCGGCAGCGAACTGACCTACCAGGAGCAGGTCAGAGCGCGGCTTTTTCTGAGCTGCCTGCTCGGCAGCGAACCGATGCCTGAAACGATGACATCGGTACGCTCATTTCTGAGCTGCCTGCTCGGCAGCGAACTGCTGTTCATCTCGTTGGCAGCGGCGGCAAGTTTTCTGAGCTGCCTGCTCGGCAGCGAACGGCAGCGCTTTGGGGCTGACCGAAGAGCAGAATTTCTGAGCTGCCTGCTCGGCAGCGAACGTCTATATTTGGCATAGCCTGGTCGGCTTTTTTTTCTGAGCTGCCTGCTCGGCAGCGAACAATAGCCAAATTCCGATCCGGCGCATGCAGAATTTCTGAGCTGCCTGCTCGGCAGCGAACGCTCTTGTTGATCGGCGTAGTGACCACGCTTTTTTCTGAGCTGCCTGCTCGGCAGCGAACGGTACGCATCAAGTTCCCGCCGTTCGATGAATTTTCTGAGCTGCCTGCTCGGCAGCGAACGGCATCCCGGCGGCAGAAACCATCTTCGAGGATTTCTGAGCTGCCTGCTCGGCAGCGAACGGGGTGGCCTGCACGCTCAAGGCGCGCTCTATTTCTGAGCTGCCTGCTCGGCAGCGAACACGAGTTCGGCAAAATGCGCCAGCGCTTTTACTTTCTGAGCTGCCTGCTCGGCAGCGAACAGCTGGGCACTGGAATAGATAGGCGCACAGAATTTCTGAGCTGCCTGCTCGGCAGCGAACGGCGCCGTAACAGTCGCAGTAACCGACTACATTTTCTGAGCTGCCTGCTCGGCAGCGAACGCCGGCGGCGCCCAGAACATCGGCAAGAACCCTTTCTGAGCTGCCTGCTCGGCAGCGAACTCATATATTCGACGTTTGATTGCATCAGTGTCTTTCTGAGCTGCCTGCTCGGCAGCGAACAATGATCAGGTTATCGACCTGGCCAGGCCGGCTTTCTGAGCTGCCTGCTCGGCAGCGAACTGAAGCGCATCATGGCAGCCGTGGATTTGAACTTTCTGAGCTGCCTGCTCGGCAGCGAACCTTGATAGCGAGAATACCCTATGCACGTTATTTTTCTGAGCTGCCTGCTCGGCAGCGAACTGTTTGGACTTGGTACCGTATTAGACGTATCTTTTCTGAGCTGCCTGCTCGGCAGCGAACAACAGATGTAGAAGAACTCGACAGTATTCACTTTTCTGAGCTGCCTGCTCGGCAGCGAACGCTGCGCTCAAGCTTTTTGCGCCACTGGATGATTTCTGAGCTGCCTGCTCGGCAGCGAACGCCACCGACGAGTGGGGCTCGATCGTCGACCATTTCTGAGCTGCCTGCTCGGCAGCGAACGAATGGCGAATCGAGGAAGGCGGCGAGATCAATTTCTGAGCTGCCTGCTCGGCAGCGAACGAGAGAAACGGAATGTATACCGTCTGCGGCGATTTCTGAGCTGCCTGCTCGGCAGCGAACGCTTGGCGGCGGAGATGGGGGTGACGTTCATCTTTCTGAGCTGCCTGCTCGGCAGCGAACGCGCTGGATCTCGAGCGCGCCGAGTGCGGGCATTTCTGAGCTGCCTGCTCGGCAGCGAACCAGACCTATCGCGCAACGGCGCATCATGGCTCGTTTCTGAGCTGCCTGCTCGGCAGCGAACGTGGCTGAAAATGAAACTCAGAAAATGCTGAATTTCTGAGCTGCCTGCTCGGCAGCGAACTAGAGCCATTCAATAATAACCATCTGATTGTTAAAGAACAGTGGTCAAGAAAGGCGATATTACCCTTTTCTAGGCAATACCGCTAAGTCATTGATTATAGGTCAGTGATTTCCTCGTGGAAAAAAAGGGTCAAAACCAGGGCACCGTGGCTTTGGGGCTGAGGCCGTAGTGGTTGAAGGTGCCGTGCACCGCTTCCGGCTGGGGTTTGCTGTGGTGGATGAAAAGGCAGAAGCGTTCTTGCGTCGAGCGGCTCCCCAACTGGGCGAACGGCAGGGTAATCCGCCGTTCGTGGGTGGGGGCATAGAGCTTTTCCGCTTCGGCTTCCGATACATTGTGGCGTTTGGCATAACGCCTCACTCGGCTGGGGCTTCCGGTATTGAACTGCTTGCGCACCACGTTGATCTGCTGCGCCTCGCCGGGCACGGCCATGACATCACTGACGGTGACGTGATCGCGCATCCCGGTTAGCCAGCTCAAGGTCATCAACTCGTCAAGGCGGGCACGGGTGCCGTGCAGGCGCAGGTGCTCCCCTAGGCTGCGCGCCTTCACGCCCACCTTGTGCTGCGGAAAGCTCACGCCGATGTCGCTGGCCTGTAGATCAAAAAGCGCCCGGTGCAGCTTGCTGTAGAGCGCGCCCATCAGCTTGGGCGGTTCGAAGTCCGGGTCCGGCCTGAGTCGGAGGTCGATATAGTGATCCATGGCTTACCCCGCGTCGCCGAAGACGCCGCCGCGAATCAGGGTGGCCATCACGAAGTGCTGGTTTTCCACCGTTGGCGCCTGGTCTTTCAAAAGCCAGTGATCTAGCAGGTTGTAGAAATCTTCCTTCTGTTTGGGTTGGCGGTAGGCCGTGCCCTGGGTGGTCACCGAGCCGTAGGGCTCGACGGCGATCGGGCCAAGGTCGCTGCCGTCTTCCGGCGCCGGGTACCAGGTGTCGATGGTACGCAGGGCGTTGCCGAGTTTTTGCGAGTGGATCGCGGCCTGCTTGTCATCGCCGATGCTGTAGAGCGTCTTGCTCTTGTCGCCGCGGGCGCGATCCAGAATCAGCTCCTGGGAGGGAAAGACTTCCTGCCCGGCGCCGATGCGTGCAAAAGCGACCACGTCCAGCAGCAGGTACTGCTCGCCGGCCAGCGCCTGAGCGATGGCGACGCCCAGCTCCTTCGTCTGCGCGTCTCCAGTGAAATCGCGCGTGGACTGGGCGAGCGCATCGAACGTCCAGCTTTTTTCCGGCTGCCCCGCTTTCATCTGGCTCACGACGACCTCGACCATTTCAGCGCCGATACGGTTACGCCATAGAAAACGCCCGTTGGCGAGGTTGCAGGCGTAACGGTGGGCCAGCTCATCGAAGCCGTGCTCACTGACGTAACCCTCGACTGTCTGCTTGAGCTTTTTCTGGTACGCGGCGTTGTTGCAGGCCGAAGGGGTACCGGCGCCGGACAGCACGCGCAGCGTGAAGCGCACGGCGAGTGTGTCGGCGTCATGGGGCAGCGCGGCGACGTCGACGGTCTGCAGGTTGGGATTTTCGATGGCGGCATCGAGCTTGAGCGGGTCCTGATCCTTGGCCTTCAGGCGGTTGGAAATGGTACCGCGCACCGATTTTTCACGCACCGGAACGGGCGGCCAGTGCGCTGCTTCGCTGCGCGCCTCCCAGCTGCCGGCGGTGAACAGCGCGTCGGATGGATCAAGCTTGCGCTCGAAAGCGAGGACAGAAGCGGTTTTGAGCGTATCGTTTTTAGCCATGTCATTTCCCCTTGAATTAGTCTTGTTGCGTTTTGGCGTAGTCGTTTTGCAGGCGATAAATCCCGCGATCCAGGTCGTTGTCCACGAACCACATCAGGTCGTCAGGTTTATTGAAGCGGTGTGGGCTGACCCACTCGCCGATCGAGTAGAGGCTTTCCACGAACTGAAACGGCACTTCGGGATCGCGGGCGTTGGCGACCTCACTCGGTGGGTAGAGCTCCGAGATGGCGCCGTAGCCCACGGGAATCGGCACCAGCCAGCCGGGATAAGGGCGTCGCAGCGTCCAGCGGGCGACCTCCTTGGTCGTGCCGCTCTTTTCATCCTCTACCTGCTCGACATGGCAGGCGTGGTTGAGCCGGGAGAGATCGAGCCAGGCGTCCAGCGCGGTGGCGTGCGCGTCCTGGGCTTCCAGCGTGGCGGTATGGTCGGCAAGCAGGTCTTCGCGCAGCACCAGCGCAAAGCCGGGCAGCAGCCGGCGCTTGAGGCGCTGCCACTGTTTCGCGCGCTTATCTTCCTTGACATCGAAGCTGATCAGTTCAGGCCAGTGGCGCCGGTGTGTGTCGAGCGAGGGCATGACGCTGCCGCCGGCGATCCTCATGCCCTGCACCTGCTCGAAAAGACGTTGGGCGATCTCGCGGCGGCGCTCGGGGCTGCCCAGCGCTTCGCCGTCGGATTCGACCCCGATCAGCAGGCTGACCTCCAGATGCGTGCGCCCCTCTTCGACGATGGCGGCGGTATTGCCGCTTTTATCCACCGGGTTGCGGGTGAGATGAAACGCCTTGATGAAGCCGCCTTCGGTGACCTGAGGCTCGATGTGGTGGCACACCACGCCAATCTCGCTAAACACCAGCTTGATGTCGTCGGGCAGGTGGCGCTCCAGCACCTGCTGCACGCCAACAAAGGCGCTCATGGCGGGAAAGCCCCAGGTCATCGGGCTGGAAATGGCGTTGGCGTTCTGGATGCGCAGCCGGGGCAACAACAGGAGATGATCGATCATGCGGGCTCTCCTGAAAAATTGTCATCATCGTCGCGCAGGGCGTCCTGCAAGTCGTCCACTTGGCGCCTGAATACCTTGAGGACACTGCCGATCTGCTTTTCCCAATAGTCATGCTCTGGATCACCCATGCTCAGCGGGCTTTTATGACTCAGCTCACGGTTGAGCCAGCCCGCGGCGCGATCCGTAACGACCTCATGCCAGTTGGACTGCTGGCGGGCCTTATCGAAGTCGGCGTCTTGATGAGCGCGCCCGGGGTCGAGCCAGAACTGCTCTTCAACGACCAGCTCGCACTTTTCATCGGCGCTCCAGCCGGGGGCAAGCGAGTGCATGTCAAAGGTAAACAACATGAGCTCGTCGACCAGCATCGCGACGTAATCATCGCGCAAATCCCTTGTATGCATGTTGGGGTCGGGGTCGGTTTCCAGAAAACGCTTCAATCCATCAAGTATTTTCCAGACCTCCGGGCGACGTTTAAAAGTGCGAAATGCCTCGCGCATGGGCGGATAGATCTCACGAGACTGCCAGTGCGGCGGCAGCGAGGCGAGCAGATAATTCTGCCCACCACGCTCACTGTTGAGCTGGCTGACGTTTTGTTGGTTAGATCCCCCCATCTTCTGCACCGCCAAACCAGGATAATCATGATACTCACCATCAAAGGCTTTACCGGCATGACGGGCATTTCGACCTTCCTTTGAAGAGGCGCCAAATCGACTTTCACTGATGGTTTTAAAAACAGCATGCGCCAAAGACGTGGCAAGCATTGGCGACAAAAGATGGTAGTTTTGATCCAATGAAGGGTCTTCATGTACCAACCAGAAAACCTGTTTGCTCAGCACGTGGGAGCGTTTTTCATTGCGAGTGTTTTTTAATGAAAGTAGCGCTTTCAGTATATATTCGGCGCGGCCTGGATCAGGGTTCACCGTTGCTTTCAGCTCTTCATCTTGCACAAGAATCATATCGAATACAGTTCTGCCACTATGACTGATTCGCAAGAACTCTTTAATATCTCCATCCAGATCAGCGGCATTTCCAGTGGATAAGTCATGCTGGAAGGATTGCCAAGCGACGGAGTGAGTGCCAATTAGGCCTTCTCTCTCGGTTTCCGAGATTTCAAAATATATGTCGGAAGCTTTTTTTATCGAGGGATGTGAGAATTTCGCAACGTGCGTAGCGGCTTGCAGTTTCTCTACCTTGCTTGCGGCATACTCGAACCAGTTATCAAATATAAAGCGCTCTCTCAGAGCGGCACGCTTGCTCTCCTCTTTCTGTGTTTCCAGCCGCTTTTCCAGTCTTGCGGCAAGAAAGATTTCTAGTTTTTTCCTCAATGAGGCACCGCCTTCCTCTCTTTCTTCCATAAAACCTCCCTAATTATTTTCTTCTCACAAACCCCAGCGCCGGATGGAAATGCCAGCCGTACGGAGCGTGGTCGGTCTTGAGTCGGATGTGGCCGAAGCGGCGGGCGCAGCGGGCCAGGCTCATCTCCATCGCCTCGGCCTGCTCGATGAGTGCGGCGATGTAGTCGGGTTCGTTCCAGGGCGTGATACGCGGGTGATCAAAAAGCGCCTGGGGTAGCCGGTCGAGCTCGCGCTCCACCGCGACCAGCTGCTCGTCCCTGCCGTGGCCTTCCACGCGGTAGAACCGGTAATCCTCCTCGGCTTCGTCCGGCATCAGCACGAACTCGCTCTGGGCTGCGTGATCTTCTCGAAACGGCGCGTGCTGCTGGGCAACGGCGCCAAGTGAGAGCGTGGCCGGGCGGTAGAAAAGATAAGCGCCCAGATCGCGCTTTGGCGGCTCGCCCCGGCGTCTGCGCCGCCTCGGTGCGGCAACTGGCTCAGCACCTTCCACCATCAACGACATCAGCCGAGCGTGTTCCAGATCGACCAGCTTGTCGGTCGGCGCCAGCGGTTCGGCAGGGGTCAGGCGAGGGCGGGAATCGATGGGGTCGAGCTCGTCGTCACGCAGCAGCCCGGTGAGCCGGTGGGTCGTCAGCGGCCAGTACTGGGCGGTTTCGAAACCGGGGTGGCTGAAGGCGTCTTGCCGCCCTTCCAGGTGTTTGACGTTGGTGTCGAGCAGGGCGAGGTTGGGCGCACTGATCGGCATCTGGCGGTGGCGGCGCACCCGCCCGGCGAGCTGGATGATCGAGCGCATCGAAGAAGGCTCGACGATTGCCCAGTCGTAGTCGTGATCGCGACCTACTTCGGTCACCGGCGAGCCGAGCACGATGAACAGGTGATCCTTCGCTTTTCCTTGCAGGCGTGAGCGGATATCCGGCAGGTCGAACACGGCGAACTCGTCGCGGCGATCCAGCGCCCGGTCGAGCCGCGCTTCCAGCCGCGAGCGCAGCAGCAGCGGAAACTGGGAATGGTAGACACACAGATGCAGGTGGATGCCTTCGGTTACCTCCAGGCGGTAGAGCGCCTGCGCCACGGCCACCAGCGGCGCGATATTGGCCATGCGCACCAGCCCGAAACTCACGCGCCTGTCGCTTTGCGGGTCTTTGGTGTGATGCGCGCCGTGAAGCGCCCGTGCCTGCTCGAGGATCGTCTGCGCCAGCGCTTCGCTGATCGCTTCCAGCGACGAAGGCGCGGTGAACGGCACGGTATAGCCGCGCCGTAGCGGTTCGAGGGTGGCGAGTCTGACCGCACGCTTTTGGGCGAAGGCCGCGTGCGCGGCGTCGAAGCGCTCACCGTCGACGCAGGTCGCGTGGGTGCAGCCGTGCTCGTCAAACCAGGCGCACACCGGCTCGATGGGCGCGCCGGGCGCGCCCCGGTGGCGCTGGTACTCGGCGCGGCCCTCCCGGTAGGCGTCATAAAGCCCGCGGACCAGCGCGGGCGGCAGCGTGGCAGACGACAGCAGCACCCGGGAGCCCAGCAGGCCCGCCCAATGCACCAGCCGGGTGAGCGCGGGCAGATCGTCAATATCGAAGTCGTCCGGCTCGTCGAGCACCAAGTCGCTGCTCATCAGGCGCAGCATGGGCGCGATCTGATGGCCGCCACGCAGGCTCTCGGTGGCGGGCATCAGGTGGTCGATGGTGGAAACCAGAATCGGCGCGCCGATCAGGGCGCGGGCGCGCGGGTCGGTGATGACTCGGGCCAGCACCGGATGGTTCTCGAGGCTGCCTTCGAAGTGGACGTGGCTCTGCTCGTCGAGAAGCTCGGCGCGCGAGTCCGAACCGCCCCGGGCCTGCTGATGCTCGAATAGTTCGCGGCTGGCCGCGCCGCCCACGCGCACGGCCAGGTCGTCGCTGCCAAGGCCCAGCCGCTCGCGGTAGGCCTGGCCGGTCTGCAGCGTCAGGGTGCGCAGGCCCAGCGCAATCGAGAAGCGGGCGCCCTTTTCCGGCTCGCTCAGCCCGTAGCAGATGCGCCCGTTGGCAATGGTCTTGCCGCAGCCGGTGGAGGCCATGTTGACGCCGAAAAAGCCCTGGGCGCGGCTTTTCTCGCGCAGACCCACGGCCAGATCGAACGCCTTATCCTGCCAGCGAAACCGCGGGTGCTTGCTGCGCGCCTTGAAGCCCTTGTGGTGGGTGATACCGCTCATCGCGCCGAGCATGTCCGGCAGGCGGTGGGTGATCTCGCCGGTGGCGCGGGCCACGCCCACCAGATGCTCGATCAGCGGCTGGCTCATTTGGCGTTTGCCATCGACCGTGGTGGTATTGGCGTAGAGCGTCTCGCTCCACGGCCCTTTCAACCGCCCGGCGTCGATCAGGCTGGAGTAGTGGTGATCCGCCAGCATTAGCGACAGCCGCGCCAGATGCATTACGTAGGGGGATTCGATAGGCGGTCGGTCGATACGCACGTCCCTGAGCTGGCGCGCCAGGCGCGTTGCCCGTTCGCGCCACGGCTTTTCACCGCTGGGCAAGCCATGAGGAAAGTGCCAGTAAGGGGCGATATCGTTCGCATCCGCCGCCTCGACGCGCTCGTTCCAGGCGGCAGTGATCTCCCCGGGCAATTCGGGAAGCGTATCAGCGTTGAGATGCGCACTCGCTCCCAGCCATTTCTGGGCGCCGCTATTTTCATCGAACGCAGGCAAGGCGGGCAGGCGGTGGTGGCTGATGACCAACCAGCCGATGGCCGCCGCCAGCGGTGGCAGGTGATCAAAGGGCCGCGGACGTGCCGAATCCTCCAGGCCATCGCGCGTGAGCCGGTCAAGCCAGCCGTTCGCCTCATGCTCGTCGAGCTTTTCGAGCCGGCCCAGCCAGGCAGCGTCGTCGCCCTTATCCACAAAGGCTTCGAGCAGGCGTAGCGATACCCATTCATGGCGGTAGCGATTGCGTCCTTCGAGCTTGCCCTTCAGGCGCCACTGGAAGGCCTCGCTCGCCTTGCCCAAGTCGTGAAAGAGCGCGGCCAGGGAGGCGAGCAGATGAATCAGCCGCCCGCTATGCCAGTCGTTTTCGTCCTCGCGGCGCAGAATATTGCGCCTTGTGGTGTTAGTGGGCGTGGCGCCTTTCATGTTGAACTGCGCGGCATCCCCCACCACCCACAAAAGCTCGCTGTGGTCGTGGCCGCGAATCCAGTGGCAGGCCACGGCGGTGTTCTTGCGGGCGCTCTTGCGCAGAAGCTTTCTCAGCGTCTCGAGCCCGGCCTGGGTAATCGGCGTCTGCCAGGTGCGATCTCCGCGCCGCTCGGCGAACTGGTCGAGAATGCGCCGGGTTTCCTTCAGCGCCTTCTTGTTGCATTGGGAGATCAACAGCACGTTCATGGCGCACTGCTCCCCTTTTCTTGCCCCAACGCCTGGGCCACGTTCTTGAGCGTGTCGATCATGAAGTCGAGAGATTCGGTGCGGGTCAGGCGCTCGATACACGCCTGGCGGAACTCCTGCTCCTCGTCGCCACGCATGGCGGAGATGAACGCCTGGGGCAGGATGACGGCATCCTTGACCAGATCCGCCACGTCGAACACCAGCCCGCCCCGGCGGGTCTTGCCGTGCAGTACGGCCAGGCCATGCGGAATGCCCAGCACCCAAGTGGCGGTGGCCCCAAGGCCATAGGCCAGGTAGTTGCCGTGATCGAGAAAACGGTTGGCGGGGTCAGCGCCGGTACCACGCTTGGCACGGGTGAACTCGCCGTAGCCGGTGGCCTCCACGGCCAGCTTGAACAGTGTTTTGGTAAGCCGCGCCTCCAGCGTCAGCAGATCGACGGTGCTGGGCGCGTGGTCGATGGCCTGATGATGGTGGGCGAGTGCGCCTTTGAGCCGCGCTTCGTCGATGTCGAATCCCGCGTCACGCATCGCCCGGCTGCTCCAGAGCGCCTCGATACGCGCAAGGCGTGCCTGCTGGAACGCGCGGGCGGCGTCGAGGCGTTTGGCATCGTCAAACCAGAAGCGCACCCAGTACTGCAGGTACTCGGTGGGCCGGTACTCGCTTTGCGGGGTGAGCCAGGCCACGTCGACGTCCACCTCGTTGGCCGAAAACAGCGGCGTGCCGCCGCCCCCGCAGAAGCCGACCAGCACGCCCGCCTTGGCGAGCTCGCGCATGGCGGCCTGGGTGATCGAGGTGCCGGTGCCCAGCAGAAGCGATGTGGTGTTGGCAATCGGGATATTCCAGTACTTCGAGCGTTTGCCTTCATCGGTGACGTATTCGACGCGGCCACCGTTGACCAGTACCCGACAGTGCTGAAGGTAATAAAGGTTCGCCCGCTTCGAGTGCAGGATGGTTTTTAGATCGTTCGGCGAAACGTCATCCATAGGCACCTCTAAGTATTTTTCACCATCTAATCACCATCGGCGCTTGAACGCCAAGCATCCTCGTCATACTTAAGCATGGGCCATACGAATTAACGGCCGATGACCAAGGGCCGTGCTACGCTTAGCGTGACTTTTCTCCTTACAGGCTTTCGATCATGCGGCTACGTCTCTGGCTCGGCGCGTTTGCGTGCGCGTTTACTCTTCCTGCTTTTGCGCAGTCTTCCGGTGATTGGGCGCAGTACGACGACGTGTTCGAAAACGGGGCGCGCCAGGCGAATCTGTGGCAGTGGGGGTGGACGGGGATCTACGCCACGAGTCTGGCGGTGAACGCGTATCAGTCGAGCGAGGCGAGCGATGCCGACGACCGGTTCGATGCGCGGGTGGGCGCGGTGAAGTCCGCGCTGGCGCTGGGCGGCATGCTGACCGACCGCCAGCCGCATCCGGCGGCGCTGGAACGCTACGAGCGCTTGAAAGCCAATGGAGAGTTCAGCGGTGTGCAGGCGCTGGGACTCGAGCTTGCCCAGGCGGAGCGTGAGCGCCGGGGATGGAGCGCGCGGGTGGGCTCGCTCGTGGTCAATGGGCTGGCCGCCGGGGTGATCGCCGCCGATGGCCGAGGCGACGACGCGGCGCTCAACTTCGCCTCGGGCATGCTGGTCAACGAGCTACAAATCTGGACCCAGCCGAATCAGGCGTCATCGGCGATCAACCGCTTTCAGCCGGCGCGGGTGTCGCTGGGGCCGGTGACGCTCGAGGGCGAGTACGCCATCACGCTGGCGCCAAACCAGCTGGGCGCGACATGGCGCTACTAGCGCGGCGAAAAAGATAAAAACAGAGAAAGAGCAGAACAAGGGACAGGGAACGTCATGGAGACGACGACCGAAGAACCGGCCGCCGGCCAGCTGACCGTGCAGGACCAGCACCAGATCGCGCGGGTGCTGGCCGGGCTCGATGATCGCCACCACGCGCTGACGGTCAGCGTGGAGGGGCAGGCTACCGACTACCCGGCGCATTTGGTGTCGTTGGGCCTGGAAGAGGCGGCGCTTTCGCTGCGCATCACCGACGCCGGCAGCCTCGCTTCCGACCGATTGGAGCAGCGCGGCCTTACGCTCGAGGCGGAGAATGACCAGCCGCTTCGTTTCGAGCGCATCACGGTCATCGAGGCTCGTCGCGAAGAGCAAACGCTGATCATCAACGCCACGCTGCCAAAGCGGATGCTGACCGCAGCCCGGCGCGGCTTCGCGCGGGTCAAGCTGCGCGGCGATATGCCGGTGGAGGCTGAACTGGCGCTTTTTGCCGATCAGCCGCCGATCGCATCAAGGCTTTGGGATATTTCCGGCGGCGGGTGTCTGGTGCGGCTGGCGCTGGCCGAGAGCGTGCCGCTTACCCAGAACGTCGTGGTCCCCCGCCTGACGCTGACCTTTCCCAACGGCGAGCGTTTTAGCGCCAGCGCCTCGGTTCGTCACGTCACGCCGGTCGCCGGCACTTATGAGGCGGCGATCGGGTTCGCCTTCGAGTCGCTGGACAAGGCCCAGCGCCAGCGTCTTTTACAGATCGCGCTGACCACCGAGCGCGAAATCGCCTGGCGCTCGGGCGAGGGCTCGCGGCTGGCCTCACCTACCGCGCTTTACGCCGTCCAGGATAAGCGGCGGCGCACAGCGAAAACTCGCGCCAGACGCCGGGCCTCTACCAAAACCGTCGAGCCGCTGCGCCGGGTCGCGCGTCAACTGCACCTGTTTTTGCTGGCGTTGCAAAACGGTGAGGCGCTTCCGGTCGAGCGCCTGGAGCGCGGCGTCGATACGCTGCTGGAGCTGCTAAGCAAGGAGCGTCAGGGGTTTTTCTACGGCTTAGCGTGCCTGACCGACGAGCCCCATTGGCTGCAGCACTCGCTGAACGTGGCCGGCAAACTGGCGGATTTGATACAGGCCGAGCCAACGCTGGCGCCAAGGACGCGAGTGGCAGTGCGCGCGGCGTTGATTCACGACATGGGCAAGGCGCTGTTGATCGACGACACCCTGCCATCGCTGGAAAGCGAGCTGAACGACGCCCAGCGCCAGCGGCTGCAAACGCACGTGGAAACGCTGATGGCGGCGCTGACGCAGGCGGGCTACCCCATTGATGCGCTGGAGCGTGATCTTATCGATAACATCAACGAGCGCCTGGATGGCTCGGGCTACCCGCGCGGCGCCAGCGGCGAGACACTTTCCAACGTGGCACGGCTAGCGGCGGTGGTCGATGTAATCGACGCCATGACCCGACCGCGCGGTGACCGGGCGCCGATGAGCGCCGTGCAGGCGTATCACTATCTGTATCATCGCCCAACGCGTTTTGATCAGCACTGGGTCACGCGCTACGTGCAGCGCCACGGCTTCTACCCGCTCGGCAGCCTGGTCGAGTTCTCCCACGGCTATCTCGCTTGGGTGCTGGGTCTGGACGAGCGCGGCCAGCCCAACCGGGTGCGCGTGGTGCGCAACGTCCGCCATCAGGACGTGTTCTACGACGACGAGATCGGGCGCGTCGATTTCGGTCAGTTAGGGCGTTTGACCGGTCCCGCTCACCCTCACCGCCACGATCTGTGACATTGTCCGATGAACGCGGCGTTGCGTCACATGCATTGTCAAGCTCGGAGAAGAGAGTAGAATGACCGGCAATTTTTACACAATCATTGTTATGTTATAACCTAGCCGGTACGCGCAAGGAGTCGTCTTGAGTCACCCAACACACCGCCACAATCGCGAGGGGCCTTGCCACTTTTCGCTGATGTCGCTTTCCGCTGCCAAGCGCTTGCTACTGGTCACGTTGCCGCTGCTCGCCCTTTGGGCGCTGGTGCTGTGGGCCGGCGGGTGGCTACGATGAGTCACCGCGACGAGAGCCGCCTGCGCCTGCACGACCTTCACCTGGCCCAAGGCCGGCGTCTGGTGCTCGAACGCCTGCAGGGAGACTTTCTGCCCGGTGCGATTACCGCGCTGATCGGCGCCAACGGCGCGGGCAAGAGCACTTTGATCCAATCGATCATGGGCGAGCTGCGCCCGGTGTCCGGCCGGGTGGAGTGCCTGGTCGCCAAGGAGCGGCGGGCCTGGCTGCCCCAGCAGCTGGCGCTCGACTTGACCTTCCCGATGAGCGTTGAGGAGCTGGTGATGACCGGCACCTGGCCAAGCCACGGCGCGCTCAAGGGCTACTGCGCAGCCCACTACCGCAAGGGGCGCGACATCATGGGCCGGCTGGGTATCTCGGCGCTGGCCCACCGCCCGCTTGGCGAGCTTTCCGGCGGGCAGCGCCAGCGCGCGCTGATCGGCCGCACCCTGATGCAGGAGGCCGAGCTTTTGCTGCTCGACGAGCCGTTCGCCAATGTCGACAGCCAGACGGTGGACATTCTGGTGACGATCCTGCGCCAGATGGCCGAGAGCGGCGTGACCATCATCGTGGTCCTTCACGACATGGACCACCTGAAACGCCTGGCCGACGAGGTGCTGATGCTCAGCGGCGGTCACGGCGAGTGGATGATGCCCGAAGCGCTCGAGCACCCGGCCCACATGCCCGCCCAGCCCATGATCTTCGGAGGCCGCCATGTGGGATCTGCTTAACGCCTGGTTCATCGCCCCGTTCGATTACGGCTTCATGCGCCGCGCGGCGGTGGGGGGGCTTGCGCTTTCGCTGGCCGCACCGCCGCTGGGGGTGTTTCTGGTACTGCGCGGCATGAGCCTGATCGGTGACGCCATGTCCCACGCCATTCTTCCGGGCATTGCGCTGGGCTTTTTGCTGGCCGGTTTTTCGCTGCCGATCATGAGCCTGGGCGGGATGTTGTGCGGGCTATTGATGGCGCTGATGGCCGGGGCGGTGTCGAAGATGGGCGGGCAGCGCGAGGACGCCGCCATGGCGAGTTTTTTCATCACCTCGCTGGCGGCGGGGGTGATGCTGATTTCGCTTGGCGGTAGCAGCGTGGACCTGACCCACGTACTGTTCGGCTCGATTCTGGCGGTCAACTCGACAGCGCTGCTCTTGATCGCCGGTATCAGCACGCTGATCGTACTCACGCTGGCGTTGATCTTCCGCGCGCTGGTGGTCGAGTGCCTGGACCCGCTTTTTCTACGCGGGCAGAGCCGGCGCAACGGCTGGATTCACAGCGTGTTTCTGGCACTTCTGGTGCTCAACCTCACCGCCGGCTTTCAGACCCTGGGCACGCTGATGGCGGTGGGCCTGATGATGCTGCCCGCCACCGCGGCGCGCTTCTGGAGCCGCCGGCTGGAAGGTTTGATCGGTATTGCCGTGGTACTGGCGATGCTCGCAAGCATCGGCGGGCTTTTGCTGTCGTACCACCTGGATATTCCGTCCGGCCCCAGCATCATTTTGCTGGCAGGCTCGGCGTACCTCTTTTCGACGCTGTTCGGGCGCTACCACAGCCTGGCCGCCCGGCTGCGTCGTAAACCCCTGCCGCTTCACGAGCAGTCCACACACCCATAGAGCTCTTCATAGCCGATCCCTGGATAGGAGTGAGTCATGTCGTTACGTTTCCCCCCCGTACTGGTAGGCGTCTCCGCGCTGCTGGCGATTCCCGCGGCGCTGGCCGCCGACCGGGTTCAGGTCGTCACCAGCTTCTCGATTCTGGCCGACATGGTGGAGAACGTCGGCGGCGAGCACGTCGAGGTGACCTCGCTGGTCGGCCCGGACAGCGACACCCATATCTACTCACCGAGCCCCGGCGACGCCCGCGCACTGGCGGAGGCCGACCTGGTAGTGTTCAACGGGCTACTGCTCGAAGGCTGGATGGATCGCCTGCTCGAGTCGAGTGAATACCAGGGCGAGCTGATCGTCGCCACCGATGGCATCGACAAGCTCGACTACCATCCTCACGATCACGGTCATGACCACGGCCACGCTCACGAACAAGGGTATGACCACAGCCATGATCATGCACACGAACACGATCATGAACACAGCCACGAACACGATCATGAACACAGCCACGAACACGATCATGAACACAGCCACGATCACGAGCATGAGCACGGCCATGACCACGCTCACGACCACGTGCACGGCGAGTTCGACCCCCACGCCTGGCAGGACATGGAGCAGGCGCGCGTCTATATCGCCAACATTCGCGACGGCTTGATCGACGCCGACGAAGAGAACGCCGACGACTACCGCGCCAACGCCGAGCGCTACCTGGACGAGATGGCTAAGCTCGACGGCGAAATTCGTGAGCTGATCAGCGACATTCCGCCCTCGACCAGCGTGATCACCGGCCACGACTCCTTCGGCTACTTCTCCAACGCCTACGGCGTGCGTTTCCTGTCGCCGGTCGGGCTCTCTACTGAGGCCGAACCCACCGGCGCGGGCATGGCGGAGCTGGTCGATTTGATCAACGAACAAAGCGTAGAGGCGCTGTTCCACGAGAACATGACCAACCAGGCGGTGATCGACCAGCTGGCCGAGGAGACCGGGGTGGGGGTTGCCGGCACGCTCTACGCGGACTCCCTGGCATCGAAGGGTGAAGCCAGCACCTACCTTGGCATGATGCGCCACAACGCCGAACTGCTCCACGAAGCGCTGGCGCAGCCGGGTCACGGCGAGACGGTCGCCGAGCATGACCACACGCATGATCATGGCCACGATCACGACCATGAGCACGAACACAGCCATTAAGCGGCCAACGCGTTACACCAGGCGCCCTCTTGGGTAATGCCAGTCAGTTAAGGTATCCAACACCCATTGAGCTTAGCTCGTTTATCGTGGGAGGCCGCTTTAGCGGGCGAATGGCGCCGTCAGGTGCCTTGGCCTGACCACCCGTCGCGAGCTGAAGCTCCCTCCCACAAGTGCTATTCATGCTTAACTGAACGGCATTACGCCCTCGTGGGCGCCTTTTTCATGGCCAAAGCGTGCGCTACCGCTCCCTTCGAGCCGACACTGATACGCCTTCGCGCATTGCATTTTTCACCAGGGGTGGGGAGACTGCCCTTCCTGCCCCAGGAAAGACGAGTTGCCCCATGCGCCTGAACGCCGACTTTTCCCGATTTGCCTGCGTCACGCCCGACCAGTACGCTTGGGTCGCCTCACCAAGCGCCGGGGTCGAGCGCATGATGCTCGACCGTATTGGTGACGAAGTCGCCCGGGCCACGAGCCTGGTGCGCTACGCGCCCAACAGCCGCTTCGAGCGTCACGTGCACGGCGGCGGCGAGGAGATTCTGGTGCTGGAGGGCGTGTTCGGCGACGAACACGGCCGCTATCCGGCGGGCAGCTACCTGCGAAACCCCATCGGCACCGACCACGCCCCCGAGATCGGCGCAGAGGGCGCGCTGATACTGGTCAAACTGCACCAGTTCGAGCACACCGATACGCTGAAGATGGCGATGCCCGCCCATCGCCTGCCCTGGCAGCCGGACCGGCGCGAAGGCGTGGCCTACAAGATGCTGCACACCCACGGCCAGGAGCGAGTCAGCCTGGAGCGCTGGGCCGCCGGGGTCACCCTCGACTCCCCGCAGTTCGGCAAGGGGCTGGAAGTGTTCGTGCTGGAAGGTTCGCTCCGGGAAGATAGCCATGAGTACTCGGCGGGCAGCTGGTGCCGCTACCCGTTCGGGGCGCAGCCCACGCTGCGTGCGGGAAGCGAGGGCGTACGTCTTTATCTCAAGCGCGGCCACCTCTCGGCGGCCTGACGCCTGCCTTCAGGGCGTGGCGAGCCCGAGAAACGGCAGCAGCGTCAACAGCGCGATCACTACGACCGCCACGAGCGTCAGCGCCACCTGCACCGGGTGTGCCAGAAAGCGCTTCCACAGCGTAGGCGCCTCGCCCCGTGCGCGGGCCTGCTCGAAGGCGTCACGCTCGCGCGCCAGGCGCGCCTGCTGATAGGTGTCCAACGCTGCTTCAGCGGCCTCACGCTGGCGCGTGTCAGCGAGCCAGATGGCATCGACGCCCAGGCGAAAAAACCCTGCCTGGGTTTCGTAGACGTCGAAGCCCTGCTCGTCCAGAAGCGCGCGTACCTCGGCGGCCTCTTCTTCGGTCACGTGGCGCAGCCGAAACAGCAGATGCGCCATGTCAGTCGCCCATACCGGCCATCAGATCGGCCTGGATCACCTCGATCCAGTAGCCGTCCGGGTCCTTGACGAAGATGACGTCCTTCATCTTGCCCTGCTCGGCGCGCTTGACGAAAGTGACCTCACAGACATCGAACCAGCCCTGGGCGGCGTTGAGATCCGGCACGCTAAAGCAGATGTGGCCGAACCCCTGAGGCTCGGCGTTGCCGTCGTGATAGGCGAAATCCGCCTGCTCCTCGGTGCCCCAGTTGTGGGTCAGCTCCAGAAGCCCTTTCTGGCTGAAGGTCCAGGCCGTACGCTCGCGGGTATCCTCGGGAATCTGCTCGCCCTGCTCCACGTTGGCCAGAAAGTAGAGCGAGAACTGCATCTCCTCGAAGTCGAGCTTGCGCAGTACCCGCATGCCGAACACCTTCGAGTAGAACGCCAGCGCCACTTCCGGGTCCTTCACCCGCAGCATGGTGTGGTTGAGACGAAACCCTTGGGTGTTGGCCGGTGCGGCTTCGACGCCGGGATGCTGCTCGCCGTGAAAACTCATGAACTCTCCTTACAAAACGATAAACTTTGACGAAACCGATACGATGTACAAGGCTGTAGTCTACTTGATAGCGCGGTAACGCACATTTTCCTGCATTTTATCTTTCATTCTGACAAATGAGGTCAGTGCCTGGCGATTTCCAGCCCTGGCCTCCGGAGGCACCATGTCTCGTGACCGTAATGTTTTTGGTGAGCCCCTGACGCCCTGCTGCCATGAGCCAAAAACCGGTTTTTATCGTGATGGCTTCTGTCGGGTAGGCCCTGATGACGCCGGCGTGCATTCGGTGTGCGCCATCGTGACCGAGGAGTTTCTCGCCTTCTCCCAATCCCGGGGTAACGATTTGACTACCCCGCGCCCGGAGTTCGGCTTTCCCGGCCTCTCGCCGGGCGATCGCTGGTGTTTGTGCGCCAAACGCTGGCAGGAGGCTGCCGAAGTGGGCTTGGCGCCGCCGGTGATTCTCTCGGGCACCCACCAGAAAACCCTCGACATCATCCCGCTGGTCACCCTCCAGCAGCACGCCATGGATGCGGTGCACTAGCGACGATGTATCCATGGCGCGGCTTTACAAGTCGCCGCCGTATCCGGATAGTAGTCGCCACGACAGGGGCGCCCGTTTGGGCTGAGATGCACCCTTTGAACCTGAACCGGATAGCACCGGCGTAGGGAGTCGTGGTGCTCGCACCACCTCTCTACCCGGAGGATGCGAGACGCGATGACCGACCCCTCCCTTGGGCGCTACCTGAGTGCGCTGACCCACACCACCCCGCTCGTTCACTGCATGACCAATTTCGTCGCGATGAACTCGAGCGCCAACCTGGTGCTTGCCGTGGGCGCCTCCCCCGCCATGCTTCACGCCATCGAAGAAGCGCCGGAATTCACCGCGCTTGCAAGCGCGCTTTCGATCAATATCGGCACTATTTCTCCCCACTGGGCCGAAGCGATGCTGGCCTCGGCCGAGGTGGCGCGCGCCCGCTCGATTCCCTGGGTGCTGGACCCGGTCGCGGTCGGGGCCACCGCCTACCGTCGTGAGCTGTGTCAGCGGCTGCTGGAGCTTGAGCCCACGGTGATTCGCGCCAACGCCTCGGAAGTCCTCGCGCTGTGCGGGCTTGAAAGCCAGGGGCGCGGCGTCGATGCCGCCCCAGAAACGCCGAACGCCACCGCCGCCGCCGTCATGCTGGCCAAACGCCAGGGCTGCGTGGTGGCGATGACCGGCGAGCGCGATCTTGTGACCGACGGCACCCGCGTTGCGCGCATCAGCGGCGGCCACGCGCTGATGCCGCGGATCACCACCCTGGGCTGCGGGCTCAGTGCGGTTACGGCGGGCTTCGTCGGGGCGAGTCCTGAGGCGCCTTTTGAAGCGAGCGTGGCGGCGCTGGCCACGTTCGCGCTGGCGGGCCAGGAAGCCGGCACTCGCGCCAGCGGCCCCGGCACCTTTCAGGTCGCGCTGCTGGACGCGCTCTACGCGCTGACCCCGGCGCGGCTCGAACAGGGCGCGAACCAGTGCGTAAGCTTTAGCACCGACGAAGGAGCGGCCCATGGCGCTTGATCTCTCGCTGTATCTCGTGACCGATGCCGCGCTTTGCCGCAAACACGGACTCGAGCACACCGTCATGGAGGCGGTGCGCGGCGGCGTCAGCGTAGTGCAGCTGCGCGACAAGCAGGCAAGCGATGCGGCGATGATCGACGAGGCCAGGCGCTTGAAAGCGCTACTCGCTGGCACCGGCGTGCCCCTGATCATCAACGACCGCCTCGACGTGGCGATTAAAAGCGGCGCCGACGGCCTGCACGTGGGCCAAAGCGACGCCGCCGCGCTGGACGCGCGCGCCGCGCTTGGCCCGAATGCAATCATCGGGCTTTCGATCAACACCCGCGAGCAGCTCGACCGCGCGCCGCTGGCTGCACTCGACTACCTGGGGCTCGGCCCGGTGTTCGCCACCGCCAGCAAGCAGGACCACGCCGCGCCCCTGGGCCTTGCCGGCCTGGCCGAGCTTGTTCGGGCGAGCCGCCTACCTACCGTGGCCATCGGCGGGCTCAAGGCCGAACACGCGGGCGCCGTGTTCGCGGCGGGCGCCGGCGGGCTTGCGGTGATCTCGGCCATTTGCGGCTCGCCAAACCCTTACCGCGCTGCCCAGGCGTTCAGGCGATGAACCACCAGCTCGAGCATATCAGCGCCTTCGTCCGGGTGGCGGAGCTTGGCAGCTATACTCGCGCCGCCGAGGCGCTGGGCAGTTCGCGCACCCGGCTCTCGCGCCAGGTGATGGCGCTGGAGGAGACGCTGGGCGTGCGGCTTTTACAGCGCACCACCCGGCGCCTGCACTTGACCCACGAAGGCGAACGCTACCTGGCCCACGCCCAGTCGATTCTGCGCGCGCTGGATGAGGCGGCCAGCGACGTCAGCAGTGCCGCCCAGACCGTGCGTGGTGAAATGCGCATCAATGCGCCGATGAGTTTTGGCGTACGCCATCTCGCGCCGCTGGTCGCAGATTTCATGGTCGAGCACCCGGCGCTCGACGTGCGCCTCGATCTCAACGACCGCCGCGTGGATCTCATCGAGGAGGGCTACGACCTGGCGATTCGTATCGGCCAGTTGACGGACTCCAGTCTGATCGCCCGGCGCATCACACGTTGCCGCATGCTGTTTTGCGCCTCGCCCGGCTACCTGGAGCGGTACGGCACGCCCCTGGATTCGGCGGCGCTCGCCGAGCATCGTGGCCTTCGCTACAAAAGCGGGCAGGCGAGCGCCGAGTGGCGGCTGGGAGACGGTACCACGCTCACCCCGCACGGCCCGCTCGAAAGCAACAACGGCGATGTCTTGACCCAAATGGCGGAGGCGGGGCTGGGCATCGCGCAGCAGCCAAGCTTTCTGGTAACCGAAAGCATTCTGGCGGGTCGCCTGGTGGCGCTGTTCACCGATCAGCCGCCGACCCTGCTCGATATTTACGCGCTCTACCCGGCCAGGCGCTACCTGCCGGCCAAGGTCGAGCGCTTCATCGCCACGCTGCACAAGGCCTGGGGCGAGCCGCCCTGCTGGGAACGCGCCATGGGATTATCACAACCTGCGCAACAGTGATGTGAAAAAAACGCAGATTATCCCAGCATCGAAGATCGCTATAGTCTCTTCATCGGCACATCGCGTGCCCCCTACTGGAGAGACCTCGTGAGCGCACTCACTTCCCCCACCGAATCCTCGTTTACCCCCTACGCTGCCACGCTGCTGCGCGTTTCCCTGGGCGTGATGGCGCTGGCCCACGGCCTTTTGAAAGTGCTGGTCTTCACCCTGCCGGGTACCGTGAGCTACTTCGAATCCCTGGGGCTGCCCGGCTTTCTCGCCTACCTGACCATTGCCGGTGAAATCGGCGGCGGCCTGGCCTTGATCGCCGGGGTGTATACCCGCTGGGTGAGCCTTTTGATGATTCCGCTGCTGCTGGGCGCGGCCTCGGTCCACCTGGGCAACGGCTGGATGTTCTCCAACGAAGGCGGCGGCTGGGAGTTCCCGGTGTTCTGGGCCGTGGCGCTGCTCGTGCAGGCCGGGCTTGGCGGCGGCCGCTTCGCGCTACTCGAACGCACCCGCTAACTCACGCCACCCGGGCCGGTGCGCCGGCCCGTAAAAGGAGAGTCACCATGTTACCCAGCCTGTTCATTTCCCACGGCTCGCCGATGCTGGCGCTGAACACCACGCCCGCGCACCGCTTTCTTCGCGAGCTTGGCCGTACCCTGACCCCGAAAGCGGTGATCGTGATCTCCGCCCACTGGGAGAGCGTGAGCCTGCGGGTCAGCCGCACCGCCTGGCCGGAGACGCTTCACGACTTCGGCAACTTCCCCCGTGAGCTGTTCGAGTGCCGCTATCCGGCCCCCGGTGAGCCGGCGCTGGCCGAGCGGCTGGCCTCGCTGCTCGATGCAAGCCTGGTCGAGCGCGGCTTCGATCACGGGGCCTGGGTGCCGCTGTCGCTGATGTTTCCAGAAGCGAACATTCCGGTAGTGTCGGTTTCGTTGCCGGTTCGCTGGTCCAACGAAGCGCTGGTGGCACTGGGCGAGAAGCTCGCGCCGCTGCGCGATGAGGGTATCCTGATCATCGGCTCTGGCAGCCTGACCCATAACCTGTACGAGACTCTGCCCATGGGCAGCCAGATGCCGGAATGGGTCGGCGAGTTTTCCGACTGGGTCAGCGCGCAGTTCGAGCACCACGACCGCGAGGCGCTGCTCGGCTGGCAAGAAGCGCCCCAGGCGGCGCGCAATCACCCCTCCCCGGAGCACTTTCAGCCGCTGCTGGTGGCCATGGGCGCCGGCGGCGAGGGGCGAAAGCTCCATCACAGCGTCGAGCACGGCGTGCTGGCAATGGACGTGTACGCCTTCGCGTGACGTTCGATGACGTGGGCCTGACGGTGAAGCGTCAGGAAGAGGGCCGACGCTTCAGTGTTGTGCGGCGGTCGTGATAGGCGATCCAGAGCCCGCTTATGATGATCAGCGCGCTGCCGACCCAGACCCACTGGTCCGGAAGCTCGCCCCAGAACCACCAGCCCAGCAGCACCGCCCATAACAGCGCCGTGTAGTCGAAGGGCGCGGCGATCGCCGCCGGGGCATAGCGAAACGCCAGCGTAATGAAGCCGATTGCGCCGACGCCCAGCACGCCAGAGGCGAGAAACCCCGCCCACTGCCATCCCTGCGGAGTCTGCCACACCCAGAAAAGCGTCGTGGCGCTGAGCAGCATCGGGATCAGCGAAACGTAGAACAGCAGCGCCCAGAGATTCTCCCGCGCCCCGTAGCGCCGCGCCGTGATCATGGTGAGCGCGTAGAACATCGCCGCCGCGATCATCGACAACGCGCCGGGGCCCAGCGCGCCGGCGCCGGGCCGCACGACGATCACCACTCCCACAAAGCCTAGCAGTGACGCCATCAGTACCGGCGGCGCAATACGCTCGCCCAGCAGGGGAACGGACAGCAGCGTAACGAACAGCGGCGCGACGAAGGCGATCGCCGTCGCCTCCGCCAGGGGCAACAGCGTCAATCCCAGAATGAAAAAGCCCATGGTGCCGGTATAGATGACGCCGCGCAGCAGGTGTACGCCGGGCCTTCGCGTGGAAAGCTTTCTAAGCCCGCCGCCGAAATAGGCCAACGTTGCAATCAGCGGCAGTGCTACCAGCGAGCGAAAGAACATGATCTGAAACGGTGAGTGGGTCTCGCCCAGCCATTTGGAAATCGCATCGCCCAGGGCCAGAAAGAACACGCCCAGACACATGCTGAGTATTCCCTTGAATGATGTCGACATGGCGTTTTTACTCCTTTTCATGTACGCGCCCGACCCTGGGCGGGGCGAAAAAAAGCCCCGCTGGCGAAACGCCAGCGGGGCCGCATTTTGGGTGCGCTAGAGGCTGGCGTTGACCACCATGCAGTCCATGCCGCGGGCGTGAAGCGTCTGGCAGGCGGCGATGGCGCGCGCTTCGTCGAGCGCGACCACGCGGGCGCGAAATACCGGCGTCTGGCCCTCCAGCGTATCCACCGCCACGCGCCCGCCAACGTTGGTGGGCAGCTGATTGGCGGCCTGGCGGGCGAGCTGCTCGGCGTGGCTTGCCTGGCTGAAAGCGCCGACCTGAATGCCCCAGCCGCCGCTATTAGCGGCCACGGCGAGCGGCGCGGCGGTAGCCTAGCGCTGCTCGTCGATCAGCGCCTGCAGCGGGTCGTGGGGGGCGCTCGGCTGACCGCGCGGCGGCTGCTGCGGGGCCGGGGCAGCGGCGGTGCGCTGGGGCTGCGCCGAGCCGTTGGCACCGGCGGTGGCCGCAGGTGACAGCGTCGTGGTATCGACATTGGCCAGAATCGGCGACGGCGGCGTGCTCGGGGGCGGCGCGCTCAGCGCTGCCGGCGCAGTACCAAAGCCCATGAACTCGCGGGAGAAGTTGGTATCGGCAAGCCAGGAGCGGTTGTCGCGAAGCTCTGCCCGGGCGAAGCTGCGGTTGAGCAGGTCGGTCATGTGAGCATCGCGGGAGGAGGAGCTGAATCCGCCCATCACTACCGCGACCATGCGCCGGTTACCGTGTACCGCGGTGGTGGCGACGTTGAACCCCGAGGCGCGAATGAAGCCGGTCTTCAGACCATCGGCGCCTGGATAGTCGCGCACCAGACGATTGTGACTGGTATGGCGGGTACCCTTGTAGCTGAACTCCTGCAGGCCAAAGTAGTGATAGTACTGCGGAAAGTCCTGCATCACGCGGGTAGAGAGAATCAGCATGTCGCGGGCGGTAGTGACCTGGCCATCATCCGGCAGGCCCGAGGCGTTACGAAAGGTGGTGTTCTGCATGCCGAGCTCGCGCGCCTTGGCGGTCATGAGGCTGGCAAAACGCTGCTCGCTGCCCCCCAGCGCCTCGGCGACCACCACCGCGACATCGTTGGCCGAGCGTACGGTCAGCGCGCGAATGGCGGTGTCCAGATCGATGGTACTGCCCGCCGAAAGCCATAGTTTGGTGGCGGGCATGGCGGAGGCCTGGGCGGAGACCGCCAGCGGCGAGTCCAGCCGCAGCTGGTCGTTCTCGACCGCCTCGAGGGCGAGATAAATGGTCATCATCTTGGTCAGCGAGGCAGGGTAGCGCGGCGCATCGGCGTTTTCCGAGTAGAGCACTTCGCCATTTTCCAGGTCGACCACGATGCCCGCGTAGCGCGGGTTGCCGTTGGCCTGGGCGGTGCCTTGCAGTACCAGCGCCACGATTGCCACGGCGCACACGAGCCACCACCGCAGGGCGGTGTTTGAAGTCACGTCCCTCGCTGCCATACTTGCCCCTTGCTTACTGCTGGATTCGTCTTGTGGCCGCCTCACTCGACGCGGTCTCCCCCAAGCGCTCAGGTTAGCACGTACAGGGCGCCAGTAAACGCCTTCTAACGCCAACCAGGCGCTTTGACACCACCGGGCACAAAAAAACCGACCTCGAAGGGTCGGTTTTCACTCTGTGTCGAAGCCAAGCCGGCTCGACCCGGCTTCGAACAGCGCCAACGCGGTCGGCTTACTCTTCCGCGGCGGCTTCTTCGACTGCCGGACGGTCGACCAGCTCGACGTACGCCATGGGCGCGTTATCGCCGGGGCGGAAGCCGCACTTGAGAATGCGGATGTAGCCACCGGGACGCTCGGCGTAGCGCGGACCGAGTTCGTTGAACAGTTTGCCGACCGCGTCCTTGGAACGGGTACGGGCAAACGCCAGACGACGGTTGGCGACGCTGTCCTGCTTGGCCAGGGTGATCAGCGGCTCGATGACGCGACGCAGTTCCTTGGCCTTGGGCAGGGTTGTCTTGATGATTTCATGCTCGACCAGCGACACGGACATGTTCTTGAACATGGCCTGGCGGTGCGAACTATTGCGGTTTAACTGACGACCACTCTTACGATGACGCATGGTTGTGATTCCTTACCAAACTGGGACTCGAGACGACGCTTACGCGGAAGCCTTATCGTCCTTCAGGCTCGCGGGTGGCCAATTTTCCAACCGCATGCCAAGGGAAAGACCGCGCGCTGCCAGAACGTCCTTGATTTCGTTCAAGGATTTCTTGCCGAGGTTCGGGGTCTTCAACAGCTCCACTTCCGTGCGCTGGATCAGATCACCGATGTAGTAAATATTCTCGGCTTTCAGGCAGTTCGCGCTGCGAACGGTCAACTCGAGATCGTCTACGGGGCGCAACAGGATCGGATCGATATGATCCTCTTCCTCTTCGACTTCCTGCTCTTTGTCAGCTTCCAGGTCGACGAAGGCGGCCAGCTGCTCTTGCAGGATGGTCGCACTGCGGCGGATAGCCTCTTCCGGATCCAGAGTACCGTCGGTTTCCAGGTCGATAATCAGCTTATCGAGGTCGGTGCGCTGCTCGACACGAGCGGCTTCGACCGAGTAGGAAACGCGGCGGACAGGGCTGAAGGTGGCATCCAGCTGCAGGCGACCGATCGCGCGGGTCTCTTCATCCGAGCCACGAGCGTCAGCCGGTTCGTAACCACGACCCAGCGCCACTTTCAGCTGAATCTTCAGCTCGGCACCTTCATTGACGTGTGCAATGACGTGGTCCGGGTTGACGATTTCGACGCTATGATCAAGCGCAATGTCGCCAGCGGTGACGACGGCCGGGCCCTGCTTGTTCAGCGAGAGCACCGCCTCGTCGCGGCTGTGCATCTTGATCGCAACATCTTTCAAGTTCAGGAGGATCTCGATGACATCTTCCTGCACCCCTTCGAGGGCACTGTATTCGTGCTCGACGCCGCTGATTTCAGCCTCTACCACGGCGGCGCCGGGCATGGATGAAAGCAGAATGCGACGCAGTGCATTCCCCAGGGTATGGCCAAAGCCGCGCTCGAACGGTTCGAGAACGATCCTGGCATGATGTGCGCTGATTTCTTCGACCTTGATATCGCGCGGGCGAAGAAACTCTGTCACTGAACGCTGCATATGAACACCTTTCAGGCTGCCAAACGGATACTGAGTACTCTAGAGCGTGTACTCAAGAGCATCCGGGCGAAGCGGAAAACCGCCCGCCCGGGCTTCAAGAAGCATAATTGCCGGGCAAACTGCTTACTTGGAGTACAGCTCGACGATCAGGTTTTCGTTGATGTCGGCAGTCAGGTCACCGCGTTCAGGCAGAGCCTTGAAAGTGCCTTCCATCTTCTTGGCGTCGATGTCGATCCAGGCGATGTCGCCACGGTTGGCCGCAATGGTCAACGCGTTTTGAATACGGGCCTGGTTCTTCGCCTTTTCACGGACGGTGATCACGTCACCCGGCTTGACCTTGTAGGAAGCCACGTTGACGCTACGACCGTTAACGGCGATCGCCTTGTGGCTGACCAGCTGACGCGCTTCAGAGCGCGTCGAGCCGAAGCCCATGCGGTAGACGACGTTGTCCAGTCGGGATTCGAGCAACTGCAGAAGGACTTCACCGGTCGCGCCTTTCAGGCGAGCGGCTTCCTTGTAGTAGTTGCGGAACTGCTTTTCGAGTACGCCATACATACGGCGTACTTTTTGCTTCTCGCGAAGCTGCAAGCCGTAGTCGGAAAGACGCTGACGACGCTGGCCGTGTACACCCGGGATCTGCTCGGATTTACACTTTTTCTCGAAGGGGGTAACGCCGCTCTTCAGAAAGAGGTCGGTACCTTCACGACGAGAAAGTTTGCACTTCGGTCCAATATAACGAGCCATGAATCTTTCTCCTTAAACGCGGCGTTTCTTAGGCGGACGGCAGCCATTGTGAGGAATGGGCGTCGCGTCTACGATGCTTTGCACGCGGAAACCGGCGGCGTTGAGTGCGCGCACGGCGGATTCACGGCCGGGGCCGGGGCCCTTGACCAGCACGTCTACGTTTTTCACACCATACTCGGCTGCAGCAGTCGCTGCACGTTCACTTGCTACTTGAGCAGCGAACGGGGTGCTCTTGCGAGAACCACGAAAACCCGAACCACCGGCAGTTGCCCACGAAAGCGCATTGCCCTGGCGGTCTGTGATCGTCACGATCGTGTTGTTAAAAGAGGCGTGGATGTGCGCAACGGCGTCCACTACCTGCTTTTTAACCTTTTTACGGTTACTACGCGGGTTAGCCATGTTGATGTCTATTCCTGTCTTTACGAAGGCTCCTGGATAAGAGCCTGCGTGTTATTTGCGGATCGGCTTACGCGGGCCCTTACGGGTACGCGCGTTAGTCTTGGTCCGCTGACCACGCAGCGGAAGACTACGACGATGACGCAGACCACGGTAGCAACCCAGGTCCATGAGACGCTTGATGTTAAGCGTGACATCACGGCGAAGGTCGCCTTCTACGGTGTACTTGCCAACTTCAGAACGCAGTGTGTCGACTTCTTCAGCCGACAGGTCCTGAATCTTGGCATTCGGTGCGATACCGGCTGCTTCACAGATGTGAGCCGCGCGGGTACGACCGATCCCGAAGATGTAGGTCAGCGAGATCGCCGCATGCTTGTTGTCCGGGATATTGACGCCTGCAATACGGGCCATCAGCTTACTCCGAAATTTGAGCGGCTTGCTCGTTTGTTCATCTTTAAAAGGCGCAACAGCATACCCCTTTGGCTGCCCGAAGGCAAGGGGTATGCCGGCGCCGCTTGAATACAGCCCAGGGCTTAGCCCTGGCGCTGCTTGTGCCGCGGTTCGGTGCAAATGACGCGCACGGCGCCATTGCGACGAATGATCTTGCAGTTACGGCACATCTTCTTTACGGAAGCTCGAACTTTCATCGTTCTTTCTCCAAAAACGGCTCGCGGCTCGACCAAAGCATTCAGCCTTCGCGTTTCAGGCGTCGACCGAATGCCCGGCGGGCAACGCTTAGCGCACTATGCCGCCGCTGCCGTAGCCTTTCAGGTTGGACTTCTTCATCACCGAGTCATACTGATGCGACATGAGATGCGACTGCACCTGGGCCATGAAGTCCATGATTACCACCACCACGATCAGAAGCGACGTGCCGCCAAAGAAGAACGGAACGTTCCAGGCCACGATGAGGAACTGGGGCATCAGGGAAACTGCAGTGATATACAGGGCACCGAACAACGTGAGACGAGTCATCACCTTGTCGATGTAGCGAGCGGTCTGCTCGCCGGGGCGAATACCCGGCAAAAACGCGCCTGACTTTTTCAGATTGTCAGCCACATCCTTGGGGTTGAAGACCAGCGCTGTGTAAAAGAAGCAGAAGAATACCACTGCCGCCGCAAAAAGCAAGATGTAGAGCGGCTGGCCGGGGCCAAGCGCTTGCGATGCCCGCTGCAGCCACTCCATCCCTTCACCGGCACCCACCCACTGACCGATCGACGCCGGAAAGAGGAGGATACTGGAGGCGAAGATGGCCGGGATGACACCCGCCATGTTCACCTTCAGGGGCAGGTAGCTGCTTTGGCCTGCGTACATCTTGTTGCCAACCTGACGTCGCGGGTAGTTCACCTTGAGGCGGCGTTGGCCGCGCTCGATGAACACCACGAACGCCACGGTGGCGATCCCTAGCACTGACAGCGCTAACAGCGGAAGAACATTCCAGGCCCCTTCGTTGCGGGCAAGCTCGAAAGCCTGACCCACGGCGCTGGGTAGCCCGGCGACGATCCCGGCGAAGATCAGCAGCGAAATACCGTTGCCGATCCCCTTCTCGGTGATCTGCTCACCTAGCCACATCATAAACACCGCGCCGGAGACGAACGTCACCACGGCGGTGAAGTAGAAGCTAAAGTCAGCGCTGTAAGCGATGCCTTGGCTAGCCAGACCCACGGACATGCCGGTGGCCTGGACAAACGCCAGTATCACCGTGCCGTAGCGGGTGTACTGGCTGATCTTTCGGCGGCCGGCCTCGCCCTCTTTCTTGAGCTGCTCAAGATGAGGGGAGACCGCGGTCATGAGCTGCATGATGATCGACGCCGAGATGTAGGGCATGATGCCCAGCGCGAGAACACTCATGCGCTCCAGCGCACCACCCGAAAACATGTTGAACATGCCCAGGATGGTGCCCTGCTGCTCCCTGAACAAGGCAGCAAGCTGGTCAGGATTGATACCGGGAACGGGAATATGGGCACCGATACGGTACACCACGATGGCGAGGAGCACGAAGCGCAGACGCGCCCATAGTTCACTCAGACCGCTGCCCGTCGCCGGCATGTTTCCTGACTTGGCCATTTAGTCCTCTACCTTGCCGCCAGCGGCCGTGATCGCTTCCCGGGCACCCTTGGTGACCTTGAGACCGAGAACGGTGACCGCCTTGTTCAGATCGCCGGAAAGGATGATCTTCGCAAACTGCGTAGAATCCTTCAGCACGTTGGCCTGCTTCAGGGTTTCGAGGGTGACGTCGCCACCTTCGACCTTGGCAAGCTCGGCCAGACGAACTTCTTCAGAGACCAGCGACTTCGCCGACGTAAAGCCGAATTTCGGCAGACGGCGCTGCAGCGGCATCTGACCGCCTTCGAAACCGGGCTTGACGGTACCGCCGCTGCGCGATTTCTGACCCTTGTGGCCACGGCCACCGGTCTTGCCCAGACCGGAACCGATACCACGACCCACGCGCTTTTCAGCGTGTTTTGAGCCCGGAGCCGGGCTTAAGGTATTAAGTTTCATGGATTACTCTCCCTCAACGCGCACAAGGTAGGTCACCTTGTGGATCATGCCGCGTACGGCCGGGGTGTCTTCCAGTTCAACCGTATGACCGATGCGACGCAGGCCCAGACCTTTCATGGTGGCCTTGTGCTTGGGCAGAACGCCGATGGTGCTGCGGGTCTGGGTAACCTTGATCAAAGCTGCCATGGTGTCTTACCCCGTAATCGCTTCGACAGACAGACCGCGCTTGGCGGCCACGTCGTCCGGTGATTGCATGGAGGCCAGACCGTTGACGGTCGCGCGCACCACGTTTACCGGGTTGGTGGAACCGTAGCACTTGGCCAGTACGTCGTGGACGCCGGCCAGCTCCAGTACGGAGCGCATGGCGCCACCGGCGATGATGCCGGTACCTTCGGAAGCCGGCTGCATGTACACCTTGGAGGCGCCGTGACGGGCCTTGACCGGGTACTGCAGCGTCTGGCCTGCGAGGTTCACCTTGACCATGTTGCGACGCGCCTGGTCCATCGCTTTCTGAATCGCGACCGGCACTTCACGCGCCTTGCCACGACCGAAACCGACACGACCTTTACCATCACCAACGACGGTCAGCGCGGTGAAGCCGAAAATACGACCACCCTTGACCACCTTGGCGACGCGGTTGACCTGCACCAACTTCTCCTGCAGATCACCGCTTTGCTGTTCGTTCTTCGCCATCGTAAAAACCCTTTAGAATTCCAGGCCGCCTTCACGCGCGGCGTCGGCCAGAGCCTTGACGCGACCGTGATACTTAAAGCCAGCACGATCGAAGGCCACCTGGGTGATGCCTGCTTCCTTTGCGCGTTCGGCAATCAAAGCGCCCACTTTGGAAGCGGCGTCGGAGTTGCCCGTCGCACCTTCGCGCAGTGCCTTGTCCAGCGTTGAAGCGCTGGCCAGCACCTTGCCACCATCCGGCGAGATAATCTGCGCGTAGATGTGACGCGGGGTACGGTTGACGCACAGGCGATACACGCCCAGCTCGCGGATCTTGGCGCGAGCGCGGCGGGCACGACGGAGACGAGATTCTTTCTTCGCGTTCATAACCCTGCCTTACTTCTTCTTGGCTTCTTTGCGACGCACCTGCTCGTCGGCGTACCGGACACCCTTGCCTTTGTACGGCTCGGGCGGACGGAAGGCGCGGATTTCCGCGGCGCACTGACCGAGCTGCTGCTTGTCCGCGCTTTTCAGCACGATCACGGTGTTTTTCGGCGTTTCCGCTGTCACACCTTTCGGCAGTTCGTAGTCGACCGGGTGCGAGAAGCCCAGTGAAAGATTGAGCGTCTGGCCTTTCGCTTGCGCGCGGTAGCCGACGCCGACAATTTCGAGAGTCTTCGTGAAACCCTCGGAGACGCCCGTGACCAGGTTCTGAACCAGGGCGCGGGTGGTACCGGCCATGGCCCAGCTCTTGGCGTTTTCGCTCGGGGCGAAGGTCAGCTGGCCGTCTTCCTGACCAATCACCACGTCCTGGTGAATGGGCATCGACAGCGTGCCCTGGCCGCCCTTGGCGGTCAGCTGGTCGCCGTTGATCTTGATGTCAACGCCGGCGGGCACTTTAACCGGATATTTCGCTATGCGGGACATTCCAGCCTCCTAGAATACGGTGCAGATGACTTCGCCACCGACGCCAGCCTGGCGCGCGGCACGATCGGTCATGACACCATTGGAGGTGGTGACAATCGCGATACCCAGACCATCGGCGACCTTGGGCAGATTGCTCTTGCCCTTGTACTGACGCAGAGACGGCTTGGAAACCCGCTGAATGTGCTCGATGACCGGCTTACCCTCGAAGTATTTCAGGGTAATGGCAAGCTCGGGCTTGACGCCTTCGCTGACCGTGAAGTCGGTAATGTAACCTTCTTCCTTTAGCACGCGGGCCACTTCCACTTTCAACTTGGAGGACGGCATGGCTGCCGTCTCCTTGGTGGCCATCTGCGCATTGCGGATACGAGTAAACATATCCGCCAGAGTGTCTTGCATGCTCATTTAATGTGCGCTCCTGATGAATCTACGTGGCGTTACCAGCTGGACTTTTTCAGACCAGGGACGTCGCCACGCATGGCGGCTTCACGCAGCTTGTTACGGCCAAGGCCGAACTTGTTGTAAAAACCGTGCGGACGGCCAGTGATGCGGCAGCGGTTAGTCCGACGCACCGGGCTCGAATCGCGCGGCAATTGCTGCAGCTTCAGCGTCGCCTCGAAGCGCTCTTCGTCGGACGTGTTCACGTCCGAGATGATCTTCTTGAGCTCAGCGCGTTTGGCCGCGTACTTCTCGACCAGCTGTGCACGCTTTTGTTCGCGCTCTACCATGCTTTTCTTAGCCATGATCCCACCCTTATTTCTTGAACGGGAAGTTCAGCGCGGTTAAGAGCGCGCGACCTTCCTCGTCGGTGTTGGCGGTAGTGGTGATGGTGACGTCAAGTCCCCGGATGCGATCGATTTTATCATACTCGATCTCCGGGAAGATGATCTGCTCACGCACACCCATGGAGTAGTTGCCACGACCGTCGAAGGACTTCGGGTTGAGACCACGGAAGTCACGCACGCGAGGAATCGCGATGTTCACCAAACGGTCCAGGAAGTCCCACATGCGCTCGGCGCGCAGGGTTACCTTGATACCGATCGGCCAGCCTTCGCGCACCTTGAAGCCCGCGATGGACTTACGTGCCTTGGTCACCAGCGGTTTCTGACCGGAGAGTTTCTCCAGGTCGCCGATGGCATTGTCGATCAGCTTCTTGTCGCTGACCGCATCGCCGATACCCATGTTCAGGGTCACTTTCGTGATCCGGGGTACCTGCATTACGTTGGCGTAGCTGAACTGCTCTTTGAGTTGAGCCACCACCTCGTTTTGATAACGTTCTTTCAAGTTCGCCATTGTGCTACCCGACTCGCGTTAGGCGTCGATCTGCGTCTGCGTCGACTTGTAGATACGTACCTTGGTACCGTCTTCCTTCACCTGGAAGCCGACGCGATCCGCCTTACCGGTCTCCGAATTGAAGATGGCTACGTTGGACGCGTGAATCGGAGCCTCACGCTCGACGATACCGCCCTGATTTCCCGCCATGGGATTGGCTTTGGTGTGACGCTTGATCATGTTCACACCGGACACCACGAAGCGGTTTTCCATTACCCGCTTAACGGTGCCGCGCTTGCCCTTATCCTTTCCGGCGATGACGATGACTTCATCGTCACGTTTGATCTTTTGCATATTCGCCTCGCTCCTTACAGCACTTCAGGCGCTAAGGAAATGATCTTCATGAACCGCTCGTTACGCAGCTCACGAGTGACCGGACCGAAAATACGGGTGCCGATCGGCTGCTCGTTGGTGTTGTTCAACAAGACCGCCGCATTTCCATCGAAACGAATAAGCGACCCGTCGTTACGACGGACACCGCTACGGGTGCGAACGACCACTGCCTTGAGGACCTGGCCTTTCTTGACCTTGCCCCGCGGAATGGCTTCTTTCACCGTTACCTTGATGACATCACCTACGCGAGCGTAGCGACGGTGGGAACCACCGAGCACCTTGATGCACTGCACCCGGCGCGCTCCGCTGTTGTCGGCGACATCCAGCATTGACTGAGTCTGAATCATCGGTTTTCTCCAAACCTAATCTGACTGCACTGGTTGGAAGACCGAGGGGATTAACCCTTGGCCTGCTCGACCACCTCGACCAGCGTCCAGGCTTTCTTCTTGGAAATCGGACGGCACTCCTGAATGGAAACCGTATCGCCTTCCTTCGCCTGGTTCGCCTCATCATGGGCGTGCAGCTTGGTGGAGCGCTTGACGTATTTTCCGTAGATCGGGTGACGCTCACGACGCTCGATCATGACGACGATGGATTTTTCCATCTTGTCGCTCACCACCTTACCGGTGAGCGTACGGGCTTTTTTCTCTTCGGCCATCTCAATCACCTGCCTTCTCGTTGAGCAAAGTCTTCACGCGGGCGATATCCCGACGGACCTGCTTGAGCAGATGAGTCTGGCTCAGCTGGCCAGTGGCCTTCTGCATGCGCAGGTTGAACTGCTCGCGGAGTAGCTCGAGGAGCTGCTCCTGGAGCTCGCCTGCGGACTTTTCACGAATTTCTTGAGCTTTCATCACATCACCGTCCGTTTTGCAAAGGTGGTGGACAAGGGCATCTTCTGTGCGGCCAGCTCAAACGCTTCACGGGCCAGCTCTTCGGATACGCCTTCAATTTCATACAGGACCCGACCCGGCTGGATCTGGGCTACCCAGTACTCAACGGAACCCTTACCTTTACCCATACGAACTTCGAGTGGTTTCTTGGAGATCGGCTTGTCCGGGAATACGCGGATCCAGATCTTACCGCCACGCTTGACGTGACGTGTGATCGCACGACGGCCGGCTTCGATCTGGCGCGCAGTAATGCGGCCGCGACCGGTAGCTTTCAGGCCGTACTCCCCGAAGCTGATCTTGCTTCCGCGATGCGCGAGGCCACGGTTGCGGCCTTTCTGCATCTTGCGGAATTTCATACGCTTGGGCTGTAACATCGACTCGCTCTCCCCTTACCTGGAACCTTTTTTCTTGGGCGCGTTGCCGGCAGGCTGCTTGGCCTTGGCACGTACTTCCTCGATACCGCCGAGGATCTCACCCTTGAAGATCCACACTTTGACGCCGATGACGCCGTAGGTGGTGTGAGCTTCGAAGGTGGCGTAGTCGATATCCGCACGCAGGGTATGCAGCGGAACACGGCCTTCGCGGTACCATTCGGTACGTGCGATTTCAGCACCACCCAGACGACCCGACAGCTGAATCTTGATGCCGCCGGCGCCCAAACGCATGGCGTTCTGTACCGCGCGCTTCATGGCGCGACGGAACATCACGCGACGCTCGAGCTGACCTGCCACGTTCGCGGCTACCAGCTTGGCGTCGAGTTCCGGCTTGCGAACTTCTTCGATGTTCACGTGAACCGGAACGCCCATCATCTCGGTAAGATCGCGACGCAGGCGGTCGACGTCTTCACCTTTCTTGCCAATCACGATACCCGGACGGGCAGTGTGAATGGTGATGCGGGCATTGTTCGCAGGACGCTCGATATGAATATGGCTAACGGAGGCGTTTTTCAGACGCTCTTCCAGGAAGCTGCGCACTGCGAGATCGTTGTTGAGCTTATCGGCGTAAGCGCCGCGCTCGGCATACCAGACAGAAGCATGGTCCTTGACAATGCCCAGTCGGATGCCTATTGGATTGACTTTCTGACCCATCTGGTCGACTCCTACTTCTCGGCTACCTTGACGGTGATGTGGCAGGTGCGCTTCAAGATACGATCTGCGCGGCCCTTGGCGCGCGGCTTGATACGCTTGAGCGTCATGCCCTCATCGACGCAGATGGTCGAGACACGCAGCTCGTCGATGTCCATGCCGTTATTTTCTTCCGCATTCGCGATGGCGGACTGAAGCACTTTCTTGACCAGTTGGGCCGCCTTCTTCGGTGAGAAGGTCAGCAGGTCAATAGCTTCGGCGACCGGTTTACCGCGCACCTGGTCAGCCACCAAACGGGCCTTCTGGGCGGATAAACGAGCGCCACGCAGCTTAGCTGTGACTTCCATCTCTCAATCCTCTCTGGCTTACCGTTTGGCTTTCTTGTCCGCCACGTGGCCGCGATACAAGCGGGTGGCAGCAAATTCGCCCAGTTTATGACCCACCATTTCCTCGGAGACGTGCACCGGGACATGCTGGCGTCCGTTATGGACTGCGATGGTGAGACCTACCATGTTGGGCAGGATCATCGAACGACGCGACCAGGTCTTGATCGGTTTACGCTCGTTCTTCTCCACTGCAGCCTCAACTTTCTTCAAAAGATGAAGGTCAATGAAGGGACCTTTCTTAAGTGAACGTGGCACAGCCGTTACCTCTTAATGTCTTGGCAATTTCGATCAGCGCGTCTTGTTACGACGACGAACGATCAGCTTGTCGGTGCGCTTGTTCTTACGCGTCTTGTGACCCTTGGTCGGAATACCCCACGGGGAAACCGGGTGACGGCCACCGCTGGTGCGGCCTTCACCACCACCGTGCGGGTGGTCGACAGGGTTCATCGCGACACCGCGAACAGTCGGACGCACGCCTCTCCAGCGCTTCGCACCGGCCTTGCCAAGTTGACGCAGGCTGTGCTCGGAGTTGCTCACTTCACCCAGCGTCGCGCGGCACTCCGCCAGAATCTTGCGCATTTCGCCGGAGCGAAGCCGCAGAGTGGCGTAGTTGCCTTCACGGGCGACCAGCTGAGCGCTTGTACCGGCACTGCGAGCAATCTGCGCGCCCTTGCCCGGCTTCAGCTCGATCGCGTGAACGGTCGAACCCAGCGGGATGTTGCGCAGCGGCAAGGCATTGCCTTTCTTGATGGCGGCGTTGACACCGGACTCCAGCACGTCACCCGCGCTGATGCCTTTCGGTGCGATGATGTAGCGACGCTCGCCATCGGCGTACTTCAGCAGCGCGATGTGGGCGCTGCGGTTCGGATCGTGCTCGAGGCGCTCAACGGTGGCCGGAATGCCATCCTTGGTGCGCTTGAAGTCGATCAGACGGTAGTGCTGACGGTGACCACCGCCCACGTGGCGGGTGGTGATGCGACCGTAGTTGTTACGGCCACCGGACTTGGACTGTTTTTCCAAGAGCGGCGCATGAGGGCGGCCCTTGTACAGTTCCTCACCAACGATCTTGACGACGTGGCGACGACCGGCGGATGTGGGTTTGGTCTTGACGATTGCCATTATCCGTACTCCTGCCCTTATTCGGCGCCAGAGAAGTCTTCGAGCGTTTCACCCGCAGCCAGGGTCACATACGCCTTGCGGTAACCCTTGCGCAGGCCAACGCCATGAGCAGTACGCTTGGTCTTGCCCTTGACGTTCAAAACCTGAACGCCACCGACCTTCTTGCCGAACAGAGCTTCAACGGCTTTCTTGATCTCGGGCTTGGTAGCGTCACTTGCTACCTTGAAGACGTACTGGTTGCGCTCGGCGGCCATCGCGGCCTTCTCGGTCACGTGCGGACCCAGCAGAACCTTGAATACGCGTTCCTGATTCATGCCAGCTTCTCCTCGAATTTACGCAGGGCGGAGACGGTGATCAGGACCTTATCGAAGGCAACCAGGCTCACCGGATCGGCTGCCGCGACATCCACCACGCTCACGTGGGGAAGGTTACGCGCGGCCAGATAGAGCGTTTCGTCAATTTCTTCAGTGACGATCAACACTTTCTCAAGGTTGAGCTCTTTCAGCTTGGCAGCGACCTGCTTGGTCTTGGGCGCGTCGACGCTAAACTCTTCGACGGCTACCAGGCGTTCCTGGCGAACCAGCTCGGACAGGATGGAGCGCATCGCCGCGCGGTACATCTTGCGGTTAACCTTCTGGGAATGGTCCTGCGGACGTGCCGCGAAGGTTACGCCGCCACTGCGCCACAGCGGAGAGCGGATGGTGCCGGCACGTGCGCGACCGGTACCCTTCTGACGCCACGGCTTCTTGCCGCCGCCGCGCACTTCAGAACGGTTCTTTTGAGCGCGGGTACCTTGACGACCACCGGCCAGATAGGCGGTGACGACCTGGTGAACCAGCGCTTCATTGAATTCTTTGCCAAAAGTGGCGTCGGCTACTTCAACGGTACCCGTGCCTGCAGCAAGATTCAGATTCATTGGTATTTATCCTCTTCAGCCAGCTTTCACGGCGCTGCGTACGATGACGTCGCTGCCGGTAGCACCCGGAACGGCACCCTTGATCAGCAGCAGATTGCGCTCGGCGTCGACACGGACGATTTCAAGGCTTTGAACGGTGCAGCGGACGTTGCCCATCTGACCGGCCATTTTTTTGCCCTTGAATACGCGACCCGGGGTCTGACACATGCCGATGGAACCCGGCGCGCGGTGCGACAGGGAGTTACCGTGGCTGTTATCCTGGGTACGGAAGTTCCAGCGCTTAACTGCGCCCTGGAAGCCTTTACCCTTGGAGGTGCCGGTCACGTCGATCATTTGACCAGCTTCGAAGAGGGATACGGTGAGTTCGCCACCCACTTCAGGAGCTTGCTCGCCTTCTGCAAGACGGAATTCCATCAGTGAACGACCGGCCTCAACACCCGCCTTGGCAAACTGACCCGCTTGCGCTTTGGTGAGGTGCTTGGCCTTGCGAGAGCCAGTGGTAACCTGTACCGCGGCGTAGCCGTCGGACTCGACGGTTTTAACGCGCGTGACACGGTTAGGATCCACTTCAATAACGGTTACGGGCACAGATGCGCCGTCTTCGGTAAAGACACGGGTCATCCCGGCCTTTTTACCGACTAAACCGATAGTCATACTCAGTCTCCTATAGTGTACGGGGCTATCACCCGCTATGGCTGCCCTTTCCAGAGCATTCCACTAGCACATTGTGTGGCGTCTCACGACGCGGCGGCTGCTGTTCAAATGAAGGTGATGAACGCTGGGCCGCGAGTGTCTAGTGTGATTAGTCGAGCTTGATTTGCACGTCGACGCCAGCGGCGAGGTCGAGCTTCATCAGCGCATCAACGGTTTTCTCGGTCGGCTCGACGATGTCAAGCACGCGCTTGTGCGTACGAATCTCATACTGATCGCGCGCGTCCTTGTTGACGTGCGGAGAAATCAGGATGGTGTAGCGCTCGCGGTTGGTCGGCAGCGGAATCGGTCCACGAACCTGAGCACCAGTACGCTTAGCGGTCTCTACGATTTCCGCTGTGGACTGATCGATCAGGCGATGGTCGAACGCTTTCAACCGAATGCGAATCTTCTGGTTCTGCATTTGCCCTAAACTCCAATGGATGTCGACGGCGCGAGCCGTCTACCCACGCATTCAAAGGATGCGCATTATAGGCACGCCAATAGCGCGTGTCAAACATTTGCTATTGGTGCGCAGAAAAGGGGGCTCTCGCGAGCCCCCTTTTATCGATCAAGTAAATCGATTACTTGACGATCTTGGCTACGACGCCGGCACCAACGGTACGTCCGCCTTCGCGAATCGCGAAGCGCAGACCGTCATCCATGGCGATCGGAGCGATCAGGGTGACAACCATCTTGATGTTGTCGCCCGGCATAACCATTTCAACGCCTTCCGGCAGTTCACAGGTACCGGTTACGTCGGTGGTACGGAAGTAGAACTGCGGACGGTAGCCCTTGAAGAACGGCGTGTGACGACCACCTTCTTCCTTGGACAGAACGTAAACTTCGGCTTCGAACACGGTGTGCGGGTTGATGGTGCCCGGCTTGGCCAGAACCTGACCACGCTCGACGTCATCACGCTTGGTACCACGCAGAAGGGCACCAACGTTCTCACCGGCACGACCTTCGTCGAGCAGTTTACGGAACATTTCGACACCGGTAACGGTGGTCTTGGTGGTGTCCTTCATACCGACGATTTCAACTTCTTCGCCGGCTTTGACGATACCGCGCTCTACACGACCGGTTACAACGGTACCACGACCGGAGATGGAGAATACGTCTTCGATCGGCATCAGGAACGGCTGGTCGATAGCACGCTCCGGCTCCGGAATGTAGTCGTCCAGTGCCTTGATCAGGTTGGCAACGGCGGTGGTGCCCATGCCGTTCTCGTCTTCACCGTTGAGCGCCATCAGGGCAGAACCGGTGATGATCGGGGTGTCGTCGCCCGGGAAGTCGTACTCGGACAGCAGTTCGCGCACTTCCATTTCGACCAGCTCGAGCAGCTCTTCGTCGTCGACCATGTCGGCCTTGTTCAGGAACACGACGATGAACGGAACGCCAACCTGACGAGACAGCAGGATGTGCTCGCGAGTCTGCGGCATGGGGCCGTCGGCTGCAGAACATACCAGGATCGCGCCGTCCATCTGGGCGGCACCGGTGATCATGTTCTTGACGTAGTCAGCGTGTCCCGGGCAGTCAACGTGCGCGTAGTGACGCACTTCGGACTGGTACTCAACGTGAGACGTTGCGATGGTGATACCGCGCTCGCGCTCTTCCGGAGCGTTATCGATGGTATCGAATTCACGCCAGTCGCCACCGAAAACTTCGGCAGATACGCGAGTCAGGGCCGCAGTCAGAGTCGTTTTACCGTGGTCGACGTGACCGATGGTGCCGACGTTGACGTGCGGTTTGGAACGTTCGAATTTTTCCTTAGCCACTGCTATAACCTCTTTACGTTAGCTAACGGTTAACCGTTTTGGTTGATGACGGCTTCAACGACGCTATTGGGCGCCTCATCGTACTTCGCGAACTCCATGGAGTAGCTCGCACGGCCCTGGGTCTGAGAGCGAAGATCGGTTGCGTAACCGAACATCTCACCCAGCGGCACTGTTGCACGGATGACCTTGCCTGCGGAGGAGTCATCCATGCCCTGCACCAGGCCGCGACGACGGTTCAGGTCGCCCATGACGTCACCCATGAATTCCTCGGGAGTCACGACCTCGACCTTCATCACCGGCTCCAGCAGCACGGCCTTGGCCTTCCTGGCACCTTCCTTCACTGCCATGGAAGAAGCGATCTTGAACGCGGTCTCGTTGGAGTCCACGTCGTGGTAGGAGCCATCGTACAGCGTCACTTTAACGTCGATCATCGGGTAACCCGCGATGACACCGTTTTTCAGCTGCTCGTAAGCACCCTTCTCTACCGCCGGCACGTATTCCTTGGGAACCACGCCGCCCACGATTTCAGAGTTGAACTTGAAGAAGATTTCCTCTTCGCCTTCACCCTTCTCTTCGGCAGTCAGCGGCTCGATACGCAGGTAAACGTGACCGAACTGACCACGACCACCGGACTGGCGTACGAACTTGCCTTCCTGCTCGACGCTGCCGCGAATGGTTTCGCGGTAAGCGACCTGAGGCTTACCGATATTGGCTTCGACCTTGAACTCGCGACGCATGCGGTCAACGATGATATCAAGGTGCAGCTCGCCCATACCGGAAATGATGGTCTGGCCGGTTTCTTCGTCGGTCTTGACCTGGAAGGAGGGGTCTTCCTGGGCCAGCTTGCCCAGCGCCACGCCCATTTTCTCCTGGTCGGCTTTCGACTTCGGCTCGACGGCAACCGAGATAACCGGGTCCGGGAACTCCATGCGCTCAAGGATAATCTTGTTATCGATGTCGCACAGGGTATCACCGGTGGTGACGTCCTTCAGGCCGATACAAGCGGCGATGTCGCCGGCCAGTACTTCCTTGATCTCTTCACGCGAGTTGGCGTGCATCTGAACGATACGGCCCACGCGCTCTTTCTTGCTCTTGACGGAGTTGTAGACACCGTCGCCCGACTTCAGAACGCCCGAGTAGACGCGGATGAAGGTCAGGGTACCGACGAAGGGGTCGGTGGCGATCTTGAACGCCAGCGCTGCAAAGGGCTGGTTGTCGTCGGCTTCGCGGGTGGCGATGGTGCCGTCTTTATCGTCCAGCTCACCTTCGATCGCTTTTACTTCGGTCGGTGACGGCATGTACTCGATAACGCCGTCGAGAACCGCCTGTACGCCCTTGTTCTTGAACGCGGAGCCACAGGTGACCAGCACGACTTCGTTGGCGAGTGTGCGTGCACGAAGACCAGCCTTGATCTCTTCGATGGACAGGTCGCCCTCTTCGAGGTACTTGTCCATCAGCTCTTCAGAGGCTTCAGCGGCGCACTCGACCATCTCTTCGCGGTACTTCTCGGCGGTCTCCTGGAGCTCGGCCGGGATGTCCACGAGGTCGTAGTTCATGCCCAGACTCTCTTCATCCCACAGGATGGCTTTCATCTGGATCAGGTCGATAACGCCCTGGAACTCTTCTTCCGTGCCCCAGTTGATCTGGATCGGCACGGCGTTGGCGCCCAGACGCTCCTTGAGCTGGTCAACGACCATGAAGAAGTCGGCGCCGGTACGGTCCATCTTGTTGACGAACACCATGCGCGGAACTTCGTACTTGTTGGCCTGACGCCATACGGTCTCGGTCTGCGGCTGTACGCCGGAGGAGCCGCACAGTACGACGACCGCACCATCGAGAACACGCAGCGAACGCTCGACTTCGATGGTGAAGTCAACGTGCCCGGGGGTGTCGATGATGTTGATGCGGTGCTCGTCGAACTGCTTGTTCATGCCCTGCCAGAAACAGGTGGTCGCAGCCGAGGTAATGGTGATACCCCGCTCCTGCTCCTGCTCCATCCAGTCCATGGTCGCCGCGCCGTCGTGCACTTCACCCACCTTGTGGGAAAGGCCGGTGTAAAACAGTACGCGCTCGGTGGTCGTGGTTTTACCCGCGTCAACGTGAGCGACGATACCGATATTGCGATAACGCTTTAGTGGAGTCTTGCGTGCCACGGTGAAACTCCCGTTAGTTGGCGATGCATTACAATCCTGCGACTTCTTTTATGCCAGCGCCGCCATCCGGAGATAGCGGCGGGCTGCAGCAGCGACGCGAAGAGCGCGACGGCTGCAACGGGCCAAAAGAAGCCCGCACTCAGCAACGCCGAGCTTAGAAACGATAGTGAGAGAAGGCCTTGTTGGCTTCCGCCATACGGTGCACGTCTTCACGCTTCTTGACAGCGGAGCCTCGGCCTTCAGCGGCATCCAGCATCTCGCCTGCCAGGCGCTGAACCATCGTTTTCTCACCGCGGCGACGCGCAGCGTCCACCAGCCAGCGCATGGCGAGCGCCTGGCGGCGTGACGGGCGAACTTCGACCGGCACCTGATAGGTCGCACCGCCTACGCGGCGCGATTTGACTTCGACCATCGGCTGAATGGTTTCCAGCGCCTTGTCGAAGATTTCCAGCGGCTCTTCATTACTGCGCTCGGCAACCCTGTCCAACGCACCGTATACGATGCGCTCAGCTACGGACTTTTTGCCGCTGACCATCAGGTGGTTCATGAACTTCGCCAGACGATCACTTCCGAACTTCGGATCCGGCAGGATTTCGCGTTTGGCTACAACTCTTCTTCTAGGCATGATAAGCCCTCGATTAAGGATCCTTCAGGTAAACCCGGGGCTTATGGTCGCCTTCTGGCGTTGCCCGACCTTACTCTTATCAGACCAGCAAATTTCGTGGTCAAGAGACCGCGGCCTTAGGCCTTCGGCTTCTTGGTACCGTACTTGGAACGACCCTGACGACGGTTCTGAACGCCGGAGGTGTCGAGCGCGCCGCGAACGGTGTGATAGCGCACACCGGGCAAGTCTTTTACACGACCGCCGCGGATCAGAACAACGGAGTGTTCCTGCAGGTTGTGACCTTCACCACCGATGTAGGAAGAGACTTCGAACCCGTTGGTCAGGCGCACACGGCAAACCTTACGCAGGGCCGAGTTCGGCTTCTTCGGGGTGGTGGTGTAAACGCGGGTACAAACGCCGCGCTTTTGCGGGCAGGCCTGAAGCGCGGGCACGTCACTTTTGGTGACGGGGCGCTTGCGCGGCTTGCGCACTAGCTGATTAATCGTTGCCATGGTGTTTAGCTGACTCCAATGGTTGCCTTGGCCTTTCTAGCGGTGCGGGCGCACCCACCCCACTGTTAAAGGCTGCGCATTCTAAAGGCTGGCCTCGGGTTTCGTCAAGCCCCACCGGCGTGTCGCCGGTGAAACCGCGTCCCGAGGCCAGCCGCCTGGTGGCTCGCTATACCGCCTTTTCAATCACTGCCGACGCGCTTAGAGCTCGTCGTCGGTGTCGAGGGCGGTCAGCTGCGCACCCAGCTCCTGTTCGACCTCGGTGGCCGAGGGGGTGAACAGGCGCTCGACGTCCTCGCGTTTGCGACGACGCTCGGCGTGGTGGGTCAAACCGGTACCTGCCGGAATCAGACGCCCTACCACGACGTTCTCCTTCAAGCCGCGCAGATAGTCGCGCTTGCCGGTCACCGCCGCTTCGGTGAGTACCCGCGTGGTCTCCTGGAACGAGGCCGCCGAAATGAACGACTCGGTCGCGAGACTCGCCTTGGTGATACCCAGCAGCAGGCGGGTGTACTTGGCCGGGAACTTGCCTTCCTTCTCGAGGCGCTCGTTCTGCTCGAGAACGCGCACGAGTTCCGCCTGGTCGCCGGTGATGAAGTCGGAATCCCCGGAGTCGGTGATCTCGACCTTGCGCAGCATCTGACGCACGATCACTTCGATGTGCTTGTCGTTGATACCTACGCCCTGCAGACGATAAACGTCCTGCACCTCGGCGGTGATGTACTTGGCCAGCTCCGCCACGCCCAAAAGCCGCAGAATGTCGTGCGGGTTGCTCGGGCCATCGGAGATGACCTCGCCCTTCTCGACACTCTCACCTTCGAAGACCGCAATCTGACGCCACTTGGGAATCAGCGCCTCGAAGGGGTCGCCGGATTCCGGGGTGATCGTCAGACGACGCTTGCCCTTGGTCTCCTTGCCGAAGCTGATCACGCCGCTGATCTCGGCGAGGATCGCCGATTCCTTCGGCTTGCGCGCCTCGAACAGATCCGCCACGCGGGGCAGACCACCGGTGATGTCCTTGTTGCCGGACGCTTCGACCGGGATACGCGCCACGACCTCGCCCACGCCGATGGCGGAGCCATCGTCGACGGAGATGATCGCGTTACCCGGCAGCGGGTACTGGACCGGCGTGTTGGAGCCCGGTATGGAGACGTACTCGCCGGCGGCGTCCTGCAGCATGACCATCGGACGCTTGTCGCGGCCGGCCATCGGGCGCGCCGCGGACTCGATCACCTCGATGGAGGAGAGACCGGTCATCTCGTCGACGGAGCGGTGCATGGTGACACCCTCGTCGAGGTCGATGAACTGCGCCTTACCTTCCACTTCCGCGACAATCGGGTGAGTGTGCGGATCCCACTTGGCCACGGTGGCGCCGGCGTCGACGACGTCGCCGTCGCGTACCGAAAGCTCGGCGCCGTAAGGCAGCTTGTAGTACTCACGCTCGCGGCCGTGGTCGTCGGCGACCGCCAGGGCGCTGGAGCGCGACACCACGACCAGCTTGCCGTCGCTACGCTCAACGTGCTTGATGTTGTGCAGGCGCACCTTGCCGCCGTGCTTGACCTGAACGCTGTCCACCGCGGAGGAGCGCGAGGCCGCGCCGCCGATGTGGAACGTCCGCATGGTCAGCTGGGTACCCGGCTCACCGATGGACTGAGCGGCGATGACGCCCACGGACTCACCGATGTTGACCTGATGACCGCGGGCCAGATCGCGCCCGTAACAGGAGGAGCAGACGCCGTGCGCGGTGTCACAGGTAATCGTCGAGCGCACGACGATCTCGTCGACGCCCATGGTGTCGAGATCCGCGCACCACTTCTCGTCGAGCAGCGTATTGCGCGCAATCAGCACTTCCTCGGTGCTCGGGTCGACCACGTCGACCGCCACGACCCGGCCCAGCACGCGCTGGGAGAGCGGCACGATGATATCGCCGCCTTCGATGATCGGGTGCAGCGTGAGACCGTTTTCGGTGCCGCAGTCGGTCTCGGTGATGACCAGATCCTGGGCCACGTCGACCAGACGGCGGGTCAGGTAACCGGAGTTGGCGGTTTTCAGTGCCGTATCCGCCAGACCCTTACGCGCGCCGTGGGTCGAGATGAAGTACTGAAGTACGTTCAGACCTTCACGGAAGTTGGCAACGATCGGCGTCTCGATGATCGAGCCATCGGGCTTGGCCATCAGGCCGCGCATACCGGCAAGCTGACGAATCTGGGCGGCGCTACCACGCGCGCCGGAGTCGGCCATGATGAAGACGCTGTTGAACGAGTCCTGTTCGACTTCGTTGCCGTCGCGATCCACCACGGTCTCTTTCGAGATACCGGTCATCATCGCCTTGGCCACTTTATCGTTGGCCTTGGACCAGATATCGATGACCTTGTTGTACTTCTCGCCCGCGGTCACAAGACCCGAGGAGAACTGGTCTTCGATCTCTTTGACTTCCGCTTCTGCCGCCTCGACGATCTCGGTCTTGGCTTCCGGGATGACGAAGTCGTTGACGCCGATGGACGCACCGGACCAGGTCGCCAAACGGAAACCGGTGTACATCAGCTGGTCGGCGAAGATCACCGTGGGTTTGAGCCCGGAGCGGCGATACACCTCGTTGATCAGCCCGGAGATCGCCTTCTTCTTCATCGGCTTGTCGATGAGCTCAAACGGCACGCCTTCCGGCAGAATGCGGAACAGAAGCGCGCGGCCGACGGTGGTGTCATAGATGGTGCGCTTGTCGCTACGCTCACCGCTCTCTTCGTCCACCACGACCTCTTCCAGGCGCACCTTGATGCGGGCGTGCAGCGAGACGCTTTGCGTACCGAAGGCGCGCTCGACCTCGTTGAGGTTCGAGAACACCATGCCTTCACCCTTGGCGTTGATCTTCTCGCGGGTCATGTAGTAAAGACCCAGTACCACGTCCTGGGACGGTACGATGATCGGCTCGCCGTTGGCCGGTGACAGCACGTTGTTGGTGGCCATCATCAGCGCGCGGGCTTCGAGCTGGGCTTCCAGGGTCAGCGGTACGTGAACCGCCATCTGGTCACCGTCGAAGTCGGCGTTGTAGGCGGCACAAACGAGCGGGTGCAGCTGGATCGCCTTGCCTTCGATCAGAAGCGGCTCGAACGCCTGGATACCCAAGCGGTGCAGCGTCGGCGCGCGGTTCAGGAGCACCGGATGCTCGCGGATGACATCGGCGAGGATGTCCCACACTTCCGGCAGCTCACGCTCGACCATCTTCTTGGCGGCCTTGATCGTGGACGCGTGGCCCAGCGACTGAAGCTTGGAGTAGATGAACGGCTTGAACAGCTCGAGCGCCATTTTCTTCGGCAGACCGCACTGGTGCAGGCGCAGGGTCGGGCCAACGGTGATGACCGAACGGCCGGAGTAGTCGACGCGCTTACCCAGAAGGTTCTGACGGAAACGTCCCTGCTTACCCTTGATCATGTCGGCAAGCGACTTCAGCGGGCGCTTGTTGGAGCCGGTGATCGCCCGGCCGCGACGGCCGTTGTCCAGCAAAGCGTCGACCGCTTCCTGAAGCATACGCTTTTCGTTGCGCACGATGATGTCCGGCGCGTTCAGATCCAGAAGGCGCTTGAGACGGTTGTTGCGGTTGATCACGCGGCGGTACAGATCGTTGAGATCCGACGTCGCGAAGCGGCCGCCGTCCAGCGGTACCAGCGGACGCAGATCCGGCGGCAGTACCGGCAGCACTTCCATGACCATCCACGCCGGCGCATTGCCGGAGTGGTAGAACGCTTCCAGAAGCTTCAAGCGCTTGGAGAGCTTCTTGATCTTGGTTTCGGAGTTGGTCTGCGGAATCTCTTCGCGCAGCTGGTTGATCTCCTCCTCCAGATCGATGTCCTTCAGAAGCTCGCGCACGGCTTCGGCGCCCATGCGGGCGTCGAAGTCATCGCCGAACTCTTCCAGCGCTTCGAAGTACTGCTCGTCGTTCAGAAGCTGGCCACGCTCGAGGGTGGTCATGCCCGGGTCGATCACCACGAAGGACTCGAAGTAGAGCACGCGCTCGATGTCACGCAGGGTCATGTCGAGGAACATGCCGATGCGCGACGGTAGCGACTTCAGAAACCAGATGTGAGCGATCGGCGAGGCAAGCTCAATGTGGCCCATGCGCTCGCGGCGCACGGCGGCCTTGGTCACTTCGACGCCGCACTTCTCACAGATGATGCCGCGGTGCTTCATGCGCTTGTACTTGCCGCACAGGCACTCGTAATCCTTGACCGGACCAAAGATCTTGGCGCAGAACAGGCCATCACGCTCCGGCTTGAAGGTCCGGTAGTTGATGGTCTCGGGCTTTTTCACCTCGCCAAACGACCAGGAGCGAATCATGTCCGGCGACGCCAGCGTGATCTTGATCGCGTCGAACTCTTCGGACTGAGACTGCGATTTGAGTACTTTCACCAAATCTTTCATTGGACAGCTCCTAGCTCTCTAACTCGATATCGATGCCCAGCGAGCGGATTTCCTTCACCAGCACGTTGAAGGACTCCGGCATGCCTGCCTGCATGGTGTGGTCGCCATCCACGATGTTCTTGTACATCTTGGTGCGGCCCTCGACGTCGTCCGATTTGACGGTGAGCATCTCTTGTAGCGTGTACGCGGCGCCGTACGCTTCCAGCGCCCACACTTCCATTTCCCCGAAGCGCTGACCGCCGAACTGCGCCTTGCCGCCCAGCGGCTGCTGGGTGACCAGCGAGTAGGAACCGGTAGAGCGCGCGTGCATCTTGTCGTCGACCAGGTGGTTGAGCTTCAGCATGTACATGTAGCCCACGGTCACCGGACGGTCGAAGCTGTCGCCGGTACGGCCATCGTACAGCGTCATCTGGCCGGACTCGGGAATGTCGGCGAGCTTCAGCAGGTGCTTGATCTCGTGCTCCCGCGCACCGTCGAACACCGGCGTTGCCATCGGCACACCGCCCTTGAGGTTCTTCGCCAGCGCAATCACTTCGTCATCAGAAAGCGAGTCGATGTCCTCGAGGCGCGTGCCCGGGGTGTTGTACACCTGGCCAAGGAAGTCGCGGATTTCCGCCAGCTGCTGGCCGCGCGCGTCGCGAAGCATCGCGTCGATCTTCACGCCAAGCCCGCGAGCCGCCATGCCCAGGTGAGTCTCGAGAATCTGACCCACGTTCATGCGCGACGGTACACCCAGCGGGTTCAGGACCAGGTCGACCGGCTCGCCCTTCTCGTCGAAAGGCATGTCCTCGATCGGCATGATCGCCGAGATGACACCCTTGTTACCGTGACGACCGGCCATCTTGTCACCGGGCTGGATGCGACGCTTGACCGCCATGTAGACCTTGACGATCTTGAGCACGCCCGGCGCGAGATCGTCGCCCTGGGTGAGCTTGCGCTTCTTGTCCTCGAAGCGCTCGTCCATCTCCTTGCGGCGATTTTCGAGCTGCTCATCCGCCTGGGCGAGCAGTTCGTTGAACGCCTCGTCCTGCATGCGCAGCTTGAACCACTGCTGACGCGGCAGTTCCTCCAGGTAGGACTCGCTCAGCACGTCGCCTTTTTTCAGGTTCGGGCCGCCGTTGACCGCCTGGCCGTCCAGGGTGCGCTTGAGACGCTCGAAGGTCGCGTCTTCAGCGATGCGGTAGGTCTCCTGGAGATCCTTGCGCACTTCGTCGAGCTGCATCTGCTCGATCGAGAGCGCGCGGGAGTCCTTCTCGACGCCGTCGCGGGTGAAGACCTGCACGTCGATGACGGTGCCCTTCATGCCGGTCGGCGCGCGCAGCGAGGTGTCTTTCACATCGCTTGCCTTCTCACCGAAGATCGCACGCAGAAGCTTCTCTTCCGGCGTCAGCTGGGTTTCGCCCTTCGGCGTGACCTTGCCGACCAGAATGTCGCCGGGGCCGACTTCGGCACCAATGTAGACGACACCCGCCTCGTCGAGCTTGCCCAGCGCCGACTCGCCGACGTTGGGGATGTCCGAGGTGATCTCTTCCGGGCCGAGCTTGGTGTCGCGAGACACACAGGTCAGCTCCTGGATGTGGATCGTGGTGAAGCGGTCTTCCTGAACGACCCGCTCGGAGAGCAGGATGGAGTCCTCGAAGTTGTAGCCGTTCCAGGGCATGAACGCGATGCGCATGTTCTGACCGAGGGCCAGATCGCCCATGTCGACGGACGGGCCGTCGGCGAGGATGTCGCCACGCGCCACGTTGTCGCCGGGGCGCACGATCGGACGCTGGTTCATGCAGGTGTTCTGGTTCGAACGGGTGTACTTGGTCAGGTTGTAGATGTCGACCCCGGCTTCACCGCCGATGATCTCGTCTTCGTTGACCCGTACCACCACGCGACGCGCGTCGACGGAGTCGATCACGCCGCCGCGGCGCGCCACGGCGCACACGCCAGAGTCGCGCGCGACGAAGCGCTCCATGCCGGTACCGACGAGCGGCTTGTCGGCGCGCAGGGTCGGCACCGCCTGACGCTGCATGTTCGCCCCCATCAGGGCGCGGTTGGCGTCATCGTGCTCGAGGAACGGAATCAAGGCCGCGGCCACGGAAACGACCTGACGCGGCGACACGTCCATCAGCGTGACCTGTTCCGGGCGCATGAAGGTAGTTTCGCCGCGGTGGCGAACCTGCACCAGGTCGTCGGAAAGCTTGTTGGACTCGTCCACGGCGGCAGAGGCCTGGGCGATGACGTAGTCGCCCTCTTCGATCGCCGAAAGGTGGACGATGTCGTCGGTGACCTGACCCGCGTTCACCTTGCGGTACGGCGTTTCGAGGAAGCCGTAGCTGTTGGTGTGGCTGTAGGTCGCCAGCGAGTTGATCAGACCGATGTTCGGGCCTTCCGGCGTCTCGATCGGGCACAGGCGACCGTAGTGCGTGGCGTGAACGTCGCGCACCTCGAAGCCGGCGCGCTCGCGGGTCAGACCGCCCGGGCCGAGTGCGGAGACACGACGCTTGTGCGTGACTTCCGACAGCGGGTTGTTCTGGTCCATGAACTGAGAGAGCTGGCTCGAGCCGAAGAACTCCTTCACCGCCGCCGCGACCGGCTTGGCGTTGATCAAGTCCTGGGGCATCAGGCCTTCGCTTTCCGCCATGGAGAGGCGCTCTTTCACCGCGCGCTCGACGCGCACGAGACCCACGCGGAACTGGTTCTCCGCCATCTCGCCGACGCAGCGAATGCGGCGGTTGCCCAAGTGGTCGATGTCATCGACGTCGCCGAAGCCGTTACGAATGCTGATCAGCTCGCGCAGCACATCGAGGATGTCGCCACGGTCGAGCACGCCGGAGCCGGTGTCGGACTCGCGACGCAGGCGGCGGTTGAACTTCATCCGGCCGACACCGGAGAGATCGTAGCGATCTTCGGTGAAGAACAGATTGTGGAACAGCGTCTCGGCGGCTTCCTTGGTGGGCGGCTCGCCGGGGCGCATCATGCGGTAGATCTCGACGAGCGCCTCGAGCTGCGAGCCGGTGGTGTCGAGCTTCAAGGTGTCGGAGATGAACGAACCGCAGTCGAGATCGTTGGTGTAGAGCGTTTCGATGCGCGTGATGCCGCCTTCGGCCATGCGCTCGAGCACTTCCGGGGTGATCTCGGTGTTGCAGGCCACGATCAGCTCGCCGGTCTTGGCGTCGATCTGATCCTTGGCCAGGGTCTTGCCGTAGAGGTACTCCATCGGCACTTCCAGACGCTCAAGGCCCGCTTTTTCGAGCTGGCGGATGTGCTTCTGGGTGATACGACGGCCTTCCTCGACGATCATTTCACCGCTGCCATCCTTGATGTCGAAGGTGGCGGTGTCGCCGCGCAGGCGCGACGGCACGAGCTCCACGGAGAAGCCGGACTTCTCGATGTGGAACACGCTGGTTTCGAAGAACTCGCCGAGAATCTCTTCGGCGCTCATGCCGAGCGCACGCATCAGCACCGACGCCGGCAGTTTGCGGCGACGGTCGATACGCACGAAGACGTTGTCCTTCGGGTCGAACTCGAAGTCGAGCCAGGAGCCACGGTAAGGAATCACGCGGGCAGAGTACAGAAGCTTGCCCGAGGAGTGGCTCTTGCCCTTGTCGTGATCGAAGAACACACCGGGGGAGCGGTGGAGCTGGGAGACGATTACCCGCTCGGTACCGTTGATGACGAAGGTACCGTTCTCGGTCATCAGGGGGATTTCCCCCATGTAGACTTCTTGCTCTTTGATGTCTTTGATGGCTTTATTGGAAGAGTCGCGATCGTAGATGATCAGGCGCACCTTCACGCGCAGCGGTGCCGAGTAGGTCACGCCACGCAGCTGACACTCTTTTACGTCGAACGCCGGCGTACCAAAGCGGTAGCTGACATACTCGAGCGCGGCGTTGCCGGAAAAACTCTCGATTGGAAAGACGGACTTAAACGCCGCATGCAGACCGACCTCGTGACGCTCGTCAGGCGAACGGTCCTGCTGGAGAAAGTCGTAGTAGGAATCAAGCTGGATCGCCAGCAAGTAAGGCACATCCATCACTTGGGGCAGTTTGCCGAAATCCTTGCGGATGCGTTTTTTCTCAGTATATGAGTAAGCCATCTGTATTCCCCAGCTTGTTCACCATGGGTGGCCGATGCGTGGTCATCTGCCCCGCGGGCGTCTCAGACGCAGACAGCAAGCTCCTGGATGGGTAGCTCGCCGTCAAAAATTCTGATAGATAACAGTGTTATTGCGCATATCGAGGAGATCCTCCAAAGCGCTACCAAACACCGGTCTTACTGTGTTGCTACTTTCGTAGCCTTCCTGCATAGCACGACAGCGCGTTTGATGCCAGCTACAACAGAAAAAGGCCGGCAGCGGGAGAGCCCGCCGCCAGCCGTGGAAGCTTACGCCGCGCGTAAAGCCACCGGCACAAGTATTACTTGAGCTCGACGGAAGCGCCTGCTTCTTCCAGCTTGGTCTTCGCTGCTTCTGCGTCGTCCTTGGACATGGCTTCCTTGATGGTCGCCGGCGCGCCGTCAACGGCACCCTTGGCTTCTTTCAGGCCAAGGCCGGTGATTTCGCGAACGGCCTTGATGACGTTAACTTTCTTGTCACCGGCAGAGGTCAGAACCAGGTCGAACTCGGTCTGCTCTTCAGCGGCAGCGGCGTCGCCACCAGCACCCGGGCCAGCTACGACGGCAGCCGCGGCGGATACGCCGAACTTCTCTTCCATCGCTTCGATCAGCTCGACGACTTCCATTACGGACATGTCGGCTACAGCATTGATGATATCGTCTTTGGACAGTGCCATTGTTTCGTTCCTAACTTTGCGGGAGTCTTGCGACTCGGGATTCGTTGCTCGGTTCAGGCAGCGTTTTCACGCCGCCAGCAGGGAAAGCGGTTTACGCCGCTTCGGCTTCCTGCTTCTGGTCGCGCAGGGCGGCCAGGGTACGAACCAGCTTGCCAGCGGAGGCTTCTTTCATGACCGACATCAACTTGGCGATTGCCTCGTCGTAGGTCGGCAGCGTTGCCAGACGGTCGATGTCGGCAGCCGGAATCAGCTCACCTTCGTAGGCCAGCGCCTTGACTTCGAAGTTCTGCTCGGTCTTGGCAAACTCCTTGAACAGACGAGCGGCAGCGCCCGGGTGTTCGGTGGAGAAGGCCAACAGAGTCGGACCAACGAAGCTCTCGTTGAGGCACTCCCACTGAGTGCCCTCGAGGGCGCGGCGTGCCAGCGTGTTGCGCACAACACGGATCTGGACGCCATTCTCGCGCGCTTGCTTGCGCAGGTCGGTCATTTTGCCAACCGTTACGCCACGAGAATCGGCAACTACGACGGAGAGTGCGTCCTTGGCCGCTTCACTCACCTCGGCAACAATCGCTTTCTTGCCTTCAAGTGCTAGTGGCACAGTGATCACTCCTTCGTGCCGGGTCAAAAACCCGGTGGTTACCATCTCTTTCAAGGCCAACCCGCGCCCTGAAAGCCGTAGGGATGGTGCTCACCAGACAAGCCTCGCTAAGCTTCAACCAACTGGCGGCCACACCATCTGCGCAGGCGCTTTGAGCGATTAAGCCACGTCAATGAACCCGACGATGGCACCTGCGGTCTTTGACGGCGCTCCACGAAACCGTGGAGGACCGCAAAGTTCTTGCATTCCTGACCAGGCGCCCGCCGTGAAGGCGAGCGCCCTGACCGGCTCGCTTAGACGTAAGCGGAGTGGTCGATGGTCAGACCCGGGCCCATGGTGGTGGACAGGGTCATTTTCTTGAAGTAGATACCCTTGGAGGTGCTCGGCTTCAGACGCTTGAGGTCTGCCACCAGTGCTTCCAGGTTACCTTTCACCGCGTCGGCTTCGAAATCGATCTTGCCGAGCGTGGTGTGAATAATGCCGTTCTTGTCGGTACGGAAACGCACCTGACCGGCCTTGGCGTTCTTGACCGCGGTGGCGACGTCCGGCGTCACGGTGCCGACTTTCGGGTTCGGCATCAGACCGCGCGGACCGAGAATCTGGCCCAGCTGGCCAACGACGCGCATGGCGTCCGGCGAGGCGATGACGACGTCGAAGTCCATCTGGCCTTTCTTGACCTGCTCGGCCAGATCGTCCATGCCCACGATGTCGGCGCCGGCTTCTTTAGCGGCGTCGGCGTTGGCACCCTGGGTGAAGACGGCAACGCGTACATCCTTGCCCGTGCCGTTGGGCATGACGGTAGCGCCACGCACGACCTGGTCGGATTTACGCGGATCAACGCCGAGGTTGATCGCCACGTCCACGGACTCCTTGAACTTCACGGTGGAAAGCTCGGAGAGAAGCGCGACGGCTTCGTCCAGGGAGTACGCTTTTTTGGTGTCGACTTTCTCGCGAATGGCTTTCGCGCGCTTGGTCAGTTTAGCCATGATCAGAGACCCTCCACGTTTAGGCCCATGCTACGAGCGCTACCAGCGATCGTGCGTACCGCGGCGTCAAGATCCGCAGCGGTCATGTCCGGCTCTTTGGTTTTGGCGATCTCTTCGAGCTGCTCACGGGTCACGGTGCCGACCTTCTGCTTGTTCGGCACGCCGGAACCGGATTTGATACCGGCAGCTTTCTTCAGCAGCACGGCAGCCGGCGGCGTCTTGGTGACGAACGTGAAGCTACGGTCAGAGTAGACGGTGATCACGACCGGCGTCGGAAGGCCCGGCTCGATGTCCTGTGTCTCGGCGTTGAACGCTTTACAGAACTCCATGATGTTCACACCGTGCTGACCCAGCGCGGGGCCTACGGGCGGGCTCGGGTTGGCTTTACCTGCAGCCACCTGCAGTTTGATATAAGCCTGTACTTTCTTGGCCATACTGTTTACTCCAATTGGGTGATAACGCCTTGCGGCTCCCCGGACTTGGCAGGGCTCGGCCCTGCGCGAAACGGCGCGCTCGACGAGCGCGCCCTTGCTTGATACTTACTCTTTTTCGACCTGAGAGAACTCGAGCTCTACCGGCGTGGCGCGACCAAAAATCAGCACACTTACCTGCAGACGGCTCTTTTCGTAGTTCACCTCTTCGACCACGCCGTTGAAATCGGCGAACGGGCCGTCGGTCACGCGAACCGACTGGCCCGGCTCGAACATGGTCTTCGGCCGCGGCTTGTCGGTGCCGTCCTTGACGCGATGCAGGATGGCGTCGGCTTCGCGAGTGGTGATCGGCGCCGGCTTCTCCTTGGTGCCACCGATAAAGCCCATGACGCGGGGCGTTTCGTTGACCAGGTGCCAGGTTTCGTCGACCATTTCCATCTCGACCAGAACGTAGCCGGGATAGAACTTGCGTTCGCTCTTGCGACGCTTGCCGTCGCGCATTTCGACCACTTCTTCCGTCGGCACCAGAATTTCGCCAAAGCGGTCTTCCATGCCATACATCTTGACTCGCTCTATGAGCGAGCGCATCACGTGCTTTTCAAAGCCGGAGTAGGCGTGGACGACGTACCAACGTTTGGACATGAAAACTCCTAACCAATGACGCCGGACATCGCCCAGCCAAGAAGAGTATCGATCAGCCAAAGCATCAGACCCACCACCAGAACCGCCACCAGCACGATGGCGGTGGTCTGAATGGTTTCGGGCCGAGTCGGCCATACGACGCGCTGAATCTCTTTTTTGGCACTGACCGCAAGCTCAACCAGCGCGCGACCCTTGGTCGTGGTCAGCGCGATGAGACCGGCGCCGACGCACAGAAGCACCACGCCCAGAACACGGTAGAGCAAAGCGACATCGGCGAAATATGTATTACCCACGACAGCGACGACAAGCAGCACTGCAACCGCCGCCCACTTGAGCCCGTCATGGCGTGACTGTTGCACCTCGGCGCCATGTTTTACGGAACTAGGCTTCATAAAAACGAGACTCCTCAGGGTGCAGCGAGCGACTTGGAATTCTTGAAAAGACGTACCAACCTGGGGAAGGTTGGCAGGCCAGGAGGGACTCGAACCCCCAACCTGCGGTTTTGGAGACCGCTGCTCTGCCAATTGAGCCACTGGCCTGTATCATCGTGTGCATTTGCACACCTACGCTACAGCGGGCGCCATGATAGCGGATGCATTACCGCTTGACAACCCTTGCGCTTCGTCTACCGCTCGACGCGGCGAGAAGACAAAAAAAGCGAGCAATGCCCGCTTTTTTCATAATATGGAGCTCATGGACGGAATTGAACCGTCGACCTCACCCTTACCAAGGGTGTGCTCTACCCCTGAGCTACATGAGCTAAAACAGCCAACGCTTGACTGGAGCGGGCGGCGGGAATCGAACCCGCACCATCAGCTTGGAAGGCTGAGGTTCTACCATTGAACTACGCCCGCTTGATCAAACAAGAATCAAAAACCGGCAAGCTCAACCGAAAAACGCGCCTTGCGGCTTTCAACTCCAGCAACCTTCAATTGCTGCTACAAACTGGTGGAGAGGGAAGGATTCGAACCTTCGAAGCTTTCGCGGCAGATTTACAGTCTGCTCCCTTTGGCCACTCGGGAACCTCTCCATCTGTGGCGGCACATTATGCCAGCCTCCAAAACAGTGTCAAGTCAGATAGCTACTTAATTTTTCGAAGCTTTCGACTTGCACCTATCGCTTTCACGAAAGGCTACCGCCCTGGAACGCGCTGCATTCTGTCAAAGCAGCATCGAAAAAGCAAGCGCTGCGCGGATTTTTTCCAGCGCGACGGTTTCCGGCACTCTGGGGGCGCCGGCCATCTTGCCGGCGCGCTCGGCAAACGTCAGCGGAAAGCTCGCCTCAAGCCCGCCGTAGACCATGTCCGGCCATACCGCGTGGGGCACGCGCACGCCGCGTGACACTACCCGCGCGTCGCCGCCGGTCAAGAGCATCGGCAGCGTCACGCCCTGCTGGTCGCACACTTCGCTGTAAATGCGGTTGATCGCGCTGACCGCCGCCATGTAAATGCCGTGATTGACCGCGTCCACGGTGCGCCGCCCCGGTTCCAGCAGCGCATCGGCTTCGCTGTCCGGGTCGATCGCCACGTTGCGCGTGCCAAGCTTCAGGCTCTCCTTCATCAGGCGGAGGCCGGGAATGATGAAGCCGCCCAGATGCGTGCCGCCGGGCAGCACGAAGTCGACGGTGATGGCGCTGCCGCAGTCCACCGCGCAGCAGCCGCCGGCGAGCTGGTAGCCGGCGAGCGCCCCCATCCAGCGATCCACCCCGAGCTTGCCCGGCTCACTGTAGCCGTTGACCACGCCAAGCGACTCGGGCAGCGAGCGGGCGACGAACACCTGGCGCACCTGGCGGCGCAAGAGCTTGACCGTATCGTCGAGCACCGCAGCGCGGGCCACGCTCGAGATGCGCACCGCCTCGACCACGTCCAGATTCGGGATGTCCGCCCCGGGGCGCCACTCCTCCCGGGTCCACACCGCGCCGCGCGAGCGTATCTCGCTGCTGTCCGCATCCTTCAGGCGCCACTTGGAGAGCGTGTTGCCGATATCCAGATCCAGAATCATAGGCGCCTGCGTACGCTGATCTCACCGCCGGAGAGCCGCCGCGGCTGGCCGTTTTCACTCACCCAGAGGTTGCCGCTGTCATCGACGTCGCCGGCGACCGCCTCGCTTTCACGCGCGCCCTGAATCACGCGCACGTTGAGCCCTTTATAGGCGTGACGCGCGTTCCACGCATCGCGCCAGACGCCGAACCCGCGCTCCTCGAACTCGGAAAGCATCAGTACGAGCCCGGCGATCACCTCGGCAGCGAGCTGGTTGCGCGACACCTCGGGTACAGCCTCAAGAAGCGCTGCCACCGGCTGGTCGATGGTGTCGCGAAGGCTCTGGGGCAAGAAGAGGTTCATGCCCATACCGATCACCGCCTCGCAGGGCCCGGCGGCGTCGCCGGTCACTTCGATCAGGATACCGGCAAGCTTGGCAAGTTCGCCGCTCTGGTCGGCGAGCAGGATGTCGTTGGGCCACTTGAGCCCTGGCGTCACGCCGTAGCGTTCGAGCGCCTCGGCGACGACTACGCCCACCGCCAGGCTCAAGCCCTCAAGCGAAGCGACCCCGGCGTCGAAGCGCCAGCCAAGCGAGAGCATCAGACTCTGCCCCCAGGGCGTGGACCAGACCCGCCCGCGCCGCCCGCGCCCGGCGGTTTGAAGCTCGACCAGGCAGACCTCGCCGTGGCCGGCGCCTTGCTCGAAGCGCGCGCGCAGGTACTCGTTGCTCGAGGGCAGCTGGTCCTCGACGAACAGCCGCGCCAGCAGATGGCGCGCCTCGGCGGGAAGGCCAGCGACCACCCGGCGGTGGTCGAGTGGCTCGAGCGGCTGGGCCAGGCGGTAGCCGCGCCCTTTTACCGCGACGAGCGCAACGCCCATGGCCTCGAGCTTCTTGAGCTGCTTCCAGACCGCCGCTCGGGAGACGCCCAGCGCCTCGCCCAGCGCCTCGCCGGAGTGGACCTCGCCATCGCTTAACAAACGCATCAGGTTACCGATGGTCATGTCCTTGCCCTGGTTGGGAAAACGCCTATCTTACCGGATGCGGCTGGGCGGCGAAAACTGCCGCCATTGGGTTATTGACTTGGCCCTTTATTTAAGACAGCGCTGGTAGTGGCCCCATCCCAGACCCTATAATGCCGCCCTATTTTTCCAGCAGGATCGCGTCGTGATCGAGAATCTTCGTAACATTGCCATTATCGCCCACGTTGACCACGGTAAAACCACCCTGGTCGACAAGCTGTTGAGTCAATCCGGTACGCTTGACCGTAAGGCCGAAGGTCAGGAGCGTATCATGGACTCCAACGACCAGGAGAAGGAGCGCGGTATCACCATCCTGGCCAAGAACACCGCTATCAAGTGGCAGGATGACAAGGGTACGAACTACCACATCAACATCGTCGACACGCCCGGGCACGCCGATTTCGGCGGCGAGGTCGAGCGCGTCATGTCGATGGTGGACTCGGTCCTTTTGCTGGTCGACGCCGTCGACGGCCCGATGCCGCAGACCCGCTTCGTGACCCAGAAAGCCTTCGCCCAGGGTTTGAAGCCGATCGTCGTGGTCAACAAGATCGACCGCCCCGGCGCGCGCCCGGACTGGGTCATCGACCAGATCTTCGATCTGTTCGACAACCTCGGCGCCACTGACGAGCAGCTCGACTTCCCGATCATCTACTGCTCGGCGCTCAACGGCATCGCCGGCATGGAGCCGGACGCGCTCGAAGAGAGCATGGACCCGATGTTCAAGTCGATCGTCGACATCGTCGAGCCCCCGGCAGTCGAGATCGACGGCCCGTTCCAGATGCAGATCTCCGCGCTCGACTACAATAGCTACGTCGGCGTCATCGGCCTTGGCCGCATCAAGCGCGGCTCGATCAAGCCCAACCAGCAGATCAGCGTGATCACCAAGGAAGGCAAGACCCGCAAGGGCAAGGTCGGCCAAGTGATGACCCACATGGGTCTCGAGCGCGTGCAGACCGAGGAAGCCACCGCTGGCGACATCGTCTGCATCACCGGCATCGAGGATCTGGCGATCTCCGATACGCTGTGCGACGTCAACACCGTCGAAGCGCTGCCGCCCTTGACCGTCGACGAGCCGACCGTCTCCATGACCTTCCAGGTCAACGACTCGCCCTTTGCCGGTAAGGACGGCAAGTACGTCACCAGCCGCAACATCAAGGATCGCCTCGATCAGGAGCTGATCCACAACGTGGCGCTGCGGGTCGAGCAGGGCGAAACCCCGGAGAAGTTCAAGGTCTCCGGGCGCGGCGAGCTGCACCTGTCGGTGCTGATCGAGTCCATGCGCCGTGAAGGCTTCGAGCTTGCCGTGGGCCGCCCCGAGGTCATCATCAAGGAGATCGACGGCGAGAAGCAGGAGCCCTACGAAGAGGTCATCATCGACTGTGAAGAGCAGCATCAGGGCTCGATCATGGAAGAGCTCGGCTACCGCAAGGGCGAGATGACCAACATGAACCCGGACGGCAAGGGCCGCGTTCGCCTGGACTTCATCATCCCCGCACGGGGCTTGATCGGCTTCCGTGGTCAGTTTCTGACCCTGACCTCCGGCACCGGCATCCTCACCAGCCGCTTCGACCACTACGGCCCGCTCAAGCCCGACGCCTCCATCGAGCGGCGCAACGGCGTCATGGTTTCCATGGTCGACGGCAAAGCGCTCTCTTATGCGCTCTACACTCTGCAGGAGCGCGGCAAGCTGATCATCGACCACGGCACCGAGGTGTACGAAGGCATGCTGATCGGTATTCACAGCCGCGCCAATGATCTCGTGGTCAACCCGACCAAGGGCAAGAAGCTCGACAACATGCGCGCTTCGGGCAACGACGAGAACATCGTACTGACGCCGCCGGTCCGCTTCACCCTGGAGCAGGCGATCGAGTTTCTCGATTCCGACGAGCTGGTCGAAGTCACGCCGAACTTCATCCGCCTGCGCAAGAAGCTACTTAAAGAGAACGAGCGCAAGCGCTCCTCCAAGAAGTAAGCCTTCGCCAGCATGACCCCGAAAGCCCGCCTCGCGCGGGCTTTTTTCGTTTCCGCGCGCGGGATTAACGCAGCCTAAACGCAAGGGGGCTGGAAAGCGGGCGCATTCTGGCGCAAAGTGAACCGCAACGCGCCGCGGCCACATCCCATAATTCATACAAACGTTTGGATCGTGCTGCCGCCCCAGCGCCCCAACAACAACCGCCGACCCGGGCCACGCATCCGGTTCGCTTTCATGAGGACAGCATGACTCCCATCATCGACGTACAGCGCGTCAACAAGGCGTTTGGCGGGCTCAAGGTCATCAACGACTGCTCGATCCAGGTCGAGAAAGGCTCGATCACCGGCATGATCGGCCCCAACGGCGCGGGCAAGTCGACGCTTTTCAACCTGATTGCCGGCGCCCTCCCCCCGGACAGCGGCCGCATCCTGCTCGACGGCGAGGAGATCACCGCGCTTTCCGCCGATGCGCGCTTTCACAAGGGATTACTGCGCACCTTCCAGATCGCCCACGAATTCAGCCAAATGAGCGCGCTGGAGAACCTGATGATGGTGCCGCCGCGCCAGGCCGGCGAGCGCCTTTTCAACACCTGGTTCAAGCCGGGCCTGGTGCGCCGTGAAGAAGAGGAAGTGCGCCGCCGGGCGCTTGAGGTGATCGACTTCGTGGGCCTGCACCACGTGCGCAACGAGCTGGCGGGCAACCTTTCCGGTGGCCAGAAGAAGCTTCTCGAGCTTGGCCGCACCATGATGACCGACGCGAAAGTGGTGCTGCTCGACGAGATCGCCGCCGGGGTCAACCGCACGCTGCTGGGCGATCTGATGGGCAACATCGAGCGACTGAACTGCGAGATGGGCTACACCTTCCTGGTCATCGAGCACGACATGGACATGATCAGTCGCCTGTGCGACCCGGTGATCGTGCTCGCCCAGGGCAGCGTCATGGTCGAGGGCTCGATCGACGAGATCCAGCAGAACCCCGAGGTGATCGAGGCCTACTTCGGCAGCGACGCCGCCTAGGCCCCCATAACCAGGCGCCCATAACAAGACGACTCCAACAACACATCTTTCATTTCGAGATTTTTCGACCATGTCCAACGACGCGTCACCCCCTTCGTCGGCCTCGAACGCCCCGCCGCTTCTGGATGCGCGCGGCGTTCACGGCGGCTACGGCAGCATGAACATCCTGAACGGGGTCGACATGACCCTGCAGGCCGACGAGGTCGGCGTCATCGTCGGCCCCAACGGCGCCGGCAAGTCCACCATGCTGAAGGCGGTGTTCGGCCTTCTGAACGTAAGCCAGGGCGAGATCCTGCTCCACGGCGAGCCGATCCAGAACCTGGCGCCGAACCAGCTGGTCAAGCGCGGCATGGGCTTCGTCCCCCAGGAGAAGAACGTCTTCCCGAGTCTTTCGGTGAAGGAGAACCTGGAGATGGGCGCGTACCTCAAACCGCACAACGTCAAGCGCATGCTCGAGCAGGTGTATGAGTTCTTCCCGCCGCTCAAGGAGAAGCGCCACCAGAGCGCCGGCGAGCTCTCCGGCGGCCAGCGTCAAATGGTCGCCATGGGCCGCGCGCTGATGGCCGAACCGACGCTTTTGCTGCTCGACGAGCCCACCGCCGGGCTCTCGCCGCTCTACATGAACGAGATCTTCGACCGGGTGAAGAAGATCAACGCCGCCGGCGTCGGCATCCTGATGGTCGAGCAGAACGCCAAACAGGCGCTCGCCATTGCCGACAAGGGTTTCGTGCTGGCCGCCGGTCAGAACCGTTTCACCGATACGGGCGCGGCGCTGCTCGCCGACCCGGACGTCGCCAGAAGCTTTTTGGGCGGCTAGCCCGGGGGAGAAATTCGTGAACGAACTGGTCTTTTTCATCAACAACGTCCTGATCGCCGGCAGCGTCACCGGCTCGATCTACGCCATCGGCGCGATCGGCGTGACGCTGATCTTCAGCATCATGCGCTTTGCCCACTTCGCCCACGCCGACATGATGACCTTCGGCGCTTTCATGGTGCTCTTGCTCACCACCGCGTTTCCCGCCGCCGGCGCGAGCCTTGGCGTGCCCACCGCGCTGATCATGCTGCCGCTGGCGATGGTGCTGACCGCACTGCTGGCCGTCGGCATCGACAAGGCGTTCTATAAGCCGCTGCGCGCCTTCGGCGTCAAACCCATCGTCATGGTGATCGGCTCCCTCGGCGTCACGCTGATGCTCCAGGGGCTGATTCGGCTGTTCGCCGGCACCAGCGGCCAGAGCCTCTACGTCGATGATCGCAAGGAGATCTTCCGCATCGGCCTGCCGTTTGAAGGCGCCCGTGCGCCGATCGTGGTGACCGAGCCGCAGCTCTATCTGTTCGTGATCACGGTGGTGGCAGTCGTGGCGCTGGCGCTGTTTCTGAACCGCTCGCGGCTGGGCAAGGCGATGCGCGCGATGTCGGACAACCCGGAGCTCGCTCAGGCCTCGGGCATCAATACCAACACCATCGTGGCGGTGACCTGGGTGATCGCCGGGGGGCTTGCCGCCATTGCCGGCACGCTGCTGTCGCTGGACGTGACCTTCAAGCCGGATTTGAGCTTCTTTCTGCTGCTGCCGATCTTCGCTGCCGCCATCGTCGGCGGCGTGGGCCACCCCTACGGGGCGATCGCCGGCGGCTTCGTGGTGGGCTTTGCCGAGACCCTAGCGGTGTTCAACTGGAACGTGCTGCTGCGCCCGTTTCAGGACAGTTTTCCCGCGTGGCTCGAGCTTCCCTCGAATCTGGCCTTCGTGGGCACCGAGTACAAGATCGTGGTGCCGTTTTTCATCCTGGTCGCCATTCTGGTCTGGCGCCCCACGGGCCTGTTCAAGGGCAAGGTGATCTGATGAACGATAAAACCGCTTCCTACACGCCCCACGACACCACCGTCACCCGGCGCTTTCCGCTTCGCGAGGTGGTGCTGTTCGCCGCGCTGCTGGTGGCCGTGCTCGGCGTCTACGCGCTGATGGGCGCGGCCTACAGCACGCGCATGCTGGTCGAGGCCGCCTGCTACGCCATTCTGGCTCTCGGCCTTACCATTCAGTGGGGCTACGCCGGGCAGTTCAACGCCGGGGTCATGGGCTTCGTGGCGCTTGGCGGCTTTAGCGCCATGCTCTTTAGCGTGCCGGTCAACGACGCCTTCTGGGGCTCGGAGCTGCCCTGGGAGCTTGGCCGCGTGCTGCTCTATGGCGTCGCCGCGGTGCTGGTGGTCCTCGGCGTGAGCCGGCTCGACCGTTTTGGTATGCCGAAGGTGCTGCGCACCCTGCTCGCCGTGGTGCTGGCCGTTGTGCTCTATCTCGTGGTGATCAGTATGCTGCGCGAGGTGACCGGCGAGATCCAGAGCCGCGCCGGCTTCGTTGGCGGCTTTGGGCTGCCGCCCTGGGTCGGCTGGATCGTCGGCGGGGCGCTGGCCGGTGGCGTGGGCTACTTCATCGGCCATATTTGCCTCGGGCTTCGCAGCGACTACCTGGCGATCGCAACGCTTGGTATCGCCGAGATCATCAAGGCGTTTTTGAAAAATTCCGACTGGCTGACCCGCGGCACCGCCACGGTCTCGCCGCTGCCCTGGCCGACCCCGGGGCCGGCGGAGCTCGGTTTTACGCTGTCGCGGGCGATCTATCTGTCGCTGACCGCAGTGATCATCGCGGCGATCTTCTTTCTGCTCCACCGCGCCTACCACGCGCCCTGGGGGCGGATGATCCGCGCCATCCGCGACAACGAAGTCTCCGCGGCGGCCATGGGCAAGGACATCAACAGGCGCCGCCTCGAGATCTTCGTGCTCGGCTGCATTCTGATGGGCTTGGGCGGAGGGGTGCTGGGCACCTTCAACAGCCTGTTCGACCCTCAGGGCTACCTGCCGCTGAATCACACCTTTCTGGTGCTGGTGATGGTGATCCTCGGCGGGCCGGGCAACAACCTGGGCACGATCTTCGGCGCCGTGGCGGTCTACATCATCTGGATCATGTCAGAGCCCCTGGCGCTGTTTCTCATGCAGCTGCTGGCGAGTTTGGGCGAAGGCGCCGGCTGGGAGCTCCCCAGCAACCTGGACAGCCGCGCGCTGCAGGCCCGCGTGCTGGTGATCGGCATGCTGATCACCGTCGTGCTGCGCTTCGCGCCGAAAGGGCTCTTGCCGGAGAACATCAAGGCCCACGGCTGAGCAAAGGCACCACGAAAAACGCCCCGAGTCGACTCGGGGCGTTTTTTTGTAAAGGCGCTACGCCACGTGGCTTACAGGTCGAGCTGTCCTTTAGTGACGAAGCGGCCATCCTCCACCGCCATCTCGACCACCACGCCGGGCACGTCGCCGTTTTCATCGAACTCGTGGGAGCCGGAGGCGCCTTCGTAGTTGATCTCGGTACCCGCGGCGATCAGCTCCACGGCTTTCTCCCACTCGCCGGGCAGAATCACCTCGCCCGGGGCGCTGGCCACACTTCTCAGCGCCTCCGAGAGCCCTTCGCGCTCGGCACTGCCGTTCTGCTCGATGGCCAGCGCCAGCAGGAAGGCGGCGTCATAGGCTTGCGCGGCGAACACGGCGCTCGGGTCGAAGCCGGCATCAGCAGCGGCGGTTTCGAAAATCTCGGTGCCGGGAAGCTCCGGGCTGCCCGGGCGGGTGGCGATCATGCCGTCGAGCACGTCGGCGCCGATCGCCTCGACCAAACTGTCGCCGACCATGCCGTCGGCGCCCACGTACTGGGTGAACATGCCGCTTTCATACGCCTGGCGCAGCACGGTCTGGCCGGAGGTGTCGGCGTAGGCGAGCACCACCAGGGTGTCGGCGCCGCCAGCGGAGAGCGAACCGAGCTCCGAGCGGTAGTCGGCGCGGTTGTCCTCGTGGGCCAGGCTTGCGGTGATCTCGCCGCCGCCCTCTTCGAACGCCGCGCTGAAGGCGTCCGCCAGGCCCTGGCCGTAGTCGTTGTTGACGAAGGTGACGGCCACGACGTCGATGCCTTTATCGAGCAGCAGTCGAGCGAGCATCTGGCCCTGGAAAGCATCCGAGGGCACGGTACGAAACACCAGATCGTTGTCGTCGAGCTCGGTGACCGCCGGCGCGGTGGAGGCCGGCGAGACCATCACCACGCCGCCGGGGATCGCGGCGTTGTTGGCCGCGGCGATGGTCGCGCCGGTGCACAGGGCGCCGACGATCGCGGTGACGTTTTCCGAGTTGACCATGCGGTCGGCGGCGTTGGAGGCCGCCGAGGCGTCAGAGCAGGTGGTGTCGCCGGAGGGCATGGAGAGGGTCTGGCCGTCGAGAATGCCGCCCTGCTCGTTGATCTGCGCCACGGCCAGCTGCGCGCCTTCGAAAATCGGCGGCGTCAGGCTTTCGATGCCGCCGGTGAAGCCGCCGAGAAAGCCGATCTTGACCTCGGCCTGGGCAGTGGCGGCAAGCGCCAGAGAGGAAGCCGCGATGGCGGCCACGAGTGTGCGTTTATTGGTCATGTTGTTCGTCGCTCCCGGTAGGTGAGGCGCCAGGCGCACGCCGGCGCTGCCTTTAATCTGAAACCGCCGGGGCGAAAACACAAGCGCGTCTTTCTAACGCTCCTTAACGAAGCGCCAGCTCAAAGCAGCATCTCGAGCCGAAAGGTGTCGCTGGCCCAGGCGTTGAGATGGCGCCACCAGTTGCCCGGCTCCTGTTCGGCGCGCAGGCGCTCGCCGTCGTGCTGGTACTCCCACGCCGGCGCGCCGGCGTCGTCGAGCACCACCTGGTAGCTGATGCCCGGGCGCTTGCCGATCTCGACAAGCTCGTCGAACGCTTCCCTGAGCGCCGGACTCTCTACCAGCACGCCGACCTCGGTGTTCCAGAGCACCGAGCGCGGGTCGACGTTGAACGAACCGATGAAGACCTGATCGTCGAAACCGAGCGCCTTGATGTGCAGCGCCGAGGCCGAAGCGCCGGGCACGCGCATCTCATCGAGCTCCTCGTTGGGGTCGGCCTCCTGCTCCGGGCGCAGCTCATAAAGGCGCACGCCGCTTTCCAGCAGCCGCGCTCGCCGAGGGGCGTAAGCGCCGTGCACCACCGCCGCGTCGGTGGACTCGAGTGAATTGGTGATGACGTCGACCGTCACGCCGTCGCGCGCCAGCGCCGCCAGCCGCTCGGTGCCGGCCTCGGTGGGCACGAAGTAGGCCGAGATCAGCGTCAGCCGTTCGCGGCTCTGGGTATGGCTCAAAAGCTCGCCCAAAAGCGTCTCCTGCCAGGCCGGGGCGCCGTCTTCCGTGATCTTGTCCGGGCGGTCCCAGATCGCCCGGGCGCGGCCCCAGTAAAGCGTCTCCCAGGGCGGCGCCGGAGAGGCGCCCTCGCGCAGCTCGACGATGTAATCGGCCTCGGCGTTGTCATCGAGCCAGCTCGTCAGATCGAGCGACAGCGCCCGCCAGGCGCCCGGCGCGGCGTCGTGGTAGCGCGCGATCGGCTGGGCGAGTGCGTGGTTCCAGTAGTCGTCGTAGCTTTGCGAGAGCGCCGGCACGACCTGGCCGAGGGTCAGAAGGTCGAGATCGGCGAAGTTGACCGCGTCGTTGGCGTCGAAGTACTCGTCGCCCAGGTTGCGCCCGCCGGCAATGCCCACGGTGTTGTCGGCGATCCAGAGCTTGTTGTGCATGCGCCGGTGCTGGCGCCTGGGATCGGTGAACGAGGCCAGCACCCGGGTGGCCAGATGGCCACGGCCAAAGGCCACCGGGTTGAACACCCGCACCTCGATATTGGCGTGGCTCGAAAGTGCGGCCAGCCGATCGCCCTGGCCGATCGCCCCCATGTCGTCGAGCAAAAGCCGCACCCGCACGCCGCGCTCGGCGGCTTTGATCAGCTCCTCCATTACCAGCCGCGTGGTCTGGCCGTCACCAAAGAGGTAGGTCTGGATATCGAGCGAGCGCTCGGCGCGGTGAATGAGCTCGACGCGCACGCGAAAGGCCTCCTCGCCGTTGGCGAGAAGCGCGAAGCCGTCCGGTGCGCTCTGCTCCTGGAACGCCTCGGCGACGCGCCGATCGAGCCAGCCGTCACCGGTGGGTGAGAGTGCTTCGCTCGCCTCGCGCGGCGCCTGCTCGTCGACGCAGCCGGCGAGCAGCAGCAAAAGCCCCAGCGCCAAAAGCCCCCGCCCAGGGCTAAGCATCGTCGGCGCCGGTCTCGTCGAGCCGCGCCCGGCGCGCGTCTGCCGCCTTGCGCTGGCGGTTGCGCCGGTAGAGCCTGGCCAGGGCGATGCTCAACGCCACGGCGAGCATCGCGGCCAGCACCCACCCCTGCCAAGGGCGGGCGGCGTTGCCCATCACGGTTTCCAGCGTAATGATCAGGGCAAGCCCCAGCGCCTGGGAGCCGATCGCGAGTGCCCTGAGCACATCGATGCCGGACGACTGCATGGAGATCTCCGTAAAAAGTAGCGTGCATGATATGGTGACCCAGTGTAACTGCTTAACAGGTAAACCATGAACGCGATTGCCCTGGGTCCGCTATTAATTTCGCTGCCGCGGCTGTTCGCCCTGGGCGCGACGCTGTTACTGCTGCTCGCCAGCCGCTACATTTTGCCGCTGCCCGCGCGCGAGCAAACCCGCTGGTTCAATGGGCTGGTGCTGGTGTGGCTTCTGGGCGCGCGCCTGGTTTACGTTGCCCTCAACGCGCAAAGCTTTGCGCTGGACCCCCTCGAGGCGCTCAAGGTGTGGCAGCCGGGCTACCACCCGCTGGGCGGCTTCATGGCGGGGCTTTTATGGTGCGCCTGGTACCTGCGCCACCGCCTCAAGGCGATGGCCCAGGCGGTGATTTTGTTCGCGCTGGCGTCGGCCGTGTGGCTGGTGGCGGTCATGGTCGCGCTGCCCGGCGACGACTTCCCCGTGGCCGCGCTGCCCGAGGTGACCCTCGAGGATCTCGACGGCAACGAGGTCTACCTGCCGGATCTGGCCGACGGCGACGAGCGCCTGCTGGTCAACCTGTGGGCCACCTGGTGCCCGCCGTGCCGGCGCGAGATGCCTCTGCTGGAGGAGGCCGATGCGCGCGACGGCGTGCGTGTGGTGATCGTCAACCAGGGCGAAGACCTGCTGCCCACGGTGCGCTACCTGGACGACGAAAGCCTTGCGTTTCGCTTCGCCCTGCGCGACCCGAGCCAGACGCTGATGGCGCGCTTCAACGCGCCGGGCCTTCCCACCACCCTGCTGTTCGATTCAGACGGGCGCACCCAGGCGGTTCACGTCGGCGAGCTGACCCGCGCCGAGCTCGATCGCTGGCTCGAGGATAATTAGAGGTCGCGCCGCTTAATCCTTCCCGGCCTTTGCGTTAGAATCCCCCGCCCTATCGCCGCCTGTCCGCAGGCGGTTCGCCCCGTTTTCGAACTTCCTTGAGGCACCATGAGCGATTTCATACCCGGCCAGCGCTTCATCAGCGACGGTGAAGCCGACCTTGGGCTGGGCACCGTACTCAACGGCGATGCCCGCAGCGTGACCATCCTGTTCAGTGCCAGCCAGGAAACCCGCACCTACAACACCCGCCAGGCGCCCCTGACCCGCGTGGTGTTCGGCAGCGGTGACCGGGTGATCGCCGCCGAAGGCTGGCAGATCACCGTGGACGAAAGCACCGAGCACCGGGGACTGATCACCTACCACGGCCAGGACGACGACGGTGTGACCCGCGAGCTTCCCGAAACGCGCCTGGCCGACACCATGCAGTTCAACCAGGCGCGCGATCGTCTCTTGACCGGCCAGGTGGATCGCAACGACTGGTTCGACCTGCGCTTTCGCACCCTGCACCACTACCAGCGTATCGAGCAGCACGCAGCGCTGGGCTTTGGCGGCCCGCGCATCGACCTGATTCCTCACCAGCTCTATATCGCCAACGAGGTAGCCAGCCGCCGCGCGCCGCGCGTGCTGCTCGCCGACGAGGTAGGCCTTGGCAAGACCATCGAGGCCGGGCTGATCCTGCACCGGCTATTGCTGACCGGGCGCGTTTCGCGGGCGCTGATCCTGGTGCCGGATAGCCTCACCCACCAGTGGCTGGTCGAGCTGCTGCGCCGCTTCTCGCTTGAGGTGACGCTGCTCGACGAAACCCAGAGCCAGGCCCGGGCCGACGCCAACCCGTTCGAGAGCGCCCAGCTGATTCTGGCAAGCCAGGGGTGGCTGTTCGCCAACGAGGCGCGCCAGGCCCAGGCGCTCGATAGCCGCTTCGATCTGCTGATCGTCGACGAAGCCCACCACCTGGAGTGGCACGCCGACGGCGAAAGCGGCCCGGGCTATCGCTGCGTCGAGCAGCTCGCAGGCCAGGTTCCCGGACTTTTGCTGCTGACCGCCACGCCGGAGCAGATGGGCCTCGAGAGCCACTTCGCCCGGCTACGCCTGCTGGACCCGGAGCGCTACCACGACCTTTCCCGCTTCAAGCAGGAAGAGAGCCACTACGCTGAGGTGGCCGCCGCCATCGAGGCGCTCGACGCGCTGCCCGCCGCCCGCGAGCAGGTGGCCGCGGTGGCCAGCGACCCGGACAGCCAGGCGCTGCTGGCCACGCTATGCGACGACGCCGCCGCTGATGAAGCAAAAACCCAGGCCCGCGAGCAGCTGCAAAACGCGCTGCTCGACCGCCACGGTACCGGGCGGGTGATGTTTCGCAACAGCCGCCGCCACGTGGGCGGTTTCCCCGAGCGCCACCTGCACCAGAGCGCTTTGGAGCTGCCGTCCGCCTATCGGCGCGTGCTGCGCCGGGTCGAGCGCGATGAGGACTACCTCGACGAGCTTCTGATCGAAACCGGCATGGATCACCCGGACGTGCTGATCTACCCGGACGCCACCTACCGCGCGCTCTCCGACGACCCACTCAACGGCGAGCCCTGGTGGCAGATCGACCCGCGGGTGAACTGGCTGCTCGAAAAGCTCGCCGATACCAATGATGACGGCCTGGCCGGCGACAAGGTACTGGTGATCGCGCACCATCGCGAAACCGCCGAGGGCCTTTCCGAGGCGCTGCGCGTGCTCGGCGGTTTGCATGCCCCGGTGTTTCACGAGGATCTTTCGCTGATCGAGCGCGACCGCGCCGCGGCGGCCTTCGCCGACGAAGAAGAGGGCTGCCAGGTACTGGTGTGCTCGGAGATCGGCTCCGAGGGGCGCAACTTCCAGTTCTGCCGCCACCTGGTGATGTTCGACATGCCCCAGCACCCGGACCAGCTCGAACAGCGCATCGGCCGGCTCGACCGGATCGGTCAGCGTCACGCCATCGAGCTGCACGTGCCCAGCTTCAGCGCCTCGCCCGGCGAGCGGCTTTTACGCTGGTACCACGAAGGCATGAGCGCCTTCGCCGCGCCTCACGGCGTGGGCAGCGAGCTGTTCGATACCTTTGGCGACGCGCTGGCCGACGCCCTGCTCGACGACGAGGCGCTCGACGAGATCATCGAGGAGACCCGGACGTTCTTCACCGCGAAGATGGCCGAGCGCGAAGCCGGGCGCAACCGCCTTCTGGAGCTCAACGCCTGCCGCCCGGCCCGCGCCGAGCAAGTGATCGAGGCGGTGCGCGAACTCGACGAGGATACCGCCCTGCCGCGCTACGTCGAGCGCGCGCTCGACGTGTTCGGCGTCGACAGCCAGGAGATCGGCCGCGATCTCGTGTATCTGGCGCCTGGCTCGCACATGCTCGACGGCCTGCCCGGGCTGATCAAGGGCGAAGAGGGCTTCTCGGCTACTTATAAGCGCGACGTGGCGCTGGCCCGCGACGACGTCCATCGGCTCAGCTGGGAGCACCCGCTGGTGCGCGAAATGATGGGCCGGGTGATCGACGGCACGATGGGTAACACCGCGCTGGCGCTGTTGCGTCACCCGTCGATACCCAGCGGACGGCTGATGGCGGAGCTGGTGTTCTGCACTCACTGCCCGGCGCCGAAAGCGCTGCATCTCAACCGCTTCCTGCCGCCGACCACGGTACGCGTGCTGCTCGACGAGTCCGGCGCCAACCTGACCGCCAACATCTCCTTCACCGGGCTGTCGAAGAACGTGCAGAAGGTCAACAAGTCGATGGCACGCGACCTGATCAAGAGCCGGCTGACCGAGCTGCGTACGCTGTTGAGCCAGGGCGAAGCCGAAGCGGAGAAGGCGCTGCCGGGACTCGTCGAGCAGGCACGCAGCGCCATGCGCGCCCAGCTCGACGGCGAACTCGACCGCCTCGAGGCGCTCGCTCGCCACAACCCGGCGGTACGCGATGAAGAGCTCGAAGCGGTGCGGCGCGAGCGCCAGGCCCTCCTTGAGGCGATTGGCGCCACCCGCCTGCGCCTCGATGCGGTGCGCGTGGTGATTACGGTCGATTCCGAGTCGTGAATCGTGAATCGTGAATCGTGAACCGTGAACCGTGAATCGTGAATCGTGAATCGTGAATCGTGAAGCAGGCTAGTCGTCGCCCAGGATGTCGGCGAGCGCCTTGTCGAGGGTCGGGTAGCCGAAGTTGAACCCGGCCTCGTGCAGCCGGTCCGGGCGCATGTCGGCGCCGGTGAGCAGCAGCCGCGACATCTCGCCAAGCCCCGCTTTCAGCACGAAGGCGGGCACCGGGAAGAGCGCCGGACGGTTCAAGTGGTGCGCCAGGGTTCTGGTGAATTCCCGGTTGGTCACCGGGTGCGGGGCGCCGGCGTTGAACGGCCCTTCCAGCCCGGACCGGTTGATCAGGTAGATGATCGCCTCGACCAGGTCGTCGCGATGCACCCAGGGCATGAACTGCTCGCCGCTGCCAAAGCGCCCGCCCAAACCCAGCTTGAACGGCGGCAGCATTTTGGCGAGCGTGCCGCCGCCTTCGTCGAGCACCAGGCCGATACGCACAATTGCAAGCCTGACGCCGAGCGCCTTGATCGGCTCGGCGGCGGCTTCCCACTGGGCGCATAGCCGGTGGGCGAACTCCGGGTGCGGCGGGGTCTGCTCATCGACCCGCTTTTTCCCCTGATCGCCGTAATAGCCCATGGCCGAGCCGCTGACCATTACCGTGGGCAGCGGCTTATCGGCTTTCTTGAGCGCCTTGCAGAACTCGACCAGCGCCGTGGTCGCTTCCACGCGCGAGCTGATCAGGCGCTTTTTCTGCGCATCGCTCCAGCGTTTGCCGGCAATCGACTCGCCGGCGAGATTGACGATCGCCTCCGGCGGGGTATCGACAAACCCCATGGCGCTTTTGGCCGTGCTGCACTCTCGCGGCAGCACCCGCGCCGCTTGGGAGGGTGAGCGCGAGACCACGTCAACCTGATGGCCCGCGTCGATCAATTTTCGACAAAGCCGCTGGCCCACGAAACCGCTACCGCCAGTCACCAGAATCCGCATTGAAACCTCCCTGCACGACGTCTAGCTGCAAAAATGCTGTACAAAAGTGCTACGATACGTCCACTGAGTGTAACCCATTCCCGCGAGGAGTCATGTTCGAAACCACCCACCGGGGCCGGCGCCCCGAACGCGTCGCCGTAATCGGCGCCGGTATCGCCGGGCTCGCCTGCGCTCAGGCGCTCGCCCATCAGGGCGTTCACGTCGCGCTGTTCGACAAGGCGCGCGGCCCCGGTGGGCGCATGGCCAGCAAGCGTCGCCCCGGCGCGGTATTCGACCTGGGCGCGCAAACCTTCACCGCCCGCGATGCGCGCTTTCAAGCGCTGGTGGCCTCGCTCGAGCAGGAAGGCGTGATCGCCCGCTGGCCGAGTGTGAGCTACCGCGTTAACGACGACGGCGGCTGGACACCGCTGGCGGATGGAAAGCCCCGCTACGCCGGCGCCCCGCGTATGAGTGCGATCACTTTTGCGCTAAGCGACCGGCTTACGCGTTCTGGCCACGTTACGAGCCGCTTTGAGACGCGTATCCGGGCGCTGCAAAAGAGTCCCGGCGACAAGCAGGTCTGGCGGCTGGTAAGCGATACCGGCGAGGTTTTCGGCCCCTTCGACACCGTGGTAATCACCGCGCCGCCACCCCAGGCCCAAACGCTGCTCGATGAGTGGGACACGGCATTGGCCAACGCCTGCGCAGAAAAACCGCAGCGAAGCTGCTGGGTGGCCTGGGTGCGCTTCGAGACGCCGCTGCCCGCCCTTGACGGCATTGCGCGCTGGGAGACGCTGCATGCGCACCACCCGGCGTTGCGGCTGGTCTCGCGCAACCAGACCAAGCCTGGCCGCGAGGCGCAGCCCGAAAGCCTGAGCCTGCTTGCCCAGCTCGACTGGAGCGACGCATACCTCGAGCGCCCGCCCGAGGAGGCGGCCTGCGCGCTGTACGCCGCGTTTCGCTCGCGGCTGCCCGCAGGCATAACGCTGCCCAACATCACCGATCTTGGCGCTCATCGCTGGCGCTATGCCCAGACCAAAGAGCCGTCGCGGGAGTCATACTTGTACAGCGCGCAGGGCCTTGCGCTCTGCGGCGAGAGCTTTCGCGGCAGCCGCGTCGAGGACGCCTGGCTTTCGGGGCACGAGCTTGGAAAGGCATTGGTAGCGCTGCCAACGGGTTACAGAAATAAAACGCCCGTATAATGTTTCGCACGCTGAAGGTTGTACCCAAAGGCAAAAAGTTGTACAAATTACGCGACATAAAAGACTTTAACGTTATATCAGACGGCGCGCAGGTCACGAAAACGCGCCGCCGCCATTCATGAAAGATCCCTGTAGCAAGCGCGGCAGGCAACCAAGAGGCAATGGCGCCCATGAGTACAAAGGCGACCCACCCCCCCGATACGCCCCTTTATCCCATTCGGGAAGTGTCCCGATTGACCGGCGTGAATTCGGTCACGCTGCGCGCCTGGGAGCGCCGCTACGGTCTTATCTGCCCCGAGCGCACTCCCAAGGGGCACCGCCTCTATGCTCAGGACGACATCATTCGCATCGAGCGTATCCTGCAGTGGCTCAACCGCGGCGTGCCGGTCAGCCAGGTGGCGGATCTGCTCGATCAGCCGGAAACCGTCGAGGCGCCGGCCCCGGATGCCGGCGACTGGGCCAGCCAGCGCCAGCAGCTGCTCGCCACCATCGAGGCGATCGACCTGCCCAAACTCGAATCGCTCTATCAGCAGAGTCTGGCGCTCTACCCGTTGAGCACTGCGGTCAACGAGCTGTGGCAGCCGGTGATCGCGACGCTGGAAGCCAAGTGGGCGATCGAGCCCGATGCGCTGGTTCGCCGGGCGCTGGAGGCATTTCTGCGCAGCCAGGTCGGCATTCGCCTGCACTACGCCAATCAGGCGACTCGCGGCCCCTTGATCCTGCTCAACGCCATGCCCGACGACCCCGGCCCGCTGTGGATGCTGATGACCGCGCTGATGGCGAGCGAACAGGGCTACCGCGTGCAGCTTCTGGATCATTCGCTCTCTCTCGAGGATCTGCCTCAGGCGGTCACGCGGCTGCACTGCTCGATGGTGCTTCTCACCAGCGGCCAGCGTGAAAGCGACGAGTTCATCCGCCACGCGCTGCCCCGCGCCGCGACCACGCTGAGTGTGCCGATCGGCGTGTGCGGCGACGTCGCCCGCCAGCGCGACGCCGACCTTCGCGACAGCGATGTTCACGTGCTGGGCGACGACCTGCCCCAGGCGATCGCCAGACTGCGCCCGCTGCTGCGCGAGTCCGGCATTCTCTAAGGCTCCAGCCATCACGCCGGTGTCTTGCCACGCCGGCGCTTCATGCTTCAGGGAGGGCTTTATGGCGCTTCAGCTCGTATGGTTTCGCACCGACCTTCGCACCTTCGATCACGCCGCTCTCGCCGCGGCGGCAGAGAAAGGCCCGGTGGTGGCAGTGTTTTTACGCTGTATCGAGCAGTGGCAATCCCACGGTCACGGCGCCAACAAGATCGACTTCTGGCACCGCACGGTGCGCGCGCTCAAGGAGAGCCTGAACGCGCTCAATATCCCGCTTTTGCATCGCGACATCGGCCGCTACGACGCCGCCGCCGAGGCGCTTTTGGAGATTGCCCGCGAGCACGGCATCGAGCGGCTGCACTTCAACCGCCAATACCCGCTCAACGAGCAGCGCCGCGACCTGGCGGTGCTCGAGGCGTTCAAGGATGCCGGCATCCCCGCCCACGGCTACCACGACGCCGTCGCCTACGCCCCCGGAACGCTGTTGACCGGCAAGAACGAGTACTACAGCGTGTTCACGCCGTTCTCCAAGGCCTGGCACAAGCACCTCAAGGATTCGCAGTTGCACGTGCTCGATGCGCCCAAAAAGCAGGACGCGCTTTCGATCGGCAACAACGCCATCCCGGCGCTGCCGGAACTCGAGCAAAAGCCGGTCAACCAGAAGGCCTGGCCTGCGGGTGAGGACGCCGCCGGCGACGCGCTCGCGCGCTTTTTGCAAAAACGCGCCAAGCGTTATAACGAACAGCGCGACTTCCCTGCGGTTGCCGGCACCAGCGAGCTTTCGCCCTATCTGGCCCTCGGGGTGCTCTCCTATCGCCAGTGCATGCAGGCGGTAATGAGTCATAACGGCGGCCACCTGGCCGACGGCGACAAGGGCCTCACCACCTGGGTCAGCGAATTGGTATGGCGCGAGTTCTACCAGCACGTGGTGGTGGGCTTTCCCCGCGTGGCGCGCCACGAGCCGTTTCAGGAGCACACTAGAGCGCTCAAATGGCGCGACGACGACGAAGGCTTCAAGGCCTGGTGCGAAGGGCGTACCGGCTACCCGCTCGTGGATGCCGCCATGCGCCAACTCGTGAGCACCGGCTGGATGCACAACCGGCTGCGCATGGTCACGGCGATGTTTCTGAGCAAGCACCTGTTGATCGACTGGCGCCGCGGCGAGCAGTTCTTTCTCGAGCATTTGATCGACGGCGAGTTCTGCTCGAACAACGGCGGCTGGCAGTGGGCCGCCTCTACCGGCACCGACGCCGCGCCCTACTTTCGTATCTTCAACCCCACCATCCAGTCGACGCGCTTCGACCCCCAGGGCGAGTTCATCGCCGAGTGGCTGCCGGAACTCGCCGAACTGCCTGCCAAAGCGCGCCACGCTCCGCCGCGCGACATGCTGACAAAGGTCGACTACCCCGAGCCAATCGTCGATCACAAGGCGGCCCGCACCCGGGCGCTGGAGGCGTTCAAGGCGCTGTGAACGCGCGCGTTAACGCCAATCCGCCGAGGATGGCGTGCATTGTGCGGTTTCCGGAAGTAGACTAGGCGTGGCCTTGCCAGCCGTCTGTCGCGCAGGGCCCACAGCCTGGGCCCGGCCTCGACAGGCGGCCAACGTCCACCTTGAACCTCGGAACGACTCAGTGACCAAGCAACATTCCTTTGATCGCGAAGAACTGCTGGCCTGCTCGCGCGGCGAGCTGTTTGGCCCCGGTAACGCGCAGCTTCCAGCGCCCAACATGCTGATGCTCGATCGCATCACGCACATTCACGAAGAAGGCGGTGAGCATGGCAAGGGCGAACTGATCGCCGAGCTCGATATCACCCCGGATTTGTGGTTCTTCGACTGCCACTTCCCCGGTGATCCGGTGATGCCGGGCTGCCTGGGTCTGGACGCCATGTGGCAGCTGGTGGGCTTTCATCTGGGCTGGCTGGGTCACCCGGGCCGCGGGCGGGCGCTGGGCTGCGGCGAAGTGAAGTTCAGCGGTCAGATCATGCCGGATGCCAAACTCGTCACCTACCGAATCAACATCAAGCGGGTCATCACGCGCCGGCTGATTCTCGGTATCGCCGACGGCACGGTGTCCGTGGACGGACGCGACATCTACCAGGCCAATGACTTGCGCGTTGGCCTATTCACCTCCACCGCGAATTTTTAACAGGAGGCTTCCATGCGACGAGTGGTAGTCACCGGCCTGGGCATCGTATCCTGCCTGGGCAATGACCAGCAGCAGGTACTGGATGCGCTGAGAAACGGGCGCAGCGGCATTCGCTTTAAAGAGGAGTATGCCGAGCGCGGGTTTCGTAGCCACGTGGCCGGCAGCGTCGATATCGACCTCGAGGCGCTGATCGACCGCAAGCTCTTGCGCTTCATGGGCGACGCGGCGGCATACGCCTACGTCTCCATGGCTCAGGCGATCGAGGACTCCGGACTCACGCCCGAGCAGGTCTCCAACGAGCGTACCGGTCTGATCGCAGGCTCCGGCGGTGCTTCCAGCGCCAACCAGGTGGATGCCGCCGACGTGCTGCGCGAGAAGGGTCTTCGCCGCGTGGGCCCCTACCGCGTCACCCGGACCATGGGCAGCACCGTCTCCGCGTGCCTGGCCACGCCGTTCAAGATTCGCGGCGTGAACTACTCGATCTCCTCGGCCTGTGCCACTTCGGCGCACTGCATCGGCAGCGCCATGGAGCAGATCCAGCTGGGCAAGCAGGATGTCGTCTTCGCCGGCGGCGGTGAAGAGGAGCACTGGACGCTGTCGTGTTTGTTCGACGCCATGGGCGCGCTCTCTACCCACTACAACGACACCCCGGCAACCGCCTCGCGGCCTTATGATCAGACCCGCGACGGCTTCGTCATCGCCGGCGGCGGCGGCATGGTGGTGCTCGAGGAGCTCGAACACGCGAAAGCGCGCGGCGCGAAGATCTACGGCGAGGTCGTGGGCTACGGTGCTACTTCCGACGGCGTCGACATGGTCGCGCCTTCCGGCGAAGGTGCGATGCGCTGCATGCGTCAGGCCATGGCGACGGTCGATGGCGATATCGACTACATCAACACCCACGGCACCTCGACGCCGGTGGGCGATGTCGCCGAGCTTAAAGCGATTCGCGAAGTGTTCGGCGACACGACCCCGCCGATGAGCTCGACCAAATCGCTGACCGGCCACTCGCTGGGCGCCACCGGCGTGCAGGAAGCGATCTACTCGCTTTTGATGATGCAGCACGGCTTCGTCGCCGCCTCGGCCAACGTCACTGAACTCGACGAGCAGGCCGACGGCTTCGATATCGTCACAACCCGGCGCGACGACGTCACCATCGAGCGCGCGCTCTCCAACAGCTTCGGCTTTGGCGGCACCAACGCCTGCCTGGTGTTCCAGCGCTACGCCGACTAGCACAGCATGCGGCCACAAAAACGGCGCCCTTCGGGCGCCGTTTTTGTGAATTCGCTCTGTGCAGTGCCGGGCAACCCTACGCGAGGGCGCCGTACGCGGGCCGCTGTGAATACCTCCCTGTACGCTACTTTCGCCTTCCCTGGCGAAAGACCCTCGCTACGGGATGCCCGGCAGCGCCCAACTCAGCCATCATACGTCCGCACCGGACCGAGAACCCTTGGAACCTATCCGGCTCGAACGTACTACCGAACCGGCGGCGCAACGCTCATGGCCACGGGTTCGCCGCGCGGCACCTCGGAAATCTCCTCAAGCGTCGCTTCGATCCAGCGCTCCACCTCGACGAGCACTTCGTCCGGCGTGCGTCCTTCGGTTGCGATCGGCTCACCGATACGCACGCGCAGAACGCCCGGGCTCTTGACCCAGTGGCGCCCGGGCCAGCGCTCGCCGGCGTTGTGGGCTACCGGCAGCACCGGCACGCCGGCGCGACACGCCACCACCGTGCCGCTCTTGTTGTAGCGCCGCCGATGTCCCGGGTCGACCCGCGTGCCCTCGGGGAAGATCAGCACCGAAAGCCCGCTTTGCAGGCGCGCGACGCCCTGGGTGAGCACCTGCTTCATCGCCCGAGCGGGTTTGGAGCGGTCGAGCCCGATCGGGCGCAGCAGACGCAGCCCCCAGCCGAAGACGGGAATACGCAGAAGCTCCTGCTTGAGCACGGTGCATACCGGCGGCTTCATGACCTGGAGAAACACCGTCTCCCACTCGCACTGGTGGTTGGCCTGGATCACGCAGGGCCCACTGGGGATGTGCTCGCGCCCCTGGATGTCGTAGCGCACGTTGCACACCAGGCGAAACCAGAAGATCAGAAAGTAGTTGTAAAGATTCAACAGCCGGTAGCGCCCGGCCAGCGGCAGAAACGGCGCCAGCGGCAGAAACAGCACGCCGCAGGCGAGCATGACCGAAAAGTAGCCCAGGTAGAACACCAGGCTACGCAGCACGTTGATCAAACGGAATCTCCTCGTTCCGGATGGTGCTGGTCGCGGGTCAAACACCAGGCGTCGAGCATCCGCCCCACTTCCAGCCGCCAGGGCTTCTGATGCACGCCGAACACGTCCAGCACCCGGCGGCAGTTGAGCACGCGCCGCAGCTTGGCGTCGTGGTGGTGGTTGAGCGCCTTCACCGCGCCCAGCGCCACCGTTTCACCGCGCCCTTCCAGGTGGGTGGCGAGCTGGGTGCGTACCATCGAGGTAAAGGTAAAGGGGCTGACCGGCTCCACCCCTGCCAGATGGTAGGCTCCCCAGGCCTCGGCGCCACAGCCCTGCTGGGCGAGCATGCCGATCAGCGCCATGGCCACAGAGTCCGCCGAGGTCGGGCAGCATATGACGTCCTCGGCGGCGCGCACGCTCTCTCCCATCACCAGCCGGTCGATGAGCTCGCCAAGCCAAGCGTGGCTGCCGTCGAGGGCGAAGAGCGGCCCCAGCCGCACGATCAAGTGGCGGTGATACTCGGCGCGAATCCGGTTGCCCGTAACCACCAGCCGCCGCAGGCTCTCGTCGCGCGGGGCGGGCACCACGTGCTCGTCGATGGGGATATCGAAGCCCTCTTCGTAGAGCTGGTCCGACACGCACCAGACCAGCGCCACGCCATTGGCCTTGCACGCCTCCATGCACGCATCGACCGCATCGGCGTAGGCGCTGACGTCCGCCGGCGCCATCTGCTGAGGCACCGCCAGCGGCGGGATGATCACCGCGTTGGGTGCGATCGTCGAAAGCGTCTCGGCATCCACCCGCATACCCTGCTCGATGACGAGCTCCGTATCCGCCCGGCGGCTGGCCTCGCGGGCCAGCGCCAGGCTCAGGCAGTGCCCGGCATCCAGGATCAAAAGCTTCAAGGCAGGCGGTCTCCTCTACGCGCGACGGTTCCAAAAAAGATGGTCACGATCACGTGCGACGCAATCAGAACGGGATCTCGTCGTCGAAATCGTCGAAGTTGCCCGGGTCCGGCGCGCCGAAGCGGCCGCCCTGGTCGTTCGGGGCACCCTGGCCGCCGCGGTTGGGTGCGCCCTGCCCGCCCTGCTGGGGGGCGCTTTGCTGACCGCCGTACGGATTGTGCTGGGGCGGCGGGGTGTTGGGCTGGTTCTGGTGATTCTGATAGTTCTGGCCGCCCTGGGGGGCGCTGTTCTGATAGTTCTGCTGCGGTGCGCCGCCGCCCTGGAAGTCGCCGCCGCGGCTATCGAGCATCTGCATGTCGTTGGCCACGACTTCGGTGCTGTAGCGGTCCTGGCCGTTCTGATCCTGCCACTTGCGCGTTTGCAGGCGCCCTTCGATATAGACCTTGGAGCCCTTCTTGAGGTACTGCTGGGCGATCTCGGCGGTCTTGTTGAACAGCACGATACGGTGCCACTCGGTGCGCTCCTGGCGCTGACCGCTCTGGCGGTCGGTCCAGGTGTCCGAGGTCGCCAGGTTCAGGTTCGCCACCGCCGTGCCCGACGGGGTGAAACGCACTTCCGGGTCCTGGCCCAGGTTACCGATCAAGATGACTTTGTTAATCCCGCGCGCCATGGCTCGCTCCTGTTGAGTAGGTCGGTTCGGTTATGCCGTCGTCACGCGCTAGGGTATCACTGATTGCGTCGCGACGAATTCACTGTTTACGCCTGTCGGGGTCAGGGTTTGTCGGTGGGAATCAGCTTGTTCAGAGCGCCGCGGTCAAGCGCCTTGCGATTCACCTTGAGATACATCAGCCGCTCTTCGGGCACCACCATCACGTCCTCCACGCCGACCACGTCGGCCAGGCGCTGCATCAAAAGCGCCAGCGTGTCCGGATGGGTGTCCTCGAGTGCGACCACTTCGCTCGAAAGCGGCGGCGGGCTCGGCAGGCGCCACATGAACAGCCACCAGCCAAGCGCCAGCACGGCGCAGCCGATGAATACCGCGTCCAGGCCAAAAGCGCTGGAGAGCGCCCCGCCCAGGGTGCCGCCGAGAAACGCACCGAGAAACTGGCTGGTCGAGTACACGCCCATGGCGGTGCCCTTGGCGCCGGCCGGGGCGAGCTTGCTCAACATCGACGGCAGCGTCGCCTCGAGCAGATTGAAGCCGGTGAAGAAGACGAACAGCCCAATCAGCAGCGCATGGCCGTGAAAGCTCGGCAGCGCCAGCAGCGCCAGGCTCAGCGCGATCGCACCGATCGCCAAAAGGCAGACCGCCTTGATCCGCTGGCGCTTCTCGGCAACGATCATCAGCGGCACCATGGCCACGAACGACAGCGCCATGATCGAAAGGTAGGCCAGGCCATGGTACTCGAGCGCCACCCCCGCCTCGACGAGGCGAAACGGAATGGCGACAAAGATCGCCATCAGAATCAGGTGCAGCGAGAAAATCGAGCCGTTCAGGCGCCAGAGATCCAGCCGCGCCGCCACGCTCTTGAACTGGGCGCGGTCCATGCCCACGTCCTTGTGGCGCAGTCGGCGCGGCGCCGGCGGTACCCAGCGCCACAGCACCAAAAGCCCGGCCAGGGTCAGCGCCGCCGTGGCCCAGAACACCCCGGCAAGCCCGGCCTTACTGGCAAGCCAGGGGCCGAGCACCATGGCGATGGCGAACGATACGCCGATCGAAAGCCCGATGGTGGCCATGGCGGCGGTGCGCACCTGCTCGCGGGTCTGATCCGCGAGAAGCGCCATGATCGCCGCGGCGACGGCGCCGGCGCCCTGTAGCGCACGCCCGGCGATGATGCCGCCGATGCTGTCTGCGGTCGCGGCGACGATGCTGCCAAGGGCAAAGGTCACAAGGCCGATGGCGATGATACGCTTGCGCCCAAAGCGGTCCGACAACAGCCCAAAGGGAATCTGCAGCGTCGCCTGGGTGAGCCCGTAGATGCCGAGCGCGACGCCGATCAAAAACGGTGTCGCGCCCTCGAGTGCATCGGCGTAGAGCGCCAGCACCGGCAACACCATGAAAAGCCCCAGCATGCGGGACGCGTACAGCCCGGCAAGCCCACTGATGGCGCGGCGTTCGGAAGCCAGCAGCAGTGTGGAAAGGTTGCGCATAGTGCCCTTGATCGTAAACGTGTAATCGCGGCCTTGAATAGCGGCCTTGCCGTCCGCGCTCGGGGTGCAAGCGCCGGCAAACGGTGGCGGGCGCAAGCGCCCGAGAAAGCCCTCCATTCTAGCGCTTAAGCCAGACGCTGGAAACGCTCGCCTTGCGACAAAGCGTCTCTGCCGCTTTGCCGTAACCGGGCGGGCGAACGTATAATTGCGCTTTTGCCACGCGATTCGAGGTGTTGATGGACAGCATTCTGGTCAGAGGTGCCCGCACTCACAACCTCAAGCAGATCGATGTGGAGCTGCCGCGCGACAAGCTGATCGTGATTACCGGCCTTTCCGGCTCGGGGAAATCCTCGCTCGCCTTCGATACGCTGTACGCCGAAGGGCAGCGCCGCTACGTGGAGTCGCTTTCCACCTACGCGCGCCAGTTTCTTTCCATGATGGAAAAACCCGATGTCGACCACATCGAAGGGCTCTCGCCGGCGATTTCCATCGAGCAGAAATCCACCTCCCACAACCCGCGCTCCACCGTCGGCACGATCACCGAGATCTACGACTACCTGCGCCTTTTGTTCGCCCGCGCCGGCACGCCGCGCTGCCCGGAACACGGCGAGGACCTCGAGGCCCAGACTATCTCGCAAATGGTCGACCAGGTGATGAACCTGGAAGAAGGCACCAAGCTGATGCTGCTCGCGCCGGTGGTCAAGGGCCGCAAGGGCGAGCATCTCCAGCTTCTGGCGGAGCTGCGCGCCCAGGGCTTCGTGCGCGTGCAGATCGACGGCCAGGTGCTCGAACTCGACGACATCGCTCCGCTCGACAAGCGCAAGAAGCACGACATCAGCGTGGTGGTGGACCGCTTCAAGGTGCGCGACGACATCGCCCAGCGTTTGGCGGAGTCCTTCGAGACCGCGCTCAACCTGGCCGACGGCACGGCGATGATCCACTTCATGGACGGCGAGCGCGAAGACCTTGCGTTCTCCTCGCGCTTCGCCTGCCCGGTGTGCGGCTACTCGCTCTCCGAGCTCGAGCCGCGCATGTTCTCGTTCAACAACCCCGCCGGCGCCTGCCCGACCTGCGACGGCCTCGGAGTTCAGCAATTCTTCGACCCGGAGAAGCTGATCAGCCACGAGGAACTCTCCCTGGCCGAAGGCGCGATCAAGGGCTGGGACCGGCGCAACATCTACTATTTCACCCAGCTCCAGGCGCTGGGCAAACACTTCGATTTCAAGCTCGAAACGCCCTGGAACGAGCTCGAAAAGCGCCAGCGCGACATCATCCTCAACGGCAGCGGCAATGAACCGGTGCCGTTCAGCTACGTCAGCGACCGCGGGCGCAAGGTAACCCGCGAGCACGCCTTCGAAGGCGTGCTGCCCAACATGCAGCGCCGCTACCGCGAAACCGAGTCGAACATGGTGCGCGACGATCTGGCCAAGTACATCGCGGTCAAGACCTGCTCGTCCTGCCACGGCTCACGCCTGCGCCGCGAGTCGCGTCACGTGTTCGTCGACGATCGCAACATCGCCGACATCGTGCGCACGCCGATCGGCGAGGCGTGGCGGTACTTCTCGACCCTGGGGCTGCCTGGCCGCAAGGGCGAGATCGCCGAGAAGATCATCAGCGAGATCCACTCGCGCCTCGAGTTTCTGGTCAACGTCGGCCTCGACTACCTGACGCTGGAGCGCAGCGCCGATACGCTCTCCGGCGGTGAAGCCCAGCGTATCCGTTTGGCCAGCCAGATCGGCGCCGGGCTGGTCGGGGTGATGTACATTCTCGACGAGCCCTCGATCGGGCTGCACCAGCGCGACAACGACCGCTTGCTGAAAACCCTGGAGCGGCTGCGCGATCTGGGTAACACCGTGATCGTGGTCGAGCACGACGAGGACGCTATCCGCGCCGCGGACCACGTGCTCGATATCGGCCCCGGCGCTGGCGTTCACGGCGGCGAGATCGTCGCTCAGGGCACGCCCTCGGATATCATGGCGAACAAGGACTCGCTCACCGGACAGTACCTGTGCGGCACTCGCGAAATCGCCGTGCCACCGCACCGCATTCCCGGCAATCCGGAAAAGCAGCTGGTGCTGCGCGGCGCTACCGGCAACAACCTGCAGGACGTCACGCTCACACTTCCGCTGGGGCTATTCATCGCCATCACCGGCGTGTCCGGCTCGGGCAAGTCGACGCTGATCAACGGCACCCTGATGCCGATCGCCGCGCGCGACCTGAACCGCGCATCCACCTTGACCCCGGCGCCCTACCAGGCCATCGAAGGGCTCGACCAGCTCGACAAGGTGATCGATATCGACCAGAGCCCGATCGGGCGCACGCCGCGCTCCAACCCGGCTACCTACACCGGTATCTTTACGCCGATTCGCGAGCTCTTTGCCGGCACCCAGGAGGCGCGCTCGCGGGGCTACAAGCCGGGCCGGTTCAGCTTCAACGTCAAGGGCGGGCGCTGCGAGGCGTGCCAGGGCGAGGGCATGATCAAGGTAGAGATGCACTTTCTGCCGGACATCTACGTGCCGTGTGATGTGTGCAAGGGCAAGCGCTACAACCGCGAGACCCTGGACATCCACTACAAGGGCAAGACCATCCACGACGTGCTCGAGATGACCGTCGAGGAGGGCCTCGAGTTCTTCAGCCCGGTGCCGGCCATCGCCCGGCGCCTGCAGACGCTCATGGACGTCGGGCTCTCCTATATTCGCCTGGGCCAGAGCGCGACCACGCTCTCCGGCGGCGAGGCGCAGCGGGTCAAGCTCGCCCGGGAGCTCGCCAAGCGCGACACCGGCCAGACGCTCTACATTCTCGACGAGCCGACCACGGGGCTACACTTCGAGGATATTCGCCAGCTTCTGACGGTGCTGCACCGCCTGCGCGATCACGGCAACACCATCGTGGTGATCGAGCACAACCTCGACGTGATCAAGACCGCGGACTGGATCGTCGATCTTGGCCCGGAAGGCGGCTCCGGCGGCGGGCGTATCATCGCCGAGGGCACCCCGGAGCAGCTGGTCAAGCAGGCGGGGTCGCACACCGGCGAGTTTCTCGGGCCGCTGTTGCAAAAAAAGAAGTAAAGAAATAAAAAAACGATAAGGACATTCGTTTGGTGTGAACGTATCGTCGCTTCCCGGGCCCGCCCGCGCGGCTAGCAGAGGAGAAAATCATGAGTCAGGAAAAGAGCTGTATCGTTCGCCACTTCAACCACTACTATTCGTTGTCGAAAGACGAAGAGCAGCTGCTTGACTCGTTGGAAGAGAGTCCGGTCGATCAAAAGGCCGGCTCGCTTCTATGGGAGATGAAGGAGCCCGCCACCGAGTTCTGCACCCTGAGCAGCGGCTGGGCCTACTCCTATCGCCACCTGGAAAACGGCGATCGTCACATCATGGAAGTGTTTCTGCCCGGCGATATCATCGGCCTTCGCGAGTTCGCTTTTTCCCAGCGCCTGGAGAACGTGCGCTTCATCACCGACTGTGTGGTGTGCCGCTTTCCCCACAAGCGCATGATCGATCTGTTCAGCCAGTCGCTTCCGCTGACCTCGGTCATGTTCGCCATCAGCAGCCGCCAGCAGTCGCTTCTGACCGAGCGGCTGGTAAATCTGGCAAGGCGCAGCGCGCGCCAGAAAATGGCCCACTTCATCCATGAAATGTACGTGCGCCTGAGCCAGACCAACCCGGATCTGACCGGGCAGTTTCGCCTGCCGCTCTCCCAGGAGCAGCTTGCTGACGTTTTGGGGCTGAGCCCGGTGCACGTCAGCCGCACCTTCACCGCGCTCAGCGAGGCGGGGCTGGTTTATCGCGACCGCCATCATGTCAACGTTCCCGACCTCAAGGCGCTGGCCGCCGAAGGCGAGTTCGACGACTGCTACCTGAGCGATAACGTGCGGCCCCTGCTTGGCCAGACCGGCTGACCCGGGCCCGTTTTGACCGACTTGTTTCATTCACCGTTTGGCGCTTTTTCCATGATCCACCGTTTCTCCTTGCTGCTCGCGCTCGGCGCGGCGGGGCTCGCTTTCGCCGCCGGCGCCCAGGCGGCCAGCTTTCCCGTCAGCGACCAGGTGCGCTTCGGCGCCTGGCAGAGCGCGACTCTCGAGGATGGCGATAAGCGCCACTTTCGCGCGCTGGAAAGCGAAAGCTACTCGGACGCCACGCTGAGCGTGAACGCCACCGCCGGTATCTGCCACCTGCCCTGGCTCGAAATGCGCGTGACGCTGGCCGAGTCGCAAACCGAGAGCCGTACCACCCGGCTGGTACCGGCGCGGCTGCGCGTCGACCAGACGCCGATGCTGGAGACGATGGCGGAGTTCATCGTCGAAGAGGGCGACGACGGCTTCTACAGCCACTTCTATCTGGGCGATCTCGCGGCGCTGCTTTCGCGAATGAGCCAGGGCGAAAAGCTCTTCATCGGCTTCGAGCAGGAGGACGGCGCGCCCTGGACCATGACCTTCACGCTCGACGGCGCAGGCCAAGCGATCAGCGAAATGCAGCGGCGCTGCGAAAGCGCTTAGGCTCTGTATGACGCTCGTCGACTTTACACACCGCCCCTAGGGCGCGGGCTTGCGCAGTACGAATTCGACGCGCCGGTTGGCGGCGCGCCCCGAGGCGGTGTCGTTGCCTTCGAGTGGGCGCGTATCGGCGTAGCCCACGGCGCGCAGCCGCGCTCGCGCTACGCCGTCCTCCTCGAGATGACGCACCACCGCGATCGCCCGCCCGGTCGAAAGCTCCCAGTTGGAAGCAAACGCCGCGGTGGCAATGGGCACGTTATCGGTATGCCCCTCCACCGACACCTCGCCGTCGAAGGTGTCGATCACCTCGCCCAACCGCTCGAGCACGTCTTCGCCCTGGGCGGTCAGCTCGGCGTCGCCGCTGGCGAACAGCAGGCTGTCGTTAACGCGCAGCGTCACGCCTTCGCGGCCCTGGCTCACACTCACGCCCTGAATATCGAGCGCCGCCATCGCAGGCGACAGCCCGCTCTGGCGGGGTAACAGCCCTGAAGAGAGCGGCTCAAGCCCGCCGCCGGTTTGTGCAGCCTCGCCGTCGCCGCCTACCGGGGTCAGCGCCAGCAGTAGCACGAACAGCGTGATCAAGAGCGTCAGCACGTCAAGGTAGCTGGTCAGCCACCCTTCATCGCCCTCGCCTGCCGTGAACGGTGACTCCAGCGCGTGGCGGGCGTCGCGGTTGAGCATGGCGCTACCCTTTCGCCGTTACGCCGCCGCCCGGGCGCGGCTTCACGTGGGGGTCGTTGATCTCGTCGTGGTAGTTGGCGATAAACGAATTGAGCGTCTCTTCGATGAACGACGGCAGGCGGCGCTTGGTGATCAGCGAGATACCTTCGAGCACCATATTCATGGTGATCAGGCGCTCCTCGGTGCGCCGCTCGAGCTTCACCGCGATCGGCTTGAACACCAGGTTGGCAAGCAAAATGCCGTAGAAGGTGGTCAGCAGCGCTACCGCCATGCGCGGGCCGATCACCTCGAGATTGCCCGCGTCCATTATCTCGAGCATGTTGACCAGCCCCACCAGGGTGCCGATCATGCCAAACGCCGGGGCATAGGTCGCCATGGTGCGAAAGATCTGCGCCTCGGCGTGCTCGCGCGCCTTGAGTCGGGCGATGCGCCAGCGCAGCATGTCGAAGATTTCATCTTCCTTGGTATTGGCGATGACCAGCTGGATACCGGTGCGTAGAAACGGGTTGCGGGTGTGCTCGAGCTCGCGCTCGACCGCGCGCACGTCGCCCTTGAACCAGAGCCTGGCCATCGATACCAGCTCCTCGATGTCGTCGCGCACGAAGGTGTTCTCGCGGCGAAACACCAGCCCCACCAGGCGCACCACCCGCACTACCTCCTTGAGCGGGTAGCTGATGAAGGTCGCCGCCAGCGTACCGGTCACCACGATGGCAAGGCCGGGCAGGTTGATGAAGCTTTCCGGGGTCTCGGCGGTGAAAAACAGCACGCTCACCAGCAGGAGAATGCTGGCGCCTATTCCGATCAGGGTAGAGGGGTTCATCGACGGCTCCTCGCCGGTTGAAGTGGACGGTAAACGGCGGCTCAGTCCGCCTCGTAGAGGCGCGCGCGCAGCCGGCCGATGGCCTGGCTGTGCAGCTGCGACACCCGCGACTCGGTGACGCCCAGCACGGCGCCGACCTCCTTGAGGTTGAGCTCTTCCTGGTAGTAGAGCGCCATCAAGAGCTTCTCGCGCTCCGGCAGCGCCTCGATCGCCGCGATCAGCACGTCGCGCTGCTGGCCATCCAGAAGCTCCTCGAAGGGCGCGTTCTGCGCCTCCTGAATCGGCTCGCCCCCCTCTTCCAGAAGCTCCTCGAAAGGCAGCAGGTGGCCGCTGTTGGTGTCGGCGAGCAGCTGCTGGTACTCGGTCAGCGGCATCTCCAGGTGGCGGGCGATTTCGCTCTCTTCCGGGGCGCGCCCAAGGCTCTGCTCGAGATGGCGAATGCCTTCGTCCATGGCGCGGGCCGAGCGGCGCACGCTTCTCGGCAGCCAGTCGCGGGTGCGCAGCTCGTCGACCATCGCGCCGCGAATGCGCTGGCTGGCAAAGGTGGCAAAGCTTGCGCCCTGGCCGGCGTCGAAGCGCCCCAGCGCCTCCAGAAGACCGACCATGCCCGCCTGGATCAGATCATCGAGCTCGATGCTGGCGGGCAGGCGAACCTGCAACGCCAGCGCCTGACGACGCACCAGCGGCATGTGCTGGGAGATCATCTCGCTGTGTTGAATTCTGCCCTGTGCTGTATACATCGGCGTGCCCTGTGGCTAGTCACTGGTAGTTCACGATGACGTGAAGCCCCTTCACCTGTACCGGGCGCTGGTGGGGTGCCAGCGCGAAGCGAAACGCAAGCGGCGCCCCGGCGGAGAGCCCGGCAAGCCCGGTGACACTTCCGCGCTGGCCGTCGAGGGCCACACAGCGCTCCGGGTGGCAAAGCCAGGCGCGAATAGCAGCGCCCGGCGGCGCCTCGAAGCGCCAGTTCACCCGCTCGATGCGCCCGCGCTGGACCTCGGCCAGCGCCGGTGGCGAAAGCGCCTGGCTTTCGCTCGCCCGGTCGCTCATCGCCACCATCAGCCCGCTCGCCTGGGTGCTCCAGCTGCCGCTTCCGGCCAGCGCCGCAAGCGGCAGCGAGGCGGCGATTAACGCCACGAGCAAGCCGGCAAGCAGTCTGGCAACGATGTTTTTCATCCCGCACCTCGCTAAATCGACCTGGCCATTATGACTTACCTGGCGAGGATCAAAAGCTCGATATTCAGGTAGTTCGCAGCGGTTTTCTGCAGATTCTCCAGCAGCCCCCGGCGCGGCAGCCCCGGTTCGTGCAGCGCCAAAAGCCGATGCGGGCCGCCGTTATCGTGCAAAAGCCGAAGCGTTCGGTACATGGGCGCGAAGGCGTCGGCGTCGCTTTGCACCCAGAGCGCCCAGCGGGCGTAGCGGGCGGTCAGCGCGTCGAGCGGCGCGGTAGCGTCCACCGCCACGATGTCCCAACTCTCCGGCGTGGCCGCCCAGCGCCGGCCGAGCGCCGCCCACTCACAAAGCCGCGCCTTGACCGGCTCGGGGCTGGTGGACGCCAGTCCCACCACCGCCAGCGGCCGGCGCGGGGCGGGCGCTTCGGCCTTCTGAACCTCGGCGTTTTTTTCCGCGGCGCCGGCGCGCAGGCTCGCCCACTGACGCAGGCCCGCGGCCTGGTCATTGTCACTCACGCCAGGGCCTCGCGGCTGACGCTGCCGAGCTGGCGGATGGCGTCACGAGTCATCAGGGTGTGCAAAAGCGCCTCCAGCAGCGCCGCGTCGCGGCGCTTGCGCGAGGTACGCGCCAGGCGCAGCAGCTGCTGTCTGAGCGCCTGCGCCTGCTCATCCTCGGCGTTGTCCAGGTGAGTCGCGACTGCCGCCGCGCCGCTGGCCATTAGAAGGCGCAGCGGCACGCTCACCTCGCCGCCGTCGGCCTCCTTCAGCGTCTGCCAGGCGCGTTTGGTCAGCGCGGTCGCGCCTTCACTTTGCAGCTGGGTCACCAGCAGCGAAAACGTTTCGGTGCCGAGCCGGGCCGGGGTCAGCCAGTAGCGCCGCGCCACGCGCTGGGCGGTTTCCGGGTCGCGAAGCTCCCCCACCCAGGCGATCAAGCGGCGCCCTTCGCGATCATCGACCTCGGCGTGGGCGCTGTAGAGTTCAAGCGTTTGGCCGCGAAAGCGCACGGCCTCGCGGTGGGCAAGGGCGCTATCGGCGAACAGCGCCGTCAGCGCGTGGCGCTCACCCTGCCACTCTACCCGCTGACTGCCGCTGACGCGGCTGATCCAGGTCAAACGTTCGGCTTCCAGCGCGTCCAGCGTGTCAGCCTCGGCCAGGGTCGGCAGCAGATGCACCGCGGCCTGGTGCTGGGCCTCGATGCGCGCTTGCCAGCCGGCGTTCTGGCGGTGTTGCAACAGCGTCAGCGCGCAGAGCCGGCCGTCGGCGTCGAGCGCCATATCCGGCATCGCCCAGGCCACGCCGCGCTCGGCCCGCCGCGGCGACCACGCCACGCCCAGCGCGTTCTGCTCCCGGGCGCGATCTGCCAGCGCCTCCAGGCGCCGGTCGTGCAGCACACCGGGCAGCGCGGCGATGTCCCAGGCCGCCTCGAGCAGCGCAAAGCCGGCCACGCGCTTTCGCAGCCCGGCCAGCAGCAGGCTCAGCCGCCGCCCCTGGCCCAGCACGTCTCTTGACCAGCGCGGCGACAGCGTATCGACAGCCCAGGCCTGGGGCGCGGTAGCGGTGGGCATCGCGGCGGCCAGCGCCTGATCGACCAGCGTCGCCGGGTCGGCCAGCGCCATGTCCTCCGGCACCCGCTGGCCGTGGGAGCAGAACAGCACGCGCAGGCCATGGCGCATGACGATATCCAGAAGCGGCGCGAGCCGGCCGGCCTCGTCCTGCTTGGTGATGATGCACTCGTCGAGCTCCGCGCCGGCGGCGCGGGCGGCCTGACGGTAGCGCAGCACCACCTCCTCGAGGGTGTCGGGTTGGCTGGCGGCGTTGAGCACCAGCACCAGGCGCACTTTCGAGCCACCGCCCTGGAGCTGGTCGACCTGCTCGATCACGCGCTGGTCGCGCTGGCTCATGCCGACGGTGTCGACGATCACCCACTGCTTGCCGCCCAGCCGCCCGAGCAGCTCGTCGATCGGCTGCTCCTGGTCGAGGGCGTACATCGGTGTGTCGAGCAGGCGGGCGTAGATGCGCAGCTGCTCGTGAGCGCCGATACGAAAGCTGTCGGTCGTGACCAGCGCCACCGGCCGGGTACCGTGGCGCATGACGAACCGCGCGGCGAGCTTGGCGGTGGTGGTGGTCTTGCCCACCCCGGTGGGCCCGACCAGCGCGACGATTCCGCTCTGCTCGAAAAAGTCCGCTTCACGCTCGAGCACGGCAAGCCGCGCGATCAGCTGGTCGCGCAGCCACGCCATGACCGGCGCGTCACGAACGTCGCGCGCGGCCAGCGCAGCGGGCAGCGCCTCGCTTAACTCCTCGCCAAGCTCGGCGCCAAAGCCGAGCCCGGCGAGCAGTGCTTTGAGCGAAGCGTCCGTGCTCGGCGCGGACTCGGGGTGGGTGCGCGACAGCAGCGCGCGCATGTCCTGCATTTCGCGCAGCAGGCGTTCGCTGAGCGCATCGAAAGGGTGTTCGGCGGGGGCCGGCGCGGGCGGGCTCGGCTCGGCGTGGTCGAGCGCGGCGTCGTCGGCCATGGCCAGAATCTCCACGCCGTCGTCACTGCGCCGGTTGGCCACGATCAGCGCTTCGTCGCCGAGCGCGGCGCGCACCTGGCGCATGACATCGCGGCTGTTCGTTCCCACAAAGCGTCTTACGCTCATACGTCTCCTCTCGCGTTGTTCGAAGCGGCGCGGTCAAGGCTCATCGCGACCCGCCCACCAGCGTCGAGATTCGAAGCGTCCGGTCGTCGGGAATCTCGGCCTGGGACATCACTACCAGGTGGCGCAGCCGGCGGCGCAGAAAGCGCGCGACCACCGGGCGCAGCGAGTGCTGCACCACCAGCACCGGCGGCTCGCCGCTGGCTTCCTGGCGCTCCAGCGCCTGCTGGGTCTGATTCATCAGGGTGTCGGCCAGCCCCGGCTCCATGGCGCCGTTGCCGTTCATGGCCTGGATCAGCACCTGCTCGAGCTGGGCGTCCAGGCCGATGACGTTGAGCGTCTCCTGACCTGCGAACCACTGCTGGGTGATCGCCCGGCCCAGGCTCACGCGCACCAGCGCGGTCAGCTCGCCCGGGTCCTTCTGGTTACCGGCGAACTCGGCCAGGGTGTCGAGAATGGTGCGCATGTCGCGAATCGAGACGTCCTCTTCGAGCAGGTTCTGCAGGATGCGCTGGAGTACGGTGAGCGAGATCGCCTTGGGCACGACCTCCTCGACCAGGGATTTCTGTTCGTCGCCGAGCTTGTCGAGCAGCTTCTGCACCTCCTGGCGGCCGAGCATTTCCGGCGAGTGGCGGTGCAAAAGGTGATTGAGGTGGGTGGCGATCACGGTGCTGGCATCGACCACGGTGTAGCCAAAGACCTGGGCGTGCTCGCGCTGGCTTGCATCGACCCACACCGCCGGTAGCCCGAAGGCCGGGTCCTCGGTGGGCGTGCCGGCAAGCTCGCCGGAGACCTGGCCTGGGTTGATCGCCAGCCACTTGCCCGGCTGCGCCTCGGCGCGCCCGATCTCGGCGCCCTTGAGCGAGAGCACGTAGGCGTTGGGCGAAAGCTCGAGGTTGTCGCGAATGTGCACCACCGGCGGCAGAAAGCCGACCTCCTGGGCGAACTTCTTGCGCACGCTCTTGATACGCGCCAGAAGCTCGCCCTTCTGGCGCGAGTCGACCAGCGGAATCAGCCGGTGGCCGACCTCGAGGCCCAGGGTATCGACCAGCTGCACGTCTTCCCAGCTCGCCTCCGGCGTCTCCTGCACCGGTACCGGCGCGTCCGCCATCTCTTCGGTGACCAGCACCTTCTCCTGGTGGCGCTTGAGGTACCAGGCGAGCCCGCCGAGAAGCGCGGTGAAGATCAGAAACACCAGGTTGGGCATCCCCGGCACCATGCCGAGAAGCCCCATCACCGCGGCGGCGAGCACCATGACCTGGGGGTTGACGAACAGCTGGCTGAGCATCTGCTGGCCGACGTCCTGCTCGGTATTGACCCGTGACACCGTGACGCCGGCGGCGGTGGAGATCACCAGCGCCGGAATCTGCGCTACCAGGCCGTCGCCGATAGTCAAGAGCGTGTAGGTGCGCCCGGCGTCGGCGAAGCTCATGTCGTGCTGCATCATGCCGATGATCAGCCCGCCGATGATGTTGACCACCATAATGACGAGCCCCGCCATGGCGTCGCCGCGCACGAACTTGCTGGCACCGTCCATGGAGCCGTAGAAGTCGGCTTCCTGAGCGACCTCGGCGCGGCGCTTCTTGGCGTCCTCCTCACCGATCAGCCCGGCGTTCAGGTCGGCGTCGATCGCCATCTGCTTGCCCGGCATGGCGTCGAGGGTGAAGCGCGCGCCGACCTCGGCGATACGCCCGGCGCCCTTGGTGATGACCATGAAGTTGATGATGACCAGAATCAGGAACACCACCAGACCCACGGCGAAGTTGCCGCCGACCAGAAACGTGCCGAAGGCCTCGATCACCTTGCCCGCCGAGGCGCCGCCCTGGTGGCCCTCCATCAGCACCACCCGGGTCGAGGCGACGTTGAGCGATAGCCGCAGCAGCGTAGTGAACAGCAGCACCGCCGGGAAGGCGGCGAAATCGAGCGGCTTCTCGGCGAACATGCTCACCAGCAGCACCATGATGGCCAGCGCAATATTGAAGGTGAACAGCAGATCCAACGCAAAGGGCGGCAGCGGCACGATCATCATGCCGAGGATCATGAGGATCAAGAGCGGCCCGGCCAACAGCTTGATCGGCACATCGCCAAAGGGGTTGCGTCGACTGATCAACTGGCTAAACGCCTTCATGAACGTGCCTCAAAAGCACCGGGGCCTCGGGCGGGATGGGTCATCTCGTCGGGAACCGGTAAGTTATCGGGGGTTGGCGGCGCTTCGCCACCGTCTTGCGCCACGCTTTTCAAGCGGTACGCCCAGGCCATGACCTCGGCCACGGCGGTGTAGAGCGTTTCCGGCACCTCAGCGTCAAGATCGACGTGGTGATAAAGCGCCCGGGCCAGCGGTGCGGCCTCGAGCCTTGGCACGCCGGCCTCGAGTGCGACGTCGCGAATGCGCGCGGCCACCGCGTCAGCGCCCTTGGCAACCACCCGCGGCGCGCCCATCTGCCCCTCCTGGTAGGAGAGCGCGACGGCGTAGTGGGTCGGGTTGGTAATGATGACGTCGGCCTCGGGCACCTTGCTCATCATCCGCCCGCGCGCCATCGCCTGCTGCTGCTGGCGAATGCGCCCTTTCACGTGGGGGTCGCCTTCGGACTCCTTGTGCTCGCGCTTGACCTCCTCCTTGCTCATGCGCAGCTTTTTGGCGTTGCTCCAGAGCTGGAAAGGCACGTCGATCAGAATCACCACCACCAGCGAAAAGATCGCCAGCGCCGCGGCCAGCGCCGCCATGTTCAAGGCACTGGCCAGCGCCTGATGGACCGGCAGATCGGGAAGCCCCAGCAGCCGGTCGATATTGAAATAGATGAAGGCGCTGGCGATGCCGCCGACCAGCACCGATTTGGCGATCGCCTTGGCAAGCTCGATCAGTGCCTGGGTCGAAAAGATGCGCTTCACGCCCGAGATCGGGTTGAGCTTGGAAAACTTCGGCTGCATCGATTTGGCCGACACCAGCCAGCCGCCCAGCAGCGCCGGCGCCACCAGCGCCACGGCGCCAAGCAGCACGAACAGCGGCACCATCGAGATCAGCGTGCGCTCACCGAGATCCAGCGCGTTGGTCAGCATCGGCGTGGGATCGAAGGCCTGGTGGCGGTCGAACAGAAACGCCCGCTCCATCACCAGGCCGAGCTGGGCGTAGAGCATCTGCCCCATGCCCCAGAGCCCGATCACGCCGGCCATCAGCAAAAGAAACGTGGTCAACTCGCGCGAGCGGGGTACCTGACCCTCTTCCCGGGCCTTCTCCTTGCGCCTGGGCGTGGCCTCTTCGGTCTTTTCCTGATCGCTATCGTTGTCTGCCATGAGGGGCCCGGCTGATTCTGGACGACGCACCAAACGTCAGCCGCCCCGAAGGGCGGCTGAATAAGGTGACTAGTGTGCCAGACGAGACGTCTTACAATGTCTCAATAACCGGGCATTAAAAGCCTAATTCGTCCAATAAGTCGTCCACCTGATCCTGGCCGGTAACGATATCCGCAGCGCTTTCGTTGACCTGCGGGCCGTTGAGCAGCTCCTCCTTTCGGGGAGGGTTACTCTTCTCCGGCGTAGCCTGGACTTTTTGCAAATTGTCGCGCGCCCGGCTACTGGGCGAATTATCGATCAGTACCTGCACCAGCTGCTGCTCGATTTCGCGGATCACGTCCATCATCTTCTTGATCACCTGGCCGGTCAGGTCCTGAAAGTCCTGGGCCATCATGATCTCCATCAGCTCCTTGTTGGTGGCCGCCGTGATCGTAGGCACCTCCCCCAGGTAGCCGCGGGTCTCCTTGACCAGCGCCTTCGCCTCGTCGAGTTCCTGAGGCGCGGCGAACCACTCGTCCCAGCGCGTGTCGAGCGCTTCGGCGCGCTCACAGAGCTGATCCTGCAGCGGCTGGGCGCGGTCGATGGCGTTGAGCGCGCGATCGGCGGCCTGCTCGGTCATCGTCGCGACGTAGTGCAGCCTGTCGCGGGCGTCGGGAATCGCCACCGCGGCCTTCTCGATCTCCTTGTCGAGCCCCAGCTCGCGCATGTTGTCACGCAGCATACGGGTGAGCTTGCCGATCCGGTGAATCAGATCCTCGGTGTTATCGTCCTGCAGCTGGTGAGTACCCGACTGCTCATTGTGACTCATGGTGTACTCCTCTAGAGCCCAGGCGGGAAGCCTGGCACCCTATTGCCCCATCTTTTCGAAAATCTTGTTGAGTTTCTCTTCGAGCGTTGCGGCGGTGAACGGCTTGACCACGTAGCCGTTGGCACCGGCCTGGGCGGCGGCGATGATGTTCTCCTTCTTCGCCTCGGCGGTCACCATCAGCACCGGCAGCGCCTTGAGCGCGTCGTCCTGGCGGATCTCCTTGAGCATCTCGAGTCCGTCGAGATTGGGCATGTTCCAGTCGGAGACGACGAACTCGAAGCTGCCCGCGCGCAGCTTGTTGAGCGCGTCCTGGCCATCCTCGGCCTCTTCGACGTTGGTGAAACCCAGCTCCTTGAGCAGACTGCGTACGATGCGGCGCATGGTGGGAAAATCGTCCACCACCAGAAAGCTCATGTTCTTGTCGGCCATTCTCTACCTCGTCATGTGAACAACGTGCGTAAAACGTTTTTTGAAAGCGGCTTGAAACCCGTTTTCAAGCCGCCGTGTAACCGTTGAGTGGATCCTGCGGAATCAGAAGGACTCCCACTCCTCGAGCTGGCTTTCGCGTTTAGTAGTATCGGTACGCGGCGCGATTTGTTTAGCCTTTGGTGCAGGCACGGCGTCGCGTTTGGGCGTAACGTACCGGGCATCGCGGCGCGCGCTGGCGTCGTACTGGCCCTCCAATACCTTGAACACCGCGACCGCTTCTTCCAGACGGCTGGCCTGCTCTTCGAGCGAGGCGGCAGCGGCGGCGGCCTGCTGCACCAGGGCGGCGTTTTGCTGGGTCACCTCGTCCATCTGCCCGACCGCCTGGCTGACCTGCTCGATACCGTCGCTCTGCTCCTGGGAGGCCGCGGAGATCTCATCCATGATGTCGGTCACCCGGCGTACGGCGCTGACCACGTCGGTCATGGTGGCGCCTGCCTGTTCGACCAGCGTCGAGCCCTCGCTGATCTGGGTGACCGAGGTGTCGATCAGCGCCTTGATCTCGCGGGCGGCGTCGGCGCTGCGGCTGGCAAGGTTTCGCACCTCGCCGGCGACGACCGCAAAGCCTCGGCCCTGCTCCCCGGCCCGCGCCGCTTCGACCGAGGCGTTCAGCGCCAGGATGTTGGTTTGAAAGGCGATCGAGTCGATCACGCTGGTGATGTCCGCCACCTTCTGCGAGCTTTGCGAGATGCCGTGCATGGTCTGTACCACCTGCTCCACCACCTGGCCGCCACGCTCGGCGGTGGTCGAGGCCTCGCCGGCTAGAACGCTTGCCTGGCGCGCGTTATCGGCGTTCTGCTTCACCGTGGCGGTCATCTGCTCCATGCTCGCCGCGGTCTCTTCGATGGAGGCAGCCTGCTGCTCGGTGCGCGATGAAAGATCGCTGTTGCCCTGGCTGATCTCCCGGGTGCCGTGATGAATCTCGCGGCTACCGCCGCGCACCCGCCCGACCAGCCCGGTCAGGTTATGTTGCATGGCGCCCATGGCAGTGAACAGCCGGCCGATTTCGTTGTTGCCCGACGCGGGCAGCGGCTCGGTGAGATCCGCCTCGGCGATCTTGTTGAGTCGGCGCACGGCGTCGTTGAGCGGCAAGGTCACGGTGCGGCGCAACCCGAGGTAGATCAGCAAGACGGCCAGAAGCGTCACCAGTACCGCGACGATGTAGAGGATAGTGAATAGGTGGCGCTGATCCTGGATATCGGCGTGGATACCGTCGACCCTTGAGAAACCATACTCGGTGAAGGCAGTGATGCTCGAGGTCAACGCTGATAGCGGTTCGCGCAGCTCGTCGCGCAACTGGTTGAAGCCTCCCGTATCCATTTCGTCGAGGCTTGCGAGCTGCTGCCTGACCAACGGCAGCAAGCGCTGATAGCTCTCGATCAGCGGTACGGCCAGCTCTTCGCCCTGAGGCGTTCGCGGTGTGCTGATGAAGTTGTTGAAACGCACTTCCGAACGCTCGAGACGGTTGGCCGCGATCTCGCTCACATCACGGGACATAGTGACTTCGCCGACCATCAGGTAATTGGCGGCCATCTCCAGCGCCAGCATGCCTTGGTAGAGCAGCGAATCTCCACGATTGAGTTCGTTGAGCTGCTCGCGGCTGATGGTGGTCAGCGTGTTCACGTTCTTTTCGGTGGAGCGGTCGGTCATGATATTAAGTGCGATCAGCGCCAGGACCAGCGCGCTGAAACAGCCCAGTGCCACCACCACCGCCGTATGAATACTCAGATTTCTTGCAAACCGCGCCATGTGAATGATCCTTCTCGATGTCGTTTAATGCCGCTGTTTCAGGGTTAAACCCGCTGCGCGCGGCCCGAAGCGGCGACAAGCGCCAGTACGCGCGCGGGAATGTCGTTCAACGCCAGGGTCTCGGTCGCACCGCCCACGGCGATCGCCTCACGCGGCATGCCGAACACCACGCAGCTCTGCTCGTTCTGGGCAATGGTCGGGGCGCCGGCCTGGCGCATCTGCAAAAGCCCTACCGCGCCGTCCTTGCCCATGCCGGTGAGAATCACGCCGATAGCGTTCTTGCCGGCGTATTTGGCGGCGGAGTGAAACAACACGTCCACCGAGGGGCGGTGGCGGTTGACCGGCTCGCCGTCGTGCAGGTGCACCACGTAGTTGGCGCCGCTGCGGGCAAGCTCCAGGTGGTGGCCGCCCGGGGCAATGTAGGCGTGACCGGGCAGCACCCGCTCGCCGTCAGTGGCTTCCTTGACGGTGATCCGGCAGAGCCGGTCAAGGCGCTCGGCGAAGGATTTGGTGAAGCCGCCGGGCATGTGCTGGGTGATCAGGATTGCCGGTGAGTTGGCCGGCAGCGGTTCGAGCACGGCGCGAATCGCCTCGGTGCCGCCGGTCGAGGCACCGATGATGATCAGCTTTTCGCTCGAGACCATCGGCGCCTTCAGCGCCGCTGGGGGGCTTGCCGACTTGCGCGCCTGGTAGGGGCGAGAGCGCGCGGCGGCGCGAAGCTTGTCGGCGATTTCGCTGGCGTACTCCATCATGCCGCTTCTCACGCCCAGACTCGGCTTGGCGACGAAGTCGAGCGCGCCGAGCTCGAGGGCGCGCAGGGTGATCTCCGAGCCACTCTGGGTCAGCGACGAGACCATCAGTACCGGCATGGGGCGCAGGCGCATCAGCCGGTCGAGAAAATCGAGCCCGTCCATGCGCGGCATCTCGACGTCCAGCGTCAGCACGTCCGGGTTGTGGCGCTTGATCAGATCCCGCGCCACCAGCGGGTCCGGCGCGGTGGCGACGACTTCCATGTCCGGCTGCTCGTTGATGATGGTGGCGAGCAGATCGCGAATCAGCGCTGAGTCGTCCACGCACAACACCTTGATTTTGGCGCTACTCAAAGGCCGCCTCCTGTCATTGCACTCACCGCTATAAGCCTCTGTGAAATTTCGGGGGTCACGGGCGTGCGCTCCGGGTGTAAACCGTTTGCCCGCGCAGCTTGAACGCATCGCTGATGTAGGAGAAATTCTCCGAATGGCCGGCGAACAGCAGGCCATCGCTTTTGAGCAGCGGCGCGAATCGGGACAGAATTTTCGTCTGGGTCGATTTATCGAAATAGATCATGATGTTGCGACAGAAGATGGCATCGAAAGGGCCCTTGAACGGCCAGCTCGGCGCCAGCAGGTTGAGCGCATGAAACTCCACCAGCTCCGCCACCTCCGGGCGCACCCGGGCCAGGCCCGCCTGGTTTCCCGTCCCTTTCTGAAAAAAACGCTTCACCCGGGCCTCGTCGAGCTTTCGCACCTGCTCCTGGGGGTAGATGCCTGCCCGCGCTTTCGCCAGCGCATCGGTGTCGATATCGGTGGCGATCACTCGGGCGTTCGACGCTTTCGGCCCGAGCGTTTCCAGCAGCGTCATGGCGATCGAGTAGGGCTCCTCGCCGGTCGAGGCCGCCGCGCACCAGATGGTCACGGGCCCGGAATGCTGGCGAACGTGCTCGGCCAGCAGCGGGAAGTGGTGTGCCTCGCGAAAGAACGCGGTCAGGTTGGTGGTCAGCGCGTTGGTGAACGCCTCCCACTCCTGGGCGTCGGGCTGGCGCTCGAGTCGCGTGAGATAGTCGGTGAAGCGCGTCACCCCGTGATGGCGCAGCCGTCGCGCCAGACGGCTATAGACCATCTCACGCTTGTGCTCGGCCAGCACGATGCCGGCCCGCTGATAGATCAGCTCCCTGACGCGCAAGAAGTCGGCGTCCGTGAGAATCAGATCGCGTTCGATCCGAGAGCCCGATATCCAAAGGCTCTGCTCTCCCGACTCGATGCGTGGTTCGTTCAAAATTCCTGCCACTCCTGTTCGGTCACGGCTTGGCGTTTTGCCGGTCGCGGCGTTGATTCACCGGCCGGCAGCGCCACCCGCTGGGGTGAGGCGAGCGGCTCGGTTCGGCCGGTACTCATTGGCCGGCTTTGCAGGCGAAACGCCTCGACGGATATCGCCAGCAGGCTTGCCCGGCGCTCGAGCGCCGCCGCCGCCTGAGCGGTTTGCTGCACGCGCTCGGCGTTTTGCTGCGTGGCCTGGTCCATTTCGGCAACCGACTGGTTGACCTCGCCGATGCCGCTGCTCTGCTCTTCGGAAGCCGAGGAGATCTGATGCATGATCTCGGTGACGCTACGCGCCGCCTCGACCACTTCGTTGATCGCGCCTTCGGCCTGCTCGACCAGCCGGGCGCCGGTCGAGACGTCCTGGTGGGAGCTGTCGATCAGCCCGCGAATCTCCTGGGCGGACGCGGCGGAGCGCCCGGCGAGGTTTCGCACCTCCTCGGCGACGACGGCGAAGCCGCGACCGTGCTCGCCGGCCCGCGCCGCCTCGACGGAGGCGTTGAGCGCCAGAATATTGGTCTGAAACGCGATGGCATCGATGGTGTCGATGATATCGGTCATCTTCTGCGAGCTTTGGGTGATGCGCTGCATGTTGCTGACCAGCTGGCTCATCAGCTCGCCGGTGTCGCCGACCCGCTCGGCGTTGCTGTCGGCCAGCCGACGCGCTTTCTGCGCGTTGTCGCTGTTCTGGCGGACGGTGGCGGTCATCTCCTCCATGCTCGAGGCGGTCTGGGTCAGCGAGGCGGCCTGCTGCTCGGTGCGCGCCGCCAGCTCCTCGTTGCCGCTGGCGATGGAGCGCGCCGCCGGCGTGACCACCTCGACCCCTTCCTTGACGTCGCCGATGATGCTGCCAAGGCTCTTGCGCATGGTGTTCAGCGAGCCCAGCAGATGGCCGATCTCATCGCGGCGCATCGCCGGCGCGCGGGCCGCCAGGTTGCCGCCGGCGATCTGGAGCGTGAAGCGCGAGGCGTCGTTAAGCGGCTTGAGAATCGAGCGCAGAATCACCGTGCCCAGCAGAATCAGCGCCAACAGCCCGATCCCCAGCACGCTGGCCTGGGTGGCGAGCATGGCGAGCTGCGCCTGTCCGGCGTCGTCGGCCATGGCCTCGGCGGCGTCCTGTTTCTGCGCGATCAGATCGTTGACCAGTTGGGAGAGCTCGCGCCCTTCGCTGTTCATGAGCGCGGTGATGTCGTCCAGACCGGTCAGTACATCGAGCACCTCCTCGGACTGCAGAAGCTCCGCGGCGCGCCCCAACCCCTCGTTCAAAAACGCCTGCAGACGGCTATCGAAGGTGGCCGCCAGCGGCGTGGCGTTGATCTCGCGTCCGAGGTAGGCCTGCCAGGTCTGGTCGATCGACTCGGCGCGCTGCTCGATCGACTCGCTCACCTCGAAGCGCTGGCCAACGAGCGCCATGCGCCCGGGCTCCACCAGCGACTGGCGCGCCTGGGCGATGCTTTGATCGATACGCTGAAGGCGAATGACGTCGCGCAGGCCGTCGCGGTCGAGCTGGGTCAGCCGCTCGCCGGCGGTATGAAGGCCAAATAGCCCGATGCCCCCGCTGGCCAGCAGCAGGGCGCTGCCGATCACGATCATGCCGACGAGTTTGGCGCGCAGCGTATCCGGGCGCAGACGCTTCAATCGCTGGGCCATGCCGCGCCGACGAATGAGCCCCTGATCCAGGTAGAACGCCTTCGCGCCGCGCCCGGCGGAAAACTCGGCATAAACGCTCTCGGCGTGAGCGATCGCCTCGCGGCTGGCCTGCACGCGCACCGAGGCGTAGCCCACTACCTCATCGTTTTCGATGATCGGCGTCACGCTCGCCTCGACCCAGTAGTGATCGCCGCTTTTACAGCGGTTCTTGACCAGCCCGCGCCAGGTCTTCTGCCCCTTGACGGTCTGCCACAGGTTCTCGAACGCCGCCGGCGGCATGTCCGGGTGGCGAATGATGTTGTGCGGCGCGCCGATCAGCTCCTCGCGCGCGAAACCGCTGATCGCGACGAATGCCGGGTTGGCGTAGGTAATGTTGCCTTCGAGATCGGTGCGCGAGACGAGAAAATCGTCGCTTTCGAGTTCGACTTCACGCTGGGTGACGGGCTGGTTATTGCGCATGCTGCGGCCTTGTTCTTTTGCGATGTTCGTCTCGACACCCCACGCATAGTCGCACCTGGAGGTCGCCGTTTAGCGTCTGACCACGGGGTCAGGCGCTTTTGGTGGAGTCCACCAGCGCCATCTCCTCGCTGGTCAATAATTTATCGATATCCACCAGCACCAGCATGCGATCCTCGAGGCTACCGAGCCCGCTGAGGAAATCCGAGGAGAGCGTGACGCCGAACTCCGGCGCGGGTTTGATCTGCTCTGGCGTCAGGCTCATCACGTCCGATACGCCGTCGACGACGATACCCACCACGCGGCTGGCCACGTTGACCACGATCACCACGGTCTGGCCGCCGTACTCGACGCGGTCCAGGTGAAACTTGATCCGCAGATCGACGATCGGCACGATCACGCCGCGCAGGTTGGTCACCCCCTTGATGAAGGCCGGCGCGTTGGCGATGCGGGTGACGTTTTCGTAGCCGCGGATCTCCTGCACCTTGAGGATGTCGATGGCGTACTCTTCCTCGCCGAGCGAGAACACCAGAAATTCGCGGTTATCCGCTTCGGCGGCCTTCAACACCGCGTCGCTTTGGGGCTGACTCATGACAGTGCGATCTCCTTGTCGTAGGAATAGGGGGTAAGGGAGGCGCTCTTGCCCGCTTCTTTCTTGGCGCGGCTCAAGCGGTGCAGCCCGGTGATATCCAGAATCAGCGCCACGCTGCCGTCGCCGAGGATCGTGGCGGCAGAGACGCCGGGCACCTTGCGGTAGTTCTCTTCGAGGTTCTTGACCACCACCTGCTGCTGACCGATTAGCTCGTCGACCAGCAGCGCATAGCGCCGGCCCTCGCCCTGGACGATCACGGCGATGCTGCGGGTCGGATCGGTAATGGCGTTCTCGACGTCCAGCGCCTCGTGAATGGCGATCACCGGCAGGTATTCGTCGCGCACCTTGAGCACCACGTCGTCGCCGGCCATGGCGTACATGTCATTTTTGGCAGGCTGAAGCGACTCGAGCACCGTGGAGAGCGGCAGAATGAAGGTTTCGCCGCCCACCTTGATCGACATACCGTCGAGAATGGCCAGCGTCAGCGGCAGTACGATGCGGGTGTTGGTGCCTTCGCCCAGCGTCGATTGAATCTCGACGCGCCCCCCCATGCCTTGAATGTTGCGTTTGACCACGTCCATGCCCACCCCGCGCCCGGAGACGTCGGTCACCTCGGCGGCGGTGGAGAAGCCCGGGGCGAAAATCAGCTGATACACCTCTTCATCGGACAGGGTATCGGAGACGTTCATGCCGTTTTCGCGAGCCTTGGCGAGCAGCCGCTCGCGGTCCATGCCAGCGCCGTCGTCCTTCACTTCGATCAGGATGTTGCCGCCCTGGTGGCGCGCGGCCAGCGTCAGCTTGCCCTGGCGCGGCTTGCCCAGCGCCTCGCGTACTTCGGGCATTTCGATGCCGTGGTCGAGGCTGTTGCGCACCAGGTGGGTCAGCGGGTCGGTGATGCGTTCGACCAGGCTCTTGTCGAGCTCGGTGGACTTGCCTTCGGTGACCAGCTCGATCTCCTTGCCGAGCTTGCCAGCGGTGTCGCGCACCACGCGGGGAAAGCGGCTGAAAACGAACTCCATGGGAATCATGCGAATCGACATCACCGCTTCCTGCAGATCACGGGCGTTGCGCTGCAGAAGGCTCATGCCGTTTTGCAGCGAGCTGTTGCCCGTCGAGCGTTCGCCCAAATCATTCACGGTCTGGTCGAGCATCGACTGGGTGATGATCAGCTCGCCCACCAGGTTGATGATCTGGTCGACCTTGTCCACCGACACACGGATCGAACTCGACTCCGGCGCGGCCTTTTTCGCCGTGGACTTCTCATCGGCGGCCTTCGACGCCGCCGGCTTTTCCGCTGGCGCGGGTGCTTCAGGCTTGATGGACTTGGCGGCGGGCTCGGCGACAGGCGCTGGCGCGCTTTGGGCGGCGGCAGGCGCGGCGCTGATCTGGATCTGCTCGGGCTCGATGATGAAGCACATCACCGCTTCGATATCGTCGGCGCTGACGCTGGCGGTGAGCGCTACTTCAAAGCGCTGCTCGTCGCCGGATTGGCTGAGGATGTCGCCCAGCTGTTCGAGCTCCTCGATGAGCAGGGCGCGGTCTTTCTCCTTGACGTTGATAAACGATACGACGAGTCGATTTTCCGCTGCCGGCGCGTTCTCGGTAGTTGCCGGCTCGGGCGCCGCGGGTTGGGCGGGCGCGACCGTGGGCACCTCCAGCGGCTCGCCCATCTCTTCGAGCGCGATCTGCTGAAGGGTCTGGCAGATGCGCTCGTAAGCCTCCTGGTTGGGCTCTTCTTCGTTGCGGTAGGCGTTGAGCTGTTCGTGCATGATGTCCTTGGCCTCTAAAAACGTATCCACGAGGTCGGCGCGCAGCGAAAGCTCGCCCTTGCGGGCACTGTCCAGCAGATTTTCCAGAATGTGCGTGGTCTTTTGCAGCACACCGAAGCCGAACGTGCCCGCCCCGCCCTTGATCGAGTGAGCGGCGCGGAAGATGGCGTTGAGCTGCTCGCTGTCCGGGTCGTCGACATCCAGCTCGAGCAGGTGCTGCTCCATGTCGGCGAGAAGCTCTTCGGCCTCTTCGAAAAAGGTGTCAAAAAAATCCGCTATATCCATGCACTGCTCCACATTAGCGCTATCGTCGTGACGGCAAGCCCTGCTTACTGCGCTATATCGGCCTCGGGCATGTTTTCTAAAGTCTCGATCACGCTATTTTCGTCAGAAAGCGGCTCATTGGACTCCAGAACGCCGGGATTGCGAATCGCATCGGCGATCTCCGGAAGCAGCACCACGAGCTCGATACGCCGGTTACGCGGGTCCATCGGCGTGGTGTCGGGCAAGAGCACCCGGTCGGCAAAGCCCGAGACGCGCAACAGCTGGTCCGGGTCGAGCCCACCGGCGACCAGCTCGCGGCGCGAGGCGTTGGCGCGGTCGTTGGAGAGTTCCCAGTTGCTGTAGCCACGATAGCCGCCGGCGTAGGGCACGCTGTCGGTGTGGCCACTGATGCTCAGATCGTTGGGCAATTCGTTCAAAAGTGGCGCCATGGTGCGCAAAAGGCTTCGCATATAGGAGGCGACCTGGTCACTGCCAAGCTCGAACATCGGCCGTTGGTCGGTGTCGAGTAGCTGGATGCGCAGCCCCTCGCGGGTCAAATCGAAACGCATCTGGGATCGCAACTGGCGAAGCTCCGGGTCCTGTTCGATCGCGCGCTCGATACGCTCCTGAAGCTCTTCGAAAAAACGCCGCTCCTGGCTGCTGGGGCGGGTGTGCTGGCGAGTATCGATACGTGCGCGTTCGCCGTCGGTATGGGTCGGGTCGGGGCCGCCGCCGGGAATCACCCGCGTACTGCCGGAGCGGTCGCCGCCGGTGATCGCGGTGACCAGCGGCGCGCTGAAGTAGTCCGCCACGCCCTGGCGCTGCTCTTCGCTGGACACGCTCAGAATCCAGAGCACCAGAAAAAGCGCCATCAGCGCGGTCATGAAGTCCGCCAGCGCAATCTTCCACGCCCCGCCGTGGTGGGCGTGCACCACTTTCTTGCGCCGAATGACGATCGGACGCTTGTCGGCCCCCTTACTCATGCACTGCCACTCTTCTTGGCGTCACGCACGTACTCTTCAAGCTCGCTGAAGCTCGGCCGTTCGGCGGTGTGCAGCGCCTTGCGGCCGAACTCCACCGCCAGCTGCGGCGCGTAACCGTGCAGGCTCGCCAGAAGCGTCACGCGGATGCACTGGAGCATCTTCTCCGCCTCCTTGGCCTGACGGTCTACGTAGCTGGCAACGGGGCTAATGAATCCGTACCCCATCAGGATACCGAGGAAGGTACCGACCAGCGCGTGGGCGATCATTTCCCCCAGCTGCTCCGGGCTGGCGTCGGCGTAGGTCAGCGCCTTTACCACACCCATGACCGCGGCCACGATGCCAAAGGCCGGCATGGCGTCACCGACCTTGCTGATCGCGTCGATCGGCACGTGCATCTCCTGCTCGAACACTTCGATTTCGTGCAGCATCAGCTCGTCGATTTCCATCGGCTCCATGCCGCCGCTGACCATCAGGCGCAGATAGTCGGTGAGAAAGTTCATGATGTGCGGGTCGGCGAGCACCGTTGGGTGCTCCTGAAAAAGCGGGCTCTCCTGCGGGGCGTCGATATCGCGCTCGATTCCGAGCATCCCTTCGCGGCGAATTTTTGAGAGAATCTTGAACTGCAGCGCCATGAGCTCCATGTAGAGCGTCTTGTTATACTTTTTGGCCCGCTTGAGCCTGGGTAGCACCTTGAAAGTCGCCTTGATCGCCTTGCCGTTATTGGCCGCAATGAAAGCCCCCACGCCCGCGCCCCCGATAATCAATAGCTCGAGGGGCTGATAAATCGGTCCAAGGCTTCCTCCCGCCAACATATACCCGCCAAACACCGATAGCAGTACCACCAGATAACCCAAGGCAATCAGCACACGACCCTTCCTTATGATGATATGAACAATTCGAGAGGCCAGTGCCGCACGCGATGACGAACGTAGGCAGCCTCGCCTGAATGACGCTTAGGCGTATCATACCGGTCCGGGTGCGATTCTTAATGATAAAGTACCGCCGCCTTTGAGCCTTATCCCAGGATTAACTTGAGTGAGAGGCGGGTAACGGGACGCAAAAGTCGCAGCGGTCGATCAGGAGGACTTGCGGGTCTTGCCGGCGCGCGAAGGCGGCTGACAGATACCGCAGACGTAGTCGCGGGTCGGGCTATGGGCGTGGGCGACGAAGTGGCCGCCACAGCGTGTGCAGGTGGTGAGCTGTAAAAGGTCGCTTTCGAAAAAGCGCACCAGTGTCCAGGCGCGGGTCAGCCCCAGGACCGGGTCGACGCTTTCAAGCTTGATCTGCTCTTCATAAAGACGGTAGGCCTTGACGAAGGCGTCGATGCGCTCGCAGTCGGTATTCTTTCGCAGGCTCAGGTAAATGTTGTAGAAAAGTGACGAGTGGACGTTGGGCAACCAGGTCACGAACCAGTCCGTTGAAAACGGCAGCATCCCCTTGGGCGGGGAAACCCCGCGCACTTCCTTGTAGAGCTTGATCAGCCGTGTGCGGCTAAGCTCGGTTTCGGTTTCCAGCACCTGCAGGCGCGCGCCGAGTTCGATAAGCTCGATCGCCAGCTGCACCTGATGCATTTCATCGACCAGGCTCTTTTGCGTCACTCGCGCTCTCCTCTGGGCAGCGACTCGAAGGACTCGCTGGCCATCAGTAGCGACGCGTGTAGTCCAGAAAGCCCCTGATCGCGCGGGTTTTCCATCACCTGCTTAAGCTGCGCGGCGGTGACCTGGCTGAAGCGGCACACCAGCTGATTGGATCGCGCCAGCCTTGAAAGCTGGCGCGCGTTCATGGCGATGATCAGATCGGCGAGTTCGTTGTCGACCTTCAATCGCAGCATCGCGGCTTCGCGATCCTCGCTCAAAAGGCGCTGGGCCAGTAGCAGATAAGCGAGATTTATTTCCTGAATTTCATCGAAAAGACTGGTTTGACTCATAGAGGTCCATCGAACGTCGGGCGATCAAAATCCGCAATACTAACGCAAGTTAATGGCTGATGTGTGACAACGGCCATGGTTACATACAACGTCTGTATTGGCTACTTGCGCCTTTCGATATGAGTCGAGTCAGTCTCCGTAAGCTCGAAAACCCATACCAGGAGCTCAGCCACTACCTGATACAGGCTAGCAGGAATTTCGCTATCCAGATTAAGTTGCATTAAAAGCGCGACGAGTTCCGGCGCGTCGTGAACGTAAATGCCCTGACGCGCGGCTTCGGCCATGATGCGCTCGGCAAGCTCCCCGTAGCCCTTGGCCACGACGCGCGGCGCTTGGTCGTTCTCCTGATAGGCCAGCGCAACGGCCTGGCGGCGCCGCTCCTGGGAGGCGTCCACTAGGGTTCACCCACGGGCGGTTTGAGGGTGACGCGCACGTGCTGAAAATCGAGCGCTTCGAGGCGGGTGCGAAGGCTCTCCACGGCAGGCGCCAGGCGTTGATGGGTGTCGCTATCGCGGGTCATCACATCGACGCCAAGGGTCGATTGAACGAGCGTGAGCGCTACATCAAAAGCGCCAACGTCCGGGACGTTGAGATGCATCTGCGAGTGCCAGCGCTGCTCGGCGTGCTCGCCTTCACCGCCGGACTCCTGCGACCGGTCGCCGCCGGGCAGCTTGATGATCAGCGCCATGAAAATGCCCGCCCAGACGTCGCCTTCCCAACGAAGGGAAGGCGTGGCCAGCATCTCGAGCTGCTGGCGTACCAGCGGCTGAAGGCTTTCATGTACGATCTCGCGCTTGAGCGTCAGCATCGAGTCAACGTCACGAGCGCCCTCGGCTTCGCCGGCGGCGAGCGCCGCCGCGCCGCGCTGGCCCTCGGTCAGTGGCGCCGGGGTCGAGGCCAGGCTTGTCGCAGGCCGCTCGAACGCGCCCGTCTTGATGCCGCCAGCTTGAGGAGCGCCCGGCGTTGCCACGGGCGGGGTTGGCAAGGCGCCAAGCGCAGGCGTGCCGGCGCCAATCGCTCCAGACGTAGGCGTGGGCACGAACACCAGCGGCGTGCCGGGCAGAATGGAGTTCGTCGTGGCGGGCGCGGTGCCGGGACCCGTAAAGGCGGAAAGCGCCGGCGCCTGGCCGGCGGCCAGGGGCCTGGCCAGCTGCATCTGGGGCTCGCGCATCAGCTGCAGCCGCGGCACGTCGCCCTGAAACCAGCGCTTAAGATGAGATTCATAGAACAGGCCGCTGTCGCGAATGCTGGCGTTCAGGCGCTGGGAGAGCGTATCGGCGCTGATCGGCTCCCCCGGCTGCATGAGCGCAGCGGCCGGGCGCAGCGCGGCGGCGGGCGCGGGAAAGCGCAGCAGCACATCGGCGATACTGCGCGCGGCGGGGCTGAAGTGGGTCTGGGTGGAGTCAGGTGAGGCGTCACCGCCCCGCGCGGTGGGCGGGGCCGGCTGTTTGGGGTCGATCGACGGCGGCAGCCGGCGCAGCTCGTCGATCAGCGGCTGGTGGGTCGGGCGGCCGTCGAGGCCGGCATCACGCGAGAGCGCCCTGGGTCCGTCGCCGGGGGTGACCGGCTGAACCGGCGCATCGATGGGACGCTGCGAAACGTTAGCCTGACGCCCCAACACCTGGTGCATCAGGGTATCGATCAGCGGCGTGATGCCGCTCACGGCGCGGGCTCATCCTGAAAAGGATCGCCCTGCTGAGGCGCGTAGGCGCGGTGAAGATCGCGCTGCTTTCGGGAAACACCGATGAGCTTGCCGAGCTCGTCACGCCGGGTCACCAGGCGCCGGCGGATCTCGACATCGTGCTCGAGAATACGCTCCAGCAGATCGGCCTTTTGCGCCTTGCCGGCATCGTCGAGCTCGACCCGCTCGTCGAGCTCGCGCAGCTTATCGACCAGCACGACGTAGTGGGTACGCTGTTCGATCAACTCCGGCCACTGCTCGGTACTCGCCAACGACTGCATTTGCGCTGCACGCGACAGCAGTTCACCGTAGGTTTCGAGCAGGATTTGTTGGTTATCGGCATGCGCCGTGTCAATAGCCGCCATGATGAGCCTCACGCACTTTGTGGTTGGCCAATTTCCCGCCAGGCCGAGGCGATGTCCTCCAGAAGACGCTCCGCCTGGGTCAAGCTCTCCTCGTCGTTGCGCAGATTGGCCGTCAGCAGGAGCCTGGCGATGTAGTCGTACAGCGACCCCAGCCGCTCGGCGATCGCTCCACCCTTCTCCGCATCGAGCGCGGCGGCCAGGCCGTTGTTGACGATATCCAGCGCCTTCGAAATCGCACGCCCCTTTTCGTTGATGTTGCCCGCCTGCATGTGAATGCGCGCCGCGCGAATCGACGCCTGGGCGCCGTCGAACAGCATGACGATGAGCTGATGCGGGTCCGCGGACATGACGCCGCTCTCTACACCGACCCGAGCATAGGCGCTGGCACCCCGGCCGTAAGCGCTCGCGCTGCGTGAATAGGTCATAAGGGTACTCCGTAGTTAAAAAAAGCCGCCCTGCCCGGCGTTTGATGCGCGCATTGAAGCGGTATCGGCATGGTTTTTAAATCGGCGCAGCCCGGCGCGACTTTAACCCTTGTTGGTTTTTTTGCGCGCGAAATCGAAAGCCTCAAGTGGAGACCGCCAGCTCGCGCACCGGCGAGCCCAAACGCTCGGCCACATCGCCTGAAACGCTGTACTTCAGCGTTGCGCGAAGCGGCGCGGCGGCCTGGTCGGTCAGTACCACTTCAAGCGGTGTCCCCCGCTCGTCGATACGCACGATCCAGGCCAGCTGCTCGCTCGAAAACAGCACCAGCGTGCCGACCGGTAGCGCCGTGAAGTGGTCGATATAGCGCTTGACCCAGCGCGGGTCGAACTGCTCGGGGTGGCTGAGCAGGTAGCGATAGATCTGCTGAGTAGTGGTCGCCGGACGGTCCGGGCGATCGCGGCGCATCGCTTCGACCACGTCGATGATCGCGCAGGCGCGCGACAGCTCGCCGACCGCTTGGCCGTCGAGCCGGTCGGGGTAGCCGCTACCGTCGATACGCTCGTTGATGCCCTTGATCACGGCGTGGGCCACGCTCTGCGAAAGCCACTGGCAGCTTTTGAGCCGCTCTAGCAACAGCCCGGGATGCTCGCTGAGCACTTTCAAGTGAGAGGCTTCGAAGTGCGGCGCGGTATATACCACCTGGGGGATCAGCGCCTTGCCCAGATCGTGAACCAGGGCGCTGGCGACCATGGCCTTGCGCGCATCCGGAGGCAGGTCCGCGCCAATCCAGTCGAGCAGTTGGATCGCCACCGCGATACCATGGCGCACCAGCTCCGGCTCGAGCGACAGACAGCGCGAGGCGAACAGCAGCGCCTGGCGGTCCTCTTCGTGCAGGCTGATGATGCGATCGGCATTGAGCGAGAGCTGGCGCGAATCGATGTCGTTGCCCTGAGTCAGTAGCAGAAGCTGTGCATCGAGGTACGCCGCCACCTTGACCAGCCGCCGGGCGGCGGGTGTGGCGTAGTGCTTCAGATCGCGCCGACCCACCTGATCCTGCTGGCTCCTGGCGATGCCCTGGGAGGTAAAAAGCGGCGAGGCCTGGCGCGCCGAAGCCTCGGCCTCCTTGTCGTAGCGGATCGCCTCGCGCTCGATTTCGCACACGAAATACCAGATCTTGCGTGACTGCTCGGCGCTGTGATCGACCAGCTCGAAGCCGACGCGTAGCAGGTGATGTTCGGCGTCGACCTGTTGATGGCGCGCCTCGGCATCGATCGCAAACGATGTGCCGTCCGGGAAGGTGAACGCGAGGCGCAGCGGCGAGTGGGCCTGAGTGAGGATACCGCTGGCATTGAGCGGCAGCTCCACCTGGCAGCCGCTCTGGGAAAGATCGCGCAGCTCGCCCTGAGCACTCTGGCCCTGGTCGTTGGTCACCGTGACCGCGACGGTCATGCCCAGACGTAGCTGGGCGCGAAACGACTCCCGGCGCTGCAAGACCCAAAGCGCCCCGGGGTAGTCGCTCTCACACAGAAATCGACCGCCGGAGCGGCGGGTTTGCACCAGCGTCAGCGCGGTCGTGCGAATGACCTTGCCCTCGAACTGGCCGCGCAGGAAGAAAGGCTCACCGCTTTGCAATCGGTGCAGCAGATAGCTGACCGGCGATAGATCCATGACCAGCGCCTCGCCCGGGTGCTGTTCCATCAGCACGATGGGTTCAGGGGTAGCATTCGGGGTCGTCAAACAGAGCGACACGCCGCCGTTTTCGATCATCAAGTCCAGCAAGTCGCTGATCGAGGCGTGATCGTCAACGCTTTCAAATCCATCCTGCTCCACTTCCATTACCCACCTCTTCACAGTCGACGCCCGAGTCAACGTCGCTCTTTGCCGCCCAGCATATCAAGGGCAGCTGAAGGCTATCGGCCTATATAGCGCACCGCCAACGGCTATTTTGGGCGTTAGGAGGCTAATCGATTTTTGCGTTCTAAACCGCTAAAGATCGCGCCGCGGCGGTCGATAGCCTGTATCGAGGCCCGTGTGTGCAAGCCGGGGCTTCGAGGCCTGCGAGAGCGTTGCCCGCCTTCCGATCGCCTCTTGAACGAGCGCTTTTATCGAGACAGCCCTTTGGAGAACACACGTATGGACTCTTTATCCCTGGATAGTTCCCTGACGCCCTCGACCGGTGCCGCGACACCTTCGACGCCGCGTCACGAACTCGTCGAACGTCTACTGCAGACGCCCCGGATACCGGCACCCCAAAGCGATGAGTCCGCCAACGTTCCTCGCGAAGCGCTGGAGGAGCCGGTGGCGCGTATCAACGAAACGCTGCGCGAGCGCGGATTGGAGTTCGAGATCAGCGAAGAGTCCTCGAGGATCATTACGCGGGTGATCGATCGGGAAACCCGGGAGGTGATTCGTCAGATTCCCGGCGAAGAGGTGCTGGCGGTGATCAAGCGCTTCGAGGAGTTACAGAGCGGGCTGATCTCGCTCGAGGCTTGAAGCCAAAGCACGGCCGGCCGTGGAAAAAGCGCGGTCGGCCGCTTGCGAGTAAGGAAAAACAAGAAAAGAGGTTACACCTGCATGTTCATGACGTCGCGGTAGGCGCTGACCATTCGGTTGCGCACCTGAAGCCCCATCTGAAAGGCCACGCTCGCCTTTTGCATATCGACCATGACGTCGTTGAGCTCGAGGTTCGAGTCGCCCGCCTGAAACGCCATCGCCTTGGCGTTGGCCCCCTGCTGTAGCTCGTTGATGCGCCGAATCGACGCCTGAAGCTCGCTGCCGAAACCGCTTTGACCAACCGCCGCGGCGTCGTTTTTCATGGGGGCCGCCGCTTGGGAAGCAAGCCCCTGCATCTGCGCCAGCGCCGACTGAATGGCGGGTGAGCTCATACGTAAACCTCACTGGATAAACGACTAAAATAATGTTGCCACCCTACCACTGGCACTAAAACCATCATACGCACAAATACGTCATAAAAGCTGAGCTTTTCCCTCCTTCACGCTGGACGCCCCTAAGGATAATGGCGCTCATCAAAGTTCCGCACCCGTTCACCCAGCTGAACGCCTGTGTAACGACTCACCGTGATTGACGGATATCGCCTATGCCTTCGATGATGATGCGCCTGGGCCGTGCCCTGCCTTGCTCAGCCTCCCGGAGGCCTTCATGAGCGAGAGTGGCGCCACGGCAGGTCGCCAAACCGGCTCGACTCCCAACGCTTCGCAAGGCGCAGCAAACGCCTCGAAAGACAACGCTACGCTGTCGCGCCTGGTCAGACAGATGCGCGCAAGCCCCCTGGTCGTGCTGCTCATTGCCGGCGCGGCCTCGATCGCGCTGGTGGCGGCGCTGTTCATGTGGGCGGGCAGCCCCGAGTACCGCGTGCTCTACAGCAACCTCGACGAGGCGGACGGCGGGCGCATCATCACCGAGCTCGACAGCCGCGCCGTGCCGTACCGCTTCAGCGACAGTGGCCAGGCGCTGATGGTGCCCGCCGACCAGGTGCATATGCTGCGCCTGCAGCTCGCCGAACAGGGCCTGCCGCGGGGCGGCAACCTGGGCCTCGAGCTGATGGACAATCAGGCCTTCGGCATCAGCCAGTTCGCCGAACAGGTCAACTTTCAGCGCGGTCTGGAGGGCGAGCTCGCCCGCTCCATCGAATCCCTGGGGCCGGTCGAGCGTGTGCGCGTGCACCTCTCGATGGCCAAACCGTCGGTGTTCATCCGCGACCGCGAGCCGGCCAAGGCGTCGGTGGTGCTGACCCTGGCCCCCGGGCGCGTGCTCGGCGAGGGCCAGGTCAGCGCTATCGTACACATGGTGTCGAGCAGCGTGCCGGAACTCGCCGCCGAAGCCGTCACCGTGGTCGACCAGAGCGGCCGCCTGCTTTCGGCCCAGGCCGCGCGCGGTGGTAACGACCTGGACGGCAGCCAGCTCGAGTACATCGCCGAGGTGGAGCGCTCCTACCAGCGGCGCATCGAAAATATCCTGACGCCGATTCTGGGTAGCGACAACGTGCGCGCCCAAGTGGCGGCCCAAATCGACTTCTCGCGCCGCGAGCAGACCTCCGAGCGCTACGGGCCGAACCAGCCGCCCAACGAAGCCGCGCTGAGAAGTCGCCAGCTCAACCTCTCTTTTGATGGCGAAAACCCGCTCGCGGGCGGCATTCCCGGCGCACTGAGCAACACTCCGCCGGGCGTGGCGGCCTCGCTGATCAACCAGCCCGACGAAGAGGGCGACGAAGGCGAAGGCACCGACGAGCCGACGCTTTCCAACCTGCGCCAGGAGGATATCGTCAACTACGAGGTGGATCGCAGCATCGAGCATGTGCAGCAGCGTCTGGGGCAGATACAGCGTCTATCGGCCGCGGTCGTGGTCGACTTTAGAACCGTGATCAACAGCGACGGCGAAGCCGAGCAGGTGGCGCTGACCCAGGACGAAATCAATCAGCTCGAACGGCTGGTACAGCAGGCGATGGGCTTCTCCGAGGGTCGCGGCGACCAGATCGAAGTGGTCAATACGCCCTTCGTACGCGGCGCGGAAGAGAGCGAAGAAGAGACCACCTGGTGGCAGCAGCCGGCAACGCTGTCGCTCGCCGCCACCCTGGGCCGCTACCTGATGGTGCTGCTCGTTGCGCTCTTGCTGTATCTATTGATTCTGCGTCCGCTGATCAAGCGCTACACCCAAACACCGCCCGCCGCGGCGCCGGCAGCGCCGGGCAGCACGTTCCGGGTCAGCGTTGGCGACGACGAGGACGAAAGCGTCGAAACCGACGAGCTACTGGATGACGAAGGCGCTGCCGAGCGGCCCAAGCGACGCCGCAAGACGTCGCTTTACGAGAACAATCTCAAGGACCTGCAGGACATGGCCAAGGACGACCCGCGCATGGTCGCCATGATTATTCGCAGCTGGATGAATGCCAATGAGTAGCGCCATTGCACAGATGAGCGGCGCCCGTAAAAGCGCCATTCTGCTTCTGACCCTGGACGAAGACAGCGCCGCAGAGGTATTCAAGTACCTCAACGCCGCCGAGGTGCAGGCGATCAGTCTCGAGATGGCGAAGCTCGATCAGATCTCTCACGAGGACATGAAAGCGGTGCTCGACGCCTTCCATCGCGAAACCGAGGATTTCGTCGCGCTCAACCTCAACTCGAGCGACCACATTCGCTCGGTGCTGACCAAGGCGCTGGGCAGCGAACGTGCTTCCAGCCTGATCGAGGACATCCTCGAGAGTACCGGCAATAGCACCGGCATCGATTCGCTGAACCTGATGGAAGCCTCGATGGTCGCCGAGCTGATCCGCGACGAGCACCCGCAGATCATCGCCACCATCCTGATTCATCTGGAGCGCCACCAGGCCGCCAACATTCTCGAGCTGTTCGACGAGAAGCTGCGCAACGACGTAGTGCTGCGCATCGCCACCTTCAGCGGCGTGCAGCCCGCCGCCCTTCAGGAGCTGACCGAAGTGCTGACCAGCATGCTGGACGGTCAGAACCTCAAGCGCAGCAAGATGGGCGGCGTAAGAACCGCCGCGGAGATCCTCAACCTGATGAACTCTTCTCAGGAAGAGGGGGCGATCGACACCGTACGCGCTCACAACGAGGACCTGGCGCAGAAGATCATCGACGAGATGTTCCTGTTCGAGAACCTGATCGACCTGGACAGCCGCGCGATCCAGCTGGTCCTTCAGGAAGTGGAAACCAACTCGCTGGTCATCGCCCTGAAGGGCGCGCCGGAAGCGCTGATGGACAAGTTCCTGCGCAACATGTCCCAGCGCGCCGCGGATCTGGTGCGCGAGGACATGGAAGCGCGCGGCCCGGTTCGCGTCTCCCAGGTCGAAACCGAGCAGAAAGCCATCCTGCAGGTGGTGCGCCGCCTGGCCGACTCCGGCGAGATAGTGCTGGCCGGCGGAGACGACGAGTATGTCTAATTCACCCACCAGCGAGTTCGACCGTCACGGCCAGTGGCAGCGCTGGCAGATGGATGAATTAAAGAGCGACGCCCAACGGGCCGATAAGGACAATGCTGCCTCGAGTCCTCACCAGCGCCGGGTCGCCGCCGCGCAAAAAGCCGCCGAGCAGGCGCGCCAGCGTGAACAGCACGAGCGCGAGGCGCTGCTTACCCGCGTGCGCCGTGACGCCGAGGAGCAGGGCTACCAGGCCGGGCTCGCCAAGGGCCATAAGGAAGGGCTCGAACGGGGCCTGAAAGAGGGTCGCGAGCAGGCGCAGGCCACGTTGAACGACCAGATACACCAAGCCGTGGCACCGCTCGAGGCGCTGGCCCGCCAGTTTGCCAGCGCCCTCGAGCGGCTCGACGACACCATTGCCGACGACCTGGTGGAGCTTGCCATGATGACCGGGCGCCAGCTGGCGCTCGATACGCTCACAGCGCACCCGGAGCAGGTTCTTGCGCTGGTGCGCGAGCTTCTGCACACCGAGCCGCCGCTTACCGGCCAGCAGCGGCTGTGGCTCAATCCCGACGACCATGCGCTGGTCGAGGAGCATCTGGGCGACGAGCTTCGCGCCGCGAACTGGGCGCTGCAGCCCGACGATCAGCTCGCCCGAGGCGGCTGCCGGGTAACCAGCGCCCAGGGCGAGCTCGACGCCACCTTCGAAAGCCGTTGGCAGGCCATCGCCGCCCAGATGCGCAAGCGCCACAAGCCCGCTGAGCCCGGGCAGGCCCAGGAGAGCCCATGAGCGCCGCCCCGATGTTGCACGCCCAGCGCTGGCGCAAGGCGCTGACCCGCACCACCCAGCGGGTGAGCCAGGTGCCCACCTACCGGCGCAGCGGCCGCGTGGTACGCGCCACCGGCATGGTGATCGAGGTCGTGGGTCTGCAGGTCGCGGTGGGCAGCGCCTGTCGTATCGAGCTGCCCGGCGCCGACGGGCGTCTGGGGGAGAGCGCGCAGCACGCCGAGGCCGAAGTGGTCGGGTTTGCCGGGGACAAGCTCTTTCTGATGCCACTCGAGGAGATTTCCGGGCTGATGCCCGGCGCCCGCGTCTCGCCGCTTTCCGACGGCGGCCACAGCGCGCGGCGCTTTCCCGTCGGCGAGGAGCTTCTGGGCCGGGTGCTCGACGGCAACGGCAACCCGCTCGACGATCGCGAAGCGACCGACGACATCACTCGGGCGACGCTGCACACCGCGCCCCTCAATCCGCTGTCGCGGGCGCCGATCGACACCCCGATCGACGTCGGCATCCGCGCGATCAACGCCCTGCTGAGCGTCGGCAAGGGCCAGCGCATGGGGCTGTTCGCCGGCTCCGGCGTGGGCAAGTCGGTGCTGCTGGGGATGATGGCGCGCTACACCCAGGCCGATGTCATCGTGGTCGGCCTTATCGGCGAGCGCGGGCGCGAGGTGCAGGATTTCATCGACAACATTCTCGGCCCGGAGGGGCGCCGCCGCTCGGTGGTGGTCGCCGCCCCGGCAGACACCTCGCCGCTGCAGCGTTTGCAGGGCGCCGCCTACGCCACACGTTTGGCCGAAGGGTTTCGCGACAGCGGGCGCAACGTGCTCTTGATCATGGACTCGCTCACCCGCTACGCCATGGCCCAGCGCGAAATCGCACTCGCCATCGGCGAGCCGCCGGCGACCAAGGGCTATCCGCCGTCGGTGTTTGCCAAGCTGCCGGGGCTTGTCGAGCGCGCCGGCAACGCCGAGCGCGGCGGCGGTTCGATCACGGCGTTCTACACCGTATTGACCGAAGGCGACGACCAGCAGGACCCGATCGCCGACTCCGCCCGGGCGATTCTGGATGGCCATATCGTGCTCTCGCGCAGCCTGGCGGAAGCGGGCCACTACCCGGCGATCGATATCGAAGCCTCGATCAGCCGGGCGATGAACGCGGTGGCCACCGACGAGCAGATCAACCGGGCGCGTGCCTTCAAGCAGCTTTTTTCACGCTATCAGCGTAACCGCGACCTGATCAGCGTCGGCGCCTACACGCCCGGACACGACCCCAGGCTCGACGAGGCGGTGAACCTGTTTCCAACGCTCGAAGGTTTTTTGCAACAGCGTATCGATGAACGCGCCACCCTCGATGAGTCGAGGCAGGCGCTAGCGCAGGTAGTGGGAGGTTGACATGCAGCATTCACAGCTCGATATCCTGACCGATCTGGCCCGGGACGCGCGCGACCAGGCGGGCAAGCTGCTCGCCGAAGAGCGCCAGAGCCAGCACCAGACCCAAGCGCAGCTCGACTCGCTCAGCCGCTACCGCGCCGAGTACGCCGAGCGTTTGCAAAGTGCCATGCGCGACGGCATCGACCCGGCCACCATGTTCAACTACCAGCAGTTTCTGGCCTCGCTCGACGCCGCGCTCGGCCGCGCCCGCCAGGCGCTGACCGCGCAGCAAAAGCGCGTGCAGCAAAGCCAGCAGCACTGGCAGCAGGAGCAGCGCAAGCTCTCCTCGTTCGATACCCTGGCCTCGCGTCGGCTGCTCGAAGAGCATCGCCGCCAGGAGCGCGCCGACCAGAAGGCCAACGATGAGTTCGTCAGCGCCCGCACCGCGCGGCGCTCTCCGGACAGTTCGCAGTAATCGCGAGGAGTTCACCCATGACCATGACGTTACTGCTTCAACCGCTTCAGAATCTGCGCGGCGCGCTCTCCACCCTCAACGGCGGGCAGACACCCCAGAGTCAGAGTGCGCCGGCGGGCTTTCAATCGGCGCTGCGCCAGGCCTTCGATACCCGCGCGGGTAGCGCCCCCTCGCAGGCCGCACCGGAGACCGCGCCGCTCGAGGCGTTTCGCGACGCGCTGGCCGCGCTCGGCGCCGATGTCGATACGCTCGATGACAACGAGCTACGGGCGCTTTTCGATGCGACCGAGCAAGCGCTTTCGAGTAAGGTCGATTCGCCCGAATCAAATCTCGAGAGCATCGCGCAACTACTGGCACAGGCCAAACCCATCGACGCGTTGGCCGCGCTCGGTGCCGAAGCCGAAGCGCTCGATGATGCCGACCTGGAAGCAATCTTTCACTCGACCGAGCAAGCTTCTTCGAGCGAGGCCGCCTCGCCCGAGACCAATCTCGCTAACGTTATGCAAGCGCTTACACAGGCCAGGCCCGCTCAAGAGCCGGTCGACGATGCGCTGGCCGCGCTCGGCGCAGGTGTCGAGGCGCTCGATGATGCCGACCTGAACGCCCTCTTTCACGCGACAGAGCAAGCGCTTTCGAGCGCGGCCGCCCCACCCGAATTAAATCTCGCCAGCGCTGCACAGCTGCTGACACGCGCCGAATCCGATCAAATACCGGCCGCTTCGGCACCAAGCCTTAACGAGCCAGCCCTACTGGCCGATGAACAGACTCGACGTGCGCAGGAAAGCGGTATCGACTTTCAAAGCGCACTCCCCGCTGACGATGCGCTGCTCGACGTACAGGCGCGGCTGGCGCTGGTGGCGGCCTTTACCGGCCCGGCGAACGCCGAGGCGGCAGCTGCATCGTCCAGGGCCCCGGCCCTGGGCGATGCCGCCGCGCGTCTATTGAGCGCACTTGAGGGTCTTCGCCCCGAGTCGGGCGCTCTGCGTAGCGGCACAGAGCCAAGCGCCAGCGCGTGGTCCGCCAGCGAGCGTCCAACCTGGAGCACTCAGCCGCTGATGTCGCTTTACGCCAGCGCCGCCACGACAAACAGCGAGCCGCTGGACGCGGACCCGCTGCCCGCCACTCTCACTTCGAGCGTGAGCACCAGCGCGCTCCAGGGCGCGCTTGGCCAAACCGGCGCGAACGGCGAGCAGACGCTAGCGGCCACCGCGCCGACCATCGCCGCTTCAGCACCGGCGGCGAACACCCCCGGCTTGCCGCTCGCCAGCTCCGCCTTCCCCGAGAAGCTCGGCCAACAGTTGATTCAATTGACCCAGCGCGGCGGCGAGCAGCAGGTCAAGCTCGAGCTGCACCCCGCCGAGCTTGGCCCGCTGACGATCACGCTCAAGGTGGGCGAGCAGCACACCCAAGCGCAGTTCTTCTCGGCCCACGCCCAGGTACGCCAGATCGTCGAACAGGCCATCCCTCAGCTGCGCGAAGCGCTGGCCGAGCAGGGAATTTCACTCGGTGAGACCTCGGTAGGCGAGCAGGGCCGCCCCGGTGAGCAGGGCGCCTTCGCCAACGCCCGCGGTGGCGCCCGGAGCGATGGGCGGGCACCCGGCGATGACGCCGGCGAGCCTATCGAAGGCGGCCTGGCTACGCCGGTGCGCTTGACGCTGGATGGCCGGGTCGACCTCTACGCCTAAGCCGAATGTCGTGGCAGCGGGATTAAATAGCTAAACCAAAAGATAGGCTCACCCGTTGAGCCTGTTCATTTATTAAGCACTGAGCGCGTTAGGCATAATGCAGGGCACGCGTCAGACGCAAGCATCACGGGAACACTCCATGGCAGAAAAAAGCGGCGGGTCGAAAAAACTGCTCTACATCATGATCGCGCTGGTCGTGCTTTCGTTACTGGGCGCGGGCGCTGCGGTCTATATGGTGCTCGGCCACTCAAACGAGGGCGAAGCGGGCCAGACCCAGCAAACCGCCAAACCTGAGCCGCCGGTTTTCACCCGTATCGAGCCGTTCACGGTCAACCTGGCCGATGACCGCTATGGGTCGCGCCTTTTGTACACCGGGATTACCCTGCGCGTCGGCGGCGAGCAGAGCAAAAAGATCATCGAAGAGCACATGCCTCAGGTGCGCAGCCGCCTTCTGATTCTTCTTTCCGGCAAGCAGGCCAGCGAGCTGACCTCGACCGAGGGCAAGGAGGCGCTGGCCCAAGCGATCATCAACCGGCTGACCGTGCCGCTGACGGAGAATCAGCCGCCGCTGGATCTTCAGGAAGTGCTGTTCACCGATTTCATCGTGCAATAACCTCGGGCGCGGGAGCCGTTCATGTCACAGGACGATCTACTGTCCCAGGAAGAAATCGACGCCCTGTTGAAGGGCGTCAGCGGAGACGATGAGCCCGCAAGCAGCGGCTCGTCGGCCTCACGAGACGATCGCGTTCGCCCCTACGACCCGGCCACCCAGCACCGGGTCATTCGCGAGCGCCTTCACGCACTGGATTTCATCAACGAGCGCTTTGCCCGCCATTTCCGAAGCGGGCTCTTTAACCTGATTCGCCGCAGCGCCGATATCACGGTGGAGTCGGTGCGCTATCAAAGCTTCAGCGATTTTTCGCGCAACGTGCCGGTGCCCACCAACCTGAACATCGTTTCCCTGCGGCCGCTGCGCGGCTCGGCGCTGGTAGTCTTTCCGCCCAACCTGGTCTTCATGGTGGTGGATAACCTGTTCGGCGGCGACGGCCGCTTTGTGACCAAATCCGATGGGCGCGACTTCACCAATACCGAGCAGCGCATCATTCAGCGCGTGCTCAACCTGGCGATCGATGCCTACCAGGAGGCCTGGAAGGTGGTCTACCCGCTGGAGGTCAACTTCCTGCGCTCCGAAGTGCAGTCCAAGTTCGCCAACATCACCAACTCGCCCAACGAGATCGTGGTGAACACCAAGTTCAATATCGACGTGGGCAACCTCTCCAGCAGCTTTCAGATCTGCATGCCCTACGCCATGATCGAGCCGCTCAGAGACCTGCTCGCCAACCCGATCAACGACAGTAACCACGACCAGGACGGCAGCTGGACGCGACGCATGGCGGGCGAACTGCGCCAGTCCGAGGTGGAACTGGTCGCCGAGTTCGCCAGCATCCCCAGCCGCATCGCTCAGGTGATGGGGCTGAAAAAGGGCGACGTGCTGCCCATGGAGATTCCGCCTACCGTGACCGCCAGTGTCGATGGTGTGCCGGTCATGGAGTGCGAATACGGCAGCCAACAGCAGCATCGCGCGCTGCGCGTGCTCCACATGATCGATCACGGCGCCATGAACAACGCCCCGTCCGTGGACTTCGTCAAGAGCCCGCCGCGACGCCAAGCCAAGGAACCAACGCATGACTGATCCCCAAAAGCCCGATCCATCCATATCCGACGACGATTGGGCCAGCGCCATGGCCGAGCAGGCCGACGACAGCGACCCAGCAGGCGAAGAGGACCCCTGGGCGGCCGCCATGGCCGAGCAGGAGGCCGCCGAGCAGTCAGGCAACGAGCCAGCGCCGGCGCCGAGCGCGCCCCCGGCGGCAAAAGCGGCGAGCGACGACGTGTTTCGCCCGCTCAGCGGTGAAAGCCCGGTGGGCGCGTCGCGCGATCTGGAAATGATCATGGACATTCCGGTCAAGCTCACCGTCGAGCTTGGCCGCACCAAACTCACCATCAAGCAGCTTTTAGAGCTTGCCCAGGGCTCGGTCATCGAGCTCGAAGGCCTGGCCGGCGAGCCGATGGACATTCTGATCAACGGCTACCTGATCGCCCAGGGCGAGGTCGTGGTGGTGGAGGACAAGTACGGTATCCGGATCACCGAAATCATTACGCCCTCCGAGCGTATCCACAAGCTCAACCGATGAGTGTCGCCGCCCCCACCAGCCAGACCGGCGCGGTCGATGCGCTGGGTTCCGACGCCCTGATCGGTATGGCCGCGCTCGGCAAGACCGCCGCGGCCCTGGCGCTGGTGATCGCGATCATCATTGCTTGCACGGCGCTCTTGAAGCGCGTGCAGCAAAAGCGCTTCGACAGCGGCGCCCGGCTGAAGGTAGTCGGCTCGACCGCCGTGGGCGGGCGCGAGCGCGTCGTGGTGGTCGAGATCGAGGATACCTGGCTGGTACTGGGCGTCGGCGGCGGTCGCATCACGCGACTGCACGAACGGCCCGCCCCGCCGGATCGCCCGGCTCCGCAGGCACGCGCCTCCGCCGGCTTCTCGAAACGCCTGGCCGGCGCGCTTTCCAAGCGCACCGCCTCTTCTGCCGAGCCTCCTTCATCATCGTCATGAGAGATGCCATGCCCCGCTTTCGGCTCCCTTTTCATACGCGGCGCCTCGAGGTGCTTTTGCGACTCATCCCGCTGGCGCTGATACTGCTTGGCTTGGCCGTGCCCGTCGCGGCGCAGCAGCTGCCGTCCGGCATCGTCTCGCAGCCTCTGGAAGGCGGCGGCCAGCAGTGGTCGCTGTCGCTGCAGACGCTTTTGTTGCTGAGTTCGCTGGCGTTTCTGCCCGCGATGCTTTTGATGATGACCAGCTTCACGCGCATCATCATCGTGCTGAGCCTGCTACGCACCGCCATGGGCACCCAGTCCACGCCGCCCAACCAGGTGCTGTTGGGCATCGCGCTGTTTCTGACCTTTTTCATCATGTCGCCGGTGCTCTCGCAGGTTTACGACACGGCCTGGCAGCCGCTTTCCAACGAGACGATCAATTTCGAGGAGTTTCTGGTGCGCGCCCAGATTCCCTTTCGCGAGTTCATGCTGGCGCAGACGCGTGAGCCGGATCTCGCGCTGTTCGTGCGCCTGGCCGATGTCGGCCCGATGCAGGGCCCCGAGGATCTGCCCATGCGCGTGCTGCTGCCATCGTTTGTCACCAGCGAGCTCAAGACCGCGTTTCAGATCGGCTTCACCATCTTCATTCCGTTTCTGATCATCGACCTGGTGGTCGCCAGCACGCTGATGGCGCTGGGCATGATGATGGTGCCACCGGTGACCATTTCGCTGCCGTTCAAGCTGATGCTGTTCGTGCTGGTCGATGGCTGGCAGCTTTTAATCGGCTCGCTGGCCGAAAGCTTCTACATGCTTTGACGCAGGTTAACCCTCGGCTCAAGGAGCGATCATGACCCCCGAGACCGTAATGAGCATCGCCTACCAGGGCATGCGCCTGACCCTGTTCATGGGCGCCCCGGTACTGCTGGCGGCGCTGTTCACCGGCTTGATCATCAGCCTTTTTCAGGCCGCGACCCAGATCAACGAGATGACGCTGACCTTCATCCCGAAGATTCTGGCGGTGTTCGCCGTGCTAGTGCTCGCCGGCCCCTGGTTGATCGGGCTGATCACTGACTTCACCCACCGTCTGTTCGTCAATATCCCGCAAATGGTGATGTAGCGTGGTCGAGGTCACCTCGGACCAGCTCCAGCTCTGGCTGACGCTGTTTTTCTGGCCCTTCGTGCGCATCACTTCGTTCATGGCGGTGGCGCCGCTGTGGGGGCACTCGAGCATTCCCAACCAGGCCAAGGCGGGGCTCGCCGCGCTGGTGGCCATCACCATCGCGCCGCTGCTGCCGCCCATGCCCGAGGCGCCGATCTTCTCCTGGGCGAGTTTCGGCATCATGGTCGAGCAGATCGTGATCGGGCTCGCCATCGGGCTGGTCATGCACATCGTGTTTGCGGTGGTGCAGGCAGCCGGCGAGTTCATCGGCCTGCAGATGGGCCTGGCCTTCGCCAGCTTCTTCGACCCCTCCAGCGGCACCAACATCATGGTGCTCTCGCGCATTCTCTACATGGTGACGCTTTTGATGTTTCTGGCGCTCAACGGCCATTTGATGGTGCTTGAAACGCTGGTCATGAGCTTTCAGACGCTGCCGGTAGGGTTTGCCGGCTTGAACCCCAACGCCTTCGAGCTACTGGCGCGCTACGCTGGTACCATTTTCGCCTCGGGGCTTTTGCTCGCGTTGCCGCTAGTCGCTTCGCTTTTGATCATCAGCCTGTCGCTGGGCATTCTGAATCGCTCCGCACCGCAGCTCACCGTGTTCAACATCGGCTTTCCCGCCTCGCTCACCGTGGGGCTGGTGCTATTGATGGTGCTGATGACCGACATTGGCCGCTTTTTGCAGCCGCTTTTCAGCCAGGGCTTGGCGTTCATGCAGGGGTTGATCGAGACGATGGCGGACATCTGATCAGGGCACAAAAAAGGCCACCGCGTGCGGTGGCCCATGGCGATAAAACCGCCGCCCTTACATATAGTTGAACAGCGACATCTTGCCCATATCGACGAAGGTGCGCTGGGAGGCCTGAAGCCCGACCTGGCGCAGGCTGTACTCGGAAATCGCCTCGACCATGTCCACATCGACCAGATCCGAGAGGGTCTGGGTATAGTTGAGCATGCGGTTACTGGCCACCGAGTCGATGACGTCGAGCTCGTTGAGCCTGGCGCCTGCGGAAGCGCGCACGGTGAGCGCATTGTCGAAGGCGTTGTCCAGATCGCGCATGGCGGTGCTGAGCGTGTTGCGAAGATCAGCCTTCTCAACATGGCTCTGGGCCGGCTGGTCGAGTACGCGAATGGCGCTTTCCATGGTCTTGAACAGATCCGGCTGGCGCTGGCCGTTTTTGGCCTGGCTGAGACTGATTTCATCTGCGTTTTCACCCAGCCCGCTCAGGGTAATACTCAGCCCGCCGAAGGAGAGGCGCTGAGGCGCATCACCGCCGGTGTAAGCGATATTGGTTTGGTCGGGCACCTCCGCCCATTCGCCCTCTACCCGGCGCTGAACGCTCAACGTTGGGGCCTCGGCCTCGCCGCCGAAGACGATACGGTAATCGTCGCCGTACCCTTCGTCATTGGCATCGCTGACCTGCGGGCCGGTGAAAACGACGCTGCCGGCGTTGCGCTCGCCGTCGCCGCGCACCGCTTCGCCGATGTAACCCGCGCCGCTGGCCACGCTCATGAAGACCGAGCGGCCGCTTTCGGCTACCGGCATATTGCGCGAGCCATCGATACGCTGCTCGCGAACGCTGTCGCTGCCCTGATACTGCATCGCACCTTGGGCGTTGGCGGCAAACGGCGGCGTATTGTCTCGATTGCCGCCGAACAGATAGCGGCCGTTGCCATCGGTGGCGTTGGCCTGACCGACCAGCGTCTGGTAAACGCCCTTGAGTTCGCTGGCGATCGACTGGCGGTCGGCATCGCTGAGCGTGTCGCTGGAGGCCTGAATGAGCAGTTCCTTGCCCCGCGTAACGACATCGGCGACGCTGTTGAGCACGCTTTCGGTCTGGGCCAGCGACGTGCGCGCCGACACGCGCGAATTGGTGTACTGCTCGGTCAGCGCTATCGACTGGGACACCCCGACCGCGCGCGAGGCTGCCTGGGGGTCGTCCGACGGATTCACGACTCTGCGAGTGCTGGCCAGTTGCTGACCGACCTTGAGGAAATCGGCCTGCTGGCGGTTGATGGAGGCCGAGCTCTGCTCGAACATGGTGACGCTGCTGATACGCATGGTGGTGCCTCCCTTAGCTGCGCAGGTTCAAGATGGTATCCATGATCGTGCCCGCGGTATCGATGACCCGAGCGTTGGCCATGTAGAACTGCTGATAGCGGATCAGGTTGGCCGCCTCCTCGTCAAGGTTCACCCCGGACTCGGACTGCTGGACCGCGCGCAGCTGATCGGTCAGCCCTTGACGCGCTTCCAGATTCACCTGGGTGATATTGGTACGGTTACCAACATCCGATACCAGTGCCCCGTAGGCACCGCTGAGCGAGGCGCGCCCGCCTACGATGTTGTCGCTCTGTAAATCCTGCAGCTTGCGCGCGTTGCGGTTGTCGCCGCTGGCGTCTTCCTCGCCTGCCGCGATCCGGTCCAGATCGCGAATGGCGGTTTCCATCCCCGCGCCGGCGCGGCGTACGGGTTGAACCTCGAAGCGATCACCGCTGGCGGGCTGACTGCTGAACGTCATTTCGATACCGCCGAAGGCGAGCGTTCCGCTCTGCCAGTCGCTCTCGACCGTTTGGCCATTATCCTTTCGAGTCACGACGGGTACATCGCCGTCAAACTTTATGGAGTAATCAACCGCCTTCAGCTCGGCGATATTGTCGGCATCGAAGCTCAACGTCGCTTCGGCCGAGCCAATGTTCTTATCATGGGCAAACCCCTGAGGCGCCCGAACCGAAAAAAAGTCGCCGCCCTGCTCACCGTTCAAGTCGATCCCTTGCTTATGCTGCTCGTTGAAGGCTACCGACAGCGATACGGCTATCTGGCCCAACTGGTTCTGGGTACGATCCAGCGTTTCAGCGCGAAAGCTCATTAGTCCACCGAGCGAACCGCCGGTAATGGTGGCCTCATCGAGCACGGTGGTTTTATTGGTACCGTTTCGATAACCGATCACCGTACGCTGGGGGTCGTTTTCTGCCGGAATCGCCTCCAATTTGAAGCTCGCGGTGCCGGTCACCAGCGGCTGGCCGTTAGGCAGGCTGATATTATAGGACTTGCCATCCTGCACGTTGAGCCGTAAATCCATGCGCTCGTTGAGCTCGGCGACCAGCTGGTCGCGCTGATTGAGCAGGCTGTTGGGCGCTTCACCGCTGCGGGCGCGGGCCAGCGAGATTTCGCGGTTGAAATCGGCGATCTGATCGACGGTGTTGTTGATCTGGGTAACTTCATCCCGAATCTGGCCATTGATGTTGCTTTGCATGTCCTGCAGATAGCCATCGAAGGAGCGAAACTGCGCGCTCAGGGTATCTGCCGCACCGATCACGCCTTGGCGCGCCGCCGGGTCCGAGGGCGCGCTTGCCAAGGCGTCCAGCGATGAGAAGAAGTCCTGCATCAGCGGCGAAAGCCCCGCTTCGCGATCCGCGAGCAGGTTATCGATCTGGCTGACCTGGTTGCTGTAGGTTTCGAGCGCACTCGACTGAGTTCTGGCGTTGTTCAGCTGGTTGGCCACGTAGGTGTTGAACTGACGCTCGATGGCGTCCACGCGCACGCCGCCGCCTACGCCGGTTTCGCTCAGTTTGGGCAGCTCGCGGTTGTAGCCTGGCGTAAACAGGTTACTGATGTTGTTGCTGGTGGCGCCCAGCGCTCGCTGCGCCGCGTTCAGGCCGCTCAGGCCGGTCGAAAACATGCTCATGGTTCAATCCTCAAGCCGATGCTTCTTTTATCGGCGGCTCGTTAAAAAGCTTTAACGGCGTTAGCGCGCGTCGGCGAGAAATTCCGGCCCGGCCGGGAGCGGGCCCATGGTGTTCATGATCGCGACGAGCTTTTCGGCGTAGCGCGGGTCGGTGGCGTAGCCGCCGCTTTGCAGCGCGCGCGCGGCCTGTTCTGCATTGGGAGCATCGACCACCCCTTTATAGCGCGGGTTGTTGCCGATCAGGCTGGCGTAGTCGGTAAAGGCGTGCTCGAAGGAGTCATACACCCGGAAGGTATCCACCATGCGGGTACGCTGGCCGTTGAGGTATTCGTGGGTGGCGATATCGGTGGTCGCACCCTGCCAGCGGCTGCCCGCCTTGATGCCGAACAGGTTGTGGCTGTTGCCGCCCTGATGGGTAGCGATTTCGTGGCGGCCCCAGCCGGTTTCGAGCGCCGCTTGGGCAAGAATCAGCTCGGCAGGCACACCGCTGGCCCGGCTGGCCGCTTGGGCCGGCGCGGCCAGCGTACTCAGAAACCGCTTCACATGATCCGGCGCGTTGGGATTGATGATCGGCGCGGTCGCGGCGCTCGCCAACGGCGTTTGTGCGCCGCCAGTCTGCTCCGGCGCTACTCGGCCCTGGCGAATCGCCTCGAGCTCTCGCAGGAAGCGTCCGCTCTCCTCTCCTACGCCACCACCGGGCTGAAGCGGGTCGTCCAGCACGCGGGGGGTGCCGCGGGGGATACCGGCGATCAGCGCCTGAAGCTCGTCATCGTTTTGCGCGCTGCCCTTGAGCGCGCCCTGACGCGTGAGCTGCTCGACCAGCACGTCGGCAAGGCCCACGCCTTTTTCGGCGATGACCTGGGACCACTGCTGATCGAGCATTTGCTGGTAGGTATCGCCGGCGCTGCTGTTCAAAAGCCCGCCGGAGGGAATGGCGTCGCGCATGCTCTTCATCATCATCTGCACGAACAGCGCTTCGAACTGCTGGGCCGCCCCCTGGGCGCCGGCTTCCGGGTCGAGGCGAGCATTGTGCTGAAGCCGCTGAAAGCCTTTTATATCGAAGGCGAGCTGGTTGGCCGGACTGTTGACGCTCATCAAATCACCTCGAGCTCGGCGCGCAGCGACCCGGAGGCCCGGAGCGCTTCGAGAATCGACATCAAATCCTGGGGCGTGGCGCCGAGTGCGTTCAGGGCGTTGACCACCTCGCTCAACTGAGCGCCCTCGACGATCTGCAGGTACGCTTCCTGTTGGTTGATATCGATATCCGTATTGGGCACCACGACGGTGTTGCCTTGGCCAAGCGGCGCGGGTTGGCTGACGCCGAACTGGGTATCGATGACGATCGACAGGTTGCCGTGGGCGACGGCGGCCTGGCGCAGGGTGACGGCGCTGTTCATCACCACCGAGCCGGTACGCGAGTTCAGCACCACCCGCGCCGGCGCATCCATCGGCGTGACCTGCACGCTCTCCACCCGCGCCATGAAGTTGACCCGCGAATTGGCGTCCATCGGCCCGTCGAGGGCGATCACGCCGCCGTTGCGCGCGTAGGCGACCGACTGGCCGAATTCACTGTTGATCGCGCTGACCACGCGCTGGGCGGTGCCGAAATCCGGGGTGTTCAGCTGAAGCTCCAGAAGCCCGCCGTTGGCCCCCAGGTTGAGCGCTACTTCGCGCTCGACCAGCGCACCGTTCGGAATGCGCCCGGCCGCCTGCTGGTTGATCTGCACGCTGCTGCCGCCAGCCTGAGCGCCGGCGCCGCCGACCAGCATGTTGCCCTGAGCGATGGCGTAGGTATCGCCGTCGGCGCCTTTCAGCGGCGTCATCAAGAGCGTGCCGCCGCGCAGACTTCGCGCGTTGGCGATCGAGGAGACGACGATATCCAGACGCTGGCCCGGGCGAGCAAACGGCGGCAAGTCCGCCGTGACCATGACCGCGGCGACGTTACGCAGCTGCAGGTTGGTGCCCGGCGGCACGCTTACGCCGAGCTGCGAGAGCATGTTGGTCAGGCTTTGGCTGGTGAACGGGGCCTGGGTGGTCTGGTCGCCGGTGCTGTCGAGGCCGACCACCAGCCCGTACCCGACCAGCTGGTTGTCACGCACGCCGGCAAAATTGGCAAGCTCACGCACGCTTTCGGCCTGGGCGCTACCCGCCACCAGCCAAAGCGCGACCAGCGCCACGGTCTTGAGCCGGCGCTTGAGGTTGAATGTCGTCATCATCACTCTCGTCTCAAGCGCCTAGAACGGCGACACGTTGAGGAAGAAGCGCTGCAGCCAGCCCATGTGCTGCGCTTCGTTGATGTAGCCATCGCCCACGTACTCAATGCGCGCATCGGCCACCTGGTTGGACGGCACGGTGTTGGCCGCGGTCACCGTTTGCGGGTTGACCACGCCGGAGAAGCGGATGAACTCGGTGCCCTGGTTGATCGCGATCTGCTTCTCGCCGCGCACCCGCAGGTAGCCGTTGTTGAGCACCTCCAGCACCGAGACGGTAATCGTACCGGTCATGGTGTTGTTCGCCTGGGTGCTGCCGCTGCCGGCGAAAATGTTGTCGCCGGCGACGTCGAAACCGTAGTCCTCGAGAAAGTCGATGATCTCCGGAATCTGGGCGATATCGAGCGAGCTCGAGCCGCTGCGGTTGGCACTCGACTGGGAGTTCTGGCTGGCGCTGACCTGTTCGTTGAGCACGATGGTCAGGATATCGCCGATCGCCCGCGGGCGGCGATCCTCGAACAGCGGGTGGTAGCCACGCCGCGACTGATAGATGGCGCCGTTGGCCACCGCCGGGGGGCGGTCGACGATGTTGATGTACTCCTGCTCGCCGACCACCGAAGCGCGCGGTATCTGGGCACACCCGGCCACCAGCAGCACCAGGAGCGCCACGGCGAGCTGCGCCAGGCGACGAAAAAAAACGGTTTGTAGCGGCATCGAGCGACCCGGGTTTACGATCTGGCCCATGGGATTAGAGCTGACTCAGCCGCGCCAGCATTTCGTCGCTGGTGGAGATCGCGCGGCTGTTGATTTCGTAGGCGCGCTGGGTCTGGATCATGGCAACCATCTCCTCCACCACGTTGACGTTGGAGGTTTCGACGAATCCCTGGAACAGCCGCCCGGCGCCGTTGTTGCCGGGAATGTCCTGGTTCGGCGCGCCGGAGGCACCGGTTTCCAAGTACAGGTTGCCGCCGATGCTCTCGAGCCCCGTGGGGTTGATGAACGACGTCAGGGTAATCTGACCCACGTCGGTGTCCTGAGCGACACCGGGCTGGCGAACGCTGACCGTGCCATCTTCACCAATGGCGACCGACAGAGCGTTGGGCGGCAGGAAAATCGCCGGCTCCAGCGGGTAGCCGTTAGCGGTGACCATCTGGCCATTTTCGTTGAGCTGGAAGCCGCCGTCGCGGGTATAGCCGATCGTACCGTCGGGCAGCAGCACCTGGAAAAAGCCTTCACCGTTGATGGCGAGATCGCGCGAGTTATCGGTTCGCTCAAGCCCGCCCTGGGTATGCAGGCGCTCGGTCGCCACGGCGCGCACGCCGGTACCCACCTGCATGCCCGAGGGCAGACGGTCCTGAATGTTGTTCTGAGCGCCGGGCTGACGCATGTTCTGGTAGAGAAGGTCCTCGAACACCGGCCGCGAGCGCTTGAACCCGTTGGTGCTGACGTTGGCCAGATTGTTGGAGATGACGTCGAGCTTGGTCTGCTGCGACTCGAGGCCGGTCTTTGCCGTCCACAACGACTTGATCATGGTGTCTGTCCTTTAATCGGGCGGCTGGGGTCAGCCCTGGAGTGAGAGCATGCTGTTGGCGCGCTGGGCGTTCTCGTCGGCATTGCCCAGCACGCGCATCTGCATGTCGTAGCGGCGCTGTACGTCGATCATCGAGACCATGGCGTCCACGGCGCTGACGTTACTGCCTTCCAGCGCTCCGCTCACCAGCCGGGCGGTTTCATCGGCGGGGAGTACGCCGGGTTCACCTTCCTCGCCCGGCGGTGCGCGAAAAAGACCATCGTCGCCACGCGTAAGCGCCGCTTCATCCGGGGTGACCAGTTTGATGCGGCCAACGTCCACCAGCGCGTTCGGGCCTTCCCCCTGAGGAATGGCGCTGATCGTACCGTCGGCGCCGATCGACACCTGCGCCCCCTGGGGCAGCGCGATGGGCCCGCCTTCGCCCATTACCGGCCGCCCCATGTTCAAGAGCACGCCGTCGCTGTCGAGCTGAAGATCGCCGCGGCGGGTGTAGGTTTCGCTGCCGTCCTCGGCGAGTACCGCAAGCCAGGCGCCGCCCTGCAAGGCCACATCCAGCGTGCGGCCGGTGAACTCGATAGGCCCCTGGGAGAAGTCGCTGCCCGGCGTCGTGGTGACCGCCGAGACGCGGGTCTCGAGCGGCCCCGCGCCCAGCACGGGCACCGAGCGCGCCGCCTGCAGCTCGGCGCGAAAGCCCGTGGTCGAGACGTTGGCGAGGTTGTTCGTCACCACCGACTGCTGGTCCATGGCGTTCTTCGCTCCGCTCATGGCGGTATACAGCATTCTATCCACGCGCTACTCCCTCCCGCTGGCGGCTGTCATCACAGGTTGATGATGGTCTGCAGGAGCTCGTCCTGGGTGCTGATGGAGGTCGAGTTCGCCTGGTAGGCACGCTGGGCAACGATGGTGTCCACGAGCTGCTTGGCCAGATCGACGTTGGAGTTCTCGAGGACCCCGGACTCGATCGTACCGAAAACGCCCGCCCCGGCGGTGCCGATGATGCCGATACCCGAGGCGTTGGTCTCACGCCAGGCGTTGTCACCGATGGACTGCAGGCCTTCGTTATTGGCAAAGCTCGCCAGTACGATTTGACCGGCATCGCGACGCTCTTCGTTGGTATAGGTGCGGATTACGCGGCCTTCACGGGTGATCTCCAGACCGGCCAAGCTTCCCGAGGTATAGCCATCTTGAGTCAAGGTGTTTTGCACGGAGTTATTATTGAATTGCGTCGTGCCCTCCAGGTCGATAGTAAACTCGACCGCTGCCGCGCCACCGCCTGGCTGGTAGTTGATCGTGGCGAGACTCGCGCCCTGACCAGCCGTGCCGCCTACGGCAATACCATTAACCGGACGAATGGCGGCGACTTCATTATCGGCATTACGCGGTAGCTGACCGTTACTGGTGAAGTCGATCGCAAAGGCGTTGTTCCCATAATTGGTGACTGCCCCTTGGTTCGCCCCCCCATTAGGGCCGACCGCACGGGAAAATCCGTCGATTCTACCGTCAATCGCAACTTGCGCTATCCATTGGTTGTTAGCACTTTTGAGAAAGTAGGTCGATACGGTATGGTTATTCCCCAGCGAATCGTAAGTAGTGTAACTATTGGAATAATGGTAATTAACGTTCATTTCCTGACCGTTACCGCCAACAATGCTTGCGGACTGCACTGGACTATTGGCATCGCCTTGGCCAACCACCGTACTGGCGTTGAGGTTATACGTTGCCGTTACGCTTGCAGTTGCATTAGCGGGTATATCATCAGCCGCTATTTGAAGAGGTTGAGGCGCACCTCCTGCGACCACTGGAGAGAAAGGGTCATCGGGATCCGACAGTCCATAGCCCGTTAACTGATGACCAGACGCATTTACCAGATACCCTTGGTTATCCTGACTGAACTGGCCATTGCGGGTATAAGCAGTTTCACCGTTCGTCAATTGAACGCGGTAAAATCCCTCACCGGCGACCGCCAGGTCGAGCGTACGCCCTGAGGACTCAAGATCTCCAGCGGTAAAGTCCTGACGCACATCGGCTATCTTGACCCCCAATCCCACTTGACCGTTAGCGCCGGCGAAGACGTCCGCGAAAATGGCGCTCGAACTCTTGAAACCAACAGTTTGGGAGTTTGCAATGTTGTTGCCCAGAATTTTCAGGTTCTGTGACTGTGCATTAAGACCACTCAATGCTTGTGAAAAGCTCATTTCGTTCTCCTGGAAGCGTTAAGTACTGCTAAATCAAAGAATTTGTTTGACATCATTCAGGCTGACTTGGCCGTATATCGCTCCCAGATCAAGCCTTACATCGCCACCCTTGTTGGGCGTGACACTATTGACGAGAGCGTAGTTGAGCGGTGCTGCCTCGATCGCCTCACCTTCGCCATCGGTCGCTGTCAACTGAACGGTGTAGCGGTTGCTCGCTACCACCATCCCCTGGTCGTTTCGGCCATCCCAGCTAAACGACTGAACGCCTGCGTCCACCGCTCCCAGGTCATAACGTCGAATGACCTCGCCCCCCTGGCCGGTGATCGTGGCCTGCACATTGGCGGCGGGCCGGGAAAGCTCGATACCGAACGGCGTGGAGTAGGGCACACCGTCCCCATCCTGTTCGAGCATGATCTGCCTACCCGGCACCATCACGCCTTGTCCGATCAGGCTGCTTGCCTGAAGCGCCTTGTTGGCTTCCATCTGGCTGGTGATACCCTGAAGCGTGGCGTTGAGCTGCTCGATGCCGCTGACGGTATTGATCTGGGCGAGCTGCGACGTCATTTCCGCATTGTCCATCGGATTGAGCGGATCCTGATTCTGCAGTTGGGTAACCAGCATCGTCATGAAGCTATTGCGCAGCTCTTCGGACTGCTTAGGCTTCAGTTGCGCGCCGTTGCCAGTGCCGTTGATGGCGTTCAATACATTGGGATCAAAGGTATTCATGTTCAGCCCTCACCCAGTGACAGCGTTTGCATCATCATCTGTTTAGTGGTGTTGAAAACCTCGACGTTGGCCTGGTAGGAGCGCGAGGCGGAGATCATGTTGACCATTTCGTGCACCGGCTCGACGTTGGGCTTGGCGACATACCCTTCGTCGTCCGCCGCCGGGTGGTTTGGCATATACGCCAGGCGTAGGGGAGACTCATCCTCGACGACGTCGGTGACGCGCACGCCGCCGACGCCGTAGCGGTTGTTCTGTGCCTGGGTTTCGAACATCACCTGTTTGGCGCGGTAGGTTTCGCCATCGGGGCCAGCAATACTGTCGGCGTTGGCCATGTTGCTGGCGGTCACGTTCATCCGCTGCGCTTGGGCGCTCAGCGCGGAGCTTGCGATATCAAAGGCTGAAAACATCGACATGGTGGTTTATGGCTCCTGAGCCGGATTATTCCGGCTGCATCGCGTTCTTGAGACCCTGAATGCGGCTGTTCATCATCGTCAGCGCCGCCTGGTAGCGCACAGCGTTGTCGGCGAACTGCGAGCGCTCGCGATCCATGTCGACGGTGTTGCCATCGAGACTGGGCTGGTCGGGCACTCGATAAAGAAGGTCCGTATTAGTGCTCTGCCAAGCGCTCCCCTGAGCGGAGATATGACGCTCGGAGGTACGCGCAAGCGATACGCCGCCGCGCTGCTGGGCAGACGATCCGGCATCGACTGCTTTTTTGAGCTCGCTGGCAAAATCGATATCGCGCGCCTTGAAGTTGGGCGTATCGGCATTGGCAATATTGGCCGCCAGCACTTCGTGGCGCGCCTGACGAAGGCCCAGCGCGCGCTGATGAAAGTTGAAGGCAGACTCCAGGTGGTCGAACATGCGTCCTCCGCTTGCCGGGAAGCAAAGATAATTCGGATATTTCTGAGGGTGCATGATAGGCAAGGCGCTCTCAGCCTAAAGCATGGAACAAATGCCTTTTAACCCATCATTTCGCATGATTCGGTATTGCCTTTTACATTAACATTTTGCTCACTGGCCGCTGCTTCCGGCGGCCTCCTTCTTTTTCTTTTCAAGCGATGCCTTCATGCCCCGTTCGAAGCTCCTCACGCCTTGGCGTGCGTTACCTGTCATGAAGCTGGCACTCTTCCTGGCGCTTTGCCTGGCGGGCAGTGCCAGGGCAAGCGCTGATGACACGGCGCTCATCGAGGCGGTACAGTATTTTCTTTATCAGCAGACGCAGACGTTGGGGCAGGAAGTGGCGATCGACGTATCACCACCTTCGCCTCATTTACCCGTTTGCGTCGCGCCGGAGCCGTTTCTTCCTAACGCAAGCCAGGCACCGCTGGGGCGGGTTTCGGTCGGCGTACGCTGCGGCGAAGCGCGTCGTCAGGTGCGCTATCTGCAGGCGCAGGTGGACGTGATCGGCAGCTACGTGGTCGCCGCCCAGGATATCGCGCGCGGCACGCTGATCACCGGCGCCATGATCACCCACCGCCAGGGTAATCTGGGCGACCTGGCCAACAACGCGCTGACCAACGAAGAGTCGATTATCGGCATGGTGGCCCAGCGCCCCATTCGCAGCGGCGATGCCTTTCAGGCACATGCGCTGCAGGCGCCGGAAATGGTGGAACGCGGTCAGCGCGTGACGGTCATAGCTCAGGGCGCTGGCTTTCGCGTGACGCGTGAAGGGGAGGCGCTCGAAGGGGGTGCGCTCGATGCGCGCATTCGCGTGCGTTTTGATACCCGCGAGCTCGTGACCGCACGCATTACCGGCAACGGTGTCGCGACCGTAGATTTTTGAGTCAACGTCTAAAGTCCTCCAGAATGGCGCCGATACCCTATATAACGGCATGGAGCTTGGGCGTTTAACGCGCCTTAACGTTGACGACGAGGCCTCTCACGTGAAAATTGACAATCTGAATCCGCTGCTACGTACCCAACAGGCACAGCAGCGCGACGACACTCAAAAAGTTAGCGGTGCTCGCCCTTCACCCGAAGGCCATACCGCCCGCGAGTCCACGCGCCTGAGCCAGATGCACATGGACGACTCCCAGGATATCGATACGGCCAGGGTGGAAGAGATTCGCGACGCCATTCGTGAAGGGCGTCTTGAAATCCGCGCCGACCGTATCGCCGACAGCCTGATCGCTCAGCTAAAAGAGTCTTGAGACCATGAGCCTTTCCCGTTTGCTTTCGGAACAGCACCAGCGTCTGGATGAGCTTCTCGAGCTGCTGTCCAGCGAGCAGGCACAGCTGGCGAAGGGTGAAATCGACGGCGAGGCGCTGGCAACCACCGCCGACGCCAAACAGACTCTGTTGAGCGCGCTGGATCGAATGGAAACCCTGCGCCGCTCGACTCAAACGCGGCTGGGCTACGACGACGATGCTAACGGCGCTTTCGAGGCCGCGGCAGATGCCCAGTGTGAACAGAGCTGGACGCATTTTCTCGATAAAACCGAGCGCGCCGCGCGCATGAACGCGCTGACCGGCGAGATGCTCTCGATGCGCATGCAGCACAATCAGGATATGCTGAACTACATTCAGCAAATCGCTGAAAAAACGCTTTACCAGCCCAATGGTCGAAACAAGGCTCCCTCCAGCCGTCTCAATACCTCCGCCTGACGCCCCTCGTAAAACCAGACGTCCCTTGTAAACATAGACAAACCCTGCCCAAGCCGCTTCACTGGGAACACTCACGTTCTGAAAGGGAGCGCCGAATGCTCGACTACTTACCGAAGGATTTTACCGCGGTCGTAACCGGCGCTAGCGGCGGTATTGGCCACGCCGTTATCGAGGCGCTTCTCGCGTCGAGCAAAGTCGGCAGCGTCATTGCCGTTAGTCGGCGCGCGATAGATAGATCGGATACTCGCGTGACCGCGCTGGCGGCGGATGTGACAACCGAGGAGGGCCTTGAGAAGCTGAAAGAAACACTCGGCGAGCGCAGGCTTGATTTTCTCTTCAACGCCGTGGGCGTGCTTCACGACGATACACACGATATCCAACCGGAAAAGCGGCTCGAGCAGTTCGACGCCGATGCCTTCGCCCACGTCATGCACGTCAACGCCGCCACACCGGTACGGCTTTTGGCGACGTTCCATAACGCAGTGAAAGGATCGCACCCCTGTATCGTGGCCAGTTTATCGGCGCGCGTCGGGTCGATCGGGGATAACGGCTTTGGCGGCTGGTACAGTTACCGGGCCAGCAAGGCGGCGCACAACATGCTGATGAAGACCGCCTCCATCGAGCTTGGCCGGCTCAACAAGAACGCCATCGTGTTATCCCTGCACCCCGGCACCACCGATACCGCGCTCTCCAAACCGTTTCAAGCCCGGGTGCCTGAGAACAAACTTTTCACCCCCGCTTTCGTCGCCGAGAGCCTGTTGAGCGTTATCGATCAGCGCACGCCAGAGGATACGGGTAGTTTCTGGGACTGGGCGGGTGAGCGGATTGAGTGGTGAGAAGGTGTGAGGGCGTGAATCGTGAATCGTGAATCGTGAATCGTGAATCGTGAATCGTGAATCGTTCAGAGCATAAGGGTGGGAGCAGGTGTCAGCCAGCGATGCGCCGCCGGTGGTCGGGCAGGAGCCTGCCCACAGCAGGATTCTCCTGTGGGGGGGCGCTTCAGCGCGCGAATGGCACCGTCAGGTGCCCTGGCGGGGCCCCCCGTCGCGAGCTGAAGCGCCCTCCCACACCCTGCACACAATCCCTTTCCCGTACCTGCCTTCCACGCACGACACTTTCCACGCACGCATGAAAAATCCCCCGCAGCCTGGGGCCACGGGGGATTCTTCGAAGG